>NZ_JACYUV010000025.1:0-271 GCF_014841935.1 Stenotrophomonas sp. CFBP 13725 | reverse complement strand
CGAAGCGGACGTTGTTGACTCTGCTGCTTCGACGTTGAACCCGGAGGCCTTTCGTCGTTGCGAGCCGCCTATTATGGCAGGCTTTTCAAGCTTGTCAACATCTTGTGAGAGGAACTTGAAGCTCTTCTCGAAGTTGTTGATGTAAGTCATCAAAGAATCGATGGCTTGCAAAAAAAGGAAAACCCCGTTGCGTAAGCAACGGGGTTTTCGGGGTATAAAACCCTGGCGATGACCTACTCTCGCATGGCTTGAGCCACACTACCATCGGCGC
>NZ_JACYUV010000024.1:0-564 GCF_014841935.1 Stenotrophomonas sp. CFBP 13725 | reverse complement strand
ATATCGAGTGTGCTTCAACAGGTGTGCCATCTGGGCCAGCACCATCGCATCGATCCGGTCCGTTTTAGCCAGCTGCCCAGTGGCTTTGGCGAAGCTACGCGCCCTGCCTGGATTGATCCGCACTATTGGCAGGCCGGCCTCATGAAGCGCGTCCAAGGCCGCCTGCTCATACCCCCCGCTCGCTTCAAGCACGACCTGCTTGGCCGGCCACTTCTGCAGCCAGCGAACCAATGCTTTAAAGCCACGCTTGCTGTTGCTGAAGTGGCGGAACTGCTGCTCGTGCACGGCAACGTCCAGACGGTCCTTACTTACGTCGATCCCGATCCCAAACATGGCAATCTCCGGTACGCTGACAGGGTCGAGAGCTCCCCCCGCTTGCCCAGTCTTATCATTACGAGCGCCAACTCGATCAACTGTTCGGGCGGATCAGGGAGAAGACCGGCGCGGGGATCCTTGCTACCAAGCGATCGCGAAGACCTAGAGCCGAACGGTCGCCCGCGCCGGGCTCTCGGCACCTAAAGTGCCAGATCTCGAAGAGATAAGAGCCGACTTCAGTCGGCTGCT
>NZ_JACYUV010000023.1:0-2595 GCF_014841935.1 Stenotrophomonas sp. CFBP 13725 | reverse complement strand
CACAGGGCCACATGGCCGCCGCCACTTTCTGTCGGACTTCGAAATGGTCACCCGCCCACACCAGGAATCCGCCGTGCACCAGCCCACCGTGATCGAACGTGCGGTCGTCCAGGACCAGTTCTTGATCAGGATCGGCCTCTGCAACCCATCTGACGACGGGTACTCGATCCAGCTTGCGGGACTGTGCAAAGAGCTCACTCGCTCCCTGGTCCACGTACTTCTTCATCGTCTTCTCGTCCGGGAAGCCACCGCGCGCAAGAATCGCCGTCGTGACATCTTCGGGTGCACGACCGTCCTTGGAAATGTAGGCCCGCATCCCGACTGTCCATGCCGGGCAGCCGTTCAACTGGGCCAAGTATCCCGTCGTGCCTCCAGTGCCGGCGAATGAACGTATCCAGTAGTGGAAGCGGGAGTCACTGCGATCAGTGACCATGAAGTCGGTCTTACCGTCTTGACCGGATATCTGAAAAACTTTCGCATTCGTCGGATTGCCGATCTTGCAGTCCATCTGCTCAAGTACGACTTTCGCCTCCGGCGGCAACGTGCCGTAGGATCCTCCCCTTATCGCGCTTCCCGAAGGTTCCGGGAGCGGTGGAAGCCCGTGATCTGATACCGGCTGTGGAACAGAGCAGGGGCGTGCCCGAGTATCGTCAGCAGTCGCCAAGCAGTTGCTGTTGGCAATGACAAGGATGACCAAGAGATTCAATCTGATACGGTCAGCGATCATGTCTAGTGGCCTCCCATCGCAGGCGTGTTGTGCTGATGTAATGATGTGCCAACATCCGGTAACGACTGAGCCTGCCCTTCCGCCTGCTGCTGCAGAAGTTGAAGGCTGGTGTCTGCCGGCGTTTCGATCACTGCCGCAGCATTTACGCCTACACGAAGCGCTGCGGGATCGGCTGGCGTGCCCTGTACCAGAAACAATGTTTCGCCGGCACTGCGATCCCCGACGGCATTACTGCTCACTATCTGATCGACGCGGGTCATTCCTGCCGACTTTGCTTCTAGCAGCAGCCGCAAGCTGGAGTCATCAGCCCGCTCCGCGTACCGGCCGCCCATCTCCGTCAATCGAGTACTGATCTGCTGCTGCATCGCATGGTCGCGATGCTGTGGATCGCGGGGATCTTCAGCGTGAAGAACTCGATGATCATCCAGCGTGCGAGCTGGAGTCGGGATCACAGTCGTCAGCACGTACTGCCAGCGTTCCTGATCAGCCGTGCCCCGAACGACCGCTACGAAGTCGTCGTACTCGCCGTTGCCAATGGTTTGGCAGCCCGCTGAGTAGGTGTTCAAAGCACTTCCACGATGGATCTTGAAAGTGTTGTTGAGATCCTGCACACCATTTATGTCACGCCCATCGAACCAGCCGTCTCCATTGGTGTCCCGTTCGACGCGGTGAGCGCCCTCAGCGACTGCCGCCCCCGTCGGGCGCAAAGAAAACTCATCCGGCTTGCCGGAGCGAGGATGCGTTGTAGCGCGCATCTCCGTCGTTCCTTCTGCCAGCCGACCCAAGTCCTTCACCCTATCCGCATTGACATCAACTCCCTCGGTCTTGGGGCGCGTGATTACGTCAGCGAATCCCAGGCTGGCAGGCTTGGTCTTTGCGTGACCGTCGTACTGCGCTGACGGTTCAGTGGCGGCCTTCAGGAACTCCCGTACATGCCCCTGCCCCTCTACATCCCGCCAAAGCACCACGATGCGATCATCGTAGTCACCTTGACCTCTTTCAACAGTGGTGCGGGTCTCCTTCCGCAACCCCAGAATCACCCGATCCTGCGTGTCCATGGCTTCCCGCGCCGCCGGGTTGCCACGTAGCGCCACCATGCTTCCATACACATCATGCTGCTGGGCTGGGCTCAACGCAGAGGTCTCGTCCGCGTCCGGCATCCGCGGCGGTCGCGACGCCACGCGCAACCGCTCCAGCATCGGCGTGACGGTGGCCCTGTCCGCCACTACAACGCCTCCCGCTTGCCCCAGCGCCTCAAGCTCCGGCGCCGCACGAACCGCGACATAGCGCTCCAGCGCTTCCTGCACGACGAGCGTCTGCGCCTCCCGCAGCGTCTGCAGCTGCGCGGCGGCCTCCCGTGCACGCTGCGAACGCAGAAGCGCCACTACGTCATCCGCAGCGGCGCTGATGTTGATCTCGGTCATGCGTCAAACCTCCACCCCCCTGAAGCCGGAGCTTCACGCTAGCGACGCGGCGCAGGGGGTGGGTTTGACCAGGGGCACACTCTGGCATGTTGGCGTCAGCGCCCTCTCAGCGGCGAGAGGAAGCCGACGGTGCCTGTCGCGGTCAGCCGTGCGGGCCGCCCATCACCGGCAGCACCACGCCGCTGATATAGCTGGAGCAGCTGGGTGCGGCAAGGAAGACGTACGCGGGCGACAACTCTTCCGGCTGCGCGGCGCGGCTCATATCGCTGTTCTGCTGTCGCTGATCAGTATGAAGACACCGCCGGCTCGTCACATCAGCGGGCGTTTCCGCTACCGGTGCAAGGTTGACGCCAGCACGCTGCTCGCACGACTCAACGCCCTTCTACGAACGGGTCGTCATCACAGTCGATGGGCTTGCCGTCACAGGGCCACATGGCCGCCGCC
>NZ_JACYUV010000022.1:0-5486 GCF_014841935.1 Stenotrophomonas sp. CFBP 13725 | reverse complement strand
AAAAAAGGTGTTGACGAAGCGGAAAAGCCCGCTATAATGGGCGGCTCGCAACGACGGAAACGTCGCTGCACACGGGAACGGCGCTGAGGCCACTTCCCCTGATCTTTGAAAGTATGCGCAGGTATTATTGTGAAGGCGCCCTGCAGGAAGGATGACTAGTCCATTTTGCAGACGTTTGATCAAGCAATAAAGCACGTTCGAAAGAACGTATTGAGTTGCCGGAATCATTCTTCTGTAGCTTTAAGTATTTTGTCTTCGGACATGTAATTTTAAGTGAAGAGTTTGATCCTGGCTCAGAGTGAACGCTGGCGGTAGGCCTAACACATGCAAGTCGAACGGCAGCACAGTAAGAGCTTGCTCTTATGGGTGGCGAGTGGCGGACGGGTGAGGAATACATCGGAATCTACTTTTTCGTGGGGGATAACGTAGGGAAACTTACGCTAATACCGCATACGACCTTCGGGTGAAAGCAGGGGACCTTCGGGCCTTGCGCGATTGAATGAGCCGATGTCGGATTAGCTAGTTGGCGGGGTAAAGGCCCACCAAGGCGACGATCCGTAGCTGGTCTGAGAGGATGATCAGCCACACTGGAACTGAGACACGGTCCAGACTCCTACGGGAGGCAGCAGTGGGGAATATTGGACAATGGGCGCAAGCCTGATCCAGCCATACCGCGTGGGTGAAGAAGGCCTTCGGGTTGTAAAGCCCTTTTGTTGGGAAAGAAAAGCAGCGGGCTAATACCCAGCTGTTCTGACGGTACCCAAAGAATAAGCACCGGCTAACTTCGTGCCAGCAGCCGCGGTAATACGAAGGGTGCAAGCGTTACTCGGAATTACTGGGCGTAAAGCGTGCGTAGGTGGTTGTTTAAGTCTGTTGTGAAAGCCCTGGGCTCAACCTGGGAACTGCAGTGGAAACTGGATGACTAGAGTGTGGTAGAGGGTAGCGGAATTCCCGGTGTAGCAGTGAAATGCGTAGAGATCGGGAGGAACATCCATGGCGAAGGCAGCTACCTGGACCAACACTGACACTGAGGCACGAAAGCGTGGGGAGCAAACAGGATTAGATACCCTGGTAGTCCACGCCCTAAACGATGCGAACTGGATGTTGGGTGCAATTTGGCACGCAGTATCGAAGCTAACGCGTTAAGTTCGCCGCCTGGGGAGTACGGTCGCAAGACTGAAACTCAAAGGAATTGACGGGGGCCCGCACAAGCGGTGGAGTATGTGGTTTAATTCGATGCAACGCGAAGAACCTTACCTGGCCTTGACATGTCGAGAACTTTCCAGAGATGGATTGGTGCCTTCGGGAACTCGAACACAGGTGCTGCATGGCTGTCGTCAGCTCGTGTCGTGAGATGTTGGGTTAAGTCCCGCAACGAGCGCAACCCTTGTCCTTAGTTGCCAGCACGTAATGGTGGGAACTCTAAGGAGACCGCCGGTGACAAACCGGAGGAAGGTGGGGATGACGTCAAGTCATCATGGCCCTTACGGCCAGGGCTACACACGTACTACAATGGTAGGGACAGAGGGCTGCAAGCCGGCGACGGTAAGCCAATCCCAGAAACCCTATCTCAGTCCGGATTGGAGTCTGCAACTCGACTCCATGAAGTCGGAATCGCTAGTAATCGCAGATCAGCATTGCTGCGGTGAATACGTTCCCGGGCCTTGTACACACCGCCCGTCACACCATGGGAGTTTGTTGCACCAGAAGCAGGTAGCTTAACCTTCGGGAGGGCGCTTGCCACGGTGTGGCCGATGACTGGGGTGAAGTCGTAACAAGGTAGCCGTATCGGAAGGTGCGGCTGGATCACCTCCTTTTGAGCATGACAGCATCGTCCTGTCGGGCGTCTTCACAAAGTACCTGCATTCAGAGATTCAAACCGGAAACGGTTTGAGGTGTCCCATTATCGGGGCCTTAGCTCAGCTGGGAGAGCACCTGCTTTGCAAGCAGGGGGTCGTCGGTTCGATCCCGACAGGCTCCACCATGGTTTGAGTCGACGCATTTGGGTCTGTAGCTCAGGTGGTTAGAGCGCACCCCTGATAAGGGTGAGGTCGGTAGTTCGAGTCTACCCAGACCCACCACTCTCTGAATGACATAGCATACTTACTAATTTATATGGATCGGCACTGTGGCCGGTACATGTTCTTTTAAAACTTGTGACGTAGCGAGCGTTTGAGATATCTATCTTGACGTGTCGTGAGGCTAAGGCGGAAGACTTAAATGTCTTCTTATTAATTGAGTCGTTATAGTTCGTATCTGGGCTTTGTACCCCCAGGTCATATATGTAACCCAAGGCAACTTGCGGTTATATGGTCAAGCGAATAAGCGCACACGGTGGATGCCTTGGCGGTCAGAGGCGATGAAGGACGTGGCAGCCTGCGAAAAGTATCGGGGAGCTGGCAACAAGCTTTGATCCGGTAATGTCCGAATGGGGAAACCCACCCGCTTGCGGGTATCCTGCAGTGAATACATAGCTGCTGGAAGCGAACCTGGTGAACTGAAATATCTAAGTAACCAGAGGAAAAGAAATCAACCGAGATTCCGTAAGTAGCGACGAGCGAACGCGGACTAGCCCTTAAGCTGATTTGGTTCTAGGAAAACAGTCTGGAAAGACTGGCCATAGAAGGTGATAGCCCTGTATCTGAAAGGGCCATTTCAGTGAAGACGAGTAGGGCGGGGCACGTGAAACCCTGTCTGAACATGGGGGGACCATCCTCCAAGGCTAAATACTACTGACCGACCGATAGTGAACCAGTACCGTGAGGGAAAGGCGAAAAGAACCCCGGAGAGGGGAGTGAAATAGATCCTGAAACCGTGTGCGTACAAGCAGTAGGAGCCTCGCAAGGGGTGACTGCGTACCTTTTGTATAATGGGTCAGCGACTTACTGTTCGTGGCAAGCTTAACCGTATAGGGGAGGCGAAGGGAAACCGAGTCTGATAAGGGCGCATAGTCGCGGGCAGTAGACCCGAAACCGGGTGATCTAGTCATGGCCAGGGTGAAGGTGCCGTAACAGGTACTGGAGGCCCGAACCCACGTCTGTTGCAAAAGACGGGGATGAGCTGTGATTAGGAGTGAAAAGCTAATCGAACCCGGAGATAGCTGGTTCTCCTCGAAAGCTATTTAGGTAGCGCCTCATATGTATCCTCTCGGGGGTAGAGCACTGTTATGGCTAGGGGGTCATCGCGACTTACCAAACCATTGCAAACTCCGAATACCGAGACGGACTGTATGGGAGACACACGGCGGGTGCTAACGTCCGTCGTGAAAAGGGAAACAACCCAGACCCACAGCTAAGGTCCCAAATTCACTGCTAAGTGGAAAACCATGTGGAAAGGCACAGACAGCCAGGAGGTTGGCTTAGAAGCAGCCACCCTTTAAAGAAAGCGTAATAGCTCACTGGTCGAGTCGGTCTGCGGGGAAGATTTAACGGGGCTAAGCAGTGAACCGAAGCTTGGGGTGTGCAACCTTCAGGGTTGTACGCGGTAGAGGAGCGTTCCGTAAGCCGTTGAAGGTGGATTGAGAAGTCCGCTGGAGGTATCGGAAGTGCGAATGCTGACATGAGTAACGATAATGCGGGTGAAAAACCCGCACGCCGAAAGCCCAAGGTTTCCTTGCGCAACGTTAATCGGCGCAGGGTGAGTCGGCCCCTAAGGCGAGGACGAAAGTCGTAGTCGATGGGAAGCAGGTTAATATTCCTGCACCTCGCGTAAGTGCGATGGAGGGACGGAGAAGGTTAGGCGTACCAGGCGTTGGTTGTCCTGGGGAAAGGCGGTAGGTTTGGATCTTTGGCAAATCCGGGATCCTTTAAGACCGAGCACCGAGACGAGTCTTTAAGACGAAGTCGCTGATACCACGCTTCCAGGAAAAGCTCCTAAGCTTCAGCTTACGCAGACCGTACCGTAAACCGACACAGGTGGGTAGGATGAGAATTCTCAGGCGCTTGAGAGAACTCGGGTGAAGGAACTAGGCAACATGGCACCGTAACTTCGGGAGAAGGTGCACCCTTTTTGGTGGCTCATGCGAGCTATAGCTGAAGAGGGTCGCAGTAACCAGGCCGCTGCGACTGTTTATCAAAAACACAGCACTCTGCAAACACGAAAGTGGACGTATAGGGTGTGACGCCTGCCCGGTGCTGGAAGGTTAATTGATGGGGTCAGCCGCAAGGCGAAGCTCTTGATCGAAGCCCCAGTAAACGGCGGCCGTAACTATAACGGTCCTAAGGTAGCGAAATTCCTTGTCGGGTAAGTTCCGACCTGCACGAATGGCGTAACGACAGCGGCGCTGTCTCCACCCGAGACTCAGTGAAATTGAAATCGCTGTGAAGATGCAGCGTTCCCGTGGCAAGACGGAAAGACCCCGTGAACCTTTACTATAGCTTTACACTGAACGTTGAGTTCGTCTGTGTAGGATAGGTGGGAGGCTATGAAACTGTGGCGCTAGCTGCAGTGGAGCCAACCTTGAAATACCACCCTGTCGTGCTTGACGTTCTAACCTAGGTCCGTAATCCGGATCAGGGACCGTGTATGGTGGGTAGTTTGACTGGGGCGGTCTCCTCCTAAAGAGTAACGGAGGAGCTCGAAGGTACGCTCAGCGCGGTCGGACATCGCGCACTGTGTGCAAAGGCATAAGCGTGCTTGACTGCAAGATCGACGGATCAAGCAGGTAGGAAACTAGGACTTAGTGATCCGGTGGTTCTGTATGGAAGGGCCATCGCTCAACGGATAAAAGGTACTCCGGGGATAACAGGCTGATACCGCCCAAGAGTTCATATCGACGGCGGTGTTTGGCACCTCGATGTCGGCTCATCACATCCTGGGGCTGTAGTCGGTCCCAAGGGTATGGCTGTTCGCCATTTAAAGTGGTACGCGAGCTGGGTTCAGAACGTCGTGAGACAGTTCGGTCCCTATCTGCCATGGGCGTTGGAGATTTGAGAGGGGCTGCTCCTAGTACGAGAGGACCGGAGTGGACGAACCTCTGGTGTTCCGGTTGTCACGCCAGTGGCATTGCCGGGTAGCTATGTTCGGAAGCGATAACCGCTGAAAGCATCTAAGCGGGAAGCGCGCCTCAAGATGAGATCTCCCGGGGCACAAGCCCCCTGAAGGAACCATATAGACTATGTGGTTGATAGGTCAGGTGTGTAAGTACAGCAATGTATTGAGCTAACTGATACTAATGATCCGTGAGGCTTGACCATATAACCTCAAGTTGCCTTGGCCGACATGACATGTCGATAGATCCAAGTGCACGCTACGTCACAAGACCAAACGAGAGGCAGGCGCTGTAGGCGCGTCTCTTTGTAAAGCAGGGTACTAACGTGCCCCGCTCCCTGCAAAGACACGATGACCCACGGCGACACTCCAAACGCCTCCCTGGTGAAATTAGCGCTATGGAACCACCCGATCCCATCCCGAACTCGGAAGTGAAACGTAGCTGCGCCGATGGTAGTGTGGCTCAAGCCATGCGAGAGTAGGTCATCGCCAGGGTT
>NZ_JACYUV010000021.1:0-7811 GCF_014841935.1 Stenotrophomonas sp. CFBP 13725 | reverse complement strand
TCGTTGCGAGCCGCCCATTATAGCGGGCTTTTCCGCTTCGTCAACACCTTTTTTTCAAGGCCGTCTCACCGAAGTGGACGTTGTTGACTCTGCTGCTTCGACGTTGAACCCGAAGGCGTTTCGTCGTTGCGAGCCGCCTATTATGCCGGACTTTTCGAGTCCGTCAACACCTTCGTTCGATCAAATCGTTCGGCGGTGGTGGCGTGCTGTTTCCGCTCTGTTTTCCGAAGAAAGCGTTGCGTTGCAGCGAGGGAGCGAATTGTAGAGATCCTGCAGGATTCGTCAACACCTTTTTTCAATTTGATGACACTCGCTGTGCTGCGTGGTGTCGGCGGGGGTGCTGACGCCGGCGCTGTGCTGCCGCGCGCGCGTTGCGCGCACGGCAGCACAGCGGGTATCAATGGAGGGGTCTTGCAGGGAACACACAACAATGGATGCGCTCGTACGCCGCCCGTGGTGGCGCGATCTCTCGTTGCCCGCTGTAGTGGCCGGCTTCATCACCGTCCTGGTGGGCTTCGCCAGTTCAGCGGTGATCGTCTTCCAGGCGGCCCAGGCCGTCGGTGCCGATCAGCGTGAGATCGCTTCATGGATGTGGGCGCTTGGCCTCGGCATGGGCGTTACCTGTATCGGCCTTTCACTGCGCTATCGGATTCCGGTCGTCACTGCATGGTCCACCCCCGGTGCCGCGATGCTGGTGGTGGGTGCGGGTGGCGTCAGTCTGGCCGAGGCGATCGGTGCCTTCCTGCTCGCGGCTGTCCTCGGTGCGCTCCTCGGCTTCTCCGGCATATTCGCCAAGGTGATGCAGCGTGTGCCGATGGCATTGGCGGCCGGCATGCTGGCTGGCGTCCTGTTGCGGTTCGGGCTGGATGTGTTCGTCTCCATGGGGTCCCAGTTCGGTATGGGCGTGGCGATGTTCGCGACCTGGCTGGTCGGTCGGCGCTGGCTACCCCGCTATGCGGTGATCCTTACCCTGGCGGTCGGCATTGCCTTCGCGGTGGCGCAGGGACAGCTTCACCTGCAGGGCGTGACCCTGCAGTTTGCCGTGCCGGTGTGGACCACGCCGCAGCTGAGCTGGGCGGCGGTGGCCAGTGTGGCCCTGCCCTTGTTCGTGGTCACCATGGCCTCCCAGAATATTCCCGGTGTCGCGGTCATCCGCGCATCTGGCTATCAGGCACCTATCTCGCCGATGATCGGTTGGATCGGCGTCGTCAATGCAGCACTTGCTCCTTTCGGTGCGTTCGCGCTGAACCTGGCGGCGATCACCGCCGCGATCTGCATGGGGCGGGAGGCGCATGAGGATCCTGCGCGTCGTTACACCGCGGCGATGGCGGCTGGCGGGTTCTACCTGCTGGTGGGTCTGTTCGGCGCAACGGTTGCGGCGGTGTTCGCCGCCTTCCCCAAGGAACTGATTGCGTGCGTGGCGGGGATCGCCCTGTTCGGCACCATCGGCAACAGCCTTGCCAGTGCACTGGCCGTGGAGCGGGATCGCGAGGCGGCGCTGGTCACCTTCCTGGTGACCGCTTCCGGATTGGCATTGGGGGGAATCGGGTCGGCGTTCTGGGGGTTGGTGGCCGGTGGCGTGACGCTGATCGTGCTGCGACCGCGGGCGGCTTGATGCCCGGGCGGGTAGAGCCGACTGGGTAGTGCCGACTTCAGTCGGCACCGTTATTGCTAAGCCGACTGAAGTCGGCTCTACCTTGCTGCGTTGCGAAGCCGACTGAAGTCGGCTCTACCGTCCTGGTCCAGCCGACTGAAGTCGGCTCTACCTTCTACAGTGGCTGCACGGTCAGGGTCTGCTTCAGCACATGGCGGCCGCCGGCGGGGACCGTGACCACATCCGGGCCGGCGTTGGCGGCTTCCAGGCAGACATAGTCACGCCAGCCGTCGCCGACGTCGGCCATCTTCGCGGCGGCCTCCGCGCCGGGGTTCCACGCCACCAGCGCGCGGCTGCCCTGGGTTTCGAGGGTGATCCGGCGCTTCATGACGGGATCACGCAGTACGTAGCGGCCCCCCGCCTCTGTATAGATGCGGTCGCTACGCCCGGGATCGCGCGGGTCGCGCAGGTTCCAGGGGCCCTGCTGGCGTCGCGGCTGGGCGTAGTTCTCATACTTGTCGAGATAGTCCAGCCCGTCCACGCCCTCCACGTCCACGCGCGTGGCGTCACCGACGCGGAAATAGTTATGCAGGGCCTGGGTGATGCTGGCCGCGCTGCTGCCGGTGTTCTCGGTGACCAGGGTCTGCTCCAGGGTCGCGCCGATCACCAGCACCATCTGCAACCGCAACGCCAAGGTATCCAGCACAGGCGGTGCGAGGGTGAGTTCAATACGGCCGTCCGGCAGCGTGCGCGCCTGCTTCAGCTCCCATGGCAGGGTCCGTACGAACCCGTGTGACGGGACGTCAGTGCCTTGCCCCTGCCTACCGAAGTACGGCCAGCACACCGGGCTGCCGCCGCGGATGGGGGTGGGCAGCTCCGCGCGGCGCGGCGACAGCCACATCACGTCCTGTCCCCCTTTCGGGACGAAGGACAGCAGTTGGCCACCGAATACGCTGATCGCCGCGGTGGACTGTGGGGTTTCGACCAGCCAGGCATCGAGTCCCTGGAACTTGCCACTGGTGACGCCTTTGATCTGCTGCACGTTGGAAGCACTCCGCAGCGCCGGCGACTGGGCCAGCGCGGTGTAGTTGGAGGGAAGGGTGAAGCGGGTGGCCGCAGGGGCCGCGGTGGGCTCGGCCTGCAGCGCCTGCAGGATCCGTCGCCCGGCGCGTCCGTCTGGCGTCGGCCAGCCCAGTCGTTGCTGTTCGGCCTGGATGGCGCGGCGGCTGGCCGTCCCGATCATGCCGTCGACCGGTCCGACGTCATGGCCGCGGGCGGCCAACAGGGTCTGCAACTGGCGGCGCTCACGGCGGCCCAGGCCAGGGTCATCGGTCGGCCACGCGGTGGCCAGCCCTGCCCCGCCGCGCAGCCGGTCAGCCAGGGTCGCGATCGCCAGGGCATAGCTTTCGGCGGCGTTGTAGCTGTAGATCGCATCGTAGTTGCGGAACACCAGCATTGCCGGTCCCTTGATCCCCGCCGGCAGCAGCAGCGCGGCGCGCACATCGCTGGGCAACCCCGCAGGCGCGATGGCATCGCCCTCCAGCGTGGTCACGCCAAGCGCCTTCCATTCGGACAGGGGGCGGCGCTGGGTGCGGCCGGCCTGGTTGACGGCGAATCCTGCCGGCACGCGTACTTCCATGCCCCAGGGTTCACCGGTCCGCCAACCGGCACGCTTGAGATAATTGGCGGTGGACGCCAGCGCGTCCGGAATGCTCGCCACCAGGTCGCGACGTCCATCGCCGTCCCCGTCCACTGCAATACGCGCATACGTGCTGGGCATGAACTGGGTGTGGCCGAACGCACCGGCCCACGATCCCACCAGGCCTTCACCCTGCAGGTCACCTTGGTGGATCAGTTTCAGCAGCGCCAGCAGTTCGCCGCGGAAGAAGGCCTGGCGTCGCCCGGCGCAACTCAACGTGGCTAGGGACTGCAACAGGGGCCGCTTGCCGAACACGCGTCCGTAATCGCTCTCGACGCCCCATACGGCCACGATGGTCGCGGGATCGACACCGTACTCGGCGGACACGCGCTGCAGCAACGCGGCGTGCTGCGCCAACATGGCCCGTCCCTCTTCCACCCGCTGGTCATCCACCAGGGCGGCCAGGTAATCCCAGATCGGCGTGGTGAACTCCGGTTGCGCATCAAGCAGGTCAAGCACGGTCGGATCCGGTTGCACCGGCGACATCATCGCGATGAAGCGCTCTGCCGGGATGCCCTGCTTCAGCGCAGCGCCCTGCAGGGTGGACAGGCAGGTCGCGAAGGCGGGATCGACCTGCTGGGCATAGGCCATCGGACTTGCCGCCACCGCGACCAGCAGGATCAGGGAGCGCTTGAACATGGATATCCTCCGTGCCGCCATGGCCCGGTCATCATAGCGGCAGCGGTGCCGACTCAGCGGCGTTGCAGCAGGCGCAGGCCGAATGCCGGCTCGGGTGCAACCGAATCCCACCGGCCGACGATCTGCAGATCCGCCGCGTCAAGCAATTGCTGGAAGCTCGCCTCGGTGTATTTGTGGCTGTATTCCACCTGGATGGCGTCGCCGGACGCGAAGTGGAACTGCTGGCCCGCCACGGTGACCTCCTGCTCGCGGTCACTGACGAGCTGGGTTTCAATCCGCAGGTTCGGCACGCTGTAGCGTGCGCGGTGATGGAAGGCCTGCAGGTCGAAGTCGCTGCCGATCTGTTGGTTGAGCCGCCGCAGCAGGTTCAGGGTGAACGCTGCGGTGATCCCGGCGGCATCGTTGTAGGCGGCCTCGACGGTCGCGGTGTCCTTGTGCAGGTCGATGCCGATCAATGCCATCCCCTCGCGTCCCATGGTCTGGTGCATGGCACGCAGCAGGGTGATGGCTTCGGCCTGCTCGAAGTTGCCCAGCGTGGAACCGGGAAAAAACATCAGCCGACGGCGCGGCTCTTCTTCTGGTTCCGGCACCTCCACCGGGTGGGTGAAGTCGGCGCAGACCGGCAGCATCTCGATCGCCGGCAAGGCAGGCGCCAGATGGTCGATGCTGGACAGCAGCGCTGCACGGGATATTTCGATGGGGGTATAGGCCACCGGTTCCCGCAAGGCCTCCAGCAGCAGCGCGGTCTTGCGGCCACTGCCGCTGCCCAGCTCCACGACATGCGCCTTTTCGCCGACTGCGCGGGCGATGTCCGGCAGGCACCGGGCCAACAGGGCAAGCTCGGTGCGCGTGGGGTAGTACTCCGGGGTGCGGGTGATCTGCTCGAACAGCGCAGAGCCGGCGGCATCGTAGAAATACTTCGAAGGCAGCCGCCGTGGCTGGCTGGACAGGCCACGGAGTGCATCCTCCAGCACGCGCTCGCGGCTGGGGGTCAGGTCGGTAAGCGCCTGCCGCGCCGCATGTACGGTACTCATTGAACGTTACTCACTGAAGGTCGCGGGCCAACCGCACACCGGCAAACTGCCAGCGCGCGGAAGGATTGAAGAAGTTGCGGTAACTGGCGCGGACGTGGCCCCTTGGCGTGGCGCAGGAGCCGCCGCGCAGGATCCACTGGCCGGACATGAACTTGCCGTTGTACTCGCCCAGGCTGCCAGGGAAGGTCCGGAAGCCCGGATAGGGGCCATACGCACTGCTGGTCCATTCCCACACATCCCCGTGCATCTGCTGCAGCCCGCCGTCAGGCGAAGCGGCCGCACTGGGATGCAGACGGTCATCGTCAGCGAAGTGTCCGTCCGTTGCCTGCTCAGGCGCCGCCGCTTCCCATTCGAACTCGGTGGGCAGACGTGCACCGGCCCACCGCGCGTAGGCGTCGGCCTCGTAGTAACTGATATGGCACACCGGGGCATTCGGATCCAGTGCGCGCCAGCCGCCCAGCGTGTACTCGCGCTCCAGCGCGTCATCCCAGTACAGCGGATGCTGCCAGCCTTCGGCCTGGTTCAAGGTCCACCCCTCGCTCATCCAGAGCTGGACCTGACGGTAGCCACCGTCGGCAATGAACGCAGCGAACTCCGCGTTGTTGACCGGCCGGCTGGCCAACGCGTGGGCGGGCACGATGACGCGATGGGGGGGCGACTCATTGTCATACGCGAATGCAGCGTTGTCCGGCCACGCCGGTGCGCCGATCCACGCAATGCGCTCTGGGCTCTCGATCCACTGCAACGGCTGCAGGCTGCCGGTGGTTACCGCCAGGTCCTCGCGATAGGCCGGCTGCAGCGGATTGCTCCACAGCGCGTGCTTGATATCGGTCAGCAGCAACTCCTGGTGCTGCTGCTCGTGCTGCAGCCCCAGCTGCAGATGATCCAGCGTTTCGTCGTCCAGGACTTCGCGGCGCAGCAGGTTGAGCACCTGCTCGTCGATATGCGCGCGGTACCGGCCCACCTGGTCGAGACTGGGCCGCGACAGCAGGCCGCGCTGCGGCCGCGCATGCGCCGGGCCGATGGTCTCGTAGTAACTGTTGAACAGGAAATGCCATTCCGGCTGCAGCGGCTGGTAGCCGGGCTGCGTACCGAGCACGAAGCGTTCGAAGAACCACGTGGTGTGGGCAAGATGCCACTTGGTCGGGCTGGCATCGGCCATGCTCTGCACCATCGCATCCTCGGCGCTCAGCGGCGCGGCCAGGGCGAGGCTGCGTTGGCGCACGTGGGCGAAATGGTCTGCCAGCAGGGCGTGGCGGGACGAGGCGGAGGGGGCGGTAGCGAGCGATCTGTTCACCCCCGCAAGCTTCGGGGAGCCGGGGTGAGGATGACGTCATCGGCTCGTTTCGTCAGGGTGTCGACCGCCGTGTGGCGCCCATCAGATCGCGTCGAGGTAGAACCAACGTCCGTCGCGGCGAAGGAAGCGGCTGTGCTCGGTCATCTTTACCGCGCTGCCGCCGCCGATCCGATAGCGTGCGGTGAAACGCACCTGGGCGGTGTCCCCCTCGTGGGTGTGCGCGTGCACGGTCAGGCCCAGCCATTGGGTTCGCTGGCCGGGTTCATCCTGAACCGACAACCTGGTCGGGCGCGTATCCGTTGCCCAGCTGTCCAACAGGTAGTCCGCCCGCTGCAACACATAGGCGCTGTAGCGCGAACGCATCAGGCTGGCGGCATCCGGGGCGGGCGTACCGGCGTGGTAGCGGCCGCAGCAGTCCTTGTAGGCTTGGCCGAGGTCGCAGGGGCAGGTGGCGGGCGCATTCTGGGTCATTTCGCTATTTTTGCACGGCCGGGCCGCGGCCGCGCTGCTGGACACGGGGCAGTGGGCGTATCCTGTCGCCCCGCTCTGCAGGCTGTGACCCGTGCTGGAACTGATCCCCCCCGAGCTCTGGTGGCTGGTGGCCATCGCGTTCATCGCCGGCCTGGTCGATGCCGCCGTCGGTGGCGGCGGCCTGGTACAGTTGCCGGGCTTGTTCACGGTACTGCCGCAGCACACGCCGGCGATGCTGTTCGGCACCAACAAATTCAGTTCGGCCTTTGGTACGGGCGCCGCAGCGTGGCGCTATGCGCGCAATGTGCGCTTCCCGTGGCGCCCGGTCCTGTTCGCGGCGGCGACGGCCTTCGTGTTTTCGTTCCTGGGAGCAACAGCGGTCAGCCTGTTGCCGAAGGACGCCGTGCGCCCGCTGGTGCTGGTGCTGTTGATCGCCATGCTGGGCTACACGCTGTGGAAGAAGGATTTCGGCGCCCTGCACCGACCCCGTGACGTGGGGCGTCGCGAACTGTGGATCGCGTTGGCGATCGGCGCGGCGATCGGCTTCTACGACGGGTTCTTCGGACCCGGCACTGGCAGCTTTCTGATTTTCCTGTTCGTGCGCTTCTTCGGGCTGGATTTCCTGCGCGCGTCTGCGGCATCCAAGGTGGTCAACGTGTCGACCAACGTGGCCGCGCTGTCTTTCTTCGTCCCCACCGGTAACGTGCTGCTGATCTTCGCCCTGCCGATGGCGGTGGCGAACATCGTGGGATCGGTGGTGGGAACACGGCTGGCGTTGCGCGGCGGGACGCCGTTGATCCGCAAGCTGTTCGTGGGACTGGTGGTGGTGCTGATCGCGCGGATGGGCTGGGATACGTTCGCCTGATCCCGTCGAGGTAAGCCGACACCGGTAGCGCCGAGCCGTGCTCGGCGAGCGCGCAGCGCGGCCTGTGTCGGCGGCCGCGAGGTCGGTCGGGGCGCATCGCCAAGAGCAGCCGACTGAAGTCGGCTCTACCTGGGCATCATGCATCGCGGCGTGCGTCGGGGGCCGCGAGGTCGGTCGGGGCGCATGGCCAAGAGCAGCCGACTGAAGTCGGC
>NZ_JACYUV010000020.1:0-17503 GCF_014841935.1 Stenotrophomonas sp. CFBP 13725 | reverse complement strand
AAGGGTAAGTTCGAGCGCACCAAGCCGCACGTCAACGTCGGCACCATCGGTCACGTCGATCACGGCAAGACCACGCTGACCGCTGCACTGACCAAGATCGGTGCCGAGCGCTTCGGTGGCGAGTTCAAGGATTACTCCTCGATCGACGCCGCGCCGGAAGAGAAGGCACGTGGCATCACGATCTCGACCGCACACGTCGAATACGAATCCACCGAGCGTCACTACGCCCACGTCGATTGCCCGGGACATGCTGACTACGTCAAGAACATGATCACCGGTGCAGCGCAGATGGACGGCGCGATCCTGGTCTGTTCCGCCGCTGACGGCCCGATGCCGCAGACCCGCGAGCACATCCTGCTGTCGCGTCAGGTCGGCGTGCCGTACATCGTCGTCTTCCTGAACAAGGCAGACATGGTCGATGACGCCGAGCTGCTTGAGCTGGTGGAAATGGAAGTGCGCGAGCTGCTGAGCAAGTACGACTTCCCGGGCGACGACACCCCGATCATCGCCGGTTCGGCGCGTCTGGCGCTGGAAGGCGACCAGAGCGACATCGGTGTGCCGGCTGTCATCAAGCTGGTCGAGGCGCTGGACACCTGGATCCCGATGCCGGAGCGCGCTGTCGACAAGCCGTTCCTGATGCCGGTGGAAGACGTGTTCTCGATCTCGGGCCGCGGCACCGTGGTGACCGGTCGTATCGAGCGCGGCGTGATCAAGGTCGGCGAAGAAATCGAAATCGTCGGTATCCGCGACACCGTCAAGACCACCGTGACCGGCGTGGAAATGTTCCGCAAGCTGCTCGACCAGGGTCAGGCAGGCGACAACGCCGGTCTGCTGCTGCGCGGCACCAAGCGTGACGACGTCGAGCGTGGCCAGGTCCTCTGCAAGCCGGGTTCGATCAAGCCGCACACCGAGTTCGAAGGCGAAGTGTACGTGCTGTCGAAGGATGAGGGCGGCCGTCACACCCCGTTCTTCAACGGCTACCGTCCGCAGTTCTACTTCCGTACCACGGACATCACCGGTGCTGCCAAGCTGCCGGAAGGTGTCGAGATGGTGATGCCGGGCGACAACGTGAAGATGGTTGTCACCCTGATCAACCCGGTGGCAATGGACGAAGGCCTGCGTTTCGCGATCCGCGAAGGCGGCCGTACCGTCGGCGCCGGCGTGGTGTCGAAGATCGTCAAGTAATCCCGCAGTTCCGGCAGTTTGTGCAAGACTGCCGGTCGCGCGATTGGCGGGCCGGGAACCTCGGTCCGCCTTCGCCGTCTAAGGCAAGGCAAAGTTTACCTACGTACGCCAGTAGCTCAATTGGCAGAGCAGCGGTCTCCAAAACCGCAGGTTGGGGGTTCGAGTCCCTCCTGGCGTGCCATCTGCCTTCCTAACCAGCGGTCCGCCGCTAAAGCAGCCCGAGCCGGATGAACAGCAAGATCGAACACTCCAAGGATACGTCCACCTCTGGTGGAGACCTCGTCAAGTACGTCGCCGCATCGTTGCTGGTGCTGGCAGGACTGTTCGTCTGGTTCTGGTTCTCTGCAGACTCCGGTCGCGCCGCCCAGCTGGGTGCGTGGGCTGGCCAGATCCGCGCGCTTGCCGTGATTGTCGGCCTGGCGGGCGGTATTGCCGTTTTCATGCTGACCGGAAAGGGTCGCGATACCCGCGACTTCCTGTCCGAGTCACGCTTCGAGCTGCGCAAGGTGGTCTGGCCGACGCGCCAGGAAGCCATCCGGATGACCTGGGTCGTTATCGTGGTTGTGATCATCCTCAGCCTGCTGCTGGGTGGATTCGACTTCGTCATTCAGAAACTGACCCAGTGGTTCCTGGGCCGGTAAGGAGTAACCCATGAAGCGCTGGTACGTTGTTCACGCCTATTCAGGCTTCGAGAAGTCGGTTGCGCAGGCTCTGCGCGATCGCATCGTCCGTGACGCCAAGGAAGAGCTGTTTGGTGATGTGCTGGTTCCGACCGAAGAAGTGGTCGAAATGCGCGCAGGCCAGAAGCGTCGTTCCGAGCGCAAGTTCTTCCCCGGCTACGTGCTGGTGCAGATCGAGACCCACGAAGAAGGCGGCATCCCGCGCATCGACAGCGAAAGCTGGCATCTGGTGAAGGATACCTCCCGCGTGCTGGGCTTCATCGGCGGCACCGCGGATCGCCCGCTGCCGATCGCCGATTCCGAAGCCGAAGCCATCCTGAACCGCGTTCAGGACGGTATCGAGAAGCCGCGTCCGAAGGTGCTGTTCGAGCCGGGCCAGATGGTCCGTGTCACCGACGGTCCGTTCAACGACTTCAACGGTGTGGTGGAAGAAGTCAACTACGAGAAGAGCCGTCTGCGCGTCTCGGTGTTGATTTTCGGTCGCGCCACCCCGGTGGAGCTCGAGTTCGGCCAGGTCGAAAAAGCCAACGGCTGATCCCCGGCGCCGGGCGGAGCCCGGCGTTCAGGATTCCCGGTGTGGACGTTACGTCAAAGCACTGGTATAGTGCCCGGCTTCCTGCCAGGAACCTGGCAAAAGTGAAGGCCACCGCAAGGTGGCCTTCGGCATGTATTCAAAAACGCGATGCCGGGACGCGAGATTCCCGGTCCGATGGGGAGCCTGTAGTCGTAAGGCGCTAGCACCCGGAGAGCATAGTCATGGCAAAGAAAGTTGTCGGTTACATCAAGCTGCAGGTAAAGGCCGGTCAGGCCAATCCCTCGCCGCCGGTCGGTCCTGCGCTGGGTCAGCGTGGTCTGAACATCATGGAATTCTGCAAGGCCTTCAATGCCGCCACGCAGAAGCTCGAGCCGGGTCTGCCGGTTCCGGTGATCATCACGGCCTATTCGGACCGTACGTTCACCTTCATCACCAAGAGCACCCCGGCGACCACCCTGCTGAAGAAGGCTGCTGGCATCTCGTCGGGCTCCAAGCGCCCGAACACCGAGAAGGTCGGCAAGGTCACCCGCAAGCAGCTGGAAGAGATCGCCAAGGCGAAGGAACCGGATCTGACTGCCGCCGATCTGGACGCCGCCGTGCGTACGATCGCCGGTTCTGCGCGTTCGATCGGCATCGTGGTGGAGGGTTAATAAGATGGCACAGACCAAGCGTGAGAAGGCCTCCAAGGCCGCAGTCGTCGCCGGCAAGTCGTACGGCTTCGAAGAAGCAATCAAGATCCTGAAGACCACCGCCACCGCCAAGTTCGTCGAGTCGATCGACGTGGCCGTGCGCCTGGGCGTGGATGCCAAGAAGTCCGACCAGCAGGTGCGCGGTTCCACCGTGCTGCCGGCCGGTACCGGCAAGTCGGTCCGCGTCGCAGTGTTCGCTCCGGCCGGTGCCAAGGCTGACGAAGCCCTGGCCGCAGGTGCGGAAGCGGTCGGTATGGACGATCTGGCCGAGAAAATGCAGGCCGGTGATCTGAACTATGACGTCGTGATCGCGACCCCGGACGCCATGCGCGTCGTGGGTAAGCTGGGCACCGTGCTCGGCCCGCGCGGCCTGATGCCGAACCCGAAGGTCGGCACCGTCTCGGCCAACCCGGGCGAAGCCGTCAAGAACGCAAAGTCGGGTCAGGTGCGTTATCGCACTGACAAGGCCGGCATCATCCACTGCACCATCGGCAAGGCCAGCTTCGAAGACGAAGCGCTGAAGTCGAACCTGCAGGCGCTGCTGCTCGACCTGATCAAGGCCAAGCCGGCCACCTCGAAGGGCCTGTACCTGCAGAAGGTGTCGGTCAGCTCGACGATGGGCCCGGGCGTCACCGTCGACCAGTCGACGCTGACCCTGAAGTAAGTGATTCAAGCGGGCAGGGCGCCTTCGGGTTCCTTGTCCGTCTCTTTTGAAGGCGTCCGCCGGCATCCATCGCCGGTGGCAGCCGTCAAAGACCGCAGGTGCGGTCGTGGTATGCCGGCGACGGGCACGGAAGCTCGATTTGGCAAGGAGTCGCCGCCGGAGCAGTCACGAACGCTTAATCGATCCTTCGTGGATCACCCTGCGTAGATGGTGCCCTTCTGGAGTTTTTTCTGGTCATGCAAGTCTGGGGTAACCCAGGTTGGATCCAGGTCTGGAACGGCCCACCCCCCGGAACATCAGCCTGATGTTCCCGGTGTCCAGGACGGACGCCGCCCAGGACCGCACACGGCAGGAGCCGTAAGCGGAGTTCAATCGGAGGAGTGCAATGGCTCTCAATCTGTCCCAGAAGCAAGAAGTAGTCGCGGAGCTGGCAGACATCGCCGCCAAGGCCCACTCCTTGATCGCAGCCGAATATGCTGGCACCACGGTCTCCCAGATGACCGCGATGCGCAAGCAGGCTCGTGAAACCGGCGTTTTCTTGAAAGTTGTCAAGAACACCCTGGCTTCGCGCGCCGTTGAAGGCACCGAATTCGCATGTGCACAGGACAAGCTGGTCGGTCCGCTGCTGTACGCGTTTTCGCTCGAGGAGCCCGGCGCAGCCGGTCGCCTGATCAAGGAATTCGCCAAGGGCAACGATAAGCTGCAGCCCAAGGTTGTCGCCATCGGCGGCGAAGTGTTCCCGGCAAGCCACGTTGATGTGCTGGCCTCGTTGCCGACCCTCGACCAGGCGCTGGCAATGCTGGCACGCGTCCTGACCGAGCCGGTCACGATGTTCGCGCGCGCCAACAAGGCCCTGGCCGATCAGCTGGGTGGCGGTGAAACCGCTGCTGCTGACGAGCCGGTCGCCGAGACCGCCTGAGTTTCGACCTACCGTGGTTCCTGACGGAACCTACATCCAGAATATTATTGAAAGGTATCAATCATGTCCCTTACCAACGAACAGATCGTCGACGCAATCGCCTCGAAGTCCCTGATGGAAGTGATGGAGCTGGTCAAGGCCATCGAAGAGAAGTTCGGCGTCTCCGCCGCTGCTCCGGTTGCTGCAGCTGCCGCTGCTGGCCCGGCTGCTGCTGTTGAAGAGCAGACCGAGTTCACCGTGACCCTGAAGTCGCCGGGCGACAAGAAGGTCGAAGTGATCAAGGCCGTCCGCGCCATCACCGGCCTGGGCCTGAAGGAAGCGAAGGACCTGACCGAAGCCGGCGGCGTCGTGAAGGATGGCGCGTCGAAGGACGAAGCCGAGAAGATCAAGAAGGACCTGGAAGCTGCTGGCGCGACTGTCGAAGTCAAGTAAGCAGATCCCTTGCGTCGCCATCGATTTCGGGCGATGCAGCCAAGGCTGGGGGCGTAAGCCCCCGGCCTTTGGTCGTTTCACCACGCGCGGTAGAGCCGACTTCAGTCGGCTGCAGGACAAGCGGTAGAGCCGACTTCAGTCGGCTGCAGTACAAGCGGTAGAGCCGACTTCAGTCGGCTGCAAGACAAGCGAAAAAAAGCCCAACACGGGCTGCGGTCAAAAGGCCCGTCCAGCCAGCGCGCAGCGCGGCGGCGGTCAACAGATGCAGTCAAGTTGGCAGTTGGAAGTAGCAAGAGAAGGCGTGCTGGTGCCGGCAATACCAGCGACTTCCAACTGACAATTTCAAGTTTCCTTTTGGGTCGTGGACGCACGCCCCTCACAACAAGGTGGAAGACATCATGACGTCCTATTCGTTCACCGAGAAGAAGCGCATCCGCAAGGATTTCGCCAAGTCGCGCGCGATTCTCGAAGTGCCGTTCCTGCTCGCCATCCAGGTGGACTCGTACCGCGAGTTCCTGCAGGAAAACGTGGATCCGGCCAAGCGCACGGACCACGGCCTGCACGCCGCCCTGAAGTCCGTCTTCCCGATCTCCAGCTACAGCGGCAACGCGGCGCTGGAATACGTCGGCTACAAGCTGGGCGATCCGGTGTTCGACGAGCGCGAGTGCCGCCAGCGTGGCATGAGCTACGGCGCCCCGCTGCGCGTGACCGTGCGCCTGGTGATCTACGACCGTGAGTCGTCGACCAAGGCCATCAAGTACGTGAAGGAGCAGGAGGTCTATCTGGGTGAAATCCCGCTGATGACCGACAACGGTACCTTCATCGTCAACGGCACCGAGCGCGTCATCGTCTCGCAGCTGCACCGCTCGCCGGGCGTGTTCTTCGACCACGATCGTGGCAAGACCCACAGCTCGGGCAAGCTGCTGTACAGCGCCCGCATCATCCCGTACCGCGGTTCCTGGCTGGACTTCGAGTTCGACCCGAAGGACGCGCTGTCCACCCGTATCGACCGCCGCCGCAAGCTGCCGGTGTCGATTCTGCTGCGCGCACTGGGCTACAGCAACGAAGAAATGCTGGCCGAGTTCTTCGAGATCAACACGTTCCACATCAATCCCGACGAAGGTGTCCAGCTGGAGCTGGTGCCCGAGCGTCTGCGTGGTGAAACCCTGGGCTTCGACCTGGCCGACGGTGACAAGGTCATCGTGGAAGCCGGCAAGCGCATCACCGCGCGCCACGTCAAGCAGCTGGAAGCCTCGGGCATCGCCGCCCTGGCCGTGCCGGACGATTACATCGTCGGCCGCATCCTGTCGCACGATGTGGTCGATTCGTCCACCGGCGAACTGCTGGCGCAGGCCAACGACGAGATCAGCGACGACCAGCTGCAGGCCTTCCGCAAGGCCGGCGTGGACGCCGTGGGCACCCTGTGGGTGAACGATCTGGATCGTGGTCCGTACCTGTCCAACACGCTGCGCATCGATCCGACCAAGACCCAGCTGGAAGCCCTGGTCGAGATCTACCGCATGATGCGTCCGGGCGAGCCGCCGACCAAGGACGCCGCACAGAACCTGTTCCACAACCTGTTCTTCACCTTCGAGCGCTACGACCTGTCCACGGTCGGCCGGATGAAGTTCAACCGTCGCGTGGGCCGCAAGGAAACCACCGGCGAAGCCGTGCTCTACGACCGCAAGTACTACGGCGAGCGTAATGACGAAGAGTCCAAGCGCCTGGTTGCCGCGCATGGCGAGTCGTCCGACATCCTGGACGTGATCAAGGTCCTGACCGAGATCCGCAACGGCCGTGGCGTCGTCGATGACATCGACCACCTGGGCAACCGTCGCGTGCGTTCGGTCGGCGAAATGGCCGAGAACGTGTTCCGCGTGGGCCTGGTCCGCGTCGAGCGCGCGGTCAAGGAGCGCCTGTCGATGGCCGAGTCCGAAGGCCTGACCCCGCAGGAGCTGATCAACGCCAAGCCGGTCGCTGCCGCGATCAAGGAATTCTTCGGCTCCTCGCAGCTGTCGCAGTTCATGGATCAGAACAACCCGCTGTCGGAAGTCACGCACAAGCGTCGCGTCTCGGCCCTGGGCCCGGGCGGCCTGACCCGCGAACGCGCCGGCTTCGAAGTGCGCGACGTGCATCCGACCCATTACGGCCGCGTCTGCACCATCGAAACGCCGGAAGGCCCGAACATCGGCCTGATCAACTCGCTGGCCGTGTATGCCCGCACCAATGAGTACGGTTTCCTTGAAACCCCGTACCGCAAGGTCGTGGACGGCAAGGTCTTCGACGAAGTCGAGTTCCTGTCGGCCATCGAAGAAAACGAGTACGTCATTGCCCAGGCCAACGCGCTGACCAATGCCGACAGCGTGCTGACCGAGCAGTTCGTACCGTGCCGCTTCCAGGGCGAATCGCTGCTGAAGCCGCCGGCGGAAGTCCACTTCATGGACGTCTCGCCGATGCAGACCGTGTCGGTCGCTGCCGCGCTGGTTCCGTTCCTGGAGCACGATGACGCAAACCGTGCACTGATGGGCGCCAACATGCAGCGCCAGGCCGTGCCGACCCTGCGTGCGCAGAAGCCGCTGGTGGGTACCGGTATCGAACGCGCCGTGGCTCGCGACTCCGGCGTCACCGTCAACGCCCGTCGTGGTGGTGAAGTGGTGCAGGTCGACGCCGCGCGCATCGTGGTCAAGATCGTCGAAGAAGAAATCATCGGTGCAACCGACGCCGGCGTGGACATCTACAACCTGGTCAAGTACACCCGCTCCAACCAGAACACCTGCATCAACCAGCGTCCGCTGGTGAACGTGGGTGACGTGGTGGCGCGTGGCGACGTGCTGGCTGACGGTCCGTCCACCGACATCGGCGAGCTGGCCCTGGGCCAGAACATGCTGATCGCGTTCATGCCGTGGAACGGCTACAACTTCGAAGACTCCATCCTGCTCTCCGAGCGCGTGGTGGAAGAAGATCGTTACACCACGATCCACATCGAAGAGCTGACCTGCGTTGCCCGTGACACGAAGCTGGGGCCGGAGGAAATCTCCGCCGACATCCCGAACGTGTCCGAGCAGGCGCTGAACCGCCTGGACGAATCCGGCGTGGTGTACATCGGTGCGGAAGTACGCGCCGGTGACATCCTGGTCGGCAAGGTGACGCCGAAGGGCGAAAGCCAGCTGACCCCGGAAGAGAAGCTGCTCCGCGCGATCTTCGGCGAGAAGGCGTCGGACGTGAAGGACAGCTCGCTGCGCGTTCCGCCGGGCATGGACGGCACCGTCATCGACGTGCAGGTCTTCACCCGCGACGGCATCGAGAAGGACAAGCGTGCGCGCCAGATCGAAGAATCCGAGATCAAGCGCGTCAAGAAGGACTTCGACGACCAGTACCGCATCCTGGAAGGTGCCATCTACGCCCGTCTGCGTTCGCAGATCGTCGGCAAGGTGGTCAACGGCGGCGCCAACCTGAAGAAGGGTGACGTCATCACCGACGCCTACCTGGACGGCCTGAAGAAGGCCGACTGGTTCGTGCTGCGGATGAAGGACGAAGACGCTTCGGAATCCATCGAGCGCGCGCAGAAGCAGATCCAGGCGCACGAGAAGGAATTCGAGCGTCGCTTCGCCGACAAGCGCGGCAAGATCACCGCGGGCGATGACCTCGCCCCGGGCGTGCTGAAGATGGTCAAGGTCTTCATGGCCGTGAAGCGCCGCATCCAGCCGGGCGACAAGATGGCAGGCCGCCACGGCAACAAGGGTGTGGTCTCCAACGTGGTGCCGGTCGAGGACATGCCGTACATGTCGTCGGGCGAAACCGTGGACATCGTGCTGAACCCGCTGGGCGTGCCGTCGCGCATGAACATCGGGCAGATCCTGGAAGTGCATCTGGGCTGGGCCGCCAAGGGCCTGGGTCGCAAGATCCAGGGCATGCTGGAAGCCCAGGCCGCGGTGTCGCAGCTGCGGATCTTCCTGGACGAGGTGTACAACCACGACAGCACCAACGTGGCCACCCACGTCGACCTGACCCAGTTCAGCGATGCGGAACTGCTGCGCCTGGCCGGCAACCTGACCGACGGCGTGCCGATGGCAACGCCGGTCTTCGACGGTGCCACCGAGGCGGAGATCAAGCGCATGCTGGAACTGGCAGACCTGCCGACCAGCGGCCAGACCCAGCTGTATGACGGCCGCACCGGCGAGGCGTTCGATCGCCAGACCACCGTCGGCTACATGCACTACCTGAAGCTGAACCACCTGGTCGACGACAAGATGCATGCCCGTTCGACCGGTCCGTACTCGCTCGTCACCCAGCAGCCGCTGGGCGGCAAGGCGCAGTTCGGCGGGCAGCGCTTCGGTGAAATGGAAGTCTGGGCGCTGGAAGCCTACGGCGCGGCCTACACCCTGCAGGAAATGCTGACGGTGAAGTCCGATGACGTGCAGGGCCGCAACCAGATGTACAAGAACATCGTCGATGGCGAGCACGAGATGGTGGCCGGCATGCCGGAATCCTTCAACGTGCTGGTGAAGGAAATCCGTTCGCTGGCCATCAACATGGAACTGGAAGACAGCTGATCGCGCAGGCGCTGCTGCCCCGGCAGCAGCGCCGCCGCTTCGCTCCTGACAGCCCATCGACACAGCATTCCTCCTTCTGGAGAACACCATGAAAGACCTGCTCAACCTCTTCAACCAGCAGCGCCAGACGCTGGACTTCGACGCGATCAAGATCGCGCTGGCTTCGCCCGACCTGATCCGTTCGTGGTCGTTCGGCGAAGTGAAGAAGCCGGAAACGATCAACTACCGCACCTTCAAGCCGGAGCGTGACGGCCTGTTCTGCGCCGCCATCTTCGGACCGGTCAAGGACTACGAGTGCCTGTGCGGCAAGTACAAGCGCATGAAGCACCGTGGCGTGGTCTGCGAAAAGTGCGGCACCGAAGTGACCCTGGCCAAGGTGCGCCGCGAGCGCATGGGCCACATCGACCTGGCGTCGCCGGTCGCGCACATCTGGTTCCTCAAGTCGCTGCCGTCGCGCATCGGCCTGATGCTGGACATGACCCTGCGTGACATCGAGCGCGTGCTCTACTTCGAAGCGTACGTGGTGACCGAGCCGGGCCTGACCGCCCTGGAGCGCCGCCAGCTGCTGACCGAAGAGCAGTACCTGACCGCGCGTCAGGAGCACGGTGATGACTTCGACGCCGCCATGGGCGCCGAGGCCGTCTACGAGCTGCTGCGCACGATCGACCTGCAGTCGGAAATGACCCGCCTGCGCGAAGAGATCGCCAGCACCGGTTCGGAAACCAAGCTCAAGCGCCTCACCAAGCGCATCAAGCTGATCGAAGCCTTCCTGGAATCGGGCAACCGTCCGGAGTGGATGGTGATGACCGTGCTGCCGGTGCTGCCGCCGGATCTGCGTCCGCTGGTGCCGCTGGACGGTGGCCGCTTCGCGACCTCCGACCTGAACGACCTGTACCGCCGCGTCATCAACCGCAACAACCGCCTGCGTCGCCTGCTGGAACTGAGCGCGCCGGACATCATCGTGCGCAATGAAAAGCGCATGCTGCAGGAATCGGTCGATGCGCTGCTGGACAACGGCCGTCGTGGCCGTGCCATCACCGGCACCAACAAGCGCCCGCTGAAGTCGCTGGCCGACATGATCAAGGGCAAGCAGGGTCGCTTCCGCCAGAACCTGCTGGGCAAGCGCGTCGACTACTCGGGCCGTTCGGTCATCGTGGTCGGCCCGTACCTGCGCCTGCACCAGTGCGGCCTGCCGAAGAAGATGGCGCTCGAGCTGTTCAAGCCGTTCGTCTTCGCCAAGCTGCAGCGTCGTGGCCTGGCCACCACCATCAAGGCCGCCAAGAAGCTGGTCGAGCGCGAAGAAGCCGAAGTCTGGGACATCCTGGAAGAGGTCATCCGCGAACATCCGGTGATGCTGAACCGTGCGCCGACCCTGCATCGTCTGGGTATCCAGGCGTTCGAGCCGGTGCTGATCGAAGGCAAGGCCATCCAGCTGCATCCGCTGGTCTGCACCGCGTTCAACGCCGACTTCGACGGTGACCAGATGGCCGTCCACGTGCCGCTCTCGCTGGAAGCCCAGCTGGAAGCGCGTGCGCTGATGATGTCCACCAACAACATCCTGTCGCCGGCCAACGGCGAGCCGATCATCGTGCCGTCGCAGGACGTCGTGCTGGGTCTGTACTACATGACCCGCTCGCTGGTGAACAAGAAGGGCGAGGGCATGGCCTTCGCCAACATCGCCGAAGTCAAGCGTGCCTACGACAACCGCGTGGTGGAACTGCATGCGCGCGTCAAGGTCCGCATCACCGAAGTGGTGACCGACGAGGAAGGCAACAAGCAGAACAAGACCTCGATCGTGGAAACCACGATCGGTCGCGCCCTGCTGGCTGAAATCCTGCCGGAAGGCCTGCCGTTCGCGCTGGCCAACACCGAGCTGACCAAGAAGAACATCAGCCGCCTGATCAACTCCAGCTACCGTCAGCTGGGCTTGAAGGACACGGTCGTGTTCGCCGACAAGCTGATGTACACCGGCTTTGCCTACGCAACCCGTGCGGGTGTGTCGATCGGTATCGACGACATGCTGATCCCGGACGAGAAGCGCGGCATCCTCACCGAGGCCGAAGCCGAAGTGCTGGAAATCCAGGAGCAGTACCAGTCGGGCCTGGTCACCGCCGGTGAGCGCTACAACAAGGTGGTCGACATCTGGTCGCGCACCAACGAACGCATCGCCAAGGCGATGATGGACACCATCGGTACCGAGAAGGTCACCGATTCCAACGGTGACATCATCGACCAGAAGTCGATGAACTCGCTGTACATCATGGCCGACTCCGGTGCGCGTGGTTCGCAGGCGCAGATCCGCCAGCTGGCCGGTATGCGTGGCCTGATGGCGCGTCCGGATGGCTCGATCATCGAAACGCCCATCAAGGCGAACTTCCGTGAAGGCCTGAACGTGCAGGAGTACTTCAACTCCACCCACGGTGCCCGTAAGGGTCTGGCCGATACCGCGCTGAAGACCGCCAACTCGGGTTACCTGACCCGTCGTCTGGTGGACGTCGCGCAGGACGTGGTGATCACCGAAGTGGATTGCGGTACCACTGAAGGCCTGACCATGACGCCGATCGTGGAAGGCGGCGATGTCGTGGAGCCGTTGAAGGACCGCGTGCTGGGTCGTGTCGTCGCCGAGGACGTGTTCCTGCCGGGCAACGACGAAGATCCGATCGTCACCCGCAACACGCTGCTCGACGAAGCCTGGGTGGCCAAGCTGGAAGATGCCGGCGTGCAGAGCATCAAGGTGCGCTCGACGATCTCGTGCGCTTCGCCGTTCGGTGTCTGCGGCCGTTGCTACGGTCGTGACCTGGCGCGTGGCCACATCGTCAACATCGGTGAAGCAGTCGGCGTCATCGCCGCGCAGTCGATCGGTGAGCCGGGTACCCAGCTGACCATGCGTACGTTCCACATCGGTGGTGCGGCATCGCGTGCGGCAGCAGTGGACAACATCACGGTGAAGACCACCGGTTCGGTGAAGTTCAACAACCTGAAGTCGGTGTCGCATGCCAACGGTTCGCTGGTGGCGGTGTCCCGTTCGGGCGAAATCTCGGTGCTCGATGCCCATGGCCGCGAGCGCGAGCGTTACAAGCTGCCCTACGGCTCGATGATCGCCTCCAAGGATGGCGACTCGGTCAAGGCTGGCCAGACCGTGGCGAACTGGGATCCGCATAACCACCCGATCGTTTCGGAAGTGGCCGGTTTCCTGCGCTTCATCGACTTTGTCGATGGCATCACCGTCATCGAAAAGACCGACGAACTGACCGGCCTTGCCTCGCGCGAGATCACCGATCCGAAGCGTCGCGGTTCGATGGGCAAGGATCTGCGTCCGCTGATCCGCATCGTCGACGCCAAGGGCGCCGACCTGCTGATCCCGGGCACCGACATGCCGGCCCAGTACCTGCTGCCGCCGCGCTCCATCGTCAACCTGCAGGACGGCGCCGCCGTCGGCGTGGGCGACGTGGTCGCCAAGATCCCGCAGGAAGCGTCCAAGACCCGCGACATCACCGGTGGTCTGCCGCGCGTGGCCGATCTGTTCGAAGCGCGCAAGCCGAAGGATCCGGCAGTGCTGGCCGAGCGTTCGGGCATCATCAGCTTCGGCAAGGACACCAAGGGCAAGCAGCGTCTGATCATCAAGGACACTGACGGGACGGAACACGAAGAGCTGATTCCGAAGTACCGCCAGGTGATCGTGTTCGAAGGCGAGCACGTGACCAAGGGCGAAACCATCGTGGACGGCGAGCCGAGCCCGCAGGACATCCTGCGTCTGCTGGGTGTCGAACCGCTGGCTGCCTACCTGGTCAAGGAAATCCAGGACGTGTACCGCCTGCAGGGCGTGAAGATCAACGACAAGCACATCGAGGTGATCACCCGCCAGATGCTGCGCAAGGTCGAGATCACCGACCAGGGCAACAGCAAGTTCCTGAATGGCGAACAGGTGGAACGTCAGCGCGTTATCGAGGAGAATGCACGCCTCGGTGCCCGTACCGAACTGCCGGCCCAGTACGATCCGGTCCTGCTGGGCATCACCAAGGCTTCGCTGGCAACCGAATCGTTCATCTCGGCGGCGTCCTTCCAGGAAACCACCCGCGTGTTGACCGAAGCCGCCGTTCGCGGCACCAAGGACAACCTGCGCGGCCTGAAGGAAAACGTCATCGTCGGTCGCCTGATTCCGGCCGGTACCGGCCTGTCCTATCACGCCAACCGCCGTCGCGGCGCTACCGGCCTGACCGATTCGGAGCTGCTGACGCTGACCGGTACGCCGGCCGCTGCAGCCGCAGAACCGGCTGCTCCGGCGCCGGCTCCGGTGGCCGCCGTCGAAGCTGAACAGGCTTCGGGGGAAGAGTAAGAAACACGGTCCGCCCCTTCGGGGGTGGACACGGAAAAGGGCAGGCGAGGCCTTCGGGTGTCGCCTGCCAGTCTGAACGGGGTACATGGAGGCCCCCCGGTAACTTCCCTGGATCAGGGAGGGCTTGACAGGAGCGCGTTTGACTGCGTTTCTGACAGGTTGCTACAATCGTCTGTCTCAGCAGGCCCGTTTTCAGGCCTGCTTTAACATTTCCGCATCTCTGGTCAGTTTTTACTGGCCCCAATCAGAAGAACCTACTGATGGCGACGATCAACCAGCTGGTCCGCAAGCCGCGGCAAGCTACCACCTACAAGAGTGCCTCGCCGGCGCTCGAGAAGTGCCCGCAGCGCCGTGGCGTCTGCACGCGCGTCTATACCACCACCCCGAAGAAGCCGAACTCGGCCCTCCGCAAGGTTGCCAAGGTCCGCCTGACCAACCAGGAAGAGGTCATCAGCTACATCGGTGGTGAAGGCCACAACCTGCAGGAGCACTCCGTGGTCCTGATCCGCGGCGGTCGCGTCAAGGATCTGCCGGGTGTGCGTTACCACACTGTTCGCGGTTCGCTCGATGCCTCCGGTGTCGCCAAGCGTCGCCAGGCCCGTTCGAAGTACGGCGCCAAGCGTCCGAAGGCATAAGGAGAGAGCACATGTCGCGTAAAGGTAATACTCCGCAGCGTTCCGTCCTGCCCGATCCCAAGCACGGAAGTGAAACCATCGCCCGCTTCATCAACATGGTGATGTTGAGCGGCAAGAAGTCCGTAGCCGAGAAGATCGTCTACGGCGCGATGGACGTCATCAGCGAAAAGAACGCCGCCGCCAATACGGTGGAACTGGTGCAGAAGGCGCTGGAAAACGTCGCTCCGTCGGTCGAGGTCAAGTCCCGCCGTGTCGGTGGTGCCACCTACCAGGTGCCGGTCGAAGTGCGTTCGTCGCGCAAGATGGCACTGGCCATGCGTTGGCTGATCGACTCCGCGCGCAAGCGTGGTGAGAACACCATGCCGAAGAAGCTGGCGGCCGAGCTGCTGGATGCCTCGGAAAACCGTGGCGGCGCGATCAAGAAGCGCGAAGAAACCCACCGTATGGCCGAAGCCAACAAGGCGTTCGCGCACTACCGCTGGTGAGTTTGACGGCCTTGTAAAACAGGCAGGGCAGCACCATCTGAGTGCTGCCCCGCGACCCCGGAAGGGTCGCGCCAATCCGAAGGCCGCCGAAAGGCGGCGTTCGGCCATCCGAAATCCAAGAAATCGAGAGGCTCCCCGTGGCCCGCAACACTCCCATCGAGCGTTACCGTAACTTCGGCATCATGGCTCACATCGATGCCGGCAAGACCACCACGTCCGAGCGCATCCTGTTCTACACCGGCAAGAGCCACAAGATCGGTGAAGTGCATGACGGCGCTGCCACCATGGACTGGATGGAGCAGGAGCAGGAGCGTGGCATCACGATCCAGTCCGCTGCCACCACTGCGTTCTGGAAGGGCATGGACAAGTCCCTGCCGGAGCATCGTTTCAACATCATCGATACCCCCGGACACGTCGACTTCACCATCGAAGTCGAGCGCTCGCTGCGCGTGCTCGATGGTGCGGTGTTCGTGCTGTGTGCCGTTGGTGGCGTGCAGCCGCAGTCCGAAACCGTGTGGCGTCAGGCCAACCGGTACAAGGTGCCGCGCATTGCGTTCGTCAACAAGATGGACCGCACCGGCGCGAACTTCACCAAGGTCGTTGGCCAGCTGAAGGCGAAGCTGGGCGCGGTTGCCGTGCCGATGCAGCTGCCGATCGGCGCTGAAGAAAACTTCAAGGGCGTGGTCGACCTCATCAAGATGAAGGCGATCCATTGGGATGAAGCGTCCCAGGGTATGAAGTTCGAGTACCTGGAGATCCCGGCCGACATGCAGGCAGAGGCTGATGAAGCCCGCGTCTTCATGATCGAAGCCGCGGCTGAAGCCAGCGAAGAGCTGATGGAAAAGTACCTGGGCGGCGAAGAGCTGACCGAGGCCGAGATCGTGGAGGCCCTGCGCGTGCGCACCCTGGCCACCGACATCGTGCCGATGTACTGCGGTTCGGCCTTCAAGAACAAGGGCGTGCAGGCCATGCTGGACGGCGTGGTGCAGCTGCTGCCGTCGCCGATCGACGTGCCGGACGTGACCGGTACCGACGTGGACGACGAAACCGTCGCACTGAGCCGCAAGTCCGATGACAAGGCGCCCTTCTCGGCGCTGGCCTTCAAGATCATCACCGATCCGTTCGTCGGCGCGCTGACCTTCTTCCGTGTCTACTCGGGCACGCTGAATGCTGGCGACCAGCTGCTGAACTCGGTGAAGGGCAAGAAGGAGCGTATCGGCCGCATCCTGCAGATGCATTCCAACGATCGCGAAGAGATCAAGGAAGTGCTGGCCGGTGACATCGCCGCTGCCGTGGGTCTGAAGGACACCACGACCGGTGACACGCTGTGCTCGCAGGAGCATCCGATCATCCTGGAGCGCATGGTGTTCCCGGAACCGGTCATCTCGATGGCCGTCGAACCGAAGACCAAGTCCGACCAGGAAAAGATGGGTCTCGCCCTCGGCCGTCTGGCCCAGGAAGATCCGTCGTTCCGCGTCAAGACCGACCAGGAATCCGGCCAGACGATCATCTCGGGCATGGGTGAGCTGCACCTGGACATCATCGTTGACCGCATGAAGCGCGAGTTCAACGTTGAAGCCAACGTCGGCAAGCCGCAGGTGGCTTACCGCGAAACGATCACCCTGGCCGACGTCAAGTCGGACTACAAGCACGCCAAGCAGTCCGGTGGTAAGGGTCAGTACGGTCACGTCGTGATCGAGCTGTCGCCGATCACCGCTGCCGATCGTGCCGATCCGAAGCTGTCCGCTGCGATCAAGGATGATTTCCTCTTCATCAATGACATCGCCGGCGGCGTGATCCCGAAGGAATTCATTCCGTCGGTAGAAAAGGGCCTGCGCGAAACCATCACCAGCGGTCCGCTGGCTGGCTTCCCGGTCGTGGATGTCAAGGTCAAGCTGGTGTTCGGCTCGTACCATGACGTCGACTCCTCGGAAATGGCGTTCAAGCTGGCTTCCTCGATGGCGTTCAAGGAAGGTTTCCGCAAGGCCAAGCCGGTCCTGCTGGAGCCGATCATGAAGGTCGAGATCGTGACCCCGAGCGATTACCAGGGTGACGTGATGGGCGACGTCAGCCGTCGTCGTGGCATGCTGCAGGGTTCGAGCATGACCGGTGACGGTTCGGCCGAAATCATCAATGCGATGATTCCGCTGGGCGAGATGTTTGGCTACGCCACCTCGCTGCGTTCGCAGACCCAGGGCCGCGCCACGTTCACGATGGAATTCGATCACTACGAGCCGGCGCCGACCAACATCGCCGACGAAGTCATGAAGAAGGCCTGAGCGTAAGCTCAGGTCCTCCCAACCACTTTAGAAACTAAAAGGTAGATAGAAATGGCAAAGGGTAAGTTCGAGCGCACCAAGCCGCACGTCAACGTCGGCACCATCGGTCAC
>NZ_JACYUV010000019.1:0-35422 GCF_014841935.1 Stenotrophomonas sp. CFBP 13725 | reverse complement strand
CGACTTCAGTCGGCTGCATTTCGCGCAAGAGCAGCCGACTGAAGTCGGCTCTACCAGAGCGGGAGCAAGAGCAGCCGACTGAAGTCGGCTCTACCAGAGCGAGAGCAAGAGCAGCCGACTGAAGTCGGCTCTACCAGAGCGGGTGCAAGAGCGGCCGAATGAAGTCGGCTCTGCCAAAGCGGTGGCAGTGGCGGGGTGGCATTAGCAGCATGGGCGCAAGCCACCACCTGTCGGCTGCACGTTGCGCTCACGCCGTGGGCCCGGAGCGTTAACCGCCGCTACGCCATGATGGAGCCTCACTCATGACCAAGACGGAGCCCACCCAATGAGCCCCGATTATCAGATTCCCGGCCGCGTGCCGGACGACGGTGTGCAGCGCGACACGTTCTCCACTTACTGGCGTGAGCGCTATCCGAGCGAGCCGTACTTCGATGCCAACTCGGCGTTTGATGAGTACGAGCCCGCCTACCGCCTCGGCCATCAGTCGCGGGCACAGGATGTCATCCGTGCCTACGAAGAGGTTGAGCGTGAGCTGGAAACGCGTTGGGCCGCCGAGCGCGGAGAGAGCCGCCTGGAATGGCTGCAGGCGCAGCATGCCGTGAAGCGTGGCTGGGAAGATGCATTGCTGGCCGATCCGCGACTGGGCAAGGATCCGAAGCGCGGCCTCTGATCACGGCTGAGACATGATGGATCCCCGATGCGCCCCTCAGTGGGCGCATCGTCGTTTCCGCGCCGCGCACGGTGTGCACGACGGGGATGGTATACAGAAGGGGTTGGCCATCCGCGTCCCCGTCTGGAGATACCCATGACCCGTAAGTTGCTTCTCACCCTCGCCATCGGCTTGACGCCGGTGTTCGTCACTACCGCCTGCAGTGCGGCGGCACCCGATGCACCGGCCCCCGCCGCGACACCGAAGACACAGGCCGCGTTCAACAGCACGGAGTTCGCCCGCTTCGATGAGCCGTGGGCCATGGCCTTCCTGCCCGACGGCAGCCTGCTGGTGACCGAGAAAGGTGGCCGCCTGCAGCACTTCGATATCGCCACCAAGCAGAAGCACGAAATCAGCGGCGGGCCGAAAGTGGCCTACGGCGGCCAAGGCGGCTTCGGCGATGTCGTGCTGCATCCCGCGTTTGCCAGTAATCAGCTGGTGTATCTGAGCTACGCCGAACAGGGCAGCAACGATACGCGCGGTGCGGCCGTGGCGCGTGCCAAGTTGGTACTCGATGGCAAGGGCGGCGGCACGCTGCAGGACCTGTCGGTGATCTGGCGGCAGGATGCGAAGGTCAGCGGGAACGGCCACTACGGCCACCGCATTGCGTTCGGCCCGGATGGCAAGCTCTGGATCACCTCCAGCGAGCGGCAGAAGTTCGATCCCGCACAGGACATGAAGAGCAATCTCGGCAAGCTGATCCGGTTGAACGACGACGGCAGTGTGCCGGCAGACAATCCGTTCGTTTCGCAGGGTGGCGTCGCCGCGCAGGTGTGGTCGCTGGGCCACCGCAACATGCTCGGCATCGCCTTCGACGGCAGCGGCAAGCTGTGGGTGCACGAGATGGGCCCGGCCGGCGGCGACGAGTTGAACCTGATCACCCGCGGCGAGAACTACGGGTATCCGATCGTCTCCAATGGCGACCATTACGATGGGCGGCCGATCCCGGACCACAGCACGCGCCCGGAATTCGCGGCGCCGAAGATCACCTGGAATCCGGTGATTTCGCCTGCCGGCTTCATGATCTACAGCGGCGACCTGTTCCCCCAGTGGAAGGGCAGCGGCTTCATCGGCGGCCTGTCGTCGCAGGCGCTGGTGCGCGTGACGTTCGACGGCGAGAACGCGCGTGAGGCGGAGCGCTTCGACATGGGCGCACGCATCCGCGAAGTCGAGCAGGGACCTGACGGTGCGGTCTGGATCCTGGAAGATGGCAAGGACGGCAAGCTGCTGAAGCTGACCCCCAAGGGCTGAGCAACCGGGGTCGGATCCCTTTCGCAGCGCGAAGATGATCCGACCCCGCCCCTCGCGGGACGCGCGTTACTCCTGGATGGTCACGACCTTCACGTCGCTGCGGCTGCACGCCTGGTCCACGCAGGTGCCGTTCAACCAGACCTGGCCGCTGCCGATCATCACGCCCTGCTGGTTCGCGAACACGGTGTCGAAGGACTGCGCGGCGATCGCCTGCGCGACCGGCTTGGTGATGATCTGTGCGTAGTCGTGCTGGAACGCAGCGGCATCGGCGATTTCGCGCTTGCCGGCTGCGGTTTCGACACGCAAGGGATAGCGCATCAGCGTGGCGACCGCGGCACGGTCTTCGCTGGCAACGCCCTGCTGCAGCGCCTTGAATACGCGTTCATAGCTGTCCGCATCCCCGAGCACCCGCTCGATGCGGGTACGCGCCTGGCCGGCGTCCTGCGCTGCGGCGTCTGCCGGTGCGTTGGGCCCGGACTCCACGGCAGACGCAGTGCGGTCATCGGGTGCGGCCGTCATCGGCGGGGGCGTCGGCGTATCAGGCTGTGCAGGCGCTGCGCCCGTCATCGGCGGCGGCGCGGCTTCGTCAGCAGCGGGTGGCGCGGCGGAAGGGCTGCAGGCGGCCAGCAGCAAGGGGCTGGCAAGCAGCAACGGCAATGAGAAACGTCGTGTCAGGCGCATCGGTGACTCCGTCAGAATCGGTCACCACCAGCCTAGCCCGGCCAACGTGAGCCGGGCATGCATGACGGGCCGCAGACGCGTGTGCGCCGTGTTGGCAGACCCGTGCAACGCGCCCGCAGGCGCGTTGATCGCGTCAGCCCGCGAGCAGCTCGAACTGCACCGGTGAACCACTGATCGCCGAGGCACACACCCACAGGTCGAACAGCCCCGGCTCCGCACGCAGCACATTGTCGCGGCCGGTGAACTCCAGCTGCGAACGGTGCACGGTGAACGCCACCTCGACCGACTCGCCCGGCTGCAGCATGACCTTGCGGAAATCCTTCAGCTCACGCACCGGGCGCACGCGGCTGGCAACGCGGTCATGCACGTACAGCTGCACCACTTCTTCGCCGGCCACGCTGCCGGTGTTGGTCAGCGTGGTGGTGACGGTCAGCGTGTCATCCCAGCCCAGGCGGGCTGCACTCAGCTGCGGTACGCCGTAGGCGAAGCTGGTGTAGCTGATGCCATGGCCGAACGGGTACAGCGGCTCGTTCGGGATCTCGCGCCAGCGTGCCTTGAACTCCGACATGGTCGGCAGTTCCGGACGGCCGGTACGCGGATGGTTGTAGAAATAGGGCTGCTGGCCGGACACCTGCGGGAAGCTCACCGGCAGACGTGCGGACGGGTTGTAGTCACCGAACAGCACATCGGCCACGGCGTGGCCGGTCTGCGTGCCCAGGTACCACGTGATGGCCACGGCCTGCGCATTGCGCACCGCGCCCTGCAGGGCCAGCGCGCGACCATTGCGCAGCAGCACCACCAGCGGCTTGCCGGTCATCGCCACCGCTTCGGCCAGCGCCTGCTGCGCGGGCGGCAGGGTGATCTCCACGCGCGACTGTGCTTCGCCGCTGTACCGCTGCGGTTCGCCCAGGGCCAGCACCACCACGTCGGCGCGCAGGGCAGCCGCTACCGCTGCTTCGATGCCACCGCTGACGGCCGCTTCGAGGTCACAACCCGGCACCACTTCCAGCTGCGCTTCGTCGGCGATGGCCGCGCGCACGCCGGTTTCCAGGTCGACATAGCGTTCCTTGTCACCGAACAGCGTCCAGCAGCCTTCGATGTTCTCGCGGTCCTGCACGAACGGGCCGATCAGCGCGATCTTCTGGCCGGTCTTGCGCAGCGGCAAGGCGGCGTGTTCGTTCTTCAGCAGCACGATGGAGCGGCGCGCCGCATCACGCGAGAGCGCGTCATGGGCCACGATGTGCGCGTCATCGGCTTCGCGTGCCGGATCCAGCGAACGGTACGGGTTGTCGAACAGGCCGATGGTTTCCTTCAGCCACAGGATGCGACGCACCCCTTCGTCCAGCACCGACATCGGCACTTCACCACTTTCCACCAGGCCCGGCAGGTGTTCGGCATAGAAGCCGCTCTGCATGCTCAGGTCCAGCCCGGCGGTGAATGCCTTGGCCGTGGCGTCGCGGTCGTCGGCGGCATAACCGTGTGCCACCAGTTCCATGTCGGCGGTGTAATCGGAGATCACCACGCCGGGGAAGTTCCACTCACCGCGCAGGATGTCGGTCAGCAGCTCCGCATTGGCACTGGCGGGCACGCCGTTGATGTCGTTGAACGAGGACATCACGGTGACTGCACCGGCATCGAAGGCGGCCTTGAACGGCGGCAGGTGCACGTCGCGCAGGGTCTGCGGCGAGATGTCCACCATGTTGTATTCCATGCCCGCCATCACTGCACCGTAGGCAGCGAAATGCTTCGGCGTGGCAAGCAGCGCGTCATCCGCACGCAGGTCATCGCCCTGGAAACCGCGCACGCGGGCGGCGGCAAACGCACAGCCCAGCACCACGTCTTCGCCCGCGCCTTCCGCACCACGGCCCCAGCGCTGGTCACGGGCGATGTCCACCGCCGGTGCATAGGTCCAGTGCAGCCCGGCGGCCGTCGCTTCCACCGCCGTGGCACGCGCGGTGCGGCGGGCCAGGTCGGGCTCGAAGCTGGCTGCTTCACCCAGCGGAATCGGGAACACGGTGCGCATGCCGTGGATGACATCGGCCGCCAGGATCACCGGGATGCCCAGGCGGCTTTCTTCCAGCGCAACCTGCTGGATGCGGCGGCCCAGTTCGGCGCCCACGCCGTTGAACAGCGAGCCGACCTTGCCTTCACGGACCTGCTGCAGCACCTGGTCGGCGTTGCTCACGTTGGCTTCCGGGTTCACATCCGGTGCAAAGGGGCGAACCATGTCGGCGAACACGCCCAGCTGACCCACTTTTTCTTCCAGGGTCATCTGTGCAATGAGGGATTCGATACGTTCGGAAGCCACCGGGTGTCCTTGATGTAAACGTTTTCAGTGCCGACATTCTATCGGTATCGGGTCCATATGTGCGCATCTTCTGCGTTCATGTGGACCCGGTCTGTGCGGTTGGCCGCAAGGCCAGGGGGTCAGATTAAAGCACCCGGCCTATCAGCGGGCAGCGTCGCGGGCGGTCATCAGCATGGCGTCGCTGGATGACTGGAATACGCGCAGGCCGAAGGCCGGCAGGACCGCCAGCAAATGGTCGAAGATGTCGGACTGCACGCCCTCATATTCCACCCATGCCGTGCTGCGGGTGAAGCAGTACAGCTCCAGCGGCAGGCCCTCGGTGGTCGGCTCCAGCTGGCGCACCATCAGGGTCATGTCCGTGTTGATACCGGGGTGGCTGCGCAGGTAGCGGTCCACGTACGCCCGGAACGTGCCCAGGTTGGTGACCCGGCGGCTGTTGATCTCGTCGGCGCCGCGTTCGCGAAGCTCGGCATTCCAGGCCGCCAGTTCCTCGTCCTTGGTCTTCAGGTAGTCGCCCAGCAGCGCGAAGTGGCCGATGCGGGTGCGGACTTCCGGCGCCATGAAGCCGACACTGTGCTGGTCCAGGTACAGCGAGCGCTTGATCCGCCGTCCACCGGACTCCTGCATGCCGCGCCAGTTCTTGAAGGACTCGGTCACCAGCTTCTTGGTCGGGATGGTGGTGATGGTCTTGTCCCAGTTCTGCACGGTGACCGTATGCAGGGCGATATCGATGACATCGCCATCGGCATTCTGGCTGGGCATTTCGATCCAGTCGCCCAGGCGGATCCGGCCGTCGCCGCTGATCTGCACGCTGGCGACCAACGACAGGATGGTGTCCTGGAAGACCAGCATGAGGACCGCGGTGGCGGCACCCAGGCCGGTCACCAGGTAGCGCAGCTCGACACCGGCGAGGGTGGCGACGATCGCCAGGCCGGCGATGGCGAAGATGACGATCTTCGCCACCTGCAGGTAACCCTTGATCGGCTTGTTGCGCGCGTCCGGCCGACGCTCGTACAGATCGTTGGCGGCGTCGAGCCCATGCGATATCGCCAGCGAGACGGTCAGGATCGCCCATGCCTGGCAGGCGGCGACGATGAAGGCGACCAAGCCCGCCGGCAGGTCCGGTACATAGGTGATGCCGGAGGCGATGACCTGGCTGGGCACGACGTTGGACAGGCGCGCGATGACCCGCATGACGTTGCTGCCACGGCCGGAATCGGCACCGGGCAGGCGGGCGATCAGGCGACGCAGGCCGCGAAGCAGGATGCGCTTGGTGACCCAGTTGGCGACGAACGCGGCGATCACCAGCGCCGACAGCATCAGGCCGAGGTACGCACCCGGGTAGGGCGCCAGGGAATCCTGCAGCTTGTCCAGCCAGTTCACGATTACTACCGCATCCACCATCAGTTGTGTCTCCTGCTGTTTCAGTTGTGTTTCGGGTTGTCGGGGGTGTGTGCCGGGAGATTGCGTGCCGACTGAAGTCGGCACTACCGGTCGGCGTTACCGGTCGGCACTACTGGCCGTCAGCGCGCGCGTTCGCGCTCGATGATCACGCCGACGGCACGGGCGCCGCGTACGGCACCGGGCTTGCTGAGTTTCAGCCGCAGCCAGTGCACATCGAACTCCTGCAGGACGATCTCGGCACAGCGCTCGGCCAGGGTTTCCACGAGGCCGAAGTCAGAAGCACGCACGTACTCTTCCAGCCGCTTGCTCACCGCCTTGTAGTTCAGCGTGTGCTCGATGTTGTCGCTGGCAGCCGGGCGGCGATTGTCGAAGCCCATTTCCAGGTCGAACACCAGCGTCTGGCGGATACGGCGCTCCCAATCGTAAATGCCGATCAGGGCGTCGATTTCCAGCCCTTCGATGAATACCTTGTCCATGCCCGATGCCCAGCGAATGAGGCGGCCATGGTAACGGGACCGGGCGTGGGGTGCAGGGACGGGGCGTGAACGGGTAGCCCGCTGCGACGGCTCATTCGATGATTTCAGGCGCTGCCGGGCCACCACGGCCAAGCGTCGGAAACCGGTTGATCGATGAACTTCAATTTGTCACGTTTGTACAAGGCGTATGCGACATGCGCTGATCAGCAACCGCGTTTCCTTACACAGCCGGCAGCGTCGCCATGTCCCAACGAGGAGTGACGTCCACGCGCGGCGGAGTGTGCTGGCCGGCCTGCAGCCGCAGCGCGCCGGCGAAGGCGATCATCGCGCCGTTGTCGGTGCACAGCGCCGGACGCGGAAAACAGGCGCGGCCGCCCAGCTTGGACGCCATCTCCTGCAGGCGCACGCGCAGGCGTTTGTTCGCCCCCACGCCACCGGCCACGACGATGACATTGGTGCCTGCCGCCTCCAGCGCGCGGCCGCATTTGATCACCAGTGTTTCCACCACCGCGTCTTCAAAGCCGCGGGCGATGTCGGCACGGGTCTGCTCGGTCTGGTCGCTGTCGCGCCATGCCAGCAGCACCTGGGTCTTCAATCCGGAAAAACTGAAATCCAGCCCCGGCCGGTCGGTCATCGGCCGCGAGAAGCGGAACGCGCCCGGACGCCCCTGTTCGGCCAGCGCGGCCAACTGCGGACCGCCCGGATACGGCAGCCCCATCATCTTGGCGGTCTTGTCGAAGGCTTCGCCGGCGGCATCGTCCAGGGTCTCACCCAGCAAGCGATACCGGCCGATGGCGTCCACCGCCACCAGCTGGGTATGGCCACCGGATACCAGCAGCGCCACGAACGGGGCCTGCGGCGGGTCGTCTTCCATCAGCGGAGCCAGCAGATGGCCTTCCATATGGTGTACACCCACCGCCGGCACGTCCAATGCCCATGCCAGCGAACGGGCCACGCCGGCACCGACCAGCAACGCGCCGACCAGCCCGGGGCCGGCCGTGTAGGCCACCCCGTCGATGTCGTTGACGCCCATCCCGGCCTCGTCCAGCGTCTGCCGGATCAGCGGCAGCAACTTGCGCACATGGTCACGGCTGGCCAGTTCAGGCACCACCCCGCCGTACTCGGCGTGCAACGCGATCTGGCTGTACACCGCGTGGGCGCGCAGGGCCTCGATGCCGGTCAGGTCGGTGTCATACACCGCCACGCCGGTCTCATCGCACGAAGATTCAATACCCAGGACTCTCATGTGGTGTATTATGCGCCCCCTGCGTGCTCCTCAGGGGCGATGCAGTCCCTTGAGATGCAAGAAAACCGGCCCGTATTCAGGCAGGGGCGCTTGCAGTTTATCGAACCGCCGCTATAATGTGCGGCTCGCCGGGTATAGACCCGGTTCTACACAGTGTCCGGAGATTCCATGCCCAGCGTCAAAGTCCGCGAGAACGAACCTTTTGAGTTTGCTCTTCGCCGCTTCAAGCGCACTTGCGAAAAGGCCGGTGTGCTGGCCGAAACCCGTAAGCGCGAGTTTTACGAAAAGCCGACCCAGGAACGTAAGCGCAAGGCTGCTGCTGCAGTAAAGCGTCAGCTGCGCCGTTCGTCGCGCGACGTTACCAAGCGTCAGCGCCTGTACTGATCGGACGCACTCATGGCGACAGGTCCTGCCTGTCGCGGTGAGGTTGAAGCCGGCACGCGCAAGCGTCGCCGGCTTTTTGCGTTCCCGGGAATCCGTTCCCGATGCCCCTATCTGCCCGACCATCGACACACGAGGTGCCCCCATGAACATGAAGCTGCAGCTCAACGACGACATGAAGGCCGCCATGAAGAGCGGCGACAAGCACACCCTGGGTGTGGTCCGCCTGATCAAGGCTGCCGTCCAGCAGAAGGAAGTGGACGAGCGTATCGAACTGGACGACGTGGCCGTCATTGCCGTGCTGGACAAGATGGTCAAGCAGCGCAAGGACTCGATCAGCCAGTACGAAGCCGCCAACCGCGAAGATCTGGCACAGATCGAGCGCGAGGAAATGGTGGTGATCGAGCGCTACCTGCCGGCCAAGATGGGCGAAGCGGAGATCATCGCGGCGATCCAGGCGGCCGTTGCCGAAACCGGCGCTGCCAGCCCGGCCGACATCGGCAAGCTGATGGGCGCGCTGAAGCCGAAGCTCGCCGGCCAGGCCGACATGGGCCTGGTGTCCAAGCTGGTCAAGCAGCAGCTCGCGGGCTGACGTAAACGCCTGCGCACTTCTGCCCTGGTGGTGGCGCGCCATGCTCGGCGGACAGGGTCAGAACGCTTCAAGGGAAAGCCGCCGAGCAGGGCTCGGCGCTAGCTTCGCTTCACGCTTCACCCTTTCTTCGACCTGCGGCTGGTAAAACAGCCCGCATGTCCGATCCGACCCACACCCCCGCCGCCACCGCCGCCACCGCGCACAGTCCTGTGCCCGCGCCGCTGCGCAAATATGTCGACCGGCTGCAGCGCAGCTTCCCGATGGCGGTGATCAACCGCTTCATCGAAGTCGACGTGCTGAGCCAGGCAGCCGCAGTCTCGTTCTATGCCTTGCTGTCGATGGCCCCGCTGCTGGTGCTGCTGCTGTGGCTGACCGCATCGCTGTATCCGCCCGCACAGCAGGCGCTGGTTGATCAGATCGCAACGGCGGCCGGCAGCAGCGTGGCGACGGTCGCCGAGACCGTGCTGAAGAACGCCGACAACCAGCCCAACATCGGATCGCTGGCCGGCATCTGGAGCACGTTGTTGTTGTTCATCGGTGCCACCGCGGTCTTCGCGCAGTTGCAGAACGCGCTGAACCTGATCTTCCGCACCAGTGGCGAGCGCCTGGATGGCTTGGCGGCGTGGCTGCGCAAGCGTGTTTTCTCCTTCGGCGTGGTGCTGGCGCTGGGTTTCCTGCTGGTCGTCTCCATGACCGCCACCACGATGCTGCAGGTGGCGTTCGCGCAGCTGCCCTCGCTGCTGCCGGCACTGGGTTACCTCAGCACCCTGTTGCTGTACACCGTGGCCTTCGCCTTCATGTACCACTACCTGCCCGACCGGCGCGTGGCGTGGCGACAGGCTTTCATCGGCGGCGCCATCACCTCGGCGCTGTTCGCCTTGGGTCGCTACGGCATCGGCGTATACATCGCCCAGGTTGCGCCGGGCAGTGCGTATGGATCAATGGGCGCGCTGGTGATCTCGCTGGTCTGGATCTACTACGCGATGGTGGTGTTCTTCGTGGGTGCGGTGATGACCTCGGTGATCGACGAGCGCCTGCGCGCGCGTACCCATCTCGTCGCCGCCGGCATCACACCGCCAGAGCCGGGCGAGACCGTCGCCAACAGGTAAACTAGGGGCCTGATCTTTCTGCCCCGCGCGGCCGCCCTGGCCGTGCACCTGCTGGTGGCCATGGCCCGCATCCCCGACGCGTTCATCGACGACCTGCTTGCCCGCTCCGACATCGTCGAAGTGGTGGGCAGTCGCGTTCCCCTGAAGCGCCAAGGCAAGGAATACGCGGCACGCTGCCCGTTCCATGACGAACGCTCGGCCTCGTTCACGGTGTCCCCGACCAAGCAGTTCTATCACTGCTTCGGCTGCGGCGCGCATGGCACGGCGATCAGCTTCCTGATGAATTACGACCGCCTCGAGTTCCTCGACGCGGTGGACGAACTGGCCAAGCGGGTCGGCATGGAAGTGCCGCGCAACGAGAACCCGCGCAGCGCGCAGCAACAGGATGAGGGGCGCGAACTGTATTCGGCCCTGGACGCTGCCGCGCGCTTCTTCCAGAAGAATCTGGAAGACAGCGAGAAGGCACGCAGCTATCTGGACGGCCGTGGCGTCGACGAAGAGAACCGCGCGCGCTTCCAGATCGGTTATGCGCCGGATGGCTACAGCGGGCTGCGCGATGCACTGGGCAAGGACGAGCGGCGGATGAAGCTGCTGGACCGCGCCGGTCTGTTCTCCAAGAACGACCGCGGCCATGTCTACGACAAGTTCCGCGACCGGGTGATGTTCCCGATCTTCGACCGCCGTGGCAGGGTGATCGCCTTTGGTGGCCGTGTCTTCGAAAAAGACGATGGCCCGAAGTACCTCAACTCGCCGGAGACCGCGCTGTTCCACAAGGGGCGCGAGCTGTACGGGTTGTGGCAGGTGCGCCAGGCCAACCAGAAGATCGAGCGGTTGATCGTGGTCGAGGGCTATATGGACGTGGTCTCGCTGTTCCAGTTCGGCGTCACCCAAGCGGTGGCGACGCTGGGCACGGCGACCACGCCGGACCACGCCGAGCTGCTGTTCCGCAACGCGCCGGATGTGTTCTTCTGCTTCGATGGCGATGCCGCTGGACGCCGCGCGGGCTGGAAGGCGCTGGAATCGGTGTTGCCGCGCATGAAAGATGGCCGACAGGCGTTTTTCCTGTTCCTGCCCGACGGCGAAGACCCGGACACCATCGTGCGCAAGGAAGGCGCCGAGGCCTTCGATGCACGCCTGAAGGCGGCCACGCCGCTGTCGCAGTTCTTCTTCGACGAGCTGTCGCGCGAGATCAACCTGGGCACGCTGGACGGCAAGGCGCGCCTGGCTGAGCGGGCCAAGCCGATGCTGGCGCAGATCCCCGATGGCGCCTTCGGTGACCTGATGAAGCAGCAGCTGTCGGTGGTGACGGGGCTGGGTGCCAATGCGGCCCAGCGCGCGGTGCCGCAGCCGCGACTGGCTGGCCGTCCGATCGCCCCGGTGGCCAAACGCAGCCTGGTGCGCGCCGCGATCGCGATCCTGCTGCAGCAGCCCTCGCTGGCGATGTCCCTCGGCGGTCGCCACCATTTCCATGGCCTGCGCCTGCCCGGCGTGGAGCTCCTGCTGGAGTTGCTGTCGCTGGTCGAACAGCGTCCGGACATCAGCACCGGCGCCTTGCTGGAACACTTCGACGGCCGCGAGGAGCAGGCATCGCTGCATACGCTGGCCGCGCAGAGCATGGCGGGCGATGAAACCCTGTGGACCGAAGAACTGCACGACGCGGTAGGTCAGCTGGAGAAGCAGCTGTTGTTCCAGCGCATCGAAGACCTTAACGCCAAGCAGCGACAACACGGCTTGGACGATACTGACAAATTCGAAATGCGCGAGCTGCTCAAGGCCCGCGCCAGCCTGCGCATCTGATCGCGTGGGCACCCGCCAAGGAGCCTGCCCGACATGACACGCTGGTGGTCGCGACTGCGACCGGACAACTTCACCCTCGCCCTGCTCGGCACCGTACTGCTGGCCTCACTGCTGCCGATGACCGGGGCCGCGGCGATGGTCCTGGATGATGTCACCAATGTAGCGATCGGCCTGCTGTTCTTCCTGCACGGCGCGCGACTGCCGCGCGAAGCGGTGATCGGCGGCCTGCTGCACTGGCGGCTGCACCTGCTGATCCTGGCGTGCACGTTCGTACTGTTCCCGTTGATCGGGCTGCTGTTCCATCCGCTGTCCGGGTGGCTGCTGACGCCGGAGCTGTACTTGGGCGTGTTGTTCCTGTGCACCCTGCCCTCCACCGTGCAGTCGTCGATCGCGTTCACTTCGATGGCGCGCGGCAACGTCCCGGCAGCCGTGTGCAGCGCGTCGCTGTCGTCCATCCTTGGCGTGTTCCTGACGCCCCTGCTGCTGACCGCACTGGCCGGTACGCAGGGCGGCATCCACAATCCGCTGGAAGCTATTGGCGGCATCATGCTGCAGTTGCTGGTGCCGTTCGTGGCCGGCCATCTGCTGCGACCGTGGATCGCCGGCTGGGTGGAACGCCAGCGGGCGCTGCTGCGCTACACCGACCAGGCCACCATCCTGCTGGTGGTGTATTCCGCCTTCGGTGCGGCGGTGACCGAGGGCCTGTGGTCGAAGACCCCGCTGCTTTCACTGTTCACCGTGGCCGTGGTGGCAGCGGTGATCCTGGGCATCGCGATGCCGCTGATCACCTTCATCGCGCGCCGCCTGAAATTCAGTCGCGAAGACGAGATCGCGATCGTGTTCTGCGGCTCGAAGAAAAGCCTAGCCACCGGCATCCCGATCGCCAAGGTGCTGTTTGCCGGCGGCAGCCTCGGCGCGATCGTGCTGCCGGTGATGATCTACCACCAGATCCAGTTGATCGTGTGCGGCATCATCGCCCAGCGCTACGCCAGAGAAACCCGATAACCCGGTAGCGCCGAGCCATGCTCGGCGGCTGTCTGCACGGACGGTCTGACACTTTCCGCCGAGCGTGGCTCGGCGCTACCAGGGCCGAAGCATCATCGCCCAGCGCTACGCCAAAAAAGCCCGATAACCCGGTAGCGCCGAGCCATGCTCGGCGGCTGTTTGCATGAAGGTTCTGACACTTTCGCCGAGCATGGCTCGGCGCTACCAAAGCTGGAGCAACATCATTCCAGTAGCATCTGGAAACACAAGGCGCTGCTACGCCCAACGCTGACCTAGCCCTCAATGCCCTCGGCGATGCGCTTCAATAGCGCGGCGCCCTGCACGATAGCGTCACCGTGGTCGGTCACCAAGGTCAGACTGAAGAACTTTGCGTCCGTTGCCCAGATGAGCGTTGCCATGCCACCTCCGTTCACGCCACGCCTCGTGCTCGCCGCCGCCGGGTACGAATTGACCCGGGTGTTGAGAGCTTCCTCGAACTGGATGATCTGCCCATTCCTTTGTCGATAGTCTTCCTCATTGAGTTCGATGAAGCTTGTCCCATCCAGCAGAAAGCTCCGACTCAACCCGGTCGCATTGATTCCAATGCGTGTTCCCGCCCATGAGGTATCGAGCAGTTTCGCTTTTGCGAGCGGGGTACCGCTGACATCTGCCGGCGGCAGCGCAAGCCGCTGGCGAAGTACCTCGTCAGGAAAGACCTTCCGGGGCAGTTGAGACAACAACAAGGCGACAGCAGGAATGGGGCGTGCAGCGGCGCTGACATCGTCGCCGCGCTGTCGAGCTATCCGCGCACGGAGAAGGGCTTTGACTTCAGCGGGTGCGTTGAGCGCTTCGATGGCTGTCGTTACCAGAGGGTCGCCCCCGGGCCTCAGGTCAGGAGTGAGATCGTGGTTCGCGGTGGTCGCCCAGTTCATGGTGATCTCGGTCAGCCATGCGCTGAGCGCCTCCTGTGAACCCTCGGGTCCTTCTGCTTGCGCAAGGCTGCTTTGGAAGAGGGCGAGCAATAGCAAGTAGAGCAGCAGCGTTCTCATGTCACCACCGTGTTGAGACACAAGCGGCAAGCATTACTGCGGGTCGGGCCTTTTTGAACGCGTAGTGTTTCAAACGGCGACCTCCGTTACATGCTGCACAACGGGATGCGCTAAGTACAGGCAACTCGTTCGGAGTTCACCGACAGGCGGCGGGAGGGCGACCAAGTTCAAAGCGTCATGGACACCGACACGCTCCGCTCGGGATTGACTGAAGGGACGCCTGACACATTCCGCCGAGCATGGCTCGGCGCTACCAGAACAGGCTTCCGGTAGTGACGGCCGCTGGCCGTCAGCGCACCCCGCCGGGATCAGCGCGTTACAGCCAGGGCAGTATCCAGTGGTCCACCAGCAGGAACGCGAACAGCGCCATCAGGTAGACCACCGACCAGTTGAACATCTTCATCGAGAACAGTTCGTCCGGCGGGTTCTGCATGCGCCAGGCGTACCAGAGGAACACGGCGTTGAGCACGATCGCGCCGCCCAGGTAGAACGGACCGCTCATGCCAACCACGTACGGCAGCACGCAGATGAGGGCGAGCACGATCGAGTACGCCAGGATCTGCTTGCGGGTGTGCACCACGCCGTGGGTGACCGGCAGCATCGGGATCTTCGCCTTGGCGTAGTCTTCGCGGCGGAAGATCGCCAGCGCCCAGAAATGCGGCGGCGTCCAGATGAAGATGATCAGCACCAGCAGCGCGGAGTACCACCAGTCGGCGGAGGTCTGCATGCCGGTCACGGCGGCCCAGCCGAGCATCGGCGGCATCGCGCCGGCCAATCCACCGATGACGATGTTCTGCGAGGTCGCACGCTTCAGGTACACGGTGTAGATCACCGCGTAGCCGATCAGCGAGGCGAAGGTGAGGATCGCGGTGATGACATTCACCCACACCACCAGGATGGTCATCGACAGCACGATCAGCGCACCGGCGAAGGCGAGCACCTGCCACGGCTTGACCTTGCCGACCACCAGCGGGCGCCATGACGTACGCGCCATCTGTGCGTCGATCTTGGCATCCAGCAGTTGGTTGATGGCCGCCGCTGCCGACGCCGCCAACCAGATGCCGAAGAAGCCCAGGGCACCGAGGCGGACCTGCTCCCAGCTGGGCACACCGGGGATGGCGAGCACCATGCCGACCAGCGCGGTGAATACGATGAGGGCGACGACCTTCGGCTTGGTCAGGTCCCAGTACTGACGATAATTGGCCATGGCGTCAGTCCGGTGCCCGCAGTCGGGCCAGCAGGCTGACCATCACGAACAACAGCACCACGGCACCGCCGTTGTGCAGCACGGCCACCGGCAACGGCAGCGCCATCTTGACGTTGGCGATGCCCAGGCTGATCTGCGCGACCAGTGCCACGATCAACGCCACGGCCCAGCCGCGCATGCTCGGCGTGCGGAACAAGCGGATGCCCAGCCACACCAGGTAGAGCGCCACCACGATGGCGAACATGCGGTGGCCCATCTGGATGGCGATGCGCGATGCTCCGTCGAGGATGCCGCCTTCGTAATCCACGCCGATGCCACGCCACAGGGTGAAGCCTTCGGCGAAGTTCTGCTGTGGCCACCACTGGTTGGCACAGCGCGGGAAATTGTCCAGCGACAGGCTGCCACCGCCGCAGGCGAGCGCGGCGTAGTTCGCACTGACCCAGCCGCCCAGTGCAATCTGCGCGGTCAACACGGCGATGCCGATGCGCAGCAGCCATTTCAGCTTCGGCGCTTCGGCCAGGGTGATGGGCAGGTGGGTGGCGCGCCACGCCATCCAGGCCAGCATCGCGAACATCAGCATGCCACCCAGCAGGTGGCCCATCACCACGATCGGCTTGAGCAGCCAGGTGACCGTCCACATGCCGAGCAGCGCCTGGAAGATGACCACCGCCAGGGTCAGCACCGCCGCGCGCGCCAGGTCGCTGTTGCTCCAGCGGAACGCGGCGATCAGCAGGATCACCTCACCGGTGAGGGCCAGGACGCTGGCCGTTGCATGCCAGCCGGTCATGTACAGCGGTATGCCCGCCGCCACCAGTGCGCAGGCGGTCACGACCGCCGTGCTGCCGAGGCGACGGCGACGCGTGGCCAGCAGGGCCAGGGTAAGGATCTCGATGCCCAGCGCGCCGGCGAGGAAGCGATGTACCTGCTCGCGCCAGGCTTTGTGCGTCTCCAGCGGACGGATCTCCGCGGCCGGGTGTCCGATGGTTTCTTCCACGTGCTGCGGCCACGTGGCCTGGCCGTAGCAGGTCGGCCAGTCCGGGCAGCTCAGTCCGGCATCGGACAGGCGCACGAAGGCACCGAACAGGATGGTGCTCGCGGTCATGATCATCGCGAACCACGCCAGGCGGTGGAAATTGCGGTGCAGCGCCGGACGCGTGGAAAGACTCATCTAACGGGACTCACTTCAGTTTCAGCAACGTGGACAGGTCCTTGCGCAGGCCACCGAGGTCGGTGCCGGGCGCATGGCGCAGGATCACGAAGCCGTTCGGGTCGACGACATAGACCGGCACGCCGGACGGGTCATCGACACCGGGCAAAGCAGCGCGCAGTGCCGGCGAGGGAGCCAGCGCGCGCAATGCGGGGGTTCCAGCGAGGGGCGCCGGCGGCGTTCCCAGCCAGAGGATGTCGACATTATCGGCGTTATGGCCGAACAGCTGCCACACCTTGGCCAGTCCCTGCGACAAAGTGACGCACTGTTCGGCGCAGGTGGCAGGCGGCGCGACGAGGATGCGCCAGATCTTTTTCTCGCCCTTCCACGGATACAGGGCGCCGCTGGCCAACTGCGGTGGCTGCCCGCGCAGGTCCACCGGCGGCTGCAGCAGCTGGCCCACGTTTTTATGGGCGGCAGGCTGCCAGCCCGTGAAGCGCAGCACGCCGGCCAATGCCATGGCGCCGAAGAACACGGCGAACAGCAGCAGCAACGTGCGGCGACCGTGGCCGCGCGCGGTTTCCTGCGGTGACGAAGCAGCGTTCATGGGCGGTATTTTCTCATGTCGGGAGGGGGTGTGCCGGTGCGTGTGGCGTCGCCGCAGCGCTCGCCGAGCATGGCTCGGCGCTACCGGGGAAAACGGCGGCGGCGCCATTCCAGAACCAGCGCCACCAGCAGCACGGTCAGCGCCAGGGCGAACCACTGCACGGCGTAGCCCAGATGGCGCTGCGGCGGCAGGGTATTGGGCAGCAGGTCGAGGTCGCGCTCGTCGCCGAAGGGCAGCGCCGGATCCAGCCGCAGCACGCGCGCAGGCAGCGTCGGCAGGCCCAGCACCGGTGCCAGCGCATCGGTCTGCAGGCGACTGGCCAGCCAGCGCTGTGGACCCGCCGCGTTGAATACCGGCCCCAAGGGCAGTCCCGGTGCTGGCGCAGGGGCCAGCAATCCACGCACAGCGACCGGCGACGGCGGCGATGGCACCTCGGGCAGGGCGCGGTCTGCAGGCAGCGGCCGCCAGCCGAGGTCGACCAGCACCACGGCTCCCCGCTCGCTGCGGAACGGGCGATACAGCTTCACCCCGGCACGACCATGGCGCATCTGGTTGTCCAGCAGCACCAGACCGGGCAGGAAGCGTCCGTCATCGATGACCCCGTGCACGACACCCGACGCCGCCAGTGCGCGGTCCAGCGGCATCGGGGGCTGCGCGGAGGCGTCCACCTGCGCATCCAGCAGGTGCTGCTTTTCGTGCATGCGCTGCAACTGCCAGCGACCCAGCAGGCAGAAAACCACCATCGCCCCCACCGCCAGTGCCCACCCCAGCGGCCGTGTGTGCCGACGCGTCATGACAAACGACCGGAAACGCGGTCAGATAGGGCCATCCGCCCCGCCATCGAGCTGCGCATGAACGATTCGCTGAAGACCCTGCTGGTGATCGCGTTCCTCATCGTCATCGTCTGGAACCTGGGCGCGGGCCTGTACTACCTGCTGGTGGATCGGGGGCAGACCAAGCGCACCGTCAACGCCCTGACCCGTCGCATCGCGGTATCGGTGGCGCTGATCCTGCTGGTGGTCATCGGCATCCTGGGCGGCTGGATCCAGCCGCACGGCGTTGGCCGCTGAGTGCATCGACGCTGCGGTCAAAGCACGTAGACGAACAGGAACAGCATCAGCCACACGACGTCGACGAAGTGCCAGTACCACGCGGCGGCTTCAAAGCCGAAATGATTGTCGCGGGTGAAGTGCCCCTTCGCTGCGCGCAGCCACATCACCGCCAGCATGATCGTGCCGAGCAGCACGTGCGCCCCGTGGAAGCCGGTCAGCATGAAGAACGTGGAGCCGTAGATGCCCGACCCCATCGTGAGGTTGAGCTCGGTGTACGCGTGGATGTACTCCTCTGCCTGCAGGGTCAGGAACACCAGCCCCAGCACCACGGTAATGCCCAGCCAGGTCAGCAGCTGGCGGCGATGGCCGGCCTTCAGTGCGTGGTGGGCGATGGTCAGGGTGACGCCGGAGGTCAGCAGGATCAGCGTGTTGATCAGCGGCAGGCCCCACGCCGGAATGGTCTGGAACTGCCCACCGATCGCCGCCGGCCCGTTGGTAGGCCAGCCCGCCGAGTAGCCCTGCCACAGCAATTCGTTGGTCATCACCCCATCGCCCTCGCCGCCCAGCCATGGCAGGCCCAGCGCGCGGGTATAGAACAGCGCGCCGAAGAAGGCACCGAAGAACATGACTTCGGAGAAGATGAACCACACCATCCCCATCCGGAACGAGCCATCCACCTGCACGTTGTAGCGGCCGGCCTGCGATTCGCGCACCACGTCGCTGAACCACCAGAACAAGGTGAGCACCAGCATCGCCAGGCCTGCGAAGAAGGTCCAGCGGCCCCACGTGGCATCGTTGAGCCAGCTGGCGACGCCGACCATGGTCACCATCATCGCGATGGACCCTATGAACGGCCAGCGGCTATGGGTGGGGACGTAGTACACGTTGGCGTCGGAGGGAAGCTGGGCCATGGTCGGTGTCCGGTTCGTTGCGCTCAGGGCGCGGCGTGCGCGGTGGCCGGCACGGTCGCCGGTGCCAGGCGCGCGGAGAGCGCGTCGTTCTTGTAGAAGGTATAGGACAGAGTGATGGTGCGGATTTCCGGCGGCAGGTCGGGATCGACGATGAAGCGCACCGGCATGTCGCGTTTCTCACCGGCCTGCAGGGTCTGTGCGGTGAAGCAGAAGCACTCGGTCTTGCTGAAATATCCCGATGCGCGTGCCGGTGCGACAGAGGGCACCGCACTGCCGACGATGGCGATACTGCTTTCGTTGCGGGCGAAATACAGCGCTTCGTTGAGCTCGCCGGGCACCACGTCCATGGTCAGTTGTTCGGGATGGAAGGCCCACGGCAACTGCGAGTTCACCCCGCCGTCGAATTCCACGCGCACGGTGCGCTTGCCGCCCGCCGCGCCCAGGCTGGCCTGCGCCCCCGGGCCGCGTTCCAGGCGCACGCCAAAGACCTTTTCGCAGGCGATGCGATACAGCGGCACCAGCGAAAACGTCAGCAGGAACACGGCTACCGCCACGCCGATCAGGCGCGGCAGGCCGGCATGCCGGGACGGTGCGGGCGCCGTGTCATGCGGGGTGTTCATCGCCCGATCACTCCGCTGAGGATGAAGCCGGCGTACACCAGCACCGCGATCGCGCCCACCCACAGCGCGGTGCGGCGTGCGCGCCCGCGCTGCAGGGCCATGGCGGTGGACGTGTCGGTGTCATTCATCACGCACCTCAGTGACTGATGTCGTCATGGGCCAGGTCACCCGGGCGGATGACCGGTGGCGTGGTGAAGGTATGCGCCGGCGCCGGTGACGGCACCGTCCACTCCAGTCCGCGCGCGCCTTCCCAGCTGCGTGCGGCGGCCTTTTCACCATGGCGCAGTGACCACAGCAGGATGGCCGCCATCATGAAGGGGGTGACGAACATGCCGAAGGCACCGATGGAACTGATCAGGTTCCAGTCGGCGAAGGCCACGCTGTAATCGGGGATGCGCCGTGGCATGCCGGCCAGGCCGAGGAAGTGCTGCGGGAAGAACAGCAGGTTGACGAAGATGATGGACCACCAGAAGTGCACGCGGGCCCACCTTTCGCTGTACATGCGCCCGGTCCACTTCGGCCACCAGTAGTACACCGCAGCGATCAGCCCGAACACCGCGCCGGTGACCAGGACGTAATGGAAATGCGCGACCACGAAGTAGGTGTCGTGGTACTGGAAATCGGCCGCCACGATGGCCAGCATCAGGCCGGAGAAACCGCCGATGGTGAACAGGATGACGAAGGCCACCGACCACAGCATCGGGGCTTCGAAGGTCAACGAACCGCGCCACATCGTACTGACCCAGTTGAACACCTTCACCCCGGTGGGAATGGAGATCAGCATGGTTGCGAACATGAAGTAGATCTCACCGCCCAACGGCATGCCCACGGTGAACATGTGGTGGGCCCAGACGATGAAGGACAGGAACGCGATGGCGGCGGTCGCGTAGACCATCGCCTGGTAGCCGAACAGCGGCTTGCGGCTGAAGGTGGGAATGATCTCGCTGACCACGCCGAAGGCGGGCAGGATCATGATGTACACCTCCGGATGACCGAAGAACCAGAAGATGTGCTGGAACATCACCGGGTCGCCGCCGCCGGCCGCATTGAAGAAGCTGGTGCCGAAGAACTTGTCGGTCAGCAGCATGGTCACCGCACCGGCCAGCACGGGCATCACCGCGATCAGCAGGAAGGCGGTGATCAGCCAGGCCCAGCAGAAGATCGGCATCTTCAGCAGATCGATGCCGGGTGCGCGCATGTTCAGCACGGTGGCGATGATGTTGATCGCGCCCATGATGGAACTGATACCGGCTACGTGGATGGCGAACACGGTGAACGCCACGTTGTAGCCGCCCTGCAGCGACAGCGGCGGGTACAGCGTCCAGCCACCGGCCGGTGCGCCACCGGGCAGGAACAGGGTGACCAGCAGCAGGCTGAAGGCCACCGGCAACAGCCAGAACGACCAGTTGTTCATGCGCGGCAGCGCCATGTCCGGTGCACCGATCTGCAACGGGATCATCCAGTTGGCCAGGCCGACGAAGGCCGGCATCACCCCGCCGAAGATCATCACCAGCGCGTGCATGGTGGTCATCTGGTTGAAGAATTCCGGCTTGACGAACTGCAGGCCGGGTTGCGCCAGTTCGGTGCGGATGACCACGCTCATCGCCGCGCCGATGATGAACATGACGAAGCTGAAAAGCAGGTACAGCGTGCCGATGTCCTTGTGGTTGGTGCTGAAGAACCAACGTGCGAAGAACCCCTGCGTAGGGCCGTGGTGGTCGTCGTGCCCAACTGCCGAGTGCGCCATTGCAAAACACCTCTCAGATCGATTTGTCACGGTGGCCGCGGTGCGGCCACGGGCGGTTGGGTCAGGCGTCGGTGGTGGGCGCCGGGGCCGGTGCGGAAGCGGGCTCGGCCGGGGTCACCGGTTGCCGTGGCGCGCTGCCGTCGCCCGCCGGGGTCGTGGTCTCCGGTGACGTCGGCGTGGCGGGCGCAGCGGGAGCCGCGGCAGGCGCCGGCTTCTTCTGGGCCAGCCAGCGCTTGAATTCGTCCTTGGACACGGCCTCCACCACGATCGGCATGAAGCCGTGGTCCTTGCCGCACAGTTCGGCGCACTGGCCGCGGTATACGCCGGGGGTGTCGATGCTGGTCCAGGCTTCGTTGATGAAGCCCGGGATCGCATCCTGTTTCCAGCCCAGCGCCGGTACCCACCAGGCATGGATCACGTCGTCGGACGTGATGACGAAGCGCACCTTGGTATCCACCGGCAGCACCAGCCGGTTGTCCACATCGAGCAGGTAGTGCGGGTTGCTCTCGCGGGTGGGCACCTTGCCACTCTGGCGCATGCGGTCGGATTCGCGATCCAGGCGGCTGGTGAAGTCCACCCCTTCGCCCAGGTATTCATAGCGCCACATCCACTGGTAGCCCGTGACCTTGACGGTCATCTCGGCATCGCGGGTGTCGTACATCTTGATCAGGTTGGCCGTCGCCGGCCACGCCATCACCACCAGGATGATCACCGGGATCACCGTCCAGATGACCTCGGCCTTCGTGTTGTGGCTGAAGGTCGCGGCGACCGCGCCCTTGGATTTGCGGAACTTGAAGATGGCGTAGGCCATCGCACCGAAGACGATCACGCCGATGACCGTGACCACGATCAGCGACAGCATGTTCGACTCCCACGCCAGGCGCGAGGTCTGGGTGACCCCCCGGCCCATGTTCAACTGCCACGGCTTCGGATCGGCGGACTGGGCCCAGCCGAGAGCAGGAACACCTGCGCCTGCCGCCAACGCGGCCAATCCGGAAACGCACCTGCCGCCCCACGCGCTGCTTTGCTTCATTGCCTAGACCCTTGACGTCATCGGTGACCGCCATCGCTGGCGGAGAGCAAGCTTTCAAACTGGCTGCCGGGGCATCGAACGTCCGTGGGGGGGGACGCCCGCGCCGTTGCGTATTCAGATCCCCTGCGGCGCACCGTGCGCCCTGATCCTGTCGCAACCGCGTTGTTGCCGCGGGATACGTCTGGATGGTAGCCCTGCCCTCTCGACACTTACAAGGTCCATTCACGGTTTTTAGCATGCTGCAGCACAGCAATACGCCGTCGGCCGATTTGCCGATTTCGGCACACTTTTGCTCCGACTCGCGGAGATAGCTGAATCCTTTACGGGGCGGGACTATCAGGAATACCTCAATGGTCCGTAAGGGGGCTATCCGGCGAGCGAAAAATGATTAAAATCGCCAAGTTTTCCACTGGCCGGACCGGCATGAACGCACCCACTCTTTCGCCCGCTGCCCCCGGCCTCGTGCCGCAGGCCGACGCGCTGCTGTCGCCGGAACTGCCGGCCTCCCCCTCCCCGTTCCGCCAGGCAATCACCGACGCCTGGCTGAAAGACGAAACCGCGCACGTCACCGAACTGCTGGCCCAGGCCCGCCTGCCGGCCGACGAACAGGCCCAAGTGCAGGCGCTTGCCGCCGACCTGGTCGCCCGTGTGCGGGTGCGTGCCAAGGACCAGGGCGCCATTGAAGCCTTCATGCGCCAGTACGACCTGGGCAGCGAGGAGGGCGTGCTGCTGATGTGCGTGGCCGAAGCGCTGCTGCGCATTCCCGACCAGGCCACCGCCGACAAGCTGATCCGCGACAAGCTGGCCGATGCGGACTGGAAAAAGCACATGGGCGGCAGTGATTCCGTGCTGGTCAACGCCTCGACCTGGGGCCTGATGCTGACCGGCCGCCTGGTGCAGATCAACGATGCGACCCGCGCCGATGTCCCGGGCGCCTTCCAGCGTCTGATGGGCCGCGTGGGCGAGCCGGTGATCCGCCTCGCGGTGCGCCAGGCGATGAAGATCATGGGCCACCAGTTCGTCATGGGCCGCACCATCGGCGAAGCGCTGGACCGTTCGCACAAGGGCGACAACGCCAGCTACCGCTACTCGTTCGACATGCTGGGCGAGGGCGCGCTGACCATGAAGGATGCGCTGCGTTACCTGGAAGACTACCGCCGCGCGATCCATGCCATCGGCGGCGACCACAAGGCTCGCGGTGGCCGTCCGGATGGCGATGTCAACAACGCCCCGGGCATTTCAATCAAGCTGTCCGCGCTGTACCCGCGCTATGAACATGCCAAGCGCGAACGCGTGCTGCACGATCTGGTGCCCGGCGTGCTGGAGCTGGCGCAGCTGGCGAAAAGCTACGGCATCGGCTGCACCGTCGACGCCGAGGAAGCGGACCGCCTGGAACTGTCGCTGGACATCATCGACCGCGTGTTCTCCGACGCCTCGCTGGCCGGCTGGGATGGCTTCGGCGTCGTGGTGCAGGCGTACCAGAAGCGCACCCCGTACACGATCGATTTCCTCGCCGACATGGCCCGCCGCAACGGTCGCCGTCTGCAGGTTCGCCTGGTCAAGGGCGCGTACTGGGATGCCGAGATCAAGCGCGCGCAGATCGAAGGCTACCCGGGCTACCCGGTGTTCACCCGCAAGCAGAACACCGACGTGTCCTACCTGGCATGCGCCAAGCGCCTGTTCGGCCATGCCGATGCGATCTATCCGATGTTCGCGACCCACAACGCGCACACCATCGCGGCGATCCGCACCCTCGCCAAGGGCGGCGTGTACGAGCACCAGAAGCTGCACGGCATGGGCGACGATCTGTATGCCGAAGTGGTGCCGGCCGATCGTCTGGGCCTGCCGTGCCGCGTGTACGCGCCGGTCGGTTCGCACGAAGACCTGCTGCCGTACCTGGTGCGCCGCCTGTTGGAAAACGGCGCCAATTCCAGCTTCGTCAACCGCATCACCGATGACCGCGTCGCGATCGCCGAGCTGGTACGCGACCCGGTGGAGATGGTGGCTTCGTTCGCGTCCATTCCACACCCCAAGATCCCGCTGCCGGTTGACCTGCTGCGCAGCCAGAACCACGACAGGAACAATTCCATGGGCATCAATCTGGCCAACGACAACGCGCTGCGCGACCTTGCCGAGCAACTCAACGGCGCCGTCAAGGCATGGCACGCCACCCCGCTGGTGCCGGGTGCGACGCTGACCGGTGCGACGCTGCCGGTGACCAACCCGGCCGACAACCGCCAGGTGATCGGCCAGTGGCAGGCGGCCGACGATGTGACCGTGCAGAAGGCGTTGACCAACGCAGTGGCGGCGCAGCCGGCTTGGAACCGCACGCCGGCCGCCAGCCGCGCGGCGATCCTGGAACATGCCGCGGACCAGCTGGAAGCCCGCATCGCCGAGTTCATGGCGCTGTGCGTGAAGGAAGCCGGCAAGAGCCTGCCCGATGGTGTGGCCGAAGTGCGCGAAGCGGTCGACTTCCTGCGCTACTACGCCAAGCAGGCGCGCGAACAGTTCGGCCATGCCGAGAAGCTGCCCAGCCCGACCGGTGAATCGAACGAACTGCAGCTGCATGGCCGCGGCGTGTTCGTCTGCATCAGTCCGTGGAACTTCCCGCTAGCGATCTTCCTCGGCCAGGTGGCCGCTGCGTTGGCGGCGGGCAACAGCGTGATCGCCAAGCCGGCTGAGCAGACCAACCTGATCGGCTACTACGCGGTGAAGCTGATGCTGGACGCGGGCGTGCCGGAAGGCGTGCTGCAGTTCCTGCCCGGTGATGGCGCCACCGTGGGTGCGGCACTGACCGCCGATCCGCGCGTGGCCGGCGTGGCCTTCACCGGGTCCACCGATACCGCACGCGCGATCAACCGCGCGATGGCCGCGCGTGATGCCGCGATCGGCGTGCTGATTGCCGAAACCGGCGGCCAGAACGCGTTCATTGCGGATTCGTCGGCGCTGCCGGAACAACTGGTCAAGGATGCCATCGGTTCGGCGTTCACCTCGGCAGGGCAGCGTTGCTCGGCCGCGCGCGTGCTGTTCGTGCAGGACGACATCGCCGACAAGGTGATGACCATGCTGGCCGGCGCGATGAAGGAACTGAAGATCGGCGACCCGGGCCTGCTGTCCACCGACGTGGGCCCGGTGATCGATGCGGACGCGTTGAAGATCCTGCACGACCATGCCGCACGCATGGACACCGAAGCGCGCCTGATCGCCGCGGCAACCCTGACCGACGAAGCCGCACATGGCAGCTTCTTCGCCCCGCGCGCGTATGAACTGAAGGACCTGGGGCAGCTGCACAAGGAGATCTTCGGACCCGTGCTGCACGTGATCCGCTGGAAGGGTGATCAGCTGCAATCGGTGATCGACCAGATCAACGCTACCGGCTATGGCCTGACGCTGGGCGTGCATTCGCGCATCGATGAGACCGTGGACCGCATCACCACCGGCATCCAGGTGGGCAACGTGTACGTCAACCGCAACCAGATCGGTGCCGTGGTCGGTGTGCAGCCGTTCGGTGGCCAGGGCCTGTCCGGCACCGGCCCGAAGGCGGGCGGCCCGCACTACCTGCTGCGCTTTGCAACGGAAAAGACGGTGACGGTGAACACCACCGCCGCCGGTGGCAACGCCTCGCTGCTGACGCTGGGCGACTGATTTTTCCTGCTGTGCCGCGGGTGTGGGTTTTCTGTGGGTGGGTAGAGCGGGATGGGCTCCTGCGGCTGCCAGCAGGTGGGGATGGTAGCGCCGACCCATGGTCGGCGAGCGCAGCGGGCCGTTGGCGGAAACAGTCCGCCGAGCATGGCTCGGCGCTACCACAGGCATTGTTGACCCGTCGGGTGGAGAGAGCCCCCGATCCCTTTTCATTTCCCCCCGTCCAACCCGATGTTTGTCCATGGCCACCATGGACTTGTCGAAGGTGGGGCGGGGTGGGTTGGCGGGGGTGTTGAGCGCCATGGATGGCGCGAAACAAGGCCCGCATGGACGCAGTTTTTGCCGTCCCCCGCCAATCCACCCCGCCCCGCCAACCCACGAGCCTGCACCGCTTCTGACGTTGACGTTGCCTGCGCTTCTGACCGTACGCGCGTCAGCGCGCAACGCACATCGCCCGCCGCCAGTGCCGCAGTGCGACCAGCGCGTTGATCCAATACCCCACATACAGCAGCGCAGTCAGCTGCAGGCCACCGCTGTAGTACAGCGGAACCGCCAGGGTGTTCACCAGCAGCCACACCCACCAGCACTCCAGCTTGCGCCGCATCATCAGCAACTGACCGACCATGCTCAGCAGCAGGATCGCCGCGTCCACGTAGGGCGCGTGGCCGTCTGTATGGCGCACCAGCATCGCGCCGTAGCCCCACGTGCCCACCACCACCAGCAACGCCAGCCACGGCCATGCAGCGACCTTCAGGCGGGTGATGCGCAGCGGCGCGCCGCGGTCACCGCGCAGCCACTGCCACCAGCCCAGCGCGCCCACGGCGATGAAAAAACCCTGCAGCGCCACCTGACCGTACAACCGCGCCTGCAGGAACACGAGGGCGAACAACACCCCGGCGATGATGCTGATCCACCAACCATGCACGCTGTTGCGCCCGGCCAGCAGGATCGATGCGGCAGCGGCGATGTTGGCGGCGATTTCAAGCTGGAACGCGGGGTCTGAAAAGTCCATGGCCCAGTCTAGTGGCATCGCGGAAACGAAAAAGCCCCGCTTGCGCGGGGCTCCTTCGTTCTGCGCTCACGCGTTGCGGCGTGAAATCAGAACTTGTACTGCATCGAAGCGGCCAGCACGTCGCCACGGACCTTGTACTTGCCGGTCAGCGAGTTGCCCTGGTTGTTGGTGGTCGGCGACACGAACACGTTCGGATCGCTGGTCAACAGGTGGGTGTAGCCGAAGTTGTACTCGACGTTTTCCGACGGGTTCCAGCCCAGGCCGACCGACAGCCACTTGCGGCTGGTATCCGGCACGCGGACATCGCGGTGCGCGTCGGTGGTCGGGGTCTGGTCCAGTGCCACACCACCGCGCAGGGTGATGGTATCGCTGAGCTTGAAGTCGGTACCCAGCGACACGAAGGTGGTGTCGCGGTAGCCGAAGTCCAACACCGAATCCGGCTGCGCCGACGCGTAGTCAATGGTCACCTGATCGAACGCGGTGGACCACGCGGTACGGGTGACGTCACCCATCACGGTCCAGCGATCGTTGATGTTGTGGGTCACGCTCAGCGTGGCCGACGCCGGCAGGGTCACCGTCGCCCGGCCGCTGGTGTCGGTGAAACGACCCGGCTGGGCCACGGCCAGCACGGCCGCTGCATTGGACGGCACGTCGAAGGTGGCGTCGCCGCCGGTGATCTTGTGCTCGACCTTGGAACGGTAGCTCAGGCCGATGTGGGTGTTCTCATCGAGGCTGAACAGACCGCCGACGGTCCAACCGACCGCGTTGTTGTCGCCTTCCACGGTCAGCTTGCCATCGGCGCTGCCCGGGGCGAAGCCCGGAACGCGGGACTGGGCCAGCGCGGTGCCGAAGTCGATGTTGTTGCTCAGCTCGATGGTCAGGTGCTCAACGAACACCGACGCGCCGAACGACACATACGGGTTGACGTCGTAGGACATCGCGAAGCCGAGGTCGATCGCCTTCAGGTCGGTCTTCAGGCCGCTGTAGCGACCCACCCAGCCTGCGTCGTAGTCGGTCTTGAAGCCGAACGGTGCGGTCAGGGAGACGCCGAAGTGGGCCTTTTCGCCGACCGGCATGTGGAAGTACGCGGCCGGGACCGGCGCGATCATGCCGGCGTCGCCGCCGTCACCACCGGTCTGCGGGGCGCCGGTCGGCTTACGGCCGGAGCCTTCGAACTCGGCCTTGAAGCTGATCGCGCTCAGGTCGCCCTGGACCACGCGGCCATCCAGCTGGCGCATGCCGGCCGGGTTGGCGGCGATGATCGAGGCATCACCCTCGGCGCTGCCCGAACCGGCGAAGGCACGGCCCAGGCCCTTGGCACTCTTTTCCGCCAGCTGGAACGCCGCAGCGTTCGCATCGGTGGCAGCCAGTACGCCGGCAATGCCGACGGCCAGCATCGAAATGCGGGCAAAAGTAGAAGCGGTTTGCATCGTTTTATCTCTCCGGAAAGCGGTTGTTTGCTCTGCATGCGCCTGCGTCCCCCTTAGGCCAAGGCCCTCCAGGACGCGCCGGATTCCCCTCCCGACATACGACGCCGTATGCGAGTATCACCCAGACGTGTTAATGAAACAATAACAGATAGGGTGCTTTTTCCACCCTGAAATCTGAATACGAGGCGCGCGATGAGGGCGCCGACGGGATACGCTTGCCGCCATGTTCCTTTCGCTCCCCTCGCGCCGGAAAGCCGCCGTCCGCTGGGCTACCCCCCTGCTGTTCGCCGCCCTCTGGATCGCGTTCCTGTGGTCGATCTCGCGCCCGCACGAGGCGCGCAGCAGTCTGTGGATGGACTGGGGCGCCCTATCGGCGGGTCTGGTGCGGCCGCTGGACTGGTGGGCCACGTTCAAGGACGGCAGCGTGCTGCGCCTGTTCACCGCGCTGTTCCTGCACGCGGACTGGTCCCACCTGCTGGGCAACCTGGTGTTCCTGCTGATCTTCGGCCTGCCTGCCGAGCGGGTGCTGGGACCGTGGCGCTTGATCCTGCTGTTCCTGTTCGGTGGGGCCTTCGCCAACCTGACCGCGGTCTACACGATGGGCACGCCGGACCAGATCATCATCGGCGCCAGCGGCGCGGTGTCGGCGTTGATCGGCACCTACCTGGCGCTGTTCCCGGGCGCGCGCCTGGGCGTGGTGATCCCGCTGGGGCTGTTCCTGGAGTTCGTGCGGGCCCCGGCGTATCTGCTGATCGGCGTGTGGGCGGTGCTGCAGGTGGTGTTCGCACACATCGGGCCGAGCTTCGGCATGGTGGCGTGGTGGGCGCACATCGCCGGCTTCGGGTTCGGGGTGTTGTACGGGGTGTACGTACGCGCGGCGATCGCGCGCAGGCTGCGCAAGCGTCAGGGATTCTGACGCGTCGCGGCTGGGGGGAGTGACGGTCGCTGGCCGTCGGGTGTGCTCTGTCCGCTGCGCTCGCCGAGCATGGCTCGGCGCTACCAGGGGCGGCGTCGCCGTGATCAGGGCTTGACCGGCGGCTCCGTGGGCTTTGCTTCCGGCTTTGCTTCCGGCTTTGCTTCCGGCTTTGCTTCCGGCTTTGCTTCCGACTTTGCTTCCGACTTTGCTTCGGGCTTTGCTTCGGCGGCTGGCTTGGGCGGGGCCTTCGCGGCTTCGGCCTTCAGCCGCGCGGCGACCGAGCCGGGCTGCTTGAGCTCGGCCAGTGCGTCGTTGATCGGGCCGTCGCCGGGCAGTACGTCGCCCGCCTGGTAGCCTTCTTCGCCTTCGGCATCGCCATGCAGGTGACCCGGCAGCGTGGCTTCACTGAAATCGGTCAGGCTGGCGGGCAGTGCCTCTTCGCCTTCCACCGGTGCGGGCTTCAGTTCCACTTCGGGCACGATGCCGGTGGCCTGGATCGACTTGCCGCTCGGCGTGAAGTAACGCGCGGTGGTCAGCTTCACTGAATCGCCATTGTCCAGCGGCAGCACGGTCTGCACCGAGCCCTTGCCGAACGTGCGGCTGCCGATCACCCGGGCCCGCTGGTTGTCGCGCAGCGCGCCCGCCAGCACTTCGGAAGCACTGGCCGAACCCGCATCCACCAGCACCATCACCGGCGCGCCCTTCAACAGGTCGCCCGGGGTGGCATCGAAACGCGCATCGCTGATGCTGATGCGGCCACGCGTGCTGACGATGTTGCCCTTCTCCAGCAAGTCATCGGCGACCTGCACCGCGGCGGTCAACAGGCCGCCAGGATTACTGCGCAGATCCAATACCAGGCCCTTCAGCTGGCCACCGGCCTGCTTGGACAACTGGCGCACGTGCTTCTGGAAATCCGCACCGGTGTCGGCCTGGAAGGTGCTCAGGCGGATGTAGCCGTAGCCCGGCTCGAGCATTCGGCTGCGCACGCTGGTGACCCGGATCGTTTCGCGCGCCAAGGTGACATCGAAGGGCTTGGGCTTGCCGTCGCGCACGATGGTCAGCACGACCTTGCTGCCGGCGACGCCACGCAGCGGTTCGCTGGCCTTGATGGCACTGATCGGCTTGCCGTCAATGGCGATGATGAGGTCGCCGGCGAGGATGCCTGCGCGGGCGGCCGGCGTGTCGTCGATCGGCGAAATGATCTTCAGGCTGCTGTTGTCCGGCTGCTGCTGCAGCTCCACCCCGATGCCTTCGTAAGCGCCATTGGCCTGCTCGTCGAAGGCTTCGGCGTCTTCCTTGCCGAAGTAGGTGCTGTGCGGGTCCAGGTCCAGCAACAGGCCACGTACCGCGTCCTGCATGAGCTTCTTGTCATCCACCGGATCCACGTACGCTGCACGTACCGCGTTGTACACCGCCACGAAACGCCGGATTTCCTCCAGCGGCACCTTCGACGTCGCGGCTTCCTCGTTGTTGGCCGCACTGGCGTCACTGGCGGGGACGGCTGCCGGTTGCTGCGCCAACGCAAGCGAAGGCAGCAGGGCCAGCAGCAGGGTGGCGGTTCGGGCTACACGCATGAAGCACTCCTGGGGGATCGGTGACGGATGCGCCGCTGGAATGCGTGCACGACCGTTGCAGCGCCCGATTATGCGTTACCCGCCGGTAAATTCCCGTTGACATGCATACCGCCGCGAACGACTACGGTTCAGCGTCGCTGCAACCAGCTGTCCGGGTTCACCGGCTGCCCACCGCGACGCAGTTCGAAGTACAGCGCCGATACGCCCTGACCGCCGGAATTGCCGACCTTGGCCAGCGCGTCGCCGCGCTTGACCGCCGCACCGGCGTCCTTCAGCAACGTGTCGTTGTGTGCGTACAGGCTCATGTAGCCATTGCCGTGATCGACGATCAGGATCATGCCGTAGCCGGTCATCCAGTCGGAAAACACGACCGTGCCATCGGCCACGGCGGTGACCGTGGTGCCGGCAGCCGCGCCGATCAGTACACCGCTGCTGGTGCGTCCGTCGGGCAGCTTGCCGCCATAGCGCGCCAGCAGATTGCCGGAGAGCGGCCAGCCCAGGCCGCCGACCTTCGGCGCGGGGGCCGAGGCCACGGCCGGCGGAACCTTGGTCGCGCGCGGTGGCGGTGCGGGGCGACCTTCGGCGACGGCACGATCGGCGGCGGCTTTTTCGGCCGCTTTTTCCGCTGCGACCCGACGGGCGGCGGCACGGCGCTCCGCCTCTGCACGCGCGGCGGCCGCACGCAGGTTCGCAAGCAGGGTTTCCAGTGCCTTGGCATCCTTGCCGAGGGCCTTCTCGCGTTCGCTGCGGTCCTTGAAGCGCTCGTCGAGCGCGGCAACCGCGCGCTCGCGATCACGGCGATCGTTGACCAACGCCGTGGCCTGCTGTTTCTGCTGCTGGCGCGTGCCCTGCAGCTCTGCCTGCCGCGCGCTGATCTGTCCCTGCAGGGTGTCCAGCTCCTTCAGGTCGGCGGTGATGTCATGGATCCGCTGGCTGCGTTCGCGCTGCAGGTACCGGTGATACGCGAGCGAGCGGTTGCCATCGGCCACGGTGTCCTGCGAGAGCAACAGCTTCAGCGGTGCATGGTTGCCCAAGCGATACGCCCCACGCAGCAAGCCGGCCAGCTCCTTGCGCTGCTGCTGCAGGCTGCCCTGCAGATCCCCACGCCGTTTCTCCAGACCGGCCAGCGCCGTGTTCTGCTCCTGCAGCGCGGCTTCGGTCTGCGCCAACGTGCGCCCGGTACGCGCCACCTTCTCGTCCATTTCGCGCAGTTGGCGGCTGGCCTGGTCGCGCTGGCTGTCCAGTTGCTGCCGCTCCTGCGCAACGCCCTTCAGTTCGGTACGCAGTTTCTGCAGCTTGCGTTCGGCCTCCCGGGTGGACTGCGCATGGGCCGGCGCCACCGGCATCAGCCCGGCAGACAGGGCCAGCAGCGCGCCACACGCCAGCAGGCAGGCGCGGGTGTTAGCGATGCGTGAGGGAAAGGCGTTGTCGCGCAAGAGCGTTCCAGTGACTTCAGGCAGATGCGGTTTCTGGTGCAGCATGGTGACATCTTTGCCGGGCGGCCTGCCAGCCGCATGTGCCACACAAGGAACCGCCATGAACGCACGATCCCTCGCCTTGCTGCTTGCCCTCGCGGCGGCTGCCACACCGGCGCTCGCGCAGGAAGACATCAGCAAGGTCAACGGCAGCATCACTGCCAGCTCCGGTCAGCGCTACGGTGATCTGGACACGGTCAACGGCAGCATCCGCGTAGACGATGGCGTGGAAACCGGCGACATCGAGACCGTGAACGGCACCATCAAGGTCGGCGAAGGAGCGCGCACCGGCGGCATCGCGACCGTCAACGGCGGCGTTCGTCTGGCCGGCGGCGTAATCGCACGCGGCAACGTCACCACCGTCAACGGAAGCATCTTCGCCGACCGCCGCAGCCGGATCGAAGGCCGCGTGGAAACCGTGAACGGTGGCATCGGCCTGGTTGAAACGCAGCTGGCGGGCGACATTGAAACCGTCAACGGGGATGTCACGGTGGGCGTCGGGTCGGTGGTCAACGGCGGCATCCAGATCAAGAAGCCGAGCTTCAGCATTTCATTCACCCCAAACCGGAAGCCCCGCGTCATCATCGGCCCGAATGCCGTGGTGAAGGGCCCGCTGCAGTTCGAGCGTGACGTGCTGTTGTACGTACATCGCAGCGCGACGACCGGTCCTGTCAGTGGCGCGACGCCGGTACCGTTCGATACCGATACCGCGCCTGAAAATTGATTCCATGCGGGGCCTGCCTGAGCGGTCCCGCCCCTACCCTGCAGGATCCTAGATGATGCCCCGCAACCTACTGCTCTGCCTTGCCATCACCGCGGCATTGACCGCCTGCAAGGGCGACGACACCGCGCCCGCCGCAGCGGCGCCGGCCGCGCCCACTGCGACCACCGCCCCGGCTGCCAGCACCCACACGTTCTCGCCGGAGATCAATGCGGCCGACTTCGCCGAACTGGTCAAGACGCTTTCTTCCGACGCGTTCGAAGGACGTGCCCCCGGCAGCAAGGGCGAAGAACTCACGGTCAACTACATCCGTGACCAGATGCAGCGCATCGGCCTGCAGCCCGGCAACGGCGACAGCTGGTTCCAGGACGTGGCGATGACCGAGACCACGGCCGACGAATCGACCTCGTTGAAGATCGACCAGGCCGGCAAGTCCAGCGAGCTGAAGTTCGGTACCGACATGGTGGTGGGTACCCGCACCGGTCAGACCGAGGTCAAGGTCGACGGCAGTGACATCGTCTTCGTCGGCTATGGCGTGGATGCGCCGGAGCAGGAATGGAACGACTACGCCGGCCAGGACTGGAAAGGCAAGACGGTGGTGATGTTCGTCAACGATCCCGGGTTCCATGTGGACGATGCCAAGCTGTTCGACGGCAAGCGCATGACCTACTACGGTCGCTGGACCTACAAGTTCGAAGAAGCCGCCCGCAAGGGTGCGGCTGCCGCCCTGATCGTGCATGACACGGCCGGCGCGTCATATGGCTGGGACGTGGTGAAGAATTCCTGGGCGGGTCCGCAGTACGACCTGCCGGCCAAGGACGATCCGGACGCGCGCCTGCCGGTCCAGGGCTGGCTGAGTGCGGACGCGGCGAAGGCCTTGTTCGCCGGTGCCGGCCTGGATCTGGCGCAAGCCTACAAGGATGCCAACAAGCGTGGCTTCAAGCCGGTGCCGCTGAAGGCCAAGCTGTCGGTGGACCTGAAGAGCACGACCGCGGAGAAGACCTCGCGCAACGTGGTGGGGGTGTTGCCGGGCAGCAGCCGCGCCGACGAAGCGGTGCTGTACATGGCGCATTGGGATCACCTGGGCAAGCATGAAGGCGAGGCCGACGACAACATCTACAACGGCGCGGTGGACAACGCGACCGGCGTGGCCGGCATCCTGGAAGTCGCCGACGCGATGATGCATCAGGACCCGAAGCCGGCGCGTTCGGCGGTGTTCCTGGCCGTGACGCTGGAAGAGTCCGGCCTGCTCGGCTCGAAGTACTACGTGGCCCACCCGACGTTCCCGCTGGACAAGATTGCCGGTGTGATCAACATCGATGCGATGTCGGTGGCCGGCCGCGCGAAGGACATGACCGTGACCGGCTTCGGCAGCTCGGAGCTGGAAGACATCCTGAAGCCGCTGGCTGCCGCGCAGGGCCGTACGCTGCATGGCGAGAGCGCGGTGCAGAGCGGTTTCTACTTCCGTTCGGATCATTTCAACTTCGCCAAGGCCGGCGTGCCTGCGTTGTATGCCGACGGGGGCGAAGACCTGCGCGAGGGCGGTGTCGAGGCCGGCCGCAAGGTGGCCGAGGACTACGGGCGCAACCGCTACCACGGCCCGAAGGATGAGTTCGATCCGGCGACGTGGAAGCTGGACGGCACCGTGGAAGACCTGCAGTTGCTGCATGGTGTCGGCAAGGAGCTTGCTGCGGGCGACCGCTGGCCGAACTGGTACGAGGGCAACCCGTTCAAGGCGGCCCGCGACGAGATGATGAAGGGCAAGCCGGCGGCCGCTGCCAAGTAACGCCTCGCGTGATGCACAGAAGAAGCGGCGGCCTGCAGGCCGCCGCTTTTTTTGTGCCTGCATGACCGGGAACTCACCATCATCCGGGCCAGATCCCTCGCGCAGACACCTCCTGGTAGCGCCGAGCCACGCTCGGCGAGCGCAGCGGCAGGCGGTTGACGGCCAGCGGCCGTCCCTACCGCGCCGCGCATAAAAAAACCCCGCTGCGTGAGCAGCGGGGTTTTCGGTTTTAAACCCTGGCGATGACCTACTCTCGCATGGCTTGAGCCACACTACCATCGGCGCAGCTACGTTTCACTTCCGAGTTCGGGATGGGATCGGGTGGTTCCATAGCGCTAATTTCACCAGGGAGACGGTTGGAGCGTCGCGTTGCGGCGTGCCCTTGCGGGGGACGCGCATAAGCGCAGCTCACGTTCTTGCCCTTGGGCGGCAGGTACGAAAAAGCATGTACCTACATAAAAAGAAAACCCCGTTGCGTGAGCAACGGGGTTTTCGGGGTATAAACCCTGGCGATGACCTACTCTCGCATGGCTTGAGCCACACTACCATCGGCGC
>NZ_JACYUV010000018.1:0-39071 GCF_014841935.1 Stenotrophomonas sp. CFBP 13725 | reverse complement strand
GGCGGCGGCCATGTGGCCCTGTGACGGCAAGCCCATCGACTGTGATGACGACCCATTCGTCGAAGGGCGCTGACCCCGGACCGTTCGTCGGTTCATGACCTTCGGGGGGTTGACTACAGTTGTCGCCACGGGCACGGTAGCGACACGTGTAGTCAACCAGGGACGTGCCATGCGCCGTAAGACGATCGGGGACCAGGAACTGGCCCTGCTGCAGTACATCGATGAAATCGGGACGCCCAGCGTCGGTGAAGTGGCGGTGGGCTTCGGCGAGCCACGCGGCCTGGCGCGTTCCACCGTGCTGACGATGATGGAGCGGCTGCGTGGCAAGAACTATCTGCGTCGCCAGCAGGCTGACGGCATGTACCGCTACCAGTCCACCGCCGCACAGGACAGCGTGGTCCAAGGGGCTATCGCGCAGTTCGTCGATCGCACCCTGCAGGGCTCGGTATCGCCGTTCGTGGCCTACCTGTCGCAGCGCGAGCAGGTGAGTGACGATGAATTGGCCGAGCTGGAAGCCCTGGTCGAACAGCTGCAATCACGCCGGCAGGAGAGCTGAGCCATGGATACGACCGTGATCACGATTGTGGAGCGACTGGCCTGGACCAGCGTGCAGACCGCGTTGCTGGTTGGGCTGGTGTGGGCGGTGTGCCGGCTGGTGCCTTCGCTGGCCGCGGCCACGCGCTGCCGCCTGTGGTGGCTGGTGTCGCTGCAGGCAGTGGCCGGGCTGTTCTGGGCCCAGCCGTTGCAGCTGGCGGTGCTGCCCGCGCCTGCGCTGGTAGCCGACACCTTCATTGCCGGCACCGACGTCGCGTACGCCCACGCACCGGCGCTGCCGACAGCGCAGATGGTCAGCGCTATCGACACGGTGTCCAGCGCTGCCATCGGCGCTGCGCCGTGGTGGGCGCTGGTCCTTGCTGCGCTGTGGATCAGCGGTGTGCTGGCCATGGCCTGGCGCACGGCCGCCGAGTGGCGGCGCACTCGGGCCCTGCTGGCCACCGCACAGCCGTGCGCGGACCAGACGCTGGTAGAGGCGCTGCACTTGGCGGCCGAAGCGCATGGCCTGCGCCGTGCCCCCCGGCTCTGTATGAGCGCACAGATCGATGCACCGCAGGTGGTCGGCCCGTTGCGCCCGGTGCTGCTGCTGCCTGCTGGCGCGCGTGCACTGCAAGGTGATGCACTGGACCTGGCACTGACCCACGAACTGCAGCATCTGCAGCGGCACGACCTGCAGTGGGGACTGCTGCCCGCCGTGGCGCAGCACCTGTTCTTCTTCCATCCGCTGCTGCGTTTGGCCGTGCGGGAATACGCGCAGGCCCGCGAAGAAGCAGTGGACGCGGCGGTTGTCGAGGGGCGCAGCGAGCGCCGCCAGAATTACGGACGCTTGTTGCTGCAGCTGGGCGTGATGCCGCGGCCGCACCTGGGCGTTGCCAGCGCCGCGCCGAGCACGGCCAGCCTGAAACGCCGGCTGCTGTCATTGCAGCAGCGGCACGCCTGCCCGAAGGCGGTCGCGGTGGCGCTCACTGTTGCGGTGCTGGCCATCGGCGTGCTGCCGATGCGTCTGGTCGCTGCGCCGCCGCCGCCCGCACCACCCGCTGCGCCGGCTGCACCAAATGCTCCCGTGCCACCAGCGCCACCGCCGGCGCCGGCCGCACCGCCAGCCCCCGCCGCGCCCCCGGCAATCGACCTGCCTGCCGCACCACCTGCCCCTGCAGCACCGGCTGCACCTGCCACAGTGCACGAGAAAACGACGAGCACCACCACGATCATGCGGGGTAGTGATGACGACAGCCTCAGCATGATCACCCACGGCGAGCTGGACCTGGGCAAGCGCCCGGACCGCGCCTATGTGCTGCTCGACGGCAACGCGAGCTACGCCCACGGTGCAATGGACGACGTGAAACAGGCACGCCGGGATCTGGGTACCGATTCGCAGGCGTTCTGGTTCCGTCAGGGAACAGAGCGCTACGTGGTACGTGACCGCACCCTGCTGCTGAAGATGCAGGAGGCCTATGCGGATGCGGCGCGGATCGGCACCGAGCAGGCGAAGCTAGGCCGACAGCAGGGTGAGCTTGGCCGGCGCACCGGCGAGCAGGCGCGCGCTGTGGCGATGGTGGCGCGGGAAGAGGCGCTGCGTGCCGTCCGCCACAGCACGGACATCAACCGCGATGCCGCTGCGGAAGCAGCACGTGCCTCCCTCGAGGCCAGTCGTGCCGCGAAAGACGCGCGCGGGAATGCGGAACTCGCCACGCTGGCACAACGCCAAGCCTCACTGGGCGCGGAGCAGGCTGCGCTGGGTCAGCGGCAATCGCAGGCGCATGCACGGGCGGCACGCGAAGCCGAAAAAATCATGGCCCAGGCGCTGCAGGACGGGCGAGCGCAGCGACTCTGAGGCGCAGGTGGGAGGTCCCTTTCGCACTGTGCGGAAGGGACCGGACCCTGGCACCGTTGCAACGTAACGTCAGCCGCAGCTGGCGCCCTCGATCTTGTTGGCCTCATCCACGCGGATCGTCAGCCGATCCTCGCGGAAATCCATCGTCACCGCCATGCCCGGCTTCACTACGCGGGCATTGCGCGCCCCCGAATCCCGCACGGCTTTCGCGATGACCTCTTCGCTGGCGGTCTTGCCCACCAGCGCCTCCAATGTATCCGGACGACACTGATGGCCCTCGCCGCCCGCTACGTGGGGCTTGGGATCGCCAGCGGGGGGATCCATGCCCGGCGCAGCGCTGCTGCATGCGGTGAGCGGCAACAAAGAGCCGAGCAACAACCAGCGGTTCGATAGCATCGTGGATCTCCCAGGTCGATTGGATGAAGAACTGTCCCATCAGGCGCCATCCGGCGTAAACAGGGAGTCAAACCGCTATCGGCTGATGAACACAGGCCGTTTCCATTACGCTGGCGGCTGCTCGTGTCGAAGAACGGAAGGTCACTCGTGGTGGAACAGGTCATCCGGCTCAACGCTGCCCTGGAAAGCATTCCGGGCCTCAGGGAGGTGTCGGTGCAGAAGATGGACGTGGGTGATCTGACCGCCGATGACTTCTCGCTGCTGCCCTATGCGGATCTGCCACTGGGTGCGATGAAACGTACCGCAGGCGGGCGTGCGGATGAGCTGGTCATCTGCATGGACTTCGCGCTGGAGGAGGGCGTACGCGGGCTGCTCGGTCTGGAATTCGTATCCTGGTGGGTGCGCGATGCGGCCCGTGCGGGCGCCGCCATGCAGGTGCGCAGCCTCGCATTGCCACCCATCGGAGAGCAGTTCGGATCGACCCTGCGATTCCGCATCGACTGGTTCTACACCGATCCGGACAATGAAATGCAGCGGCTGCTGGCGGCCGTGGATGCGCTGGCGTCCGATCTGGAATCAACCATCGCGCAGCAGGACATCGTCAAACGGATCGAGGGACGTCCGGCGCCGCCACAGCGTGTTTCCGCCGGATTGCGTACGTTGTTCCGCTGCAAGCCGCACTGACCTACCCGCCGGCCAGCGCGAGCGTCTGCCGGTCCTGTGCTTCTTCCTGAACCAGTCGCTGCATCAGCAGGGCCAGGGTCACCACGTCCTGGTGGTTGTGTTCGGCTACGCGGCGCAGGTTCACCGCATCGCCGCCGCGCAGGTAGCGCAGCCACGCCGACGGAGCTTCCGACCCGGGCAGGTCGTCCTCGCGGACGATCTTCAGCAGTTGACGCTCAATGGTGGCCAGGCGGCAGTTTTCCCATACCCCGCGATAGCGCCGGCGCGTTGGATACAGCAGGTCGACATGGTCCAGCGGGGTGATCGGATCGCCCTGTCGCGCCAGCCGGTACCGCGTTTTCAGCAGGGGCGCGTCATAACTGCGGCCGTTGTAGCTGGAAAAAACCGTGCCCGGCGACAGCCAACCGGTGAAGGTACGCAGCATCTCGGCTTCTGCCGCCATGGTGGAGATCATCAACTGGCGGATGCGCAGCCCCGCCCCGCGTGTCGGATCCACATGCCAGTCCGCCGCGCCGATCATGAAGGCGCGCGTGCCGGTACCACCGGCCAGGCCGGTGGTTTCGGTATCGAAGAACATCAGGTCACGCGGTGACACGTGCTCGGTCTCGCGCTTGGCGAAGGCCAGTGACAGCGGTACCGACGGGATGTCCTGCGGCACGAAGGATTCGATCAGGTGCAGGCCCGGTGCGATCTCGTTGCCCGGCAGGTGGCGGTCAAGTGCGCGTGCGCGACTGGCCGGTGCGGCGTCACTGCTGCGATCACGTACGCCCAGCAGACGGCGCAGGCTGGAGGCATCCGCGACGGCGCGCGGGGCCGTGGCGACACCCGTCGCCTTGTGGCGGATTTCCTGTTCCACCCAGGCGAACACCGACCGTGCGGCGGCAGGCTGCCTTGCATCGTTGGCGGCGCCAGGCAGCGCCGGCTCGGGAGGGGCCGGTACTGCTGCGGGCGCAGGCGCAGGCGCCACCGCCTTGGCATCACCGGCCTGTCGACGCAGCAGCCGCAGTTTGTCCAGGCTCAGGCTCACGGTGCCAACAGCTCCATCGAATCGACCACGGTCACGGCAACATCGGGCACTTCTTCGCAGGCCACGGCATCGAACAGATCCAGCACCCGCAACGCCAACGCGCGCGGCGTGGTGTCGTCGGCTTCCTGCGCGGCCAGCACGGGGCCCACGCAGGCGGGGCAGCCGGCCTTGCAGTCGCACCGTTGCACCAGCTCACGCGCGCGCTGCACCAGCTCCTGCTGGCGCATCCACAGCGGCTCGCTCAGGCCTACGCCGCCGGGGAAGTTGTCGTACAGATACACCGTCGGTACGAACTGCTGCAGCAGCTCCACCGCGGCCGGATCACCTTCTTCGCCCCGCAGTTGCCCGCGGCCGGTCTGGTCGGCGATGGCGAACCAGGCGCCGTCGCCGTTGCCGACCGCCTTCTGCAGATCGCGCGCGTCGGCCATCACCGCCACGGTCGCCACGATGTGCAGCGCGTACGCCGCGCCCAGGAAGCCGTCCAGCGCATCCTGCTTGCTGGCGAACGCTCGCAGCAGCAGGGCCTGCGGCAGTTGCCACCACACCGCCGTGGTATGCAGCTCCTGATCCGGCAGGTTGACCGGACCGTAGCCGATGTTTTCATGGGTGTAATAACGGATCTTCTTGTAGCCCGCCACGCGGCGTACGACGTGCACCTCGCCATGGTGGGAATCACCGCGGCCGGCACCGTTGCCATCGAAACGGTCCAGCACCTTGAGCTTGGTGAAGTCGATGCTGTCGGTGTAGTAGTCCACGTGGGTACGCGTGACGTAGGCCTTGCGGCCTTCCCAGTCCAGCGTCTCCACCTGGTACGGCGTGGACTGCACCATGTGGATGGCCCCTTCGTACAGGGTCAGCGCGGCCGCCGAATAATCCACCTCGGCGATGATCTGCTGTTTGCCGCCACTGCGGTCCACCACCACGAAGTTGCCATCGGCCACCGAGCGCAGGCTGACCGCGTTGGCGGGATAACTGTCGGCGATCCACTCCCAGCGTTCGCCCTCGCGGTGCACGACCTCGGTTTCCGCCAGTGCTTCCAGGAACACCTCCGGGTCGATCGGGCCGAAGCCATCGCCGACCAGGAACGGGAGCTCGAAGGCCGCGCAGCGGATGTGGTCGAACAGGATCAGCGGCTGGTCCGGCGCGATCCGTGCATGCTCCGGCGATGCCTCGGCGAAGAAGTCCGGATGCCGCACGACGTACTGGTCCAGCGGCTGCGAACTGGCCACCATCACGCCCAGTGCCGGTTGCTGGCGACGCCCGGCGCGGCCGAAGCGTTGCCAGGTGGCTGCGACACTGCCCGGGTAGCCGTTGAGGATCACCACGTCCAGGCTGCCGATATCCACGCCCAGTTCCAGTGCGGAGGTGCTGACGATGCCGTCGATCTGCCCGGCGCGCATGGCCCGCTCGGTCTCGCGGCGCTCGGTTGGCAGGTATCCACCGCGGTAGGCGCGGATGCGCGCCGGCTTGCGCGGATCGTGGTCGAAGATGTCCTTGAGGTACTTGGTCAGCACTTCGACCATCAGCCGGCTCTGCGCGAACACCAGTGTCTTCAATCCGGATTTGATCGCAATGCGGGCGATACGGTTGCTCTGTGAGCGTGCCGATGCGCGCAGGCCGAGATCCGGGTTGACCACCGGCGGGTTCCACAGCAGTACCTGCTTTGGCCCACTGGGCGCCCCGGATTCGGTGATGGCGGTGACCGGGGCTTCGATCAGTGCCTCGGCATGCTGCTGCGGATTGCCGATGGTGGCCGAGCACAGGATGAACTGCGGTTGCACCCCGTAGAACGCGCAGATGCGCTTCAGGCGACGCAGCACGTTGGTGACGTGGCTGCCGAACACGCCCCGATAGGTGTGCACTTCGTCGATCACCACGTAGCGCAGGTTCTCGAAGAACTGCGCCCACTTGGTGTGATGCGGCAGGATGGCCTGGTGCAGCATGTCCGGGTTGGATACCACGATGTCGCCGTGCAGGCGGATCGCCTGGCGGGCATCACCCGGTGTATCGCCGTCGAAGGTAAACGCCTTTACGCCCAGGTCACCGGCGCGGTTGAGCTCCAGCAGGTCGGCCACCTGATCCTGCGCCAGCGCCTTGGTCGGGAACAGGAACAGCGCCTTGGCCTTGTGCTGCATGGCCGCGCTGATCACCGGCAAGGTGTAGCACAGCGACTTGCCGCTGGCGGTGGGGGTGACGATGGCCACGTGCTCACCGCGTTGCGCTGCCTCCCAGGCCTGCGCCTGGTGGCTGTAAAGCTGGTCGATGCCGCGCGCCTTCAAGGCCGCAGCCAGTGCAGGCGGCACGCTGTCCGGAATGGGCGCGTAGCTGCCTTCGCGGCCGGGGATGGCGAAGCTGCCGGTGATGCGGTCGTGGTAACGGCGCTGCAGGCGGGTGCTGAGCAGGGCGCCATCGCGCGCCGGCAGGCCGTCGCGGGTGGCGAGCTGGTGCTCGGCGTCGGCGGTGCGCTTGGCGAGTTCGTAGGCCATGGGGACACAGATTACAGGGGGTGACATGGCACCACAGATGGGTCTCAGCGTGTGAGACACCATGACGGAAGGGCGTGAATCATTCAGCGCAGTGCGACCCGATACGCCGTGCAGCGCGCCGGCCACGCGGACGCGTATCAACGAAATCTGAAGCCCCATGACCGTATCCTCGCCCGTTGGACACAGGCGGCACGGGGGGAGGGCGATGGCACGACGTGCAATGCAGGGCGCAATGCTGGCGGTCTTGCTGCTGGCAGGGGGCGCGCAGGCGCAGCAGGCCGCATCGGTGGCCGCGTCCGTGCCTGTGGATGATCCCGCGACGGCGCCGGGCGCTGTGCCGGCCGCACAGAATGATGTCACCACCTTGGGCGAAGTGCGCGCGCTCCGGCCTGATGACGAGCAGCCACTGGACCTGTATCGCTTCAAGAACCCGATGCGCGCGGAGGACAACCGCTTCAGCCGTAACTGGAGCGAGCCGCCGTCGCCCGAGCAGGTCAGCATGAGCGGTGGCTACCTGATGATGGGTGTGGTCAAAGGGGTGGCCGCAGCGGCGAAGGGCTTGAACAAGATCACCGGCGGGCCGGACCAGATCCAGTCGGCCATTGCCCGGCCGCCGCCGGAACTGAGCGCTGAGCAGCAACGGCGAGCGCTGCAGTTCTGCGCGCAGCAGGAAGGGTGCGGCGCACCGCCACAGGAATAGGCAGTGTCCGTCGTGCCTTCACCATGAGGCGACCGGAGCGCGCTTACGCCGAAGGGGCCGGCCGTCGTTCCAACCACCACAGCAGCGACGTACAGGCGACGAACGCGAGCCACCACGGCCAGCGCGGCCCCGGCACGCGTTGGCTGGCCTGCACCGGCGTCGCTTCGGTCGTGGCCAGCCGGTGCGCAGTGGCATCAATCACCGCCTGTCGATGCAGCGCACGGGCCTGATCCGGATCGAACACATAGCGCCAGTGCGTGCGATCGCCGTGCTGCAGCCGCTGCCAACCGGGCTGCCGTGGCCACCAGCCCGCACAGCGCGCGTCGCCCGTCGCCGGATCAACCCGCAGCGGCACCGCCACACCCTCGCGGGTCAGCGACTGCAAGGGAGCCTGCACGCCGCATAGCGGCTGGCGCTCACCGGCCCACGCCAATGCCTGGGGCGACCACAGGCTCTCACTGCCGGCCTGCGCACGGGCGAGCGTGGCCATGACCGTGCTCCACACCTCACCGTGGCGATCATCGCGGCCGGCCAGCACCCAACGCCAGCTGTCGGTGATCGGCAGCATCCCGATGCGGCCCTTGCCGACAGCGAGCCAACCGCCAATGGCCTTGCCCTGATGGTCCTGCAGCAACGCGTGACTGTCAGGCGCCTGTAGCGCCAGAGACTCCAGCACCGGCAGCGCCGCCGTGTGGGATTCGCGGTCCGCCTCTTCGCCATCACGGGTGGGCAGGGTACCGGCGGCGACGGGGCCGCGGCGCGCCTGCCGCATGGTCGCATCCCCATCGCCGGGCAGCGTCGCCAACTGGCTGGTGGCATCGCCGCGCACGGGCAGACCCAGCTCACCCAAACGTTGGCGCGCGCTGGCCGACGGCGCGCCGGTACTGCGTACCAGCACCCCCAGCCCATCGCGCAACGCCGCCCGCACCGCGGCCAGCTGAGCCGCGCCCAGCGCAGCCAGGCTGCGTTCGTCGAGTAACAGCACGTCGCTGCGCGCCAGCGTGGCCGCGTCCAGTGCCACGCTGCCATCGCCCAGGCTGACGCCCGCACCGACATCCGCCTGCACCTGCACCTGGATGCCGGCGTCGGTCGCCCAGCGGCGCAGGTACTTCAGTTCGGCGCCGGGCGCGCCGGCCCGCACCAGCAGCCGCAGCGGTGCCGCGGCCAGCGTCTGCTGCGGCACTGGAACGGTGTCGGCCACATGGCCCTGCGCATCGAGCAGGCGCAGCTGGAACACGCTTCGACCCTCGGCGCGGGCAACGCCGCTGAGCTGCACGCGACCATCCGCTGGCAGCGCGGCGCGATCCACCACCGCACCGGCCGGATCCAGCAGTTCTGCCCGCGCGGCGGCAACGCCGTGTGCCCGTGCCTGCAGCTCGAAACGTGCGCCGGGGCTGGTGTCGGCGGGAGGCTGCAGTGACACCCACCCCGTAGGGGCAGGCGCGGCCTGCCAGCGTGTATCGGCAGGCAGCACGGTGTCGCGGTCACGTGCAGCCAGCCCCGCACCGACCAGGGTCATGCGGGAAGAAGGATGCAGGCGCAGCGCGGTGGCCAGATCAGGAACGCGCGCTGCACCGGCCACGTCACCGGCTTCCGGCAGCACCACGTGCGTGCCGCCCGCAGGCAGTGCGCCGGCGCTGCCAGCGTCTGCACCGATCACGACCAGCCCCCTCATGGGCACGCGTTGCGTCGGGGGCAGCAGGCAGGCGTACAACAGGGCAGCAGCCAGCACCTGCAGTGCGATGACGGCGATCTGGCGGCCGCGGTGGGCCGCGGGACGGCGCAGCTGACGCACGCTGGCGACCAGCACGATCAGCGCCAGCGCGACAGCGACCCAGGTGTTCAACGCGGATGCACTCATCGCTGCGCCTCCAATGCATCCAGGTAACGCAGGCCCATCGCATCGGCCGCGTTGCGCCGTGTCACCTGGGGTAGCGGACGTTGCACCGCACGCCACAACTGCGCGCGCAGGCGCTGCCGGCATGCGTCACAGCCCGGTTCGATGCGCAGCTGTTCAATGGCAGCGGCCAGGTCCAGGGCGTCGGGCAGGAAGGCGCTGTTGCGCTGCTGCCACGCCGCCAGTGCATCCAGATCCGGCGTCTGGTCGCCGTCGCCAAGTCGCTGCCAGGCCTCCACGACCACCGGATCCGGTGGCGTGCGCGCGGTCAGCGGCAACGCCCGGCTGGCCAGCCCTGCGCGATCACCGCCCAGCCGCCGGCCCTCGTCGATCGGCGGCAGTTCCGGGCCGACGCGGGCCAGGTAGATGCGCTCGGCCTGCTGCACCTGCTTGATGAAACCGAGTGCCTTGTAGGCATGCGGCAGGGCCTGCTCGGGGCGGCCTTGGCGCAGCTCGCCCTCGGACGACCACATCTGGTCAAGCGCTGCCTTCAGCGTGGCGCGGGTCTGTGGGTCCAGCAGGGTGGCCGCTTCCGCATGGTCGTGGGTATGGCCGTACTCGGACAATACGTCGGTGGCACTGCCGAACACCGGCGGCGCTTGCGGTACGGCCGCGGCACCGCCGTGATCATGACCATGATCGTCATCAGCGCCGGCCTGGGTGTCGTGATCGTGCGCGTGATCGTCGCCGTGTGTGTCCGCAGCGGGCACATCGCTGGTGGGCAGGTCGCTGGTTGGCGGCGCCTTCGGCGCGCCCTCGCTTTCCTCGCCGAGGAACTGGCCGTAACGCATGCGCAGGATGCGCTGGTCCACGCCGATGGCATCGCTGCGCGTCATGAAGCGGTCCGCGGCCAGGCGGCGCCGCTCACGGATCAATGCTTCGGCATCGATGATGATCTGCCGCTGGCTGCGGAAGTAGGCCGGCAGCGTCTTCTTGATGCGACCCTCAAGTTCGGCACCGCGCACGGCTTCGGTGCTGGGCAGGCGCAGGATCACACTGTTGCTGCGGCCGATCTGCGGCGCCGGTGCGTGGTTGTCGCGCACTTCCAGCTGGGCGATCACATCGTTGCCTGGCTGTGCGCCGAGGGCCGCCAGGTCGAGGGTGTGGGCAAAGCGCCGGGCCGTAGGTTCGCCCGTGCCGGTCAGCGCCACGCTGCGCCGGGCGAAGGTGATGTTCTCGCCACTGCCTTCGGTGGTGGTGATCGACAGCGTCGCCCGCGCGGCGACGCCGTGGTCGTCGCTGGCCTCGAAGCGCAGCGTCCACTGGCGCTGCCCAGGCGTGCCCAGCACCAGGCTGGAAGGCGGATCGATCACCCGCACCGTGGGCGCGCGGTCGGCTACCACGTCGAGTCGATGCAGGCGGGCGTCGGCCAGTGCGGGCTCGCTGACTATCCGGTACAGCACCGGCGTGCGGGCAACGTCCTGTGCCTGCCACTGTCCTTCGTGCTCGCGCAGCGGCAGGCGGCGGCCATCATGGAACTGCAGCCACGCGGTGCGCGGCGCCCGGTCGAAGCGTACGGACCAGGACAGGCGACTGTCGGCGGCGACCTTGGCATCAAGCGCGTTCTGCGTGCGCGCAGGTTGGCCGGTATAGGCGGGCGCTTCGATGCGCAGGCGGGTGGACTGCAGGCGCAGCGGGCCTGCTGTGGTGGGGGGCGCCTGCGTGGCAGGGGCCGCCACCGGCGACAGCCCCGCGTGTGGCCAGCCCAACGCGAGCAGGGCCGTGGCGCCGCCGCCGACCACGCACAATAGGACGGCAGCGCGCGGCCAGCGTGGGCGCAGCTCAGGCACGGCGCTTTCAAGCGTGGCCAGCACATGCGCGCGCTGGCGCCGCTGCAGGGGATTGAGGGCGGTTTCGTCGGCGAACAGCAGGTCGGCGCTGTCCTCGCTGGCACCGCTGCCGTCGAGCTGGCGCTGCAGCCAGCGTCTGTCCAGACGGCGCGCGCGGGTAATGGCCACGCCCACGGTGACCAGCAACGCGACCGTTGCGATCACGCAGGCGATATCGAACCCGGTAACGCGCAGTGCCAGCGCGGTGGCCGCCGCGGCCCAAGGCAGGCCGAGCGACAGGGTAATGGCCACGCGGCGCCGACGCGCGCGCTGCCAGGCGTGCTGCAGCGTCCTCATGCGGGTCGCCTCCGTCGCGCACTGCTGGCCATCCAGCGCTCCAGTGCGAACAGCAGCAGGATCACCAGCATCAACCAGGGGGCAAGTTCGCGCGCCGGCGGTACGGCCGGGGGCAGGGACGCGCGCTGTGGCGCCTGGTCCAGCGCATCGCCCAGGCGGGGCGACGCAGGCGGCTGCAAGGCCTGCAGCAGCTGGCGCGGAAGGTGATCGTCGCGCAGCGCCAAGGTGCGGCCCGCGTCCCATTCCCTGGGCAGATACAGCACGTGGCCGCGACCCAAGCGCTGCTCCCACAACAGCGGCGCGCCCTGTGCATCGCGGAGCAGCAGGCGGGCGCCTGCCGGGGGCGCGGCACGTGACAGCATGCTGCCCCCTTGGTCCACCCAGGCCTGCCATGTGGTGGGCAATGGGTCGGCACTGCTCCACACCCCGGTTTCACCACGCTCCGGCAGCGCGTCAGCGGATAGCGGTGCTGCCAACGGCTGCGCCCCCCACGCGCGCTGCAGGGCCGTCAGCCAGTGTTGCGCCGCTGCGGGTGCATCGCTCCTGACGCGCAATCGAGGCGGCGCTGGAACCGCTTGCGACGTACGGGCGGCCAGCGGCTGCGAACGCCACTGAACCGGGCGCGACAGCTGCAGGCGCGCCCCGTCGAGGCCAGGCAACGGGTCGGGTACATATACGGTCAGGGCTGTGCCGGTCGGCAGTTGGGCGTCGAGTTCGCGCAGCAGGCTGGGCAGCGAGGCATCGCCTGGCGGCGCTGGCTGTCCGATAGGGGGGAATCCGGGCGCCAGCCAGTGCCAGTTGCGCAGTTCTTCCGTGCTGCGCAGGGCCGCCGCATCCATTCCGGGCGCAACGACGGTCCACGCGGCCGGCGCAGGTTCTGGCCCGGTCAGCGCTGGTCGCGCCAGCAGCAGGGCGAGCGCGGCCAGCAGTAACAGGCGCACCAGCAGCAGGGGCCAGTCATCGAAGCGGATACGTTGGCGCGGGCGAATCCGTGCGCGCAGCCAGCGCAGTGCGGCGAAATCCACCGGCATGTAGGGATGGCGGCGGGCGAGGTGGATCAGCAGCGGCAGCAGCCAGGCCGCGACCGCCAGCAGGCCGAGTGGGAACAGCAGGCTCACGCGGTAATCCCGCGACCGAACAACGCCTGCAGAGGCTGGTCGAGCGGCTGGTCGAGCCAACTGGTGGCAGATGCGATGCCCCCTGCCTGCAAGCGGGACTGCAGGGCAGTGCGCGCTTCGGCGAAGCGCTGCAGGTAGTCGCTGCGGATCGCGGCACCATCACCCCGCACTTCCTTGCCGGTCTCCGGGTCGCGGAAGCGATGTCCGGCGTCGAACGGAAAGTCGCGTTCGTCGGCGGTCAGCACCTGCAGCAGCACCACGTCGCGGCGCGCACGGGCCAACTGCTCCAGCAACACGACACCGGTCTCGTCGAAGCCATCGCTGATGCACAGCAGCAGGTCGCCGGGACGAACGCGTTCCCACAACGGCCGCAACCGTTCCGCGGCAGGCCATCCGCCGCGCGCGCGCAGGGCCTGCAGCTGCAGATACACGCGATCACGCTGGCGCGCGCCGTGGCCGGCCGGAACCAGTTGCAGGCCTTCACCGTCGATGGCCAGCAGGCCGAAACGATCGCCTTGCTGCAGCGCCAGCTCGACCACGCACGCGGCCAGCAGGCGCATGTGATCCAGGCGGCTGCGGCCGGGATCGACACGGTCGGTCTGGCCGGCCGAGGCGGTGGTATCGAGCAGCAACCAGACCGTGATCGGACTTTCGCGTTCGGACTCGCGCACGAAGAAGCGGTCCGAGCGCGCGTACAGCTTCCAATCGACCTGGCGCAGTTCATCGCCGGGTTCATAGGCACGGTACTGCGCGAATTCCAGGCCCGCGCCGCGGCTGCGGCTGGCATGCTGTCCGATCCCGCTCATGCCGCTGGCCAGCCGCGGCCGCAGGCGCAGCGCACGCAGGCGCGCACGCAGGTCCGGTGGCAGCAACAGGGGCAAGCCGGTGCTCAAGTGCGGGTCAACCGGGGAAGGGAACGGCCTGCAGCAGCGCGGCGACCACGTCGTCGGCACGCTTCTGCTCGGCCTCGGCGGCGAAGGACAGCACCAGCCGATGTCGCATCACCGGCGCAGCCAGTGCGAGTACGTCTTCGCGGGTGGCGGCAAAGCGCCCCTGCAACAGGGCGCGCGCTTTCGCGGCCAGGACCAGCGATTGCCCAGCGCGCGGTCCAGCACCCCATTTCACCCACTGGTTGATGGCGGCCGGCGCACCATCGCCCGGTCGGCTTGCGCGCACCAGGCGGGTGATCCAGGCAAGCACGTCGGCGCTGACATGCACCTGCCGCACGGCCGCCTGCAGGGCGAGCACTGCCTCGGCATCCATCACCTTCGGTACGCCGGCGGTGGCGCCGCCAGTGGTCTGTTCCAGGATCTGCCGTTCTTCGTCTTCGCTGGGATATTCAACCAGGACGTGCAGCAGGAAACGGTCCAGTTGTGCCTCTGGCAGGGGATACGTGCCGGCCTGTTCAATCGGGTTCTGCGTGGCCAGCACGAAGAAGGGCTGCGGCAATGTGTACGTGGTTCCCGCGTAGCTGACGGTGCGTTCCTGCATGGCTTCCAGCAGGGCGGCCTGGGTTTTCGGCGGCGTGCGGTTGAGCTCGTCAGCCAGCAGCAGGTTGGTGAAGATCGGCCCTTGCTGGAAGCGGAAATGGCGGTGGCCGGTGCCGTGGTCTTCTTCCAGCAGTTCGGTGCCCAGGATGTCACTGGGCATCAGGTCAGGGGTGAACTGCACGCGCCGGAACTGCAGCTCCAGGGCGTGGCCAAGCGAGCGCACCAGCAGGGTCTTGCCCAGTCCGGGCGCGCCTTCCAGCAGGCAATGCCCGCCCGCCAGCAGGCCGATCAGCAGTTGCTCCACTACGGTGTGCTGGCCGACCACGGCGTGGGCCAGCGCGCTGCGCAGCTCATGCAGGCGCGGCAGCAGGGAATCGAGGTCGGGGGTGCTCATGGGAATGCCTGTCCTATCAATGGTTCAACGCGTACATCACGATGTTGACGCCGAAGCGCGTGTTGTCTTCGGCCAGGAAGCGTTTGTTGCGCCAGTCATAGTCCCACTCGCAGCCGTAATCCTTGTTGCTGTAAAGCAGGCCCAGCCGACCGTCCACCTCGATGCCCTTCAGGTAGTCGTGCACCAGGTCGTCGCCCCAGCCGTTGAGCTCGAAGCTGGTGGCCGGCGGCCCCTCCGGAAACTGGAAGAAACTGCGATAGAGCGCATGGGTGTTGGGCAGCTTCGTCAGGGCCTTCGGCCCGAACAGCCGCGCCATCTGCGCCTCGAACGAGGTGGCGAACAGACCGTCGATATCGTGGTTGCAGTCATCGACGAACACGAAGCCGCCGTTGCGGACATAGCGCACGAAGTTCTGCCGCTCGGCGGCATTGAACTCGACCAGCGTGTGGCCGGCGAGGTAGCAGAAAGGCGCCTCCAGCATGCGCGGATCGGCAAGCGCGACCACGCGTTCCTGCGGGTCCACCCGCAGCGAGGTGTAATCGATCAACGAGGTGATCAGGTTGGATGGCATGCGCGCATCCACGTCCCAGTCACCGGAGTCGTACTGCAGTCGGGTGAACCAGAAGTCGTAGCGTGAACTGCGCGGGCCTGCCTGCGCCCATGCCGGGACCGCTGCCGCAGAAGCGGCGGCGGCGAACCAGCGCAGGCAGGCCCGGCGATCCATCAGACCGCGTCGGACAACGAGGTGAACGTGAAGTCGCGCAGGCGCATCGGCGGGATCATCATCACGAAGCTGGACTCATCACCGGCCACGCGCACCGGCTTGCCCAGCTCGTCGATGTTGTTGAGCATGATCACCGGCGACTCGTTGAAGCGGAAGTTCTTCACCGGGTGCTTGATCTGCCCGTTCTCGATGTAGAACGTGCCATCGCGGGTCAGGCCGGTCAGCAGCACGGTCTGTGGATCCACCATGCGGATGTACCACGTACGGGTGACCAGGATGCCCTTCTGGGTGCCGCGCACCAGGTCGGCGGTGCTCTTGTCGCCACCGCTCATCAGCAGGTTGCCCGGCCGCGCGTTGGCGGTCTTGCCCTGTTTCTGCGCCCAGAAACGCGAATAGTCCAGGCTGGCGATCTTGCCGTTCTCGATGATCGCGACCTTCTCGCGCGGCATCCCGCTTTCGTCCCACGGCAGCACCGGCGCTTCCGGGTGCCACGGGTCGGCATGCAGGCTCACCCGCGAATCATAGACCTGCTCGCCCAGCTTGTTGCCGCCGCCCTTCTTGGACAGGAAGCTGCGGCCTTCGTCTGCAGTGCGTGCGTCGAAGAACCGCATCATGAAGCTGATCAGGCCAGCCGCTGCGGCCGGCTCCAGGATCACCGTGTACTTGCCCGGTTCCAGTGCCTTGGCTTCGGCCGATTCGGTGGCCTTGCGCATGGCGATGCGCACGTCCTGGTCGGCCTTGAAGTCTGCTGCGTCCTTCAGGTTGCGGCCGACCCAGCCCGAACCACGGCCGTCTTCGGTGCGCACCGTGCAGGTGTAGTCGAAGTTGCTGGTGCGCTGGTAGCCGAAGTTGCCCTTGCTGTTGGCGGTGGCGGTGAAGCCATGGCCATCTTCAAGGAAACCGGCGGCGATCACCCCGGCCTGGCGGCAGGGCAGGATGGAATCGGCGGCGACCTTGGCCCGGAACGCCGGATCGATCGCACCGGTGGATTCACTGAAGGTCGGCGTCGGGCGGTATTCCTGCTTGCCGATGGCCGGGATGAACTCCGGGTTTTCCGGCGCCAGGCGGGCCAGGTCTTCGGCTCGGCGGACCACGCGCTCCAGCGCGGCGTCGTCGAACTCGTTGATGGAAGCAGTGCCGACGCGCTTGCCGAACGCCACTTCCACGGCCAGCGACGCATCGCTGACGATGCCGCTGGTGGAGATGTTGTTCAAGGCGAAGCGGATGTTGCCGTTGATGGATCCGGCCAGGGTGGCCGTGCACTCATCGGCCTTGGACAGGGCGATGACCTTGTCGAGGATGGCCTTGGCCTGCTGTTCGGTGAAGATGCTCATGGGTATCGGGCTCCAGACCGGTCAGCCGAGGCTGCGTGCGGTGTTGATGACGTTGATGCCATTGAAACGGGCAGTGGACGAACCGTGCGAAACCGCCGAGACCTGGCCCGGCTGGCCCTTGCCATCGAAGAACGAGCCGCCCAGGCGGTAGTCGCGCTCATCGGCAACGGCGGTGCAGGCGTTCCAGAACTCCGGCGTGCGGATCTGATACGCCACGTCCTCCAGCATCCCGGTGATCTTGCCGTTCTTGATCTCGTAGTACAGCTGGCCACCGAACTGCGCGTTGTAGCGCTGCTGGTCGATCGAGAACGAGCCGTCACCGATGATGTAGATGCCGTTCTCCACGTCCTTGATCAGTTCATCGACGCTGAGCGGCTTCTTGCCCGGCGCCATGGACACATTGGCCATGCGCTGGAACTGCACGCTGGACCACGAATCGGCGTAACAGCAGCCATCGGACTCGGTCTTGCCCAGGATGTGCGCCTGGTCGCGGATGGTCTGGTAGTCCACCAGCTTGCCGTCGCTGATCAGGTCCCACCGCTTGCACTTTACGCCTTCGTCGTCGTACGCCACGGCGCCCAGGCTGCCTTCCTGTGTCTTGTCGGCGAAGATGTTGACCAGCTCGCTGCCGTACTGGAACTTCTGCTCGCGCTTGTCCAGGGTGGCGAAGCTGGTGCCGGCGTAGTTGGCCTCGTAGCCGAGCACGCGGTCAAGCTCCAGCGGATGGCCGACCGATTCGTGGATGGTCAGCCAGGTATGCGACGGATCCAGGACCAGATCGTACTTGCCCGGCTTCACCGAAGGCGCCTTCAGCTTCTCGCGGGCCTGCTTCGCCGCGGCGATCGCATCTTCCTTCATGTCATACGAGCTGGAGTAGTTGACCACGCCGTTGGGCGTCATGACCTTGCCCGCCGCGGCACCGTCCAGGTACTCGTAGCCCATGCCCATCGGCGAGGACAGCCCTTCGCGGGTACGGAACTTGCCGCTTTCCTTGTCGATGGCGGTGATGGTCATCGGCACCCAGATGCGGTGCACGTCCTGGTCGATGTACGACCCATCGGTGGAGGCGAAATACTTCTGCTCGTTGACCAGGAACATCATCGAATTGACGAAGCTGGCACCGGCGTTGATGGCGGCCGCATTGACGTCCAGCAACAGGTCGACCTTGTCCTTGATCGGCACGTCCATGGCGTTGCGACGGATCGGCGTGCGCCAGCTGACCTCGCCCACGCCAGGCGCCGCAGCGAGCTGCACCGGGGCGGTCTGGATGCCCGCATTGGCACGGGCGATGCCTGCGGCCTGCTGCGCGGCCTTGGCGATATCGGCAACGGCCAACTGATTGGTCGCCGCGAAGCCCCAGGCCCCGTTGACCAGCACACGGATGCCGACGCCGGTGGATTCGGTGTTGACGACGTTCTGCACCTTGTCTTCGCGGGTGATCACGAACTGCCGCAGGTAGCGACCGATGCGCACGTCGCAGTAGGTGGCGCCGGCACTGCGCGCCGCCTGCAGGGCAACATCGGCCAGGCGCTTCTTCAGCGCCGGATCGAGCACGGTCTGCAGTTGTTCGGCGGCGATGGCCTTGCCGAAGAAGGAGGGCACCAGCAGGCCACCCGCGGTAAGCCCGGTGAGGGCGAGGAAGTCACGTCGTTGCAAGGCTGCTCTCCACGTATGGATGTTGGACAGGACTCATGCGCCGAGACTGCGCGCGGTGTTGATGATGTTGATGCCGTTGAAGCGGGTGGTGGACGAACCGTGGGAGACCGCCGACACCTGCGACGGCTGGCCCTTGCCATCGAAGAACGAGCCGCCGAGGCGGAAGTCGCGTTCATCGCAGATCGCCGTGCAGGCGTTCCAGAACTCCGGCGTGCGGATCTGGTAGGCCGCATCTTCGACCATGCCGGTGATGCGGCCCTCTTTGATCTGATAGCACAACTGGGCGCCGAACTGGGCGTTGTAGCGTTGCTGGTCGATGGAATACGAGCCGCGGCCATGGAAGTACAGGCCGTTTTCCACGTCCTTGACCATGTCGGCCACGCTCAGCGGTGCCTTGCCCGGTGCCAGCGACACGTTGGCCATGCGCTGGAACTGCACGCTGGACCAGGAATCGGCGTAGCTGCAGCCGTGGGAGGCCTCGCGTCCCAGGATATGGGCTTCATCGCGGGTGGCCTGGTAGTCGACAAGGATGCCGTCGCGGACCAGGTCCCAGCGCTGTGTCTTGACCCCTTCATCGTCGTAGGCCACGGCGCCAAGGCTGCCCGGCTGTGTCTTGTCGGCAAAGAAGGTGACGATGTCGCTGCCCCAGCGGAAGCCGGCATCACGCTTGTCCAGCGTGGCGAAACTGGTGCCGGCGTAGTTCGCTTCGTAGCCGAGCACGCGGTCCAGCTCCAGCGGGTGGCCGACATTCTCGTGGATGGTCAGGAACAGGTTGGACGGATCCAGCACGACATCGTATTTGCCGGCCTTCACCGAGGGCGCGGTGAGCTTCTCGCGGGCCTGGCGCGCCGCGGCCAAGGCGTCTTCGCGTGCGTCGTAGGACTGCCCGTAGCCGACCACGCCGCCGGGCAGTTCGAAACGCCCGCTGCGGTCGCCGTCCAGGAATTCGTAGCCCATGCCCATTGGCGCGGACAGCCCGTTGCGGGTACGGAATTTCCCGCTGGCCTTGTCCACGGCGGTGGCGGTGAAGGGCAGCCAGATGCGGTGCACGTCCTGATCGATCCACGACCCATCGCTGGAGGCGAAGTACTTCTGCTCGTTGACCAGGAACAGCGTCGAATTGAAATAGTCGGCCCCGGCGCCCAGCGCGGCGTCGTTGATGTCCAGCAGCAGGCCGACCTTGTCCTGCACCGGCACGGCCATGGCGTTCTTCTTCAGCGGCGTGCGCCAGCTGACCTCGCCGACGCCCGGGGTGGCCGCCAGCTGGACGCGGCGCGTCTGCACGCGCGCATTCGCACGCGCGATGGCCACCGCCTGCGCGACGGCCTGCACGACCTGCTCGGGCGTGCGTTGGTGAGTGGCCGCAAAGCCCCATGCACCGTCGACGATCACGCGGATGCCGACGCCGGCCGATTCGCTGTTGGTGACGTTCTCGACGGTGCGCTCGCGGGTGATGATGCCCTGGCTCAGGTAGCGGCCGATGCGCACGTCGCAGTAGCTGGCACCGGCCTGGCGTGCTGCCTGCAGCGCCGCGTCCGCCAGGCGCTTGCCCATGACCGGGTCACCCGGCTCCAGCAGCTGCTCGGCGGCGATCACGCGGCCATGCGGCAGCATCAGGCCGGCCAGGCCGGCACCGGTGAAGGCCAGGAAATCACGACGTCGCACTGCCACCACCCCACGTGCACTCAGTTGACACCCGACTTTCGCCAGCGGCATGCAATGACGCAAGTGACTGCAGTCATGGTCGTGTCACAGGCACAATGGCGTTCTGCCACTTTCGTCACGAACCATGACCGAAAAACCCTTCTCCCTCGCCTGTGAACGAAACCGCGATCCGATCGCGGCCGCGCTGGATCCGCTCATGGCCGATCGCCGCCACGTGCTGGAGATCGGCAGTGGCACGGGACAGCACGCTGCGTACTTCGCCCAGCGCTGGCCGTGGCTGCAGTGGCAGCCCAGCGACCACCCCGACCATCTGCGAGGCATCGCGGCGTGGCGGGCCGAGGCGGCGCTGCCCAATCTGCAGGCACCGTTCGCGCTGCAGGCCGAGCTGCCACCGTCGCCGCCGCTGGCCGTGCCTGCCGGAATCCCGCGTTTCGATACGGCGTTCAGCGCCAATACCCTGCACATCATGGGATGGGACCACGTACAGGCACTGTTCGCGGGTCTGCCTGCGCTGCTGCAGCCTGGTGCCTTGCTGGCGGTGTACGGTCCGTTCAACTACGGCGACGCGTACACCAGTGACAGCAACGCCCAGTTCGATGGCTGGCTGAAGGCCCGCGATCCGCGCAGTGGCCTACGCGATGCGGAGGCGGTGCAGGCACTGGCGGTGGCGCAGGGCTTCGTTGCGCTGGAAGACCTGGCGATGCCGGCCAACAACCGGCTGCTGGTATGGCGGCTGGGGTGATCAGGCGTCGGCGGGCATCGCAGCGAGGCGCGCCCCCGCCGCTCGCAACCCGCTGAATATTGCCGTAGACACCGTTTCAGGAAAGCCGGTTGGCAGCGATGCTTCTACCTGCTGGATCACCGGTTCCACCTTCTCCAGCAGTTCCTGTATCCAAGGCTCGGCACCTGCACTGATACCGCAGGCATGTGCGGTTTCATTCCAGTGTCGGCGACGTACCTTGAGCAGGTGGCGATGACGATTTTTGCCCACGACGGCCATGGCCAGTTGAGCTTTGAACGGGTCCAGCTGTTGCGGCCCTCGCCCCATGATGGGATACACCGACAAGACGTCGTAAACGGGTGTCATGCGGAAACGTCCGTCTGCTTCGATGTGGACGCTGAAATTTTTCGCATGCCCGTCGGTTGCCGCCAACATCCAGAAGAGTATCTGGGTCTTGAAGAAAGTAGCCCGGTCATCGGGGCTCTCGGACTGACGGAGCAGGTCCATGATCCGGATTATTCCCGGGCCACCGTCGTTCTCGTACTTTTTTGACGCCGGCAAAGCAAAGACCTGGCAGATGTCCTCCTGAGGCAGGCGGAGCCACCATTTACCCCGCAGGGAGAGCCTACGGTCAAAGCGTTCGACAACAAGTGCGCGCTGATCTTCAAAGCTTTGCATCGAGGTTGACGCGACACGGATGCCGAACGCCGCCAGCAGATGCATGCACAGCCACTCGTTCTCCACCGATTGATGCATGTCGGCTCGCATGTTGCCGACCAGTCCCAGAGGGAGTTTGAAAATGTGGGTACTCGGCGTGCTCGACAGCGGAATGCACCACTTACCCTCATGCCATAGCAGTCCGGTCTTTTCCTGCGCCCCGGCAATGGATATGCGGAAATCGTCCGCATCGATCTGTGCCATGCCCGGTATCGGCGACGCCGTGACACCGCGCAGCGTTCTCGCCACGCCTGCCTCATCAAGTGCGCGGAACCGGATCGACTGGACGCCCTGCGGAGGCTGCTCGGGAGGGAGCAGTTGAACGGCGCCTACACAGTCGCGTCCAATAGCCTGCAGCAATTCAAACGTTCCAGTGGAACGGGTAGAGAACCGATCCCGGATACGCGCCCTGATCGCCGCGTTATCGGGCAGGAGATTGTCGAAGTAGTCCGTTACCGCGTCGCCCCGGTGACTCTGACCGGCGGGAAGCAGCGGTAGAGACAAGGAGACTGGACGGGGCATGGGCGATGCCAGCCAGCTCTCCGTGTACGTCAGTCGTGCGGGGGCGGTCGTGCCTTGTTCCCACGTCGCAACTTCCAGGCCGTTCATCCAGACTCGCAGTTGACTCATGACTACCACTCCAAGCCAGTGGTGCGCTTGTCCGCAACCGAAGCAGCCTCCTGTAGCGAAACCTCGATGCCGAGCAGAGCCCAGACCTTCATCAGGCGCTCGAACGTTGCCGCCTCGGGGGCCTTCTCCAGCGCGGTGACCGCCTGACGAGAAATGCCAAGGCGCGCCGCGAGTGCGGCCTGGCTCAGCCCTGCCTTCAGGCGATAGGCGCGCATGAGTGGAGCGAGTTGATGAGGCGTTCGAATAACCCTTGCAGCGGCCATGGAGCGGGTCTCTAGTGCGAGGACCCATGCTAGTCCTCCTGCTCGACCACGGCAACTTATAGGTTGCATAAGCCAGCGACTGAAGATCCACTGCTTCTGGCTATGCAAGCTATAAGTTGCACTTCCTAAATGCAACTTATAGGTTGCTTTACTGCCAGCTCAGATAGTGACTACCTGCACGCCACTACCGTCAGGCTACCTGCACGATATGCAGCGCGCGCGGGTTGCGCCACTGCGCCAGCAGGGTCGCTTCGCGGGCCTTGGCGGTGTGGAGGTGCGCTTCCTTGACGTGGCCATAGCCGCGGATGTGTTCCGGGATGCTGGCGATCTCCACCGCCAGGGCAAGCCGGTGGTCGTCCAAGCCGTCCAGCAACACTTGCACGGTGGCTTCGTAGTCGGTGATCAGCTGGCGCTCGCCCACCCGCTCGGCGGTGCGGCCGAAGGGATCCAGCCGGCCGCCGCGCAGGAACTTCAGCTTCGCCAGCACGCCGAACGCTTTCAGCATCCACGGACCGTATTCTTTCTTGATCAAACGCCCCTGGTCGTCCTTCTTCGCGAACAGCGGCGGCGCCAGGTGGAAGCGCACCTGGTAGTCGCCTTCGAACTGCTGCTGCAGCTGGCGCTGGAAATCGCCACTGGTGTACAGCCGCGCCACTTCGTACTCGTCCTTGTAGGCCATCAGCTTGAACAGGTAGCGGGCGACGGTTTCGGTCAGCGCAGTGGAGCCGCCCAGCGTGTCCTGCTCGGCCGTGCGGACGCGCTCGATCAGCGTGCGGTACCGATCTGCGTAGGCCTGGTCCTGATAATCGACGAGGAACGACGTGCGACGCGCGATCATTTCATCCAGCGAGCGCGACAGGCGGGCATCGTCCAGCGGCAGGAAAGCCAACTCCCCGCCACCATGCCCCGGCAGGCCACGCAGTTCACGCTCGTCGCTGCTGTTGCGCGGCGCGGCCGTTGCGCCCCCTTCATTACCTTCCCACTCTCCCGGCGGCAGCGCATGCAGCGGGCCGGGCGTGTCTTCCGCGTCGGTGTGACGATTGCGCACCAGCCCGGCGGCTTGCTGCACCGCCTGCGGATCGACCACGGCCAGGCGGCCCCAGGCGAAGGCCTGCTGGTTCATGGCCACGGCCGCGCCATTGAGCTCGATGGCACGCATCAGTGCGTCGAACGACAGGGGCACCAGGCCCTGCTGCCACGCATAGCCGAGGATGAACAGGTTCGCCGCGATGGCGTCGCCCAGCAGTGCGGTCGCCAGCTGCGTGGCATCGAGCAGCAGCGGTTGTTCGCCACCCAGGGCCACGCGCACGCCGGCGATGATGTCGGCGGCGGGGAACTGCATGTCCGGCCGTGTGGTGAAGCCGCCCGGCATCGCTTCGTATGTGTTGAGCACCACCTGGGTGCGGCCGGCGCGCACCTTGGACAGCGCCCAGTAGTCGTTCACCACCACCATGTCGCAGCCCAGCACCAGGTCGGCTTCGCCGGCTGCGATGCGCACGGCATGGATGTCGGTGGGCGCTCGCGCGATGCGGATGTGGGTGGTCACCGCGCCGCCTTTCTGTGCCAGCCCGGTCTGGTCCAGCACGGACGAACCCTTGCCTTCCAGATGGCCGGCCATGCCGAGCAGTGCGCCGATGGTCACCACTCCGGTGCCGCCGACACCGGTGATCAGGATGTTCCAGGGTTGCTCCAGCGCGGTCCGCACGGGCGGTGCCGGCAGGTTGTCGAGCAGGGTGGACGCCTCGCGCTTGCTGCCCTTGCGCGGCTTGCCCCCGTGCACGGTGACGAAGCTCGGGCAGAAGCCGGTGGTGCAGGAGTAGTCCTTGTTGCAGTTGGACTGATCGATGTCGCGCTTGCGCCCGAACTCGGTTTCCTTCGGCAGCACCGACACGCAGAAACTCTTCTTTCCGCAGTCGCCGCAGCCTTCGCAGACCAGCGAGTTGATCATTACACGCTTGGGCGGATCGACCAGCTTGCCGCGCTTGCGGCGACGGCGTTTTTCGGTGGCGCAGGTCTGCTCGTAGATCAGGATCGATACGCCCTTCACTTCGCGCAGCTGCTTCTGCACCGCGTCCAGCGCACTGCGGTCATGGAACTCCACGCCGGTGGGGAACTGCTCGCGCTGCTTCGTCCATACCTCGATGTTGTCCGACAGCACCACGATGGTCTGGATGCCTTCGGCGCGCATCTGCCGGGCAATGTCCGGCACGCTGAGGGGGCCGTCCACCGGCTGGCCACCGGTCATCGCCACCGCATCGTTGTAGAGGATCTTGTAGGTGATGTTGACGCCGGCCGCGACGGACTGGCGGATCGCCAGCGACCCACTGTGGAAGTAGGTGCCGTCACCCAGATTCTGGAACACGTGCGGCGTGTCGGTGAACGCGGCCTGGCCTGCCCACGTCACGCCTTCGCCGCCCATGTGGGTGAACGTGTCGGTGCTGCGGTCCATCCAGGTGACCATGTAATGGCAACCGATGCCGCCCAGCGCACGCGAGCCTTCGGGCACGGTGGTGGAGGTGTTGTGCGGGCAGCCGGAGCAGTAATGCGGAATGCGCGGGAAGGCCGCGCGCGGCAGCGCCAGCTCCGCTTCCTTTTCGCTCATCCACTGCAGGCGCTGGGTGATCGATTCGTTGTTGAAGAAGCGCTGGATGCGCCGCCCGATCACGCCGGCGATGGTGGCCGGGGTGAGCTCGCCGGTGGACGGCAGGATCCACTCGCCGGCCTCGTCGTACTTGCCGACGATGGACGGACGCGCGCCCCAGCTGGCCGGCCAGTTGAAGAACTGCTCCTTCATCTGGCGCTCGATGAAGGCACGCTTCTCCTCCACCACGATGATGTCTTCCAGGCCCTGTGCGAAGCGCGCGATGCCCTGCGGTTCCAGCGGCCAGGTCATACCGACCTTGTACACGCGGATGCCGATGTCGGCGCACGCCGCTTCATCCAGGCCCAGGTATTCCAACGCCTGCAGGACGTCCAGGTAGCTCTTGCCGGTGGTGACGATGCCCAGCCGCGCGCGCGGTGAATCCAGCACGGTGCGGTCGATGTTGTTGACCCGGGCGAAGGCCTGCGCGGCACTGACCGCGTAGCGGTGCAGGCGCATTTCCTGGTCCAGCGGCGGGTCCGGCCAGCGGATGTTGAGACCGCCTGCCGGCATCTCGAAATCATCCGGCAGCAGGATGCGCCGTGCCAGCGGATTCACCTCCACCGAAGCAGACGACTCCACCGTTTCAGCGATCGTCTTGAAGCCGATCCAGCGCCCGGTATAGCGGCTCATCGCCCAGCCCAGCAGGCCCATGTCCAGGATGTCCTGCACGCCGGCCGGGTTGAGCACCGGCATCATCGCGCTGACGAACTCGTCCTCGCTGCCGTGCGGCAGGGTCGAGCTCCGGCACGCATGGTCGTCGGCGGCCAGTGCGAGCACGCCGCCCAGTCGCGAGGTGCCTGCCGCATTGGCATGCTTGAACACGTCACCGCAGCGGTCCACGCCAGGGCCCTTGCCGTACCACATGCCGAACACGCCCTGCACGTTGGCGCCGGGGAACAGGTTGGTCTGCTGGGTTCCCCAGACCATGGTCGCGCCCAGGTCTTCGTTGAGGCCGGGGGTGAACTTCACCTTGGCCGCTTCCAGCGGCTGGCGTGCGCGCCACAGTTCCAGATCGAAGCCGCCCAGCGGGCTGCCACGGTAGCCGCTGATGAAGCCGGCGCTGTCTATCCCGGCCGCCTCGTCGCGCAGGCGCTGCATCAGGGGCAGGCGCACCAGCGCCTGGACGCCGCTCAGGTAGATCCGTCCCTCGCCACGGGTGTATTTGTGGTCGAGCGTGTAATCGCGGTCTAGCAGGTCGGCGGACGCCGGTGAGGTGAGCTGCGCGGTGCTGGTCATGGCTGGCCTGGTTCGGATCGGCTGGCATCGGCGCTGCGGCTGCAGACCCGAAGGGCGCGGATTGTAACAGTGGGGCCGTTGTGGGCCGGTACTCGCATCCGGGACCGAAGTCCGGTTAGGATCGGGGCGTGGGAGGTTGTTGTTGCAACCTGGGGAAAACACGATGTCATTTGCAAGAAAGTTCCTGGCCGGCATGTTGCTGGCTTCGGGGCCGGCCGCTGCATGGGCCGCGCCCGCATTGCCTGCACCGCAGGAGTTCTATTTCGACGCCGATGCCGCCGCTGCACCTGTGCAGGTGGTTCAGGGCGAAGGCGATGAGTTGGTCAGTCAGTTGCTGCGCCAGCGCGAACGCGGGCGTAAATCGCTGGAAGCCACGGTGCAGTTGGCCGGTGTGGCCATTGGCCAGGGCCGCGCCGAGCTGGGCCAGCAGCTGTATGCCGAGGCGCTGCAGGCGGCACCGGCGGCCTCGCCGTCCGGCCGCATGGTGCGCTGGAACCACGGCTGGGATCTGTACCGCCAGGGCCAGGCGGACGCCGCACTGACGCAGTGGCATGAAGCGGCCAGTGGGCTGCGCGGCAACCCATCGTGGGTGCCTCCGACGTACGCTCTTGCGCTGTGGCAGATCGGGCAGAAGGACGATGCGGTGAAGTGGTACGCCGCGGCGGTCCGCACCGAGCCGGCGCGCTGGAGCACATCGGCCAACTACGCCGCCCTGCTGCCAACGTGGCGCGACAGCGAGCGCGAGACCCTGGCGCAGGTGCAGAAAGCCTGGGCCGCCAATCCGCCGAAGTGGCCGTAACGCGCAGGACGGACGGGTAACGGCGAAAGTGGCGGCGACGGGTAGAGCCGACGGGTAGAGCCGACTTCAGTCGGCTGGCATTTCCCCGCCGACGGCAGCGGACTGAAGTCCGCTCTACCAAAGCCCGCCGCAGGCCAGAACAGCGGGCACACCGCGACCGGAACGGGCCGGCGGCGCCTCAATCGTCGGCATTCACCGTGCGCGCCGACGCCCACTCGCGCAGGGCATTCACCTGCTCTGCCATCAGCACGGACAACGGGCGGCTGCCGCGGATCTCCGCCATCAGCAGTGGCGTGTCCAGTGGGCGTTGGTCGGCATGCGCGGCGTACATGCCGGCCACGATGGCTTGTTCGATCTCCGCGCCGGAGAACCCGTCCGCTGCCGCCGCCAGAGCCGGCAGGGCGAAATCGTCGGCATTCAACTGACGTCGCGCCAGGTGCAGGCGCAGCAGCTCCACGCGCACATCCGGGCTGGGCAGGTCGACGAAGAAAATCTCATCGAAGCGGCCTTTGCGCAGCAGCTCGGCAGGCAGTTCGTGCACCTGGTTGGCGGTGGCGACGATGAAGACGGGCGCCTTGCGTTCGGCCATCCAGGTCAGCAACGTGCCCAGCACCCGGCGGGACACACCACCGTCGTCCCCGCCCGTCGCCAAGCCCTTTTCAATCTCGTCGATCCACAGCACGCAGGGCGCCAGCTGCTCGGCCGATGCCAATGCCTGGCGAAGGTTGGATTCGGTCTCACCGTGGTACTTGTTGTACAGCGCGCCCACGTCCATGCGCAGCAGGGGAACGCCGAACCCGGCGGCGGTGGCCTTGGCCAGCATCGACTTGCCACAGCCCTGCACGCCCAGCAGCAACATCCCGCGGGGCGGGTCCAGGCCAGCCGGCGCAGCGCCGGCAAGGAACGCGATGCGCCGCTGGCTGATCCAGCGCTTGAGACGGTTGGCACCGGCGACATCGGCAAAGCGTGCCGTGTCGTATTCGTAGAACAGGTGTCCGCTGCGGTTGAGCAGCTCGAACTTCAGCTTGGCCAGCTGCGGCAGGTCGTCATCACCCAGGGCGCCGTCGGCGTAGATCAGCTGCCGGGCAATCCGCCGCGCATCCACCAGGCTCAGGCCCTGCAGGTTGCGCAGGATCTTCTTCACCGCCTCGCTGTCCACCTCCACCCGCCGTCCACCGTGCTCGCGCGCATACCCGGCGGCCTCTTCGCGCAGCATCTTCAGCAGCGCATTGGCGTCGGGCAGGCGGGGGTTGAAGCGGGTAGCCAGGGCTTCCAGTTCCGGCGGCAGGGTCACTTTGGCGCCGATCAGCACCAGCACGTGCGGTTGGCTGTGGCGACGCTGGATCAGATCGCGCAGCGCGCGCTGGTGGCTCGCGTAGCCCAGGTAAGGGTGGAAATCGAGCAGTAGATAGATGCCGCGCTGGTCGGCCTGCTGGATCATCTGCAGCGCCGCGCTGGCGTCGGGCGGCCCCACCGGCTCGTCTTCGCGGTCCAGGTCGATGCGACGCAGGCCCTCGGTGATCGACCAGCGATGCAACGCACGCCACACATGCAGCAGCGTCTGCCGGAACAATTCGATGATGCGACCCTCGTCCTGGGTCTCGATGACGATCAGGGGCGTATTGGCGCGGATCAGTGCGCTCAGGTCCTGCAGTTCGCTCATGCCGGTTCGATCCTTCGGGGGCGCCACCATAGCAAAGGCACGGGCCGGGTGGTTCAGCCGCGCGACTATCTCCATCACCTGCACCGGTGTACGCTCGGGCGACGTTCTCCCGGAAGCGAGGCCTGCATGAAGACCATTCTGGTGGCCGGTTCAAAGGGTGGGGTGGGAAAGACCACCATCGCCACCCATCTGGCCGCGCACGCGGCACTGCAGGGAAGGCGCACGGTGATCGCCGATGCCGACCCGCAGGGGTCCAGCACGCGCTGGGCACAGCGCCGTTCCGAGCTGGAAAGCGCCGTACTGCCGCTCGATGTCTACAAGAAGAAGCAATGGCTGCAGAAGGTTCCCGATGGGACCGACACGGTGATCATCGACGCCCCGGCCGGTGCGCTGGCCGACGATATCCCGCATTTCCTGGACGCAGCCGACGCCGTGGTAGTGCCGGTGCTGCCCTCCGCGCTGGACATTGAAGCCATCGTCGGCTTCCTCAACAGCCTGTCGAAAGTGGCCCGGGTGCACAAGCGCAAGCTGCCGGTCGGACTGGTGCTCAACCGCACCAAGCCATGGACCCAGACCTCGCAGCAGGCCATCCAGATGTTGTCCGAGTGGCCTTACCCGGTAATCACCCAGCTGCGTGACAGCCAGAGTTATGTGGTCATGACCGGCATGGGCCGCAGCCTGTTCGACTACCGCTCGGCACAGGTGCGCGAGCACCAGGCCGACTGGGAACCCCTCCTGCACTGGCTGGACAAGGCATGAGCCGCCTCCGCCACCCCTCCAACAAGGGAAGACTCCGATGCGTGAACTGATCCTGCTGCGCCATGCCCATGCCGAACCGGCCAGCACGGGCCAGGCCGACCTTGACCGCCCGTTGTCGGCGGTGGGTCTGGCCGAAGCCGAGGCCGCCGGCAAATGGTTGAAAGACAACAAGCTGCAGCCCGACTGCGTGCTGTGTTCCCCCTCCCGCCGTACCCGCGAGACCTTGGAAGCCGTGGTCGGCGTGACCGGCTTCTTCGAGCACAAGCTGGAAGACAAGGTGTATGACGCCACGCCCGGTACGTTGATCGGGCTGGTCGATGACCGCAAAGACGTAGAGCGCCTGATGATCGTCGGCCACAATCCCGGCCTGGAGCGCCTGGTCGCCCTGTTGAACACCGGCGAGACCAGCGACTACCGCGGCATGCCGCCGGCCGGCATCGCGGTGCTGCAGTTCCCGAAGGACGTCAGCATCGAACCCGGTGTCGCCATCCTCAACGCGTTCTGGTGGCCGTGATCCGATGACCGTGTGGCAGAGGGGGCTGCTGCTCGCATTGATGGGACTGCCGGCGGTGTTGGCGGCGCAGCCGTCGGCGCTGCCTGCGGTGAAGGTGACCCACCGCGCGCCGATGTACCTGGACACGGCCCGATCCCAGCTGGGCTTCGAGGTGCGCAGCCGCCTCGGCCAGCGCATCGAAGGCAATTTCCCGCAGTTTGAAGGGCGTATCGAGGTGCTGTCCGATGGGCGCCACCAGGTCCACCTGAAGATGTTCACCCGCACGGTGGAGATACCCGGCAAGGTCCGCTACACCGGCTGGATGCGGGGGCCCGACTTTTTCGATGCCGAGCGCCACCCGGTCGTGGAGTTCGACTCGCTGCCCTATGACCCGGCGCGGGTCGACCAGGGCGGTGACATCCAGGGACGCCTGATGCTGCGGGGGGTCAGCCACCCGGAAGTGCTGCGGGTGGAGAAAGCGGAATGCGCCAGACCCGGCTATGATTGCGACGTTGTGAGCCGTGGGACTGTCCTGCGAGGCCGTTACGGCATGGATAACTGGCAGTTTGCCCTGAGTGATCGAGTGACCTTCGTACTGCGCGCGCGCCTGACCGGGGTGCCTGAACCGTGAATCTGATGCTGCGCCTGATGGCGCTGGCAACGCTGTTGCTGGTCGGCGGCTGTGCGTCGCTGTCCAACAGCGAGCGCGCGCGTGCGGCCAACATCGCCGTGCAGGCACGCTCCACCGTCGTCGAGTGCGACCAGGCCGACCGTTGCGCGCAGGAATCTCCGCTGCGCGCGCTGGCCGGACGGGCGTTCAGCGAATCCGCGCCCGGCCAGCCCCGCCACTACGCCACCATCCTCGATGAGGGCGAAGAAGCCCTGGTCGCCCGGCTGAACCTGCTGCGCAGCGCCACCCGCAGCATCGACCTGCAGACCTATATCTTCGACAAGGACGACAGCGCGCGGCTGGTCCTTGACGAGCTGCTGGCCGCCAGCCGCCGCGGCGTGAAGGTGCGCCTGCTGATCGACCAGCTCTCGGCCATTTCCGATCTGCAGATCCTCGGCGCGCTGTCCTCGGCGCACCAGAACTTCGAACTCCGCGTCTACAACCCGGCCTTCGGCAAGGCCCGGCTGAATTACTTCGACTACGCCGGCAGCGTGCTGTGCTGCTTCCGGCGCTTCAACCAGCGCATGCACAACAAGCTGCTGGTGATCGACGACGCCATCGGTGTGGTCGGGGGACGCAACTACCAGGACGACTATTACGACTGGGATGCGGAGTACAACTTCCGTGACCGCGACGTGCTGGTGGCGGGCCCGGAGGCGCGGACCATGGCGGCCAACTTCGAGGCGTTCTGGCTCGCGCCGCGCAGCGTGCCGGCCGAGCGCCTGAATGACGTCGGGCGGATCCTGCTCGACAGCGGCCCACCGCAGATGCCGCCGGCCGACTACCGGCGACCGGAGCGCGTGCAGCGCGTCATCGCCGAGGCCACCGACACCGCGTGGATCACCCGCAGCTTCGTCGATACCGCATTGCCGGTGGCATCGGTGCGGTACGTCGCCGACCTGCCGCGCAAGCACCGCCGCGAAAACCCCGAGCATCCCCGCAACGGCCAGCACGTCACCGAGCCACAGCTGGATCGGCTGATCGCCGAGGCGCAGTCGGAAGTGCTGCTGCAGACGCCGTACCTGGTGCTGTCCAAGCCGGCCCGCAAGCTGTTCGCTGATCTGCGCCAGCAGCCTGATCCACCGCGCGTGCTGGTGTCGACGAACAGCCTTGCCGCTACCGACAACCCGATCGTCTATGCGCTGTCCTACAAGTACAAGCGCCGCAACATGCGCGAGCTGGGCTTCAACATCTTCGAGTTCAAACCGTTTCCGCTGGATGCCCCGGTGGACTACCGCAACCTGATGTCCGATCCGATCGCCGGGGACTACCCGGAGGGGCGGCGCGGCAGCATGCTCGGCGGCAGCGCGGCAGGCAGCAACGCGCGCCCGCCCGGCAGTGGTGGTGGCAGCACCCGCTCGGCCGATGCCGGCGAGGGGACAGGTGCCGGCCCGGTCGTCGAGACACCGGCAGCGCGCAGCAATCCGCGCACCGGCAGTGCTTACCAGAATGCCCGCGAACGCCGTCGCGCATCGGGCAGCGAAGTGGAGCGCGACCTGCTGCGTACCGAAACCCGGCCCTCCTTCCTGGGCAGCCGGGCGGTCAACCGACCGCTGCCGGTAACGCGATCCGGTGCCCGCATGGGGCTGCACGCGAAGTCCTTGGTGGTCGACCGCCGGATCGGCGTGATCGGCACGCATAACTTCGATCCGCGCAGTGAAAACTACAACACCGAAGGCGCGGTGATCATCGACGATCCGGTGTTCGCACAGCGGCTGGCTGACAGCATCCTGCGTGATATCGATCCCCAGAATTCCTGGACCGTGGCACCGCGCAGCAAGCCGCCGGTGCTGTCCGGATTGAACTACAGCATGGGCAAGGCATCCGAAGCGTTACCGATCCTGGACTTCTGGCCGTGGCGCTATGCCACCGATTACGAGTTCCAGCCGGGCCCGGACTGTCCCGAACCGCTGCCGCGGCAGCATCCGGACTTCCGCTCCTGCTATACGGCGGTCGGTGACTTCCCGGAAGTGAATGTCGGCCCCAAGCTGCTGCTGGTCCGCATGCTCACCGCCTTCGGTGCCGGCCTGGTGCCCATTCTCTGACTGGAGAGCAGCATGTCATCCATTTTCCGCCAGCCGGTTGTGCTGGAAACGCTCAATTCGCTCAGCGCCAATACGGTGATCCAGCAGTTGGGCATCGTATTCACTGCGGTAGGCGATGACTGGCTGCAGGCCACCATGCCGGTGGACGCACGCACCCACCAGCCTTACGGGATCCTGCACGGCGGCGCGTCGGTGGTGCTGGCCGAAACGCTGGGCAGCAGCGCGGGCAACCTGTGCGTGGACAATGCCCAGCAGGTCTGCGTCGGGCTGGAGATCAACGCCAACCATGTCCGCGCCAAGCGCGAGGGCGTGGTGACCGGGACCGCACGCGCCACCCATGTCGGCCGCAGCACGCAGATCTGGGACATCCGCATCGAAGACGAACAGGGCCGCCTGGTCTGCACCTCGCGGCTGACGCTGGCCGTGGTCGCTGCCGGTCACGGCTGAGGCATCGCACCGGATATCGCAGGCGGCCGTTCGCATTGTGCCGCGCGAGGTTGCACGGCGCTGACGGCGAAGGGCTGCAGGTGGTCGCACGTTGCCGTGGGCGTGGGACGGCACTTGGTCGCACGTTGCCGTTGCGGTTGCCCTGGACTGAGCGCACGTTGCCGGTGGCGTGGGACTGCACTTGGTCGCACGTTGCCATTGCGGTTGCCCTGGACTGGGCGCACGTTGCCGGTGGCATGGGACTGCACTTGGTTGGACGTTGCCGCTGCGGTTGCCCTGAACTGGACGCACGTTGCCGGTGGGGCGGGACTGCACTTGGTAGAGCCGACTTCAGTCGGCTGCGGTTGCGGTAGCGGTTGCTGCCAGCCGACTGAAGTCGGCTCTACCAGGGCGCTGCGGTTGTGGTTGCTGTCAGCCGACTGAAGTCGGCTCTACCAGGACGCTGCGGTTTGTGGTTGTCGCCAGCCGACTGAAGTCGGCTCTACCGCAGGGCGCCGGTCGCGGGGGCGCGGGTGCGCGGGTGCTGCCGGAAGAGCAGCCACAGCGGTGCCCACCGCATACTGCAACACACCGTTGCCCGCCAATGGCCAGCTCGCGCAATGCGTTTGGCCACATCGCGCTGGCAGCCACTGCGGCGCTCGGGTATCGTTCCCGCATGAATTCCCCCACTCCGGCCTCACGTGGCGGCGTGGCGCGTGCGTGCCGTTACCTGTACCGCGTTCCGCTGCTGCTGGTCCATCTGCTTGTTTTCCTGCCGCTGATCCTGGTCGGCATGCTGCCGCCGTGGGGCGAGCTGCGCATCGGCCAGGAGCCGTTGGCCTACAAAGTGGTCAACTGGTGGTCGGCCGGCCTGATGTGGATCTTCGGCTTTCGCCTGGTGCGCATCGGCCAGCCCTTGCGCGGTGCGGTGCTGTTCGTCGCCAATCATGTCAGCTGGATCGACATCTGCGCACTGCACAGCCAGCGCATGATGGGCTTCGTCGCCAAGCGCGAAATCGCCGGCTGGCCGGTGGTGGGCTGGTTGGCGGGACGTGGGCAGACCATTTTCCACCAGCGCGGCAGCACCGAATCGCTGGATGGGGTGATGCAGCAGATGGTCGTACGCCTGCGCGAAGGCAAGGGGGTGGGCGTGTTCCCTGAAGGACGCACGCGCGGCGGCCACGACGTGGGCCCGTTCCATGCACGCATCTTCCAGGCAGCGGTGGAAACCGGGGTGCCGGTGCAGCCGGTGGCCCTGCGTTACGGCGCCGGTGGTAGTGCACAGACCATCGTGGCCTTTGGCGCGCGCGAAAGCTTCTTCGCCAACTTCCTGCGCCTGCTGGGCGAGCCGGCGCGCCGCGCTGAAGTGCATTTCCTTGAGCCGATCCGCAGCCAGGACATCGAAGGCCGACGCCGCATCGCCGAGACCTCGCGTGCACGAATCCTTGCTGCGATGGGCGGCGCCTGAGCCGACGGTGTCCGTTCCCGCGCCCGCGCTGTCGTTCGATCCTGGTCCGCCGGGACTGCTGACTGCGGCCGATTACCAGCCGCCGCGCTGGCTGCGCAACGCGCACCTGCAATCGATGCTCAGTTCCAGCAAACTGCGCCTGCGCCGTGGCCAGGAACTGCTGGCCGCTACCGGTGCGCGTCATGAAGAGCTGATCGTCGACGCGGGCGAGGGCGTCCGCCTGCAGGCCTGGCACAGCACGATCGAGGGCCGCCCGGCACGGGGCATGGCGCTGCTGCTGCATGGCTGGGAAGGCAGTGCCGAGTCCAGTTACATGCGCATGACGGCAGCCCGCATGCTGGCCGAGGGCTTCGATGTGGTGCGGCTCAACTTCCGCGACCACGGCAACACCCACCATCTCAATCCGGGCATCTTCCACTCCAACCGCATCGAGGAAGTGGTCTGTGCCGCAGCGGACATCGCCCGCCGCTGGCCGGATCTTCCGCTCGTTGCCGCGGGCTATTCGTTGGGCGGCAATTTCGTGCTGCGGCTGGCCCTGCGCGCGCCGGATGCCGGTATTCCGCTGCAACGCATCGCGTCGGTGTGCCCCGTGCTGGATCCTGGCCTGACCATGGACAGCATCGAAAACGGGCCGGCGATGTATGACTGGTACTTCCGCCGCAAATGGGCCGGATCGCTGCGTCGCAAGCGGGATCTGTATCCGGATCTGAGCGACTGGGACGAGCGCGTGCTGCGGCTGGATATACGCGCACTGACCGCCTGGCTGGTGGAGCACCACACCGATTACGGGTCACTGCAGGCGTACTTCGACGGCTACTCGATCGCGGGCGAACGCTTGGCGGGCCTGCAGGTGCCGGCCGATATCCTGATGGCCAAGGACGATCCGGTGATTCCCTTCGTTACCTTCAACGACTGGCACCTGCCGCGTTTGGCGCGCCTGGAAACCGCCGAGTGGGGCGGACATTGCGGGTTCCTGGAAAACTGGCGCGGTGACGGGTTCTCCGAACGCTGGGTCGCCCAGCACCTGGCACAGGCCGCGCTGCCGGTCTGACGGCATGCGGTGGGGGTGGACGCCTCCTGCGGCAGGGCGTGAAGGGATCCGCCACCGCGCTCCGGCCATGCGCGACCGGGGCCGTTACAATGCGGGATTGCTCTCCAGCCGGACCCGCCATGCAAGATCAGATCCTCCAAGCCCTGCGTCGTCAGGACGCCGACCAGGCCGTGCAGCTGGCCAGTGCATGGGCCGTTGCCGAGCCGCGCGAGGCGCAGGCCCATCGCTGGCACGCTCTGGCGCTGCAGCAGCAGGGCAACCTGCAGGCCGCCGCTGCCAGCATGCAGACGGGTTTGGACCTGGCGCCGGATGATGCCGACCTGCACCTGCAGAATGCCGGCCTGCTGTTGGCGATGCACCAGTTCGACGACGCGCAGGCCGCGCTGTCACGCAGCAGCGGTGCCAATCCCAACGAGTTGTCCGCGTATCTGATGCAGGCGCATCTCGCGTTGGCGCGCAACGATGTAAACGCGGCGGACCAGCAGGTTCGGCTGGCCGCACGCGTGGACGAAGACAGCCCGGACGTGGCGGCCCTGCGCGGCATGGTCGCGCTGCGCCGCGGGGCCCTTGACGAGGCGCTGGCCCAGCTGACCACCGCCAGCCGAGCGTTGCCCGATGATCCGCGCATCCTGTACGCGTTGGGTTTCGCTTACATGGGCAAGGACATGCTGGCCTTCGCCGAGCAGGCCTTCCGTCGGGTGCTGGCGCTCAATCCCGCATTGACCGCATTGCACGGTCTGCTGGTGCAACTGGCACTGCGACAGGAGAATCCTGCGGCGGCGGCGGAGATCGTCGACCAGGCGCTCGCGCAGCCGGGCCAGGACAGCATCGCCATGCGCCGGTTCGCCGCACAGCTGGCGCTGCAGTCCGGTCAACCCCTGCAGGCACTCGAGCACCTGCGTCCGCGTCTGGCCGAAAACGCGGGTGACCCCAAGCTGCTGCAGCTGCTGCTGGGTGCCTGGCAGCGCCTGGGCCGCGATGATGAAGCACGCACCGAGCTGGACGCCGTGCTGGTCGACAACGATCAGCTGCACAACCTGTGGTTGGCGCGCCTGTCGGTGGAAGCGGTCGGCAGCGAAGGTGCCGTTGCGGTCGGTGATCGCTGGCTTGCTGCCATGCCTGTGCACGTGCAGGCGATGGAGACGCGGATGCGCCTGCATGACATGCGCGGTGAGCACGACGCCGCCGAAGCGATGGCCGAGCGCATCGTCGCGTTGGAACCGGGCCGCATCAGCGGCGAGACCCGCTTGGTGGATGGCTTGGTGCAGCGGGATCCCGACGCGGCGGCCGCGCGCGTACAGGCGCTCGTCGATAAGGCCGAAGGCGGCCAGCGGCTGGACCTGCGTACCTGGCTGGGCGAAGTGCATGATCGTGCCGGTCGTCCGCAGGAGGCACTGCGGGTCTGGCTGGACCTGCACGCAGAATTGCTGAGCTACCGCCTGCCCTTGCCGCCGCAGGCCAAGTCGCCGTCCAGCTGGCCCGCACTGGGTGAAGTGGCGGCGGACATCGCGTCGCGCCCGATGTTCATGTGGGGCGCCCCGGGTGCCGGCGCGGAGCGTGTCATGAGCGCGCTGACTGCCGCCACGCCCTTGGTGCGCATCGATCGGTTCGGTCCGACCCCGCCGGGCGACCCCTTCCAGAACTACAACACCCTGCAGGAACTGGCGAGTGGTGCACTGGAGCCGGACGCACTGGTGGCGCGCTGGCGCGAACTGCTGCCCGCCCGCGGGCTGGCCAACGACACCGTGATTGACTGGCTGCCGTTCTGGGACAACGCCCTTCTGTGGGCGATGCGCCCGGCGCTGCCGCAGGGGCGGCTGTTGGTTGTGCTGCGTGATCCGCGCGACATGCTGCTGGACTGGATTGCCTACGGTTCGGCCGCGCAGATCGGCCTGCCCAGCCTGGCCGAGGCGGCCGAATGGCTGGCCCGCTCGCTGACCCAGGTCGCACTGCTGAACGAGCAGGATCTCTACCCGCACGTGCTGGTGCGCATCGACGAGGTACAGAACGATCCGCGCGCGATGGCCGCCTTGCTCAGCGGGGTGTTCGGCGCCGAGCTGCCGACGGCCCAGCACATCGGCCCGCCGCGTCTGCCCAGCGGTCACTGGCGTGCGTACCGCGAAGCGATGTCATCGGCCATCGAGCTGCTGACGCCGGTTGCGGTTCGTTTGGGTTATCCGGAAGCGTGAGGGCACAGACCATGAAACTGAGCAGCAACAGCCTGCGCGACGGCGCACCGATCGACCGCGAATTCGCCGCCGGCGACGCGCAGGGGTTCGCACCGGACCGCAATCCGCATCTGGCATGGAGCGAGGTGCCGGACGGCGTCCGTTCGTTTGCCCTGGTCTGCGTGGATCCGGACGTGCCGACCGTGCCGGACACGGTCGGCCGCACGGACATGACCATTCCGCGCGACCAGCCGCGCTGCGATTTCGTGCACTGGGTAATGGCGGATATCGCGCCCGACGTGCGCGAACTGGCCGCGGGCAGCTGCAGCGACGGCTTCGTGGTGAAGGGCAAGGCCGATCCGGCCGGCCCGGCCGGTAGTCGGCAGGGACTCAACGATTTCACCGGCTGGTTTGCCGGCAACCCGGACATGGCCGGTGCCTATCTGGGCTACGACGGCCCGTATCCGCCGTTCAATGATGAGCGCCTGCATCGCTACTTCTTCAGAGTGTTCGCCCTGGATGTTGCGACGCTTGACCTTCCGACGCCGTTCACGGCAGGCGACCTGCATCGTGCGATGCAGGGTCACGTGCTGGCGGAAGCCACGTTGCATGGCACGTATACGTTGAACCCCGCACTGTAAGGGGGGGCGATGGCCGGGCCTGCGGCCCGGCACCCGCTCGAGGCAACGTCAAAGGCTGCAGGGCTGCGTGCAGGTGGGGCGGGATGGGTTGGCGGGGGACGGCAAGGGCCGCTCCTGCGGGCCTCGTTTCGTGCCATCCATGGCACTCAACGCCCCCGCCAACCCATCCCGCCCCACCTTCGACAGATCCATGGCGGCCATGGAAACGTCGGGCAGGCGGACATCGGTAGCGCCGACCCATGGTCGGCGAGCGCAGCGGGCCGTTGGCGGAAACCTTCCGGCGAGGCAACGTCAAGGGCTGTAGGGCTGCGTGCAGGTGGGGCGGGGTGGGTTGGCGGGGGACGGCAAAGGCCGCATCCATGCGGGCCTCGTTTCGTGCCATCCATGGCGGGGTCCACGTCATCGCATTCGCGCTGCCGCTCCCACGCTTTGCTTCGCAAACCGCGGGCCCCGTCTCACCAGCACCCACACCCCGCCGCTTCGCGGCCGCCCCTGACTCAGGGGCTCCTTCCACCCGGCGGGTCAACGGGACCTGCGGTAGCGCCGACCCATGGTCGGCGGAATGTTTCCGCCAACGGCCCGCTGCGCTCG
>NZ_JACYUV010000017.1:0-70720 GCF_014841935.1 Stenotrophomonas sp. CFBP 13725 | reverse complement strand
TGCGCCGATGGTAGTGTGGCTCAAGCCATGCGAGAGTAGGTCATCGCCAGGGTTCATACCCCGAAAACCCCGTTGCTCACGCAACGGGGTTTTTTTTATGCGCGAAATGGGGGTAACGGCCGCCAGCCGTCGACGTCCTGGCGCTGCGCTCGCCGAGCGTGGCTCGGCGCTACCGATACTGGCTCGGCGCTACCGCAAACGCGGTTTCATCCCATGAAGGCGGAGATGATCGCGGCGACATCCGCCGGTCGCTCCATGTGCACGTGATGCGTGCCGGGCAGCAGGGAAAGTTGACCTTGCCGCAGGTGCTTCAATCGCTCACTGCGCAGAGGCTCTGGATAATAAGATTGCGCCGGCGTGGCATAGATCACCTGCACGGGGCAGGCAATCGCCTGCAGCAGGTTGTCGATCTGGCCTTCGGTAAGTCGTAGCGCGGTCGGCAGCATCAAGCGCTGATCACTGCGCCAGCTATACCCCCCCGGCACCTCACGTACGCCCCGTTCCACCAGCAGGCGGGCGTTGGCTTCGCTCAGCTGGTTGGCCATCATCCGGGCGCGGATGGGGGCCGCCATCGTGGGAAACACGCGGAGTGGGCGGCCGCTGCCATGGCGACTGGCCTGGACGTGATCGCGCAGCCGTTGGGCGGTTTCTTCCTCCGGTCCGCGCAGGCCACCCAGCGCCTCGATCGCAATCAGCCGCTCGACGCGCTCGGAAACGGCTGCCGTCAAGCTCGCGATCCCGGCCCCCATGGAGTGACCGAGCAGCGTGAACGTGTCCCAGCCCAACGCATCGGCCACATCCAGCACGTGGCAGATCGCCGCCGGCGTGGTGTAGCTGGCCCCCTGGGGCAGGTGGCTGCTGTGCCCGTGTCCGGGCAGGTCCAGCAGGGCAATGTCCCGTCCTGGCAGATGAGCAAGCAGCGGGACGAAGCTGGCCGCATTGTCCAGCCAGCCATGCAGCGCCAGCACGCGCGTCCCCTCGCCCGCTCGACGCAGTCCGCTCGCCGTCTGACCGCCAAGGTCGAGGGTAAACGGCTCCAGGCTCACCGCAAGGTGTCCTCCGCCAGCTCTGCCAAGGCCGCAGCGTGCGCGGGGTCATCGTTGAGGCAGGGAATGTAGCGCATCTCGGCGCCACGTTCGGCCAAGGTACGGCCGAATCCGAGCGCCACTTCCTCCAGCGTCTCCAGGCAATCGGTGGCGAAACCCGGGCAGACGACGTCGATCTGTTTCACGCCTCGTTCGGCGAGCGCCCACAGGCTCGGCTCGGCATACGGCTGCAGCCATTTTTCGCTGCCGAACCGCGACTGATAGCCCATCTGCCATTCGTCTGCAGACAAGCCCAGCGCCTCGGCGATGGCGGCCGCGCTTGCCTCGCATTGACGGGGATACGGATCCCCCGCATTGGCGACGCGTTGCGGGATGCCATGGAACGAGAACATCAGCATCTGCCCACGCCCGTTCTGCTGCCACCACTGGCGGATGGACCCGGCTACCGCAGCCACCCACGCGGGGTGGACCGGATACTCCTTGATCAGCGTGACCTGCACGTCCGGATTGCGGCGGCGCCATGTGTCCACCAGGTCCTCGACCGAGGCCGTGGTGGTGGTCGAATACTGTGGGTACAACGGAAGGACGGTCACACGGCGGATACCGGCTGCCTTGGCGGCGTCCAGTTCAGCACCCAGCGCAGGGGACCCATAGCGCATCGCATGCCGGACCCGGCGCCCCGGCATCAGCTGCTGCATGGCGAGCGCGAGGTTCCGCGTGTGCACCATCAGCGGGGAGCCGTCTTTCAGCCAGACCTGCGCATACTTTTCCGCCGAACGGGGGCCGCGCAAGGGGAGGATCACCCCGTACAGCAAGGGCTTCCAGAAAATGCCCGGGATCGCGACCACGCGTCGGTCTGACAGGAATTCGGCGAGGTAACGCCGGACCGCAGGCGCGGTGGGCGCTTCGGGGGTGCCTAGGTTGACCGCAAGCACGGCGGAATCGGGAGCGTCGAGCATCAGCTATTGTCGCCTATACGGTCTGCGGGAGGGATGAGACTGCTCTCGGACTGCAATCAACGAGCTGAATCGGAGACCGACCCTGCTCAGAACAGATTCATTTCCGGGCGCCTAGTTTCAACAACTTGCTATATCTTCTTCGTGAACTGATACGGAGTCCGACATGCCTCGTTTTCGCCTTACTCTGCTGGTGACCGCCGGCCTGCTGTTGACCAGCCAGGCTGCGCTGGCCGGACCCCAGGAAGACCAGCGTGCCCGCAACGCGGTGCGCGTGCTGGCCGAGATCCAGGGCATGCCCGAGCAGGGCATCCCGGACAAGCTCCTGGATGAGGGCCGCGCGGTCATCGTCATTCCTGACACCATCAAGGCGGGTCTGGTGATCGGTGGTCGTCGCGGCCATGGCCTGATGTCGGTCAAATCGCCGGATGGCAGCTGGTCCAATCCGGTCTTCATCAAACTGACCGGCGGCAGCATCGGCTTCCAGGCGGGTGTGCAGTCGTCTGACGTGGTGCTTGTGTTCCGCAACGACCGCAGCCTGGAGAATCTGGTCAATGGCAAGTTTACCCTCGGTGCCGACGCCGGAATCGCGGCCGGTCCGGTGGGCCGCAATGCGGCCGCCGCGACCGATGGTCAGCTGAAGGCAGAGATCTGGTCGTGGTCGCGCGCACGCGGTCTGTTCGCCGGCGTCGCGTTGGACGGTGCGGTGCTGCAGATCGACGATGCTGCCAACCTTGACGCCTACGGCAGTGGCACGACGCCGCGGATGATCTTCGAAGGGCGTGCCGCCGGCGCGCCTTCGATGGACGTGGTGGCATTCAGGGATCGCCTTGAAGAAGCGACCTATTCAGCACGCAACAACCGCGGCACCAGTGCGACTGCGCCCGCACCGCGCAGCGCCGCACCGGCGGTGCAGACCGCACCCCAGGTAACGCCACCGCCAGCGGCGGAAGCGACAACCGTGCCGATGCAGAACGTTCCGGCCGCGCCGCCGCCGCAGCAGGGCTTCCAGCCGGTGACCGAAGGCGAGATCCGTACCGAGTCGCTCGACGGCAACTGACTTCCAGCATGCGCACCGGCCCCCGGTCGGTGCGCTATGCTCGGGGTCCTGATTACTGAAAAACAATTGCGAGCATGTCATGGGCAGTTTCAGCATTTGGCACTGGTTGATCGTGCTGGCCGTGGTCCTGTTGGTGTTTGGCACCAAACGGCTGACCAGCGGCGCCAAGGACCTCGGCTCGGCGGTCAAGGAATTCAAGAAGGGCATGCGCGACGAAGACAAGCCCGGCGCGCAGCTGGGTGATGAGTCGCGTCAGGATGCCTCGCGCAGCAGCACGGTGCAGGACGAGCGCGACCGCGACCCGCGTTGATCCGGAGGCGGAGCGGTGTTTGATATCGGTTTCAGCGAGCTGCTGGTCATTGCGATCGTGGCACTGGTGGTGCTTGGCCCCGAGCGGTTGCCGAAAGCGGCGCGTTTTGCCGGGCTGTGGGTGCGCCGTGCGCGCAATCAGTGGGATTCGGTGAAGCAGGAGCTCGAGCGCGAGCTGCAGGCCGAAGACATCAAACGGCAGATGCAGGATGTGCGTCAGTCGATGCAGGATACCGAGAGCGAGCTGCGTGCCAGCGGTGAAGCTGCACGCCGACACGTGCAGGACGTGGATGCGCAGGGGCGCACGCTCGCCGACGAGATCCACAGCACCGAAAAGTTGAGTGAAACCTTGAGTACGGCTGCGCAATCCGTACCTCCGGCGATGCCGGAGGCGGACGCTGCGATCAATCCTGATCCGGCCCGGGTGACCGATGTGCCCGCCGTCGCCTCGCCTGCCCGCCCCGATCCCAACGACGTTACCGGTGATGCACGACGTCCGGAGAGCACGCCATGAGCGAGCATGAGTTCGGCGAGAGTTCGCTGGTGGAACACCTGGTGGAGTTGCGTGCGCGTCTGGTACGGGCGCTGCTGGGGCTGGGTGTGGTGCTGCTGGGCCTGTTGCCGTTCTCGCGCACGCTCTACACCTACGTCGCTGAGCCGCTGATCTCCCAGCTGCCCAATGGGCAGTCGATGATCGCCATCAACCCGGCCGGTGCCTTCTTCGCCCCGTTGAAACTGACCTTCTTTGTCGCCCTGTTCGTGGCGATGCCGTGGCTGCTGTATCAGCTGTGGGCGTTCGTTGCTCCCGGTCTGTACGCACGCGAAAAACGACTGGCCGTCCCCATCCTCGCCTCGTCGGTGCTGCTGTTCTACATCGGTTGCGCGTTCGCCTACTTCCTCGTGCTGCCGGCGGTGTTCCACTTCCTCACCACATTCCGACCGGACGTGATCGCCATTACGCCGGACGCGAACGCCTACCTGGATTTCGTGCTGGCCATCTTCTTCGCCTTCGGTGGCAGCTTCGAACTGCCGGTGGCGATGGTGATCCTGGTGTTGCTGGGATGGGTGAGCCCGGCGCAGTTCAAGGAAGGCCGCGGCTATGCAGTAGTCGGCATCTTCGTCCTGGCCGCCATCCTGACTCCCCCCGACGTGGTGTCGCAGCTGATGCTGGCGATTCCGATGTGCCTGCTCTACGAGCTGGGCATCCATGCGTCGCGATGGCTGGTACCGTCCAGCACCAAGCAGACCAGCAACTGATCCGCTGCGCCCGCCGGACGTGGCGCTAGCGGGCTGGTGTAGCGCCGAGCCACGCTCGGCGAGCACACGGCCCATCAAATCCAGTAATGGGATATCAGGCGTGGAATACGTTGGTGGGGCCGCTGTCGGGCAACGCCGGCGGCTCGCCTTCCGTCCCGAACATCTGCTTCCACGCGCTGTAGACGGCACCGGCGAACACCGGCATCACCACGCCCATCAGCAGCAGTTGGGCCGCGAACAGCGCCAGCATCGCGCCACCGACCAACTGGGCGATCATCGCCACGATCATCACCAGAAAGTACACGGCGAACACCGCCACGAAGGCGAGCAGGAAGAACACCAGCATCGGCAGCAGGTTGTGCGCGCAGGCGCGCAGGCTCAGGCGCAGTGCCTGCAGACCGTTGCGGTGCTCGAACATCACCTGCGGCGACAGCGTGAACAGTGCCAATGCGACGCCGATGAACACCACCAGCACGCACAGCAGCCACAGCAGGATCCTCCCCGCCGGCAGGCTGGCAGCCAAAGCCTCCATTTCCGCCGGACTGGGCTGGCCGCCGGATTGGCTGAGCTCGTTGAGTTTGGTCATCACCTCGCTCAGCTGGCCCAGCCCCGAGCTGCCGATGAGCAGCAGCAGCAGGATGCCGAGCACCAGCCCGGCCACCAGCTGGGGCAGCAGCGACACCAGCAGCTGCGGCGCGCGACCCTCGTGCAGGCCCTGCAGCAGGTGCGCGGGCAGCGCCGGCCGTCCCTGGTCGACCTCGCGTACCGCCCAGACCAGGCCACCGAAAATCAACGGGCCAGCCAGCGCCATCACCAGCTGCGCCGGCAGTGCGAGCACCGGCACCATCGTCGCCAGCGCCGTCACCAACAGGGCGGCCAGCGCCCAGATCACGCCCAGCGTGCCCAAGCCCACCGGCGCCTTGCGCAGCAGGGTGAAGCCGGACATCAGCCATTCCGCACCGGCGGATGCCGGAAGCTTGCGAATCTCGCTCATACGAATCCGAAATACAGGGGGAGGTGCAGGGCATCGCCCTGCGTCAGCCGATTATCCCTGTTTTATGACGGCGTGACCTGAAGCGTGGCGGGCCTGGCGCACGAAACGGCGCAACAGCTGGCGCGCCAGCGGTGCGGCACTGACCGCGCGCTCGATGCTGCGCGCGCAGCCACCGTGCTGGGTGATGCATTGCGCGCGGGCGCGGACGTAGCCGCGCATGTGGTGGGTGGCAAACTCGGGATGGAACTGCACGCCCCACGCGCTGTCGCCCCAGCGGAAGGCATGGCAGGCATCCAGCTTGGAGCGGGCCAGCACGGCGGCCCCATCGGGGGCGCGCAGCACCGTCTGCATGTGCGTGGCGTGCGCCGGGAAGCACGCAGGCAGCCCGGAAAACAGCGGATCGTCGCCGGCGGCCGGATCCAGGGACAGTTCGATGGTGCCGGATTCGCGGCCGGCCGGGTTGTAGGCCACTTCACCCCCGAGCGCATGCGCCAGCAACTGGTGCCCGTAGCAGATGCCGAACACCGGGGTCCCCCCGTGGACGGCATGGCGCAGCCACGTCGCGCTGCGCTCGCTCCATTCGGCGCGGTCGGTGACGTAGGCGGCCGACCCGGTCACCAGCACACCGGCGTAGTCACGCACATCCGGCAGCGCATCACCGTGCTCGGCGTCGACTACCCGCGTCTCGTGCTGTTCCAGACCTGCGGCGACGCGGATCCAGTGCGGAAAGCGCCCATAGCGACGCAGCGCCGCCAGGGGGCGGCCGGTCTCAATGATCAGGAAGGGCAGTGGATTCATCGGCGGCAGGGACGACAGACAGGACTTCCTCGATTGTAGTCAGCCCCAGGGCCACCTTTTCAAGGCCTGCCTGACGCAGGGTGCGTAGTCCGGCACCGCGCGCTTCACGCGAAAAAGCGGCCAGATCCATGTCGGCGCGGATCCGTCCACGCAGCCGCGAACCCAATGGCAGCAACTCATACAGCCCGATGCGGCCGAGGAAACCGGTGCGCCGGCACTCCAGGCAACCGACCGGACGGTACGGCGTTGCGGCATCTGGATATGCCATCTGGCCATCAGCCAGCACCGCCCAATCGGCGGCTTCGAGCACCTGCGGCACCTTGCAGTGGGGGCACAGCGTCCGCACCAGGCGCTGGGCGAGGATGCCGTTGAGGGTGGAGGCCAGCAGGTAATGCGGCACCCCCAGGTCGAGCAGGCGGGTGATCGCCGAGGGCGCGTCGTTGGTATGCAGCGTGGACAGCACCAGGTGGCCGGTGAGCGAGGCCTGCACCGCCATCTGCGCGGTTTCCAGATCGCGGATTTCGCCGATCATGATGATGTCCGGATCCTGCCGCAGCAGGGTGCGCACGCCGCTGGCGAAATCCAGGTCGATGTTGGTCTGCACCTGCATCTGGTTGAACTCGGGGGCGATCATCTCGATCGGGTCTTCCACGGTGCACACGTTGACGTCCGGCGTAGCCAGGCGCTTCAGCGTGGAGTACAGCGTGGTCGTCTTGCCGGAGCCGGTGGGGCCGGTCACCAGCACGATGCCGTGTGGCTGCTCGACCAGCGTGTTCCAGCCGGCGGCTTCCTGCGGACTGAAGCCCAGCTGGTCGATGCTCTTGAACGCCGCATCCGGGTCGAAGATGCGCATCACGCACTTTTCGCCGAACGCCGTGGGCATGGTGGAAATACGCATTTCCACCTCACGCCCGCCGGGGGAGCGGGTCTTGATGCGGCCATCCTGCGGCCGCCTGCGCTCGCCCAGGTCCATCCGGCCCAGCACCTTGATCCGGCTGACCACAGCGGTCATCACCGCGGGTGGGACCTCGAACACTTTGTGCAGCACGCCGTCGATCCGGAAGCGCATGCGCCCCATGTCCCGGCGTGGCTCCAGGTGGATGTCCGATGCGCGCTGCTCGTAGGCGTACTGCAGCAACCAATCGACGATGTGCACGATGTGCTGGTCGTCGGCATTGACGTCGCCGGCACGCCCCAGTTCCACCAGCTGCTCGAAGCTGGGCAGGGTGCTGCTGGTTTCCGAACGGACGTCGCCGCGCGCCCCCCGCACCGAGCGGGTCACGCCATAGAACTCCATCGTGTAGCGATGCAGGTCCAGCGGATTGACGACGGCCAGTTCGATCGTGCGACGGCTGAGATGCTGCAGGTCGCGGCGCCATTCCTGCGCCAGCGGCTCGCTGGTGCCCACCAGTACCCGCTCGCTGTCCACCGCCAGCGGCAGGAAGCGGTGTCGGCGTGCATACGCATGCGATACCAGCGAGGTCACGCTGGCCACGTCCACCCGCGTCGGATCGATGCGCAGGTAACGGGTACCAGTGCGCTTGGCCAGCCAATCGGTGAGCCGCTCCAGTCCCAGCTCGCCGCCGCCCGTGGCCGACAGCTTCAGGTTGGCCAGCAGCACCAGCGGATGCACGTCGCTGGCGTTCTTGGCGCCCTGTGCGGAGAAGCGGACACGATCCAGGTCCTGTGGCGCGATCAGGCCATCGGCAACCAGTGCCGCGGCCACCTGCTCGAACACCAGACGGCCCTGCGGCAATGGCATGGCACTGCCGGGGGAGGACATGTTCGGGTGCTGCTCCATCGACCAGGTTCCTTGTGGACCGCCTGTTGCGTTGAAAACCGCCGCCGCCAGGGGCCTGACGGCGTCCAGCGCCCGGCGGTGGTCGCTCGTTATACTAGCGCACCCCTTTCGCAGGCCAAGAATCGTCCGCATGTCCGCGACCACGACCGTTCCGATCACCTTCCAGGGTCTGATCCAGACCCTCAACCAGTTCTGGGCGCAGCAGGGCTGCGTGCTGATCCAGCCGCTCGACCTGGAAGTGGGCGCCGGTACGTTCCACCCGGCGACCTTCCTGCGTGCGATCGGTCCGGAAACCTGGAACGCCGCGTACGTGCAGCCGTCGCGCCGTCCGACCGACGGCCGTTACGGCGAGAACCCCAATCGTCTGCAGCGCTATTACCAGTACCAGGTGGCGATGAAGCCGGCGCCGGACAACATCCAGCAACTGTATCTGGATTCGTTGAAGGCGCTGGGCATCGACCCGCTGGTGCATGACCTGCGCTTCGTCGAGGACAACTGGGAATCGCCGACCCTCGGCGCCTGGGGCCTGGGCTGGGAAGTGTGGCTCAACGGCATGGAGGTGACCCAGTTCACCTATTTCCAGCAGGCCGGTGGACTGGAGTGCCGGCCGGTGCTGGGCGAGATCACCTACGGTCTCGAGCGCCTGTGCATGTACCTGCAGAACTGCGACAACGTCTACGACCTGGTGTGGACCTACGGTCCGGACGGCACGCCGGTGACCTACGGCGATGTCTACCACCAGAACGAAGTGGAACAGAGCACGTACAACTTCGAACACGCCGACGTGGAAGAAATGTTCCACCGCTTCGATGCCTGCGAGCGCGAGGCGAAGAAGCTGGTCGAACTGGGCCTGCCGCTGCCTGCCTATGAACAGGTGACCAAGGCCAGCCATGCCTTCAACCTGCTCGACGCGCGCCGAGCGATCAGCGTGACCGAGCGCCAGCGCTACATCCTGCGGGTGCGCGCGCTGGCCCAGGGCGTGGCCCAGGCCTATTACGAGCAGCGCGAAAAGCTGGGCTTCCCCGGCGCGAAAGCGCAGGCCTGAGCCCCGTATCTTCCCGAACACCCGGGCGCCGGCCGCGTCGCGCGCTGCGCCCCCAACTGGATTGAACCGATGAGCCATCTGTCTCCCCTGCTGATCGAACTGGGCACTGAAGAACTGCCGGTCAAGGCCCTGCCGGGCCTGGCGCAGGCCTTCTTCGACGGCATCGTCGACGGCCTGCGCAAGCGCGGTGTCGAGCTCGACCTCGGCGATGCACGCCCCCTGTCGACCCCGCGTCGGCTTGCCGTGCTGTTGCCGGGCGTGGGCACCGAGCAGCCCGAACAGCGCAGCGAGGTGCTGGGCCCGTACCTGAACATCGCACTGGACGCAGACGGCCAGCCGACCAAGGCCCTGCAGGGATTTGCCGCCAAGGCGGGCATCGATTGGACCGCGCTGGAAAAGACCAGCGACGCCAAGGGTGAGCGCTTCGTCCACCGCGCGGTGAAGCCGGGCGCGCGTACCGCCGAGCTGCTGCCGGAGGTGCTGCGCGAAGCCATTGCGGCCATGCCCATCCCCAAGCCGATGCGCTGGGGCGACCATGCATGGGGCTTCGCCCGCCCCGTGCACTGGCTGGTGCTGTTGCACGGTGCGGACATCGTCGACGCCGAGCTGTTCGGCCTGAAGGCAGACCGCATGAGCCGCGGCCACCGTTTCCACCACGACAAGACCGTGTGGCTGACGCAGCCGCAGGATTACGTGGAATCGCTGCGTTCGGCCTTCGTGCTCGTGGACCCGCAGGAGCGTCGCGAGCGCATCGTCGCCCAGGTGCAGGCGGCAGCCGCCGAAGCGGGTGGCAGCGCCCGCATCACCGATGACAACCTCGGCCAGGTGGTCAACCTGGTGGAGTGGCCGTCGGCCGTGCTGTGCAGCTTCGAACGCGCGTTCCTGGCGGTACCGCAGGAAGCGCTGATCGAGACGATGGAGATCAACCAGAAGTTCTTCCCCGTGCTGGACGATGGCGGCAAGTTGACCGAGAAGTTCATCGGCATCGCCAACATCGAGTCCAAGGACGTGGCCGAAGTCGCCAAGGGCTATGAGCGGGTGATCCGTCCGCGTTTCGCCGATGCCAAGTTCTTCTTCGACGAAGATCTGAAGCAGGGGCTGGAATCCATGGGTGACGGCCTGAAGACCGTGACCTACCAGGCCAAGCTTGGCAGCGTGGCGGACAAGGTCACACGTGTCGTCGCGCTCGCCGAAGCCATCGCGCCGCAGGTCGGTGCCGACCCGGTGCTGGCAAAGCGTGCGGCGCAGCTGGCCAAGAACGATCTGCAGTCGCGCATGGTCAATGAGTTCCCGGAGCTGCAGGGCATCGCAGGCCGGCATTATGCGGTGACGGGCGGCGAGTCGCCCGACGTCGCGTTGGCCATCGACGAGGCCTACCAGCCGCGGTTCGGTGGCGACGACATCGCGTTGTCCGCACTGGGCAAGGTACTGGCCATCGCGGAGCGGCTGGATACCCTGGCCGGTGGCTTTGCCGCGGGCCTCAAGCCGACCGGCAACAAGGACCCCTTCGCCCTGCGCCGCAACGCGCTCGGCATGGCCCGTACCATCATCGAAAGCGGGTTCGAGCTGGACCTGCGCGCGCTGCTGACGCAGGCCAACGCCGCCCTGGCCCCGCGCAACGTTCAGGCCGATATCGGTGAACTGTACGACTTCATCCTCGAACGCCTGCGTGGCTACTACGCGGACAAGGGCGTGCCCGCTGCGCACTTCAATGCCGTGGCCGAGCTGAAGCCGGCATCGCTGTACGACTTTGATCGTCGCATCGACGCGATCGGCACGTTTGCGTCGCTGCCGGAAGCCCCGGCGCTCGCTGCAGCCAACAAGCGCATCGGCAACATCCTGCGCAAGGCCGACATCGACATTCCCGGCCAGATCGATCCCGCGCTGTTGCAGGAGGATGCCGAACGCGCGCTGGCCGAAGCCGTCGCCGCCGCCATCGACGATACCGGTGCGAGCCTGCAGCAGAAGGACTACATCCGCGTGCTGGAGCGCCTGGCGCGCCTGCGGCCGCAAGTGGATGCGTTCTTCGACCAGGTGATGGTCAATGCCGATGATCTGGCGGTACGCGGCAACCGCCTGGCCCTGCTGAAGCGGCTTGCCGACCGGTTCGATGCGGTGGCATCGCTCGCACAGCTGTAAACACGCGCCACCACAGCGGGGCGCAGTGCACTATCAGGGGGCGTGGCAGGAGAGGCCTGTCACGCCTCGCTGCAATCTGTAAGAAAAATCGCAATTCGGCTCATAGCCCGACACGCGCTGACGCAACACCATCAGCGTCATGCCGCTTACTGCCTCCCCTCCCCAAGCATCACGCAGCCCTTCATCGGCCTTCCTGCAGCTGCTGCCGCGCCACGAGTCCGTGCTGCTCGTCGCCGGCAACGAGCCGGCCCACGTCCGTATCGGAGCCAGCTCCGCGGCCGCCCGCCAGCTACACCTGCTGCCCGCCGGCAACACGCTGCTGGTGTGTGCGGGTAATCGGCCCCTGACCTTGGGGGGCACGGGGTGGAAACCGCATCCCGTGTGCAGTGGCCTCAGCCGCCTGTTGGCGTTCCATGACCACGGCATGGACGTGCAGCGTCCGCTGCCGCAGGACAGGCGTCAGCCGGCCCTGCTGTCGACCGCGCGTGACCTGCGCGATGCGGCCGTCGCCCGCGACTGGCTGATGGAACACCTGCTGAGCGGTGACCAGAACGTCGCCCAGGTCGCTTCGGCATGGGCCGTATGCGAACCGTACCAGCTGGTGCGCTTCGTACTGGAGCACCCGGATCTTGGCGTACAGCAGCTGGCAGACCGTTATGGATTGTCGGTGGCGCAGTTCCGCCGCATCGGTCGAAAAGCGTTCGACCGCTCACTGAAAGAACAGCTGCGCCTGCTGCGCGCGGGACGCGTGCTGTATCGCTATGCCGATACCGGGCAGACCTTCACCCGGCTCTCTTCCGACTTCGGCTTTTCCTCGCCTTCGCACTTCTGCAGCGAGATCAAATCCCTGCTCGGCAGGTCGCCGCGCTCCATCTACCAGTCAGTCCATTCCCTGTGAACCCTACCTGCCGCACCCTGTCCCTGTTCGCCCTGTTGGTGACCAGCACGCTGCTGACGCCGCTGTCTGCCCAGTCGCAGACAACCGCGGACATTCCACTGGAAAACACCCCTATCCGCCATCGCGGCGAGCTCTCCGCGGACACCACCTTCGTGTCGCGTGGCGACGGCGTCAGCCTGTTGCTGCAGTCGGTGGCCGCGCAGATGAAGTTGCCGGTGATCGTCAGTTCCAGGGCACAGAAAAAGCGTATCCAAGGCAGCTTCAACCTGACCGAGCCGCGTGCACTGCTCGACCAGATCGCACGCGACGTCGGGCTGATCTGGTACAGCGACGGCCAGACCCTGTACGTGCACGACGCCAGCGAAACCCGCAACGCCGTGGGGCACATGCAACATGCGTCGCTGGCGGTGCTGGAAGATTTCCTGCGTCGTACCCGTCTCGCCGACACCCGGCATGCACTGCGTGGTGCAGCGGGCGATGGGACGTTCTACGTATCCGGCTCGCCGATGTATGTGGAGATCGTCCTCAATGCAGCACGCTACCTCGACGAGCTGTATCGGGGGGCCGATGCACGTGCTGAACATGTGGAAGTGATCACGCTGCGCAACAGCTTCGCGCAGGGACGGCGGTATGGCATGCGCAGCTGGGATACCACGCTGCCCGGCATGGCCGAGGTGCTGGCCAGCGTGCTGACCGACTCCGGTGTCAGCAACATCATCGTGCGACGACCCGAGCCCGACGCGCTGGTCGAGGATCCGAGCAGCGACGCCGCCGTGGCCACGCGACAGGGCGTGGCCGTGGAAGGTGACGCACGGCGCAGCGCAACGCGCGCGTCTGCCGGCGGCGCGTCGCCGCCGACCATCGTGGTCGCCTACCCGGAAACCAACAGTCTGATCGTGCGCGGCACACTGTCCGGCATCCAGAAGGTGAAGCAGCTGGTTGCCGAGCTGGATCTGCCGCGCAAGCAGGTAGAGCTTTCGCTGTGGATCATCGACGTCCAGAAGAAACAGCTGGACGCGCTGGGCGTGAAGTGGAGCGGCCAGGTGGGTCTGGGCGGTCGTCTGGGCCTGGGCTTCAACGGCGCCACGTCCACCCTCGATGGCGAGCGCTTCCTTGCCTCGGTGACTGCCTTGTCCGAGCGCGGGCACGCCAGCGTGGTGTCACGCCCCGTGCTGCTGACCCAGGAGAACGTGCTCGCCCATTTCGACAGCAACAGCACCTTCTACGCGCGCCTGCAGTCCGAGCGCGCCGCCTCGCTGGAAGCCGTGACCTACGGCACGTTGATCAGCGTGCTGCCACGCGTGTCCGCGGAAGGCGAAGTGGAAATGCAGCTGAAGATCGAAGACGGCACCTCCAGTGGCAAGGAAGTTGAAGGACTGCCGGTGATCAATCGCACCACGATCGATACGGTGGCCCGGGTTCCGCACCACCTCAGCCTGCTGGTGGGCGGCTACACACGCCACGAGCAGGCGCGGGATCGTACGGCGATACCCGGTCTGGGCCGTATTCCGTTCCTGGGTAATGCGTTCCGACACCGCAGTGATCGCCATCAGGAGTTGGTCAGAGTGTTTCTGATCCAGCCCCGGGTGCGGACACCGGATGATCTGCTGCCTGGCGCCGGGTTCAACGCCCTTGATGATCTTGCACTGCCCCTGCCGGCGCATCTCGAGCGTGTCCGCGGCAGCGTGCGGGAGGCTCTGCATGGCACAGATTGACGTGGGCGCCGTGCGCGCCCCTGCCTTGCCGCCGCGTGCTCGGCAGTTGCCTGTGGCAGCGCCGATGATTGAGGAGGAGCCTGCTTCGTCGACGACGGCCGCCCGCCGCAGCGACCTGCGGCAGGCGAGTGCGCTGCATCAGGCGCTGGCGATGAACGATGATCTGGCCGGTCTGGTGTCCAGCATGCGACGGAACCGCACCCGTGATGCCGAAGAGGCACCGGCGCACGCGCAGGCATGGCTGGACCATGTGCTGGATCCGGAAGGCCCCGAGAAGCTGGCCGCGCTGCGCCTGCAGGTGCGCCAGCTCGCTTCGGTGGACGTGGCCGCACTGCGCGCCCTGCTGATGAAGCTGTTCGCCGATCCGAGCGATGCGGTGGCGGCCCTGCGCACGCTGCGCTCCAGCCAGGAGCTGGAAGACCTCGCGCAGGTACTGGCCGAGCTGGAGCAGGAACTGTTGGGAGGACGGGACGCACAGGGGCGTGCGGTCCGTGCCGGCCTGAACGTCGCGCTGAAGGCGCGTCTGCATGCGAAACCCTTGGCGGCCACGCCTGTGCAGCTTCGGCAGACCTACCGGGAGTTCCTGGCATACGGCGAGCCGCTGGACAGCTACGAGGAATGGATCGCGCTGTACGGGTTTGAACGCCGCAGCCGCGTGGTGGACTTCATCGAACATGCCATGGCGGCGGACATGTATGCGCTGGATCCGTCCTGCTCGCGGGTGGAGTTCGGCCAGCTGCTGCAACGCGTGCGGCAGATCACCACCCTGCGTTCGGCTGATCACCTGCTGCTGGCCTGTTGTTGGGACGCCGCCATGATGCCGCGGATAGGGGTGAGCCAGCCCGACCTGCTGATCGCCCTGTTCGGCATGATCCGCAACGGCGGCGGGCTGCAGCCGATGTTCGATGCCGTCTTCGTGCAGGTGGCCGGGGTGCTGGATAGCGAAGAAAAGGTGCGCCTCGCGCAGGGGCTGCGGCGCTTTCTGAAATCCGTGCCGCATGGCCTCTGGTATGCCCCTGACCAGCAGGTGCGAGCACTGGATGAGGTGGAGGATCTGCTGTCGGCCGCGCTGAAGCGGGAACAGCAGCGTAACGGCAGCCGCCACTGGGTGGCCGTCTGATGGCCGCGCTGCAACATCCGGCCAACGGCCTGCGCCAGGTGGCACGGACCCTGCTGCGACCCGAGCTGGCGCTGGTCGTGCTGATGGCGGTGATCATCGGCATGTTGATCGTTCCGTTGCCCACGTTCCTCGTGGACCTTCTGATCGGCGTCAACCTGCTGATCGCGATCGTGATCTTCCTCAGCTCGTTCTACGTCGAGCGCATCCTCAATTTCTCCACGTTCCCGTCGGTACTGCTGTTCACGACGCTGATGCGGCTTGCCTTGTCGGTCAGCACCAGCCGCTTGATCCTGGTGGACGCCGATGCCGGTCATATCGTGTCGGCCTTCGGTGAGTTCGTGGTGGCCGACAATCTGGTGGTCGGTTTCGTCATCTTCGCCATCGTCACCATCGTGCAGTTCATCGTCATCACCAAAGGCTCCGAGCGCATTGGTGAAGTGGTGGCACGGTTCTCGCTCGACGGCATGCCCGGCAAGCAGATGGGCATCGACGCCGATCTGCGCGCCGAGTCCATCGATGCGGCTGGCGCAAAGCTGCGCCGCCGCGAAGTCGAAAAGGAAAGCCAGCTCTACGGTTCCTATGATGGCGCGATGAAGTTCGTGAAGGGCGACGCCATCGCCGGCATCGTCATCGTCTTCGTGAACCTGTTCGGTGGCATTGCCGTCGGCATGCTGCAGCACGGGATGGGCTTCCAGGAAGCGCTGAAGGTGTTCACCCTGCTGACCATCGGTGATGGCCTGGTCGCACAGATCCCAGCCCTGCTGATCTGCATCAGTGCCGGCTTCGTGGTGACCCGCGTCGGCGGCGACGAGGGCAACCTCGGTGCCAGCATCATCAAGGAACTCTTCAGCAGCCAGAAGGTGCTGGTCATCGCCGGCACCTTGCTGCTGCTGCTCGGCTTGCTGCCCGGGTTCCCGCTGATCATCTTCCTGACCCTGGCGGCAGGCCTGTTCGCGCTGGCAGCGTGGCGCACACGGGAGGAAGCGGCCGCAGGCACCGGCGAGGTCGATGCCGCCGGGCGCGCGATCGGCCAGGACGGCCGGCCGGCCGCGCCGGGCGCACAGAAGCAGCTGGGTCACGACGGCAAGCAGGTCAACGAGACCGTGCCGCTGCTGCTGTTGTTGCCTCCCGCCCATTACGCCACGTGGAGCAAGGCAGGCGTGGAGGCCACGCTGCGTGATCGCCTGCATCTGCGTGCCGGCATGCAGCTGCCTTACATGTTGATGCGTGAGCACGACGGCGGCGCGCACCGTGTCGTCGTCATGATCAACGAGATCACGGCAGCGAGCGCCGACATCGTGCTCGACCATGTCCGCGTGCTCGCCGACAGCGACGAACTGACGATGCTGGACAACGGCATCGCACTGCCTGCGCTTGGAGGTGGCCCGCCACAGTGCTGGATGCCCGCCAGCATGCAGGGACACCTGCAGAGCATGGGCATGGGCACGCGTACCGATCAGGAAGAGCTGCAGCTGCTGGTGCATGACGCCCTCATGCGCAACATCGGCGAGCTGTTTGGCATCCAGGAGACCAAGCATCTGCTGGACGAAACCGAGAAACGCTTCCCCGAGCTGTTGAAGGAAGTGCACCGCCACATCCCAGTCCAGCGCGTGTCGGAGGTGCTGCAACGCCTTCAGCGCGAAGGGGTGTCGATCCGCAACATGAAGATCATCCTGGAGACCCTCGCGCAGTGGGGCCAGCGCGAGAAGGATGTGATCCTGCTGGTCGAGCATGTGCGCGGCGGACTGGCGCGCTACATCTCATCGCAGCACGCGCGCGACGACCGCATCGCGGCCGTACTGCTGGCACCGGACACCGAACAGCTGGTGCGTGCAGGCATCCGCCAGAGCCAGGGCGCCGCATTCCTCAATCTGGACCCCGCACAGTCCGAACAGCTGCTGGATCGCATCGTGATCGTCTTCGAGCCCCTGCTGGCCAACCGCCCCGAGGCGGTGCTGCTGGTGGCACCCGACGTGCGCCGTTTCGTGAAGCGTTTCGTCGAGAACCGGCTACCGGGTCTCTCGGTCCTGTCGTTCTCGGAAGTATCCGATGCCGTCTCCCTTGATGTCGTGAGATCACTATGACCCTCAAAGAAACCCTCTGCCAGGCACTTGACCAGCTTGGCGCCAACTCCGGCGACTATCAGTTCGACGATCACTCCACCATCGTCATGTCTTTCGATGACGTCGGCGATATCTACCTCGACCCCCGTGACGGCGAGCAGGTCTGGTTATGGGGCATGATCGAGGAGGTCAGTGAACAGGCACGCAGCGTACTGGCCGAGCCGCTGTTGGCCGAGGTGATCCGCCCGGTAGGGCATTGGGACGCCGGTGCGATGGTGCTCCGCGCAGATGGGCGGGTAGGTGGCATGCTGCACCCCGAGTACGTGATCGAGCCGTCGCGGTTGGCCGAGGCGTTGCAGGACTTCCACGAATGCCTGGCGCGGATGCAGGCCATCCGATGACGCTGCTCCGGTCTCCCTGGCGCCCCGCCGCACATCCTGCGGCGATCATCGGGTCCATGCTGCGCGCGCCGTTGCCGCAGGTGGCGATCGGTGAGCTCTGCCGACTGCAGAGCAGTGCGCAGGATGATTCCTGCGCCGGCCTGGGCACCGTCGTGGCCGTCGAGCATGGGATGGCCTCCATCGGCCTGCTGCGCGACAGCGCGGGATTGTCCGCGCTGTGCCTGGTGATGCCGACGGGGCGTGGCCCGATGCTGACCTTGTCCGATCACGTGCTGGGCAGCGTCCTCGACGGCGAGGGCAACGAGGTCGAACGCTTCTCGGCGCCGGTGCTGTCGCATGCGATGACACGCCGGATCAACCGAGCTGCGGTCGACTACCGCCAACGCCGGTCGATCGACACTCCCCTGTGCACCGGCGTTCGGGCGATCGACGGCCTGCTGACCTGTGGCGAGGGGCAGCGCGTCGGCATCTTCGCTGGCGCAGGGGCAGGCAAGACCACGCTGGCCGAGATGCTGCTGGACAATGCCGACGTCGATATCAGTGTCATCGCACTGGTCGGCGAACGCGGCCGCGAAGTGGCGACGCTGGTGGAGCGGCTGCGTCGTTCCCCGCAGGCCGCACGTACCGTGGTCGTGCAGGCGACATCAGACACCGCGCCGGCGCTTCGCAGCCAGGCACCGCTGATTGCCACCACCATCGCCGAGCACTTCCGCGAACAGGGCGCCCGCGTGCTGCTGGTGATGGACTCGGTGACCCGCTACGCACGCGCATTGCGGGAACTTGCGTTGGGTGCAGGCGAGCCGCCTGCACGCCGTGGCTTCCCGGCCTCGGTCTTCGAGGCGTTGCCGCGCCTGCTGGAACGCAGCGGGCGCACCGAGCAGGGAAGCATCACGGCGTTCTATACGGTGCTGCTGGAAGACGAGCAGGACGCCGACCCGATTGGTGAAGAAGTCAAATCGCTGCTGGACGGACACCTGTATCTCAGCAGTCAGCTGGCCGGACGGGGTCACCTGCCTGCACTGGACGTGCTGCGCAGTGGCAGCCGCCTGTTCGGCACGTTGGCCGACCCTGCGCACCAGCAGGCGGCCGGCCGCGTGCGTGGCCTGCTGGGGACGCTGGACGACCTGCAGCTGATGCGCGACCTGGGCGAGTACACGCCGGGTGTCAGCGCTGTGTATGACAGGGCGGTCGCCAGCGAAGCCGCACTGCATGCTTTCCTGCGTCAGGGGCAGCATGAACGAAGCGCATTGCCGCACACGCTGGGAGCCCTGCATGAACTCGCCCGTTGACGCGCGTGGCTTGCGGTTGAGCAAGCTCAAGCAGGCCCAGCGCCAGCTCGCGTTGTTGTCGGCGCAGGCGCAGCAGCGAGCGGCGGCACAACGTCGCGAAGAAGCCGCCGCGCTCCGCGCATCCGCCGAGCAGACCCTGCACCTGGCTACCCTGCAACCGGAAGACGGCCTGACCCGCAGCCTGCTGTTTGATCGCCTGCGGGTGCTCGCGGTAGCGAGGGCCCATGCACTGGAAACGGGCCACGCCGCCGGCGACATGGAGGCCGACGCCACGCGCTGCGACGCCGCAGAGCGCGTGCAGCGTGAACGGGCTGCGCTGCAGCACCGGAAGCAGAAAAAGCTGGAGCACTGGCATGCGCAGCAGCGCCGAGCGACCAACCGGCTCCGCGAGAGCCGTCTTCACACTCAGACACTGGATGAAATCGCATGTCGACGCCGCTCCCCGCGCTGAATTCTCCGTGCGCTCCTGATCACCTTGACCGCTCCGCACCGGATATCTCCGTCGTGCCGCTGCTGCGTCGTATCCGGGAGCAAGCCGTCGTCTCCGGGCCTGACGATGAGGACCGCACGGGTCGTGACGACGACGGCATGGAACCGGCAGCCGAAGATAAGCCCGCCGATTCCATCACAGTGGACGGCAATCTCTTCCTGGCCACCGCGCAGGCAAGACGACTGCCGGATGGCTTGAGTCCACGATCCGCCCCCTGCGCTGTCGGAACGGTGGTGTCCACCACGCTCGAAGGGATGCTTTCTTCCATACCCCCTCAGCAGGGGGAAAAACAGCGCGGCGAACTTCCCCTGCGCATGCCCAAGGGCACAGCAGCCGGCCCGGTGCGGGACGACACCATGCGGGGCAGGCGTGCTGACACAGCCCAGCCGGTGGGTGTCGTCACGTCCGGCCTCCCTGATACGCCGTCTCCATCTCCATCCCCGTTGCCCTCTCCGGTTGCCGACGCGCCGACGCGACCGTCCGACGGATCGGCACGCCCGCAGCGTTTGCCAGATGCCCCGCCTGTCATCGGGGAACCCTCCGCACAACGCATCGTCGCAGCACCCGTCCCCGCACCTGCAGCACTGTCACCGGACGTGGCTGAGACGGTTGCGCCCCCAACGGTGGACCACCGCCTGCGCGAGCCGGCCGATGCACGCAGCCCGGCATTGCCGCTCACGTCGTTGGTGGACACGTTGTCCACTGCGCGGGAATCCACCGTGTCAGCGCACGCAGCCCCCCGCACGCGGACCCCCGGCACCGCGTTCAGATCGATAGCTGAGCTGAAGGAGCTGCCCACCCTGCACCGTCCGGTCAGCGTCACCGTACCTTTCAGCAGCTGGGGGCCAGGTCACCAGGTCACCGCAACGTGGATGCCGACGGCAGTGCCGGGCACCGCACCGGCGGCCATCACGCTGCGCAGCAGCAGTGACGCCGCCCAGCGCGCAGTAGACGGCGCGCTGACTGCCCGCGATGGCGGCGTGCCAGGCACGGTAGAGATCCATCGCGCGGATGACGCCCACGATGATCGGGAAAAGCGTGGCAACGTGCCTCGCCTGCCGGAGGATGAGGAATGAGCCAGCGGTTTCCTTCGCTGGCCGTGGTCGATCCACAGGCGCTGCACGTCCAGACCCTGCTGCAGTCACTGCATCTCAGTGGCGTGCGTAGCGTCGCCAGCCAGCCGCCGGCGACGCCCTGCCTGCGATTCCAGCTGAACTCCGGTGCGCTGCGCATGACGTGCCGTGTCGAAGCAAACGCGTGGGCGGCCGTGCACCTTCCTGGCCTTGGTGGTTTCGACTGGTCTGCCATGGCGCCGCAGGTTCTGGCAGGACTGACCGCGGTGGCCCGCCCGTTGGAGTTCGTCGATGCCGTTCTCGACTACGCCACCGCGCGTCCGCTGCCTCCGGACAACCAGGGCCTGGCATCGGGACCGTTGCCCCGCGTGTTGGCTGCCGAAGGGGATGTCTGGATTGAATCGCTGACCGGTCCACTTCCCGCCGCGCGTCAGCCGTTACCCCTCCCGGTCGGTCTGAAGGTGCCCATCCGCCTGCAGCTCGGCGAACTCAGCATCACCCCGCGCCGACTGCGTCGATTGCGGTCCGGCGACATCGTGCTGATTCCCGCGCCGGTCCTTCGCGCATGGCGCGGCACCTGCCCGCTGTTCGACTTCACCCTTGATACGGATGCTTTCACCGTGACCATCGTCCACTCTCCCTTCGACCCTGACCTCGACGTGCCCGACCCGGGCCTGCACGCTGACGATCCGCTGCTGGATATGAAGGGTCTGAATGACCTGCCGCTGGAGCTGCATGTCCAGCTATGCCGCCTCACCCTGCCCCTGGGTGAGCTGGCCGGCCTTCGCGAGGGGAGCGTGGTGCCCTTGCCTCAGCAGGCAAGCCAGCAGGTCGCGCTGGTGCACAACGGGCACCGCATCGCCACCGGTGCGCTGGTGCAGGTGGGTGATCAGCTGGGCGTACAGCTTGCGCAGGTTCCGAGACTGACATGAGCGTCATGCACATCAACAACGATGTGTCGTTGATCGCGATACTGGCCGCCGCCGCGGTACTGCCCTTCGTGGTCGCGGTGGGAACCTGCTACATCAAGTTCAGCGTGGTGTTCACGCTGATCCGCAATGCGCTGGGCCTGCAGCAGGTGCCCTCCAACATGGTGATCAACGCGTTGTCGTTGATCCTGGCGTTCTATGTCATGCATCCGATCGTCAGTTCAGTGCAGTCCGCCTATCAGGAGCTCGAACAGCCCTTGAATACGGTGCAGGAGACCGCCGATTTCCTCGACAGCAGCCTGGGGGAGTATCGCGCCTACCTGGCACGTCACGCCGATCCTGAACTGCTGCGCTTCTTCGAGCGCGCCCAGGTCACCGACGGCGCAGACGTACCTGCTGCGGACACGGCAGCCGAGGACCGCTCGCTGTTCGCGCTGCTGCCTGCCTACGCACTGAGTGAGCTGAAGGACGCCTTCCTGATTGGCTTCTACCTGTATCTGCCTTTCATCGTGGTGGACCTGATCGTCTCCAGCATCCTGCTCGCTCTGGGCATGATGATGATGAGCCCGGTGACCATCTCCGCGCCGATCAAACTCATCCTGTTCGTGGTGCTGGATGGCTGGAGCCTGCTGTCGCAGGGACTGGTGCTGCAATATCTGGACGTGCCGGCATGACGCGCGCACTGTCCGTGAGCGCCCGCGGCAACGGAGCGCTGCAATGAACGAACTGATCAACATCGGCAACAAAACGCTGATGCTGGTGCTGTTGCTGTCAGCCGGCCCGGTCATCGTGGCGACGCTGGTGGGCCTGCTCATCGGTTTGTTCCAGACGGTGACCCAGTTGCAGGAGCAGACGCTGCCGTTCGGCGCGAAGATGCTGGCGGTGGTGCTGACCGTGCTGGTCATGATGGGCTGGATGTCGCGCACGCTGATCGACTTCGGCAGCCTGGTGTTCGGCCGCGCGCTGGGGGTGTAGCGCTGATGGGCCTGACCCCGCTGGACACTGCGTTCATGCAGGCAATAGGCGACCACGCCGTGCCAGCCACGCTCGGTCTGGCACGGCTGCTGGCCTGCTTCGCCTGGCTGCCCTATCTATCCAGCGGGGCCATGCCCTCGCGCATGCTGCGAGTCGTCCTGGCCTTGGCGGTACTGATCGGCCTGTGGCCGGTGACAGAGACCATACAGCGACCGCTGGACATGCCCTCCCTCGGACTGGCGGCGATGCGCGAGGCCCTGATCGGTACGGTGCTGGGCGTGATGCTGGCGCTGCCGTATCACGTCTTCCATGCCATCGGCTCGGTGATCGACACCCAGCGCGGTGCCGGCGTCGGCGCGATGCTCGACCCGCTTACCGGCGTGGAAGCGACGGAGATGGCGAACCTGCTGCAGATGATGAGTGCGGTCGTCTTCCTGGTGGCCGGTGGGCTGGTGCCCCTGCTTGAAGCGGTCCAGGGCAGCTATGTGCTGGTGCCCATGGGCGGCGGCTTCCTGCCCGACCTGCCGAGCATCCATGGTTTCATGGATATCGTGCTGTCCGCCGCGATCCGCATGGCGGCCCCGGTACTGCTGCTGTTGTTGCTGGTGGAGATACTGCTGGGCGTCATCTCGCGGTTCGCACAGCAGCTCAATGCATTCTCGGTTTCGCTGACAGTGAAGTCGGTCATCGCGTTCGCCGCGATGCTGTTGTACCTGATGCTGACGATGACCGAGCAGGTGCCGGCCCTGTGGCGGCAGTATCCGGTACTGCGTGCTCTCGTTCCGGGCGATGTGCCGTGAGCTCCGGTGCAAGCGAGAAAACCGAGAAGCCGACGCTTCAGCGACTCAAGAAGGAATCGAAAAAGGGAAAGTCCTTCAACAGCCGTGACCTGGTGGCCGCCAGTGTGTTGTGGGCAGGGCTGCCGGCGATCGGACTGCTGAGCTCGTTGCTGCCATTGGCAACGCTGTACGTGGACATCGTGCGCGGTGGTTTCGCGATCACACCAACGGCGGCCGTCCTGGCGGCATTGCGGGCATTCCTGTTGGCGCTGGCGCCCACGCTGCTGGCCGCCGCGGTGGCGGTGGTGCTGTGCTCGCTGTGGATGAGCAAGGGGAGGATCGCCTCCGAGGCCATTCGTTTCGACCTCAACAAGCTCAATCCAGTCAACGGCTTCAAGAATCTGTTTTCGTTCCGCGTACTGAAGGATCTGCTGCGCAGCGTCCTCTACCTGGTGTGCTGCGGGTTGTTCGCCTGGCTGGCCTTGGCGCTGTGGGGTCCCGATGTCCTCAGCCAGATCCATGCCAGCGACACCCAGCTGGCCGCGCTGTGGCGACATGTCGCGATGATGTTCGGGCTGGGCCTGCTGCTCGCCCTGGCACCCGTGTATCTGCTTGCCGGCTGGCTGGACCATTTCCTGTTCATCCGGGAAATGAAGATGGAGAAGCACGAGGTCAAGCGGGAGAACAAGGAAAACGACATCAAACCCGAGCTCAAACAGCGGCGGCAGGAAGTCAACGACGAACTGTCCGCACAGGTGCAGGCCGATACCCGCGGCTCCACGGTCGTGCTGGCCAACCCGACCCACATCGCCATCGGCATCTTCCTGATGGATGACGACATGCCGATGCCCTTTGTGGCCGTGCGCGAGCGAGGCGCCCGCGCGCGCAAGGTGATCGCGCTGGCCGAAGCCAACGGTGTACCGGTCGTGCGCGATGTGAGGCTGGCGCGCGCCATCTACTTCAGCACGCGACGCTACCGCTTCGTGCGTGACCGCAGCATCGAGCCGGTGATGCAGATCGTGCGCTGGCTGCGCGACGTGGAGCGTGCCGGGCAACCCGACGCGGACGACGACCCGCCGCCGCCGCCTCTGTCCCACTGAGTATCCACCGCCCACCAACTGGAGCACTACATGACCATTGACCACGATCCCACCCGCGCCCCGACAGCGGCAGCCGACGAAAGCGAGATGACCCGGATGATCATGGAGGGCCTGCGCGAGGGAGCGACCGTTGCGGACCTGAAGGGGGTAACCCGTGACACCCTCGAAGGCGTGTATGCCATTGCCCACCGCTTCTACCAGAACGGACAGCTGGACGAGGCGGAAGCGTTCTTCCGGTTCCTGTGCCTGTATGACTTCTACAACGCCGACTACGCGCTGGGCATGGGTGCCGTGTTGCATCTCAAGCGCGAATACGAGAAAGCCATCGGCATGTACGCGGTCGCGCAGGCCCTGGATCTGACCGACGATCGCCCGATGTTCCATGTGGGCCAGTGCCACTTGGCGCTCGGTCGGCTGCGCAAGGCCCGCGAGTGCTTCGAAGCCGTCGCCGGACGGGCGGCGGGGAGCGAGTTGGGCACCCGTGCCGAGGCCTATCTGCAGGCGGTCAAGGGCGACCGTAAACCTGGTTCAGAAGATTCCACCGGCTCCAGTGGCGAGGGGTGAACTCCACGCCTTGTCATCCGTACGCCACCGCCTGAAGAGCCGGCATTCAAGGATGGAAACTGAAAGCCGTGTCGGTCTGCCATCGGGATACTGGGCCATCTGAACCAACCGTCGCCCTGACAGCCCCGCGATGCAGCGGACCGGCTTACCGGTCCTGCGCCAGCCGAGCGCCACAGCAAGAGGATTTCCCATGAGCATGCCCCTTTCACCCGCGCCAGCGCCGCTCCCCCTGGTGTTCCGCCGTAGCGGCCACGAGTCCGCCATCCAGGCAGCGAAGGGCTTTGGCGCCGGAGTTTCCCCCGCGCAGGTTGATCGGGTAAGTGCCGAACTGTTCGCTACCTTCGCAGCCAGTGCGCCCCGTGCCGAAGGGGCGACCCAGGCGCAAAAGGACGCCGCTACCCTGCGCGCGCCAGACCTCGCCCGACTTTACCGTGCGGCGGGGGACGAGGGCAGGCGTATGTCCCCTGAGAGCCTGCTCACTCTGTTGCTGGGCAATCTGCAGGAACTTCTTTCCGACCAGCGATCCAGCCGGATGGAGCAGAGGCTGCAGGCTTACCGCGCTCAGCTGCAGGGGCGTGCACAGCACGCTGGAGACCTGTCAGCGGCGATGCAAGCAGCCCTGGATGCTGCGACGGCGGCGCAGGAGGCCGCGGGCGCAGCGGCAACCGAAGCAGGCGCCCAGGAAGGCGCGCTGGAGGCGGCGCGTGAACACGTCCAGCGGTTGCAGGGCGAGCTGGATGAACTGGACCCTGCCGATCCGGCACATGCAGAGAAGCAGGCCGAGCTCGCTTCAGCGCGCCAGGTACTGCAAGAGGCGCAGGGTCGCTTCGACGCCGCGTCGAGCGCACTGGACGAAGCGGTCGCGTTGCTTGATGTCCGGCTTGGGTACCTGGATGAGCAGGAAGAAAGGCTGCGCGGCTTCAATAAAGGCCAGCCAACGGCTACGGGTGATGCAGAGCGGAAACTGAACTCCAGCGACACGCTCACGATGCTGATGGCAGTCATCAGTCAGCTGATGGGCAAGCACGCCGACAGCACCCTGAAAAGCATGAGCGAGTTCACGATCCAGACCATCAAGGCGCGGCAGGCGAAAGAACAGGAACGCATTCGCCAGCACGAAGAAGAACTGCAGCGCGCGCGCGATGCAGAGAAGAAAACCGGGTGCGTCGGCAAGATATTCGGTTGGATCGGCGCGGCGGTCGGTGCCATCGCGAGCATCGGGGCCATCGTCGTGGGCGCGTTGCACGGCAACATCGCGCTGATCGCCGGCGGCGTGATGGGCATGATGCTCACCATTGACAGCATTGTCGGCATGACCACGGGTGTGAGCGCTGTCGGTATGGCAGTCGAGCAGGTGAGCAAGGGCATCTCTGCAGCGCTGGTCGCATTCGGGGTCCCTGAGGCACTGGCCAAGCAGATCGGATCCATCGCCGCTACGGTAGTGGTCATGGTGGCGATCATTGCGGCGATGGTGGTTACCGGCAATGTGGCGGCCGCAGGCAGGACGGCCGCCAGCACGGTGGCGTCAACGGCGCGGATGATCGAACAGGCGACCAAAGTCATGCAGTTTCTGGCCCAGCTGGCGGGTGCTGTCGGCCAGACCGTGCACAGCGTCGGCCAGGTGGTTGTGGCCGGCATCATGATCGAGGTCAAGAAGCTGTTGAAGTTGATCCAGGAAAGCCTGTTCGGCGATCAGGTGCTGCAGGACATGATGCGGATGATTGCGGAAGCAGGCAGCCGTACGCATCGTCTGGCGTTTGAACTGGTGGCGCAGATGAGCGAGGTCCAGAAGGACCGCGCAGAGACAGCAGCCCACGTCATCGGCCATGTGCGCCACCGCGCCTGAGCGCGGTCACTTCATTCAATTCCCCAAGGAACACTTTCAATGGCACAGATAACTTCCATCCTGCAGCCCGCGCTGCAGCGCTTCGCCCTCGCACCGAATACCGCTACGAAACCGTCAGCGCAGGACGAGGCGCAGGCCGAACGTGCCGCCGATATGGCGACCCGGCAGATCGAAGGGTCGCGGCAGGATCCTCCGCGCCGTTCCGCGCCGGAGCTTGCCGAGCCGGTCGCGTCCGTGGCCGGTTTCGCTGGGCTGGGCGCGTTGCTGCCGCTGATCGCTGGCCAGCATCCGGCGATGGTGCCGGGTGCGACCGCCGAGGCGTTTGCCGTGCTGCACCGGACTGCAGCAGTCTCGGCGGCCGACACTGCCGCAGATGGTATGCACCCCGTGCAGGTGGTCGATCAGTCCCGGCGGTTGATCGGATTGGCGACATCCGATGGGCAGCTTGCTCTGCCTACCCGTGAGGACCTGCATGCGCTGCGCCGCGATTTGCCGGAGGCAAGTGCGCTGCTGGACGAACTGGATCAACTGCCGGATGAGAAGCTGACGTCGGGTCTGGGCAGCAGCACCCGCACCGATTACATCCTGCTGCTGGTGGCGTTGTTGATGCAGATGGGGGCCAGTCAGCGCGAGCAGGCGGTGGCCATGGTGAAGTTGGCCGAGCAGTCGGTGAGCGCGATGACCGGCAGCATGGTGGCATCGGCGAAAGCAACGCAGTCCACCAAGATAGTTGCCGCTGTGGTTGGCGGGTTGATGGCCGGCGGCGGCGTCGCCCTGGGTGGGGCTGCCGCTTACAAGGGCGTGCAGAACCTGCGCACCAACAAGGCGACGGCTGATGCTGCCACGGCCAGCGCCAACCGTGCCAACAGCCAGACGGCTGTGGGCATGAACAACGCACCGGCCGGTCCCAGCGCGCGTCCGCCCCACGTGGAGGCGTTGCGGCAGCGTCCGCAGACTTTGCAGGAAACCGCCGCAGTGCACGAGACCGAATTTGCCGTCAACAACACCCAGATCGGCGTGGTGGCCAACGCCGGCCAGGCAGTCACCCAGACCAGCATGAGCGTGGGCGCCGTCGCCGGATCGCCGTTTGATCTGCAGGCCACCGCACATACGGTGGATTCCGAACGTGACCGCATCAACAAGGACATCGAGGTCGAACTCGGCAGCAAGATCAACCAGGACGCGAACAAGAGCAATGAAAGCCAGCAGGCGACGTTCAACACCTTGGTCAACCTGGAGCAGGAAAACCAAGACGGAGTGAAGCACGTCATCAGCAACATGGGTCGGTGATCACGCGTGTCTTCATCCGGGCCAAGCCGCGCTGCCGCGCTACACCTTTCACCTTATTGAGCTTCCCATGAGAATCGAATCAAGTCCTATCCCCGCAGCTGTTGCGACACCGTCTGCTTTTCGCGCCGGGCCAGACGTATTGATGGAAGTCACCAGCGAGCGAGCGCCCTCTTCAACGCGGGTTCGCTCGTCGCCCCTGCTGGCCTTTCTCGATACGCACGCCCACAGCAGCCTGCCTGCTGCCAAAGTGGAGTCGATGCTTCAGCTTGCGATCCGTCAGGAAGCACTGTTCCTGGTCAAGAAACGCGAACAGACCCTCGACGCCCTGTGTCATTCGCCGTGGCCCTCCATAGCTGACGCAGATTCCGGCGATGCGCAGGCACAGAGCATCGTGCAGCAGGCTCGGGAAATCCTGGCCGGGCTGCTGTCGGTCGATGAAATCGAAGTTGCCGAGCAGCGAGCAGGGGGCTCACACAGTGATTTCTTCAAGGAAATCGCCGACCTGATAGGCCGGCTTGATAGTGAGTGGATCCGTAAATACAGCAGTCTACTTGCAGGATACGTCGGCTTCTACAAAGAGCTGACCGATATCCTGGCCGATCTCAAGGCCAATCTTGGGACACCGGACAAGGACGGTAACGTCAACGTCAACTTCACCGCTTTGCGCGCGAGGTTGGACAAGCTGAAGGCCGACTGGAAAAACAAGGGGTTCGGTGAGGTATTCGGCACTGAGGCGGCAGCGAAGCAGTTCCTCGCTGAGCTGGGTATCGAGGGCCTGACCGTCGTTAAGGTCAAGCCTGGCGGTGGCTGGCAGATCAGTATCGATACGGGCCTGATCGATTCACTCACACACGTCTTTCCCCGGAAAGTAGGTCCCATCAGCGCGAGTGCGCTGAATGAAATGATGGCGCAGAAAGAAGTGATGATGGAACGTTTCAATTTCATCAACCGCGCGCTTCCGGAAAAGTACCAGCGGCAGCTGCAGATGTGGGATTCGTTGGTGAAGATCCTCAGCAGCACCATCACTGCGGTCACCGATGCGGATCAAGCGTTCATTCGGGCAATGGCCGGCTGACAGGAGAATAGAAATGACTGTTACTACAGCAAATCCACTTTCGTTCAATGCGAAATTTCGCCAGGCTTGGCCGGAGCAGCAGGGCAAGGCCGGTTTCCGCAAGGTCACTGTGGGGAACGCGTCGCCTTTGCAACGCAGTGCGTCCATGAGCGATCTGCGAGCCCCTGATAAAAGCGTGCCGAGGTCGCCCCAGGGAAACATGTCTGGCACCTTCCAGGGTGGCGGGTCGACCGAGAGCGTGGACAGCGGGCTTGATCTTGATGTGAACGCGCCCGATGGTTTCAGCCATGGCAAGGGTGAGCACCCGGGCACAGACAACAGTGGCGTGGGTCGCGCCGACTATCGGGAGCTGCCGAAGCGCGCGCATCCGCTTGATTCAGGGGCGCAGTCGGGCCTGTACCAACTGCAGCACGGGGAGGATATCGAGAAAGTACTCGCTTCGGTGCTGCAGCGCTGGGACACCGAACACCCCGCAATGAATGAGCCGTTGGATAAGACGGCCGCGCTGACGTCAGATACGCTGCCCAGCGAGGCCCAGACGCCACCCTCGCTTGTGACGCGCGAGCAGTGTGCGCGAGATATCCTCAAAGATCTGGGCGTGCCATGTAGCCGCATCAATGAGCTGCTGGTACGGCAGGCGTCCAGCCTGGGAGGCACCGCTGTCATCGACGCCTGCCGTCTGCTCGCCATGCCGGAAGTGAAAGCTGATCGACTGGCTTGCAGAGGTCTGGAAAAGAAGCTGGACAACTACCTGGACGCGGCGAAAGGTGATTACTCCGGTGTCAGTCGAGCCTTCGCCTGCGATGCATTCAGTCAGCTCAGTGAGCTTAGATCCACCATTCAGAAGACGGTCGATACGATAGGGCGTGCGACCCTCCAGAATCGCCTGTTGGCTGATGAGACTCCCGCGCTTCAGGCGGCGGTGGCGAAAAAGAATCCCGGTTTGCCTCCCGAGGTGCTGCGCCGGAGCCTGGCGGATCTGATCAATGCCCAAGGATTCTCGGCATTGACCAAACGGCTTGAAGACGCGGATGCAAGCGGATTGTTGCAGGACACCGCGTTGTTGCCGCAGCTGGCGCAGGCCGCTGACAACCCGAAGCGGCCGCCGGCAGACAAGGCCGCCGAGCCGGTCAAAGACTTTGTCAAGCACCTGAGGGATGTGCTGACTGCGATACCGATGCCGACTATTCATAACGACAACAGCGCGAGAAATATCGTTAATCAGGACGGCTGGTACTTCCAAGGGATCAAAGACCCGCGGCCCAACAAGGCGGTAGAACTGGTGTCTCCACCGACCCCGGCATGCCCTGAGGTTGATGCGCTGGAGCCGCAACCGCTGGAGCAGAATGTCGAGGTCGACGAAAACATCGTAGCCGGCAGCGATGCGCCGGTTGACCAGGCTGTGGACATCGAGGATGACGCGCAGCTCCGCGAAGACAACCCACCGCCACCGCCGCCGCACAGCTCCGGGCTACATGGTGCTTCTGTACATCCCCTGCACGGGAACTTGATGGAAGACTTGAAGCGGAATCCACGGTATATGGCTGCGCAGCAGGTGGTCACTGTCCAGCCGCCTTCGCCGCAAGTGATCTCGGAAGTTCAGAATGAAACCGATGAGGAAAAAAATAGAAGCACCAGACCCGTCGGCAGCACCGGTCAGCGTGAACGCACTTCGCCGCTCACGCGTCTGGCGGGGCCGATCCCGCTCGGCCAGCATGCCTCCGATCTGCGTAACGAGAAACGAGATGCGGGGACCTGACACACCGGTCACGGGACTGCGGCCGTTGATCGCCGTCGTCACCGGGTCAGTCGCGGTGGCGGACATCCGCCCCGGCGACCGGCTGGTCGAAGATCTGGGCATGGATTCGCTGGAAATCGCGGATCTTCTCGTAGCGATTGAAGAGCGCACCGGCGTGGTGATCACCGCCGAGGCGTTGGCGGGGGCCCGTACAGTGGCCGAACTGGAGTCCGCCGTGCGCCGGCTGCAATGCACCGCAGCGTGATCCAGGCGGCGCTGGCATCAAGCATTGCGCTCGGTGCCAGTGCCTCATCAGTGCAGGCCGCGTCCATCTACGCCGGCCTATCGGCCGATGGTCGGCTGGTGGTGGCCGAGCAGCCCGCACTGGGGCTGCGCTTCTTTGATGCCTCGGCCCCGCGCCGCGCAGCGAACCTGCCTCACGCACCGGCGTCAGCCGCCACACGCTGGCGTCCGCTGATCCAGCAGGTCGCGGATGAAGTCGGTATCGACGTCGCGCTGTTGCAGGCGGTGGTCAGCCAGGAATCGTCTTTCAATCCCAGAGCGGTCTCGCCTGCCGGCGCGGTCGGGTTGATGCAGCTCATGCCCGGCACGGCCCGTCGTTTTGGCGTGCGCGACCGCTTTGATCCGGCGCAGAACCTGCGCGGTGGTGCGCGTTATCTTGTCTGGCTTCTGGATCATTTCAACCAGGATCTCGATCTTGCATTGGCTGCCTACAACGCGGGCGAGGGCAGTGTACGTCGTCATGGAAACAAGGTTCCGCCGTTTGCCGAAACACAGGCTTACGTTCGCGCTATACAGCAGCGTTACGCTTACTGAAGCGATGCGCTGAGAGTCATTGCTTTACAACTCTGCTGATATCGAGACCGCACACTGGCCGACAGAATGATCCGCGCCAACCACGGCACATCATCGGTCTGTTGTATATCCCATGTCGTATGTTCTGAGAATTCTTGCGGGCGCATTGAGCGGCGTCGAATATAATGTGTCCGACGGCGAAACCCTGTTCCACGTAGGGCGCCAGGAAGACCTCGCCAACGGTCGAGCCGCACAGTTGCTGGAGGCGGATGAAAGGGCCTATTTCATTCCCGCCGACCTGCCGACGGCAGCGTTCGCGGTAGTGGCGCCATCCAGCGAAGAGGCGTTGCAGCTGGGTGAGCGGGTTGATGAGTCGGCTGCATGGACATGGCGCACGTTACCGCTGCAGCAACCGCTGCAGGCGGCTGGCATCCATTTCGCCGTACGCACTCAGCATGCCGCGTGGTCCGAAGCGGTGCTCGCCTTCGTGCCTCCGGCATTTCTGGTTGAGTGCCCGGTTGCTGCGACGCCGCCTGCGTCGTCAGCCAGGCGTCGGCGCGCGCCTGTCGTCCTGTTCGGTATCGGCGTTCTGCTGGTCGCCGGCATGCTGGCGGCGTGGTTCCATTGGCTGCACCAGCCTGAGATTCGTGCGCGTGGGCTGGCCAGTGTTCTGTCCAACGCGCCAGCTGATTACGCGGTCGCGGCCGGAAATGACGGTCATCTTTACGCCTTCAGCGAAACGGCCTCGGCACGTACCTGGGGGGAACGTGCGAGCCGCCGGGCGCAGCGACACAACGATGTGCACCTGCTGCGACGCGTAGAGGCAATACGCCTGGAAGATGCGCTGATCAGCGCTGGAATGGATCTGGTGGTGGTCCGTCTGGACGATCCGGTCCGGCCGGAGGTTGTACTGAGCGGGCCATTGACCGCTGCGCGCACCGCGCAGGTCAATTCGTTGCTGGCAGCGCATGCGCCCTACGTCAAACTGGCACGGGTATCTGCAATCAGTGACCAGCAACTGGTCGCCTTGGCGCAACAGCAGCTGCGGGTGCTGGGGATCAGTAGCCGCGCCGAGCCGCGCGGGCAGCGCGTCAGCATCGTCAATGACGTGTTTCTCGACGACGCCGGCCTGAACGCGATGGGCGGCGCGGCGCGCAGCTTTCACCAGCGCTGGGGCAAGCGTCGCATCAGCCTGTCACCCAGATTATGGGACGACCTGCTTCAGGGGCGTTCCTACCGTTATTCCCGGGATCAGCTGTTGTCCGTAGGCAGCGGTCGCTGGGATTACAGCCGTGCCGCCGGATCGCAGGCTGCACCTTGACTGCCCCACACCCAGATTGGAGAACACCATGACCGATGCCACCCTTACGCCCATCAGACCGAGCTCCGGTTGGGAAGATCCTGGCGATGGCGGCAACGCAGCAGACTGGAAAGGCTGGATGTCGAATCATTCCGCGATGTACGACGACGGCGTGAAAGACCTGAAAGCCAAGATGTCAAAAATATTGGAAGAGCTGGGGAAGGAGGGCAATGCCAGCGACCCGGCAATGCTGGCCAATTATCAGGCTGCGCTGTCGGAATACAACATGTACCGGATGTTGCAGTCGAATTCGACCAAGAGCCTGAGTGACCAGAGCAAATCGGTCATCCGCAACCTGGCCTGAGTGTCATGGCCCGCGCGTGGCGCGGGCCGTTCTCTCTCACAAGGAATCCACCATGTTCAATATTTCCCCCCTTTCCGCCGCTGTGTCCGGCGGCGCTGCAGTGGACGGCTCGGCCGTTCCGCTTTCCAGTCGTTTCAGTCAGGCTTATGTGTGGGCCGGCCAGGAACGCGACGCCCTTCTTGCTGCAGCCAATAACCCGGCAGTGGCAAGTAACCCGGTGCTCCTTTATGCACATCAGGTGCGCCAAGAGGACTACACCAAGCAAGTGGCGCTCAGCTCGGCGCTTGTCAGCCATGCGACCAAGGGCATCGAAACGTTGGTGAAGAGCTGATTCATGACCCGTTTCCCGATGCGCAGGATAGTGATCGTGCTGCTATGCCTGCTGCTTGCTGGCTGCGCACGTTCCGAACTGCTGCAGGCCCTGGACGAACGTCAGGCCAACGAGGTGGTCGCCGCGCTGCTTCACCACAACATCCCGGCGGAGAAACGCCTGCAGGGCAAGGCCGGCTTCACCGTGCGGGTGGGGGCGGCGGACCTTGCCGAAGCCATCGATCTGGTGCAGCTGAAAGGCCTGCCTTCCGCGCCGCGCATGCAGATCGCATCGCTGTTTCCCGCCGATGCGATGGTCAGCACGCCGCTGGCCGAGCGGGCGCGGTTGTTGTCGGCCATCGAGCAGCGGCTGGAGGAGTCACTTACCACCCTGCTTGGGGTGAAAAGTGCACGCGTGCATGTCAGCTATGACGCGGGGCCCACCGAGGGCAGCCTGCAGCAGCGCAGGCCGCCGGCCATGCATGTGGCGGCCGTGCTGGCGCACTCGCGCGACATGGATCAGCAGGTCCTGCTGGCCACCGCCAAACGATTTCTGCGCAATGCCTTCGTCGATGTGGAGTACGACAACGTATCGGTGGTGCTGACGCCAGCCGCCGAGCCACGCAGCCTGGCGGTGACGCCGGCGGATGAATCCACGTCGGTCTGGACGCTGCTGCTGGTGCCGTTGGCCTTGCTTGCGGTGCTGGCGGGTGGAGGCTGGTGGCTGCTGCGGCGCGGCGATCCGCGTGCCACCCGCATGCGCGACCACCTACGCCGCCGACGGGGGGCGCCGGTCAATGCAGACCCTGCCTGAGCGGTTGCAGATCCTGCACGATCCGGTGTCCTACTTCCGACCCTGGGCCACGCGACAGGGCACATTGAACCCGGTGCAACGCAGCGCAGCGAACGCGTGGATCTGCCAGACCCGGCAATTGCCCGGCGCACCGCCGGATGCGGATGCGACGTCAGCCCTGGCGTCGCGGCTGATCCGGGGCTGGCAACGGCTGCCCGCGACGGCGTGGCTGCTGGCCTGTGCCCGGCATCGCCGGCACGTGCTGGGAGCGCGGTGGCTGCCCAGCCAGCCACCGCCGCTGCATGCGTTTCTGCGCCTCGGATTCGCCGACGCCGCCACGCCCTGGCCGCAGCCACCGACGCCGGAGCAGTTGCTCGCCTGGGGCGGCAGGCAGCTGCAGGAAGGACTGCACGATTCGCTGCCCGCCTGGCTGCACGCGCGCATGGCGTTGTGGTTCGCCGGGCTGCCAGCGCTTCCGGCGGCGGTCACCGCGCACCCCGTTCCCTTCGACATGACCTGCTTCCTGAGTGCCTGGACCCATGCTGCCGACCTATCCTGAGACCTTGCTGGACCGCGCCGTGGACGGCGTCATCCAAGCCGCCAGCCTGCAGCAGGCGAGCGAACTTGCCCGGGTGCAGGCCTTCGCGCGCAGGCAGATCACCCGTGAGCGCGAGCAGGCACGGCTGGAGGCGACCGAACTGCGTGCGGCGGCGGCCTTCGAAGGCTACCGCGACGGTGTGCTGCATGCGCTGGGCGCGGTGCAGGGCGTGATCGAGGGCATGCAACAGGCCCACGTGACGCTGGCGAACGCCGTCCGTGACCATGTCCATACCAGTCTGCAGGCAATGAATGGGGCGCCGGATGCGGTGATGGAGCCGATATGCAGCGCCTTCCTGCACCGGATGACCCAAGTGGCCGCCGGCCTGCGACCGGTGCTGCATGTTCCGCAGCACCACGATGCCCTGCTGGCGGCGCTGCGTGCAGACCCGCGGCTGCACGCGCTCGATATCCGCCCGGCAGATCGCCAATTGCCCCTGCTGGAACTGGGCGCGCTGGCATGGGAACTGGACCTGCAGGGCAGCCTGCTGGAGGACGTCGAGCTTGCGCTCAGCCGTGCCCTGCCCGGCGTGCAGGACCGGCTGAACGCGTCGGCGGCCCACTACAGCGCTCGCCTGCTGGACACGCTGGACATCGCCGCACAGACACAGGGCCTGGCCCGCATCAAGGAGACACAATGAACCCCATCCGTACCGACCTGGCCGCCGCATCGCCACGGGAGGATGAATTGGACATCCCGATGTCCTTGTCCGAACGCCTACAACTCAAGACGGGCGCGCGGCCCCCCGCGACATCCGAACCGGAGCTGGATACGGCCGCAGAAGACGCCCTCATTCCGCTGCCCGAGCCCATAGCAGACCCCATGCCGGAGCTGGTGCGCGCCTGGGCCAAGCGGATGTTCGTCGAAACGATGATGTACGGCGACGAGGAGGAAACCGGTATCCCACCGCTCAGCATCGATATCTGACCGTCCTCGCGGCGGCACCGGCGCGGTGGGCATCGCGCAGCCTTCATTCCCGATCTCATCGACCCCCGCTATGCTGTGGCGATGCAGCCATCGAAAATCGCCCTTCCTCTGTTCTGCCTCGCCTTGCTGGCCAGCCCGTTGGCGCATGCGCGGGGCACCATCGAAAAGGTAGACATCCGCGGCCTGGACAAGGGCGACGACGCCGAGATCATCGAGAACATCGAGGTCTCGCTGTCGCTTTACGACACGATCGGCAAAGTCCAGGGCGAGTCACGCCTGGAGTACCTGCTGTCCCAGGCGGAACGGCAGACCCGCGAAGCCCTCGAGCCGTTCGGGTTCTACAACCCGACGATCACGGTGGAAGCACCACGTGAGGGCGAAACCCTGCGCGTGGTGATCAACGTGACCAAGGGCGAACCGGTACGGGTACGCAAGGAGCACATCGAGATCACGGGTCCGGCGATGTATGACCGTTACCTGCAGGACGACCTTGATGCCTTCAAGCCGCGGAAGGGCGACGCGTTCGAACACACGCTGTACGAAGCCAGCAAGATCAAGGTGACCCGGCGACTGGCCGAGCGCGGTTACTTCGACGCCGACTACACCCAGCATCAGGTGCAGGTGACCCGTGCCGAAGATGCGGCCGACATTGATCTGGCCTGGGACAGTGGGCGCCGCTACAACATGGGGCCGATCACCTTCAACCAGAACTACTTCGTCGACAAGCTGTTCGATCCGCTGGTGTACTGGGAAGAAGGCAGCTATTTCCACGAAGGCAAGCTGGATCGGCTGCGCGAGTCGCTGACCAAGCTGGATTACTTCAGCACCATCGATATCCAGCCCAAGCCGGAAGAAGCAGACGAGAACGGCAATGTGCCCGTGGACGTCAACCTGACCCGGGCCAAGCGCAGCATCTATACCACCGGTCTGAGCTACGGCAGCGAGAGCGGCGCCGGTGTGCGCGGCGGTCTGGAGCGTCGGTGGCTCAACAGCCGCGGGCACAAGATGAACACGCAGCTGGACTATGCCCAGAAGCGCAAGAGCCTGACCACCAGCTACCGAATCCCTGCGTTCCGCTGGCTGGATGGCTGGTATACCTTCGCCGCCAGCGCGTATGACGAGCAGACCGATTACATCGACCTGCGCAACCTCAAGCTGATCGCCAGCCGCAGTGGCCAGATCAACGAGTTCTGGACGGCGACCGCGTCGATAAACGCACTGCGCGAACGCTGGGGCTATGCCTCGGGCACCGAGTTCACCAATGCGGTGTACCAGTATTCGACGCTGGTGTATCCGCAGATCGCCGCCGACTATGTAAACGTGGATGACCGATTGTTCCCGCGCAGCGGCATCAGCGGCAGCGCCACCGTGCGTGGCGGCGTGGAAGGCGCCGGATCGGATACCAGCTTCGTGCAGGCGAACATGGTGCTGCGCTGGTACGTGCCGTTGGGTGAGACCAACCGGCTGATCCTGCGCGGCGAAGGCGGCACGACGTGGACCAGCGACCTGGTCGCGATGCCGCCCAGCCTGCGCTATTTCGCCGGTGGCGACCGCAGCATCCGCGGTTATGCCTACCGCGAAGTCGGTCCGCGCACACCGCGCCCGGACCGCTTCGCGCTGGGTGCGAAGAACCTGGTGGTCGGTTCGGCCGAGTACGAGCATTATTTCAACGATGGCCCGTGGGGCGGCGCGGTGTTCGTCGACACCGGCAGCGCGTTCGACAACACCATCGATCTGCATACCGGCGTGGGCTTCGGCGTGCGCTGGAAGTCGCCGGTCGGACCGGTACGGGTGGACATCGCCCATGGCCTGAATGATCCGGATTCGAACTTCCAGATCTACCTGAACATCGGAGCGGATCTGTGAGCACGCCAACCCCGACTCCTGCCAGCCCGCAACGCCCCGTACATCGGCGTTTCTATCGCCGTCGCCGCTTCTGGGCATGGTCCGGCGTGGGCGTGCTGGGACTGGTGCTGGTCGCCCTGCTGGCCGTGTATTGGCTGCTGCAGACCGTGGCCGGCCGCGATGTACTGTTGGCGCAGGTGATCGCGCGCTTGCCTGCCGGGTCCAGTTTCACCTGGGACAAGGCCGAGGGCCCGCTGGCCGGGCCGCTGACCCTGCACAACGTGGATTTTCGCTACAACGACATCCACTTCCATGCCGATCGCGCACGCCTTGAACCGGACCTGCGTCCGCTGCTGGGACGCAAGCTGCTGCTGGACCGGTTGGAGCTGGACAACGCGACGCTGAATCTGGCCAAGAGCGACGAACCGTTCGAGCTGCCGTCCTGGCCGGGGTCGCTGCCGCAGATCGAGATGCCACTGGCCATCCAAGCCGATGTCATCCAAGTGAACGGACTGCGCGTCACGACCGGCGGTGAGCCGACCATCGACATCAGCCGCATCGGTGGCGGCATCGAGATCGCCAACGGCGAGTTCAAGGCAAACCAGTTGCTGGTCGACAGCGACATGGGCAATTTCCGCATCAATGGTTACTACCATCCGGCCAAGGACTACGACACCGACCTGAGTGCCACGGCGATCCTGCCGGCCCCCCGCGGTCGCACGCCGGCCAGTCTCGGGCTGGTGGCGCGCGGCGACCTGGGTCACATGGAAGTCGCCATCGCCGGACGCGCTCCCAAGCCCTTGCGGGCGATGCTGGTCTTCGACGGTCGCACCGACCCCACGTGGAGCGCCACGGCCCGCACCGACGAACTGGACCTGCGTCTGCTGGGACCGGCATTGGCAGCTTCTACCGTTGAACCGCTGACCCTGGACGTGAAAGCCACGGGCAAGGGCGGCAACGCCGACCTGCAGGGTACGGCGCGGATGGGGGATCAGGTGGTCGAGCTGGCGCCGTCGAAGGTGCAGCTGGAAGACCAGGTATTGAACGTCGCCCCTTTGGTGGTGAAGGCCTTCGGTGGCGAAGCGCGCCTGACCGGCAGCGCGGACTTCCGCGAGCAGGGCAACGAGAAAATCAACTTCTCCGTGGTGGCGCAGGACCTCACCTATACGCCCACGGCAGACCCCAACACGCCCGACAGCCCGGCGGTGCCGGTGACCCTGAAAGAAGCGCGGCTGGGTCTGGCCGGCACATTGCAGGCGTGGGCGGCGATCGGTCGTGCCGATGTCGAGCGTGATGGTCAGAAGGCCGCGCTGCAGTTCGATGTACGAGGCAATGAAAATGCGGCGCGCATCGAGCAGCTGCAGGCGCGCACGCCGGGCGGCACGCTGGACGTGGCAGGCAACGTCGCCTGGGCACCGCAGTTGCAGTGGGATGCCAAGGCAACGCTGAAGGACTTCGACCCGGGCTACTTCGCACCGGGCTGGGATGGCCGCCTGTCAGGCAACCTGGCCAGCACCGGCCGCCAGCAGGCGGTGCCGGCCAATGCGCCGCCGGACACGGCCGGGGTGATCGAGGCGACGGTGGACCTGCCGTCGTTGAAGGGCACGCTGCGCAGACGCGCGCTGGATGCCCAAGGCAAGTTCGCCATGCAGGGCGCACAGGGCGAAGGCCAGCTGAAACTGGCGCTCGGGGCAAGCCGGGTCACCGCGTCGGGGAAGGTCGGCGATCGACTGGACATCGACGCGCGCTTCGAACCGCTGCAGTTGAGCGATCTGCTGCCGGGTGCCGATGGGGGCCTCCGTGGACAGGTGCAGGTGAGCGGGCGCCGCGATGCGCCGGATATCACGGCCGACCTGGTGGGAAGCAACCTGCACTGGGACGGATATGCCGCCGAATCGATCAGCCTGAAGGGCCGCCTGCCGTGGAGTGGCGATAACGGAACACTTGCGTTGCAAGGCCGCAACGTCAACGTCGGGATGCTGCTGGACAGCCTCAACGTGGATGCGCAGGGCAGCGTCAGCAACCTGCGCCTGGCGGCGCAGGCGCGCAACGACATGGGCGCGATGGACCTGCAGGGCAGCGTGCGCCAGCAGGGTGAGCAATGGCGTGGCCAGCTGGCCACCCTGCGCATTGCGCCGGTCAAGGGCGACCCGTGGGCGCTGCGGGGTCCGGCGGACTTCAGCGTGAAGGGGGCGGATTTCACCCTGAGCGAGGCCTGCCTGAGCGCCGCTGCAGGCGGTGGCCTGTGCGCCCGCGCCAACTGGCCCCGCGAAGGCCTGGTGCTGCGCGGCGACGCATTGCCGCTGACCCTGGTGCAACCGTGGTTGCCGCCGACGTCGGGCCGTCGCATCTATCTGCGTGGCGAAGTGACGATGGATGCGCAGATCCGCCCGCGTGGCAACGCGTGGGAAGGCAAGGTGGACGTGCGCTCGCCCGAAGGTGGCGTGCGCCTGGGCGACAACGCGCGCGGCGAGCTGGTGAAGTACGACCAGTTTTCGGTGAAGCTGGACATGACTCCGGCCGGCATCGACGGCTTCCTGGGCATGGGCTTCCAGGGCAACGGCTTCGTCAACGCCAAAGTGCAGACCGGCTGGGATGCGGCCGCACCCTTGAATGGCGAGCTGTACCTCAACATGGCACGGTTGTACTGGTTGGAGCTGTTCTCGCCGGACATCGTGCGACCGACCGGTCTGATCGAAGGCCACGTCAGCCTGCGCGGTACGCGCAGCCAGCCGGCACTCGGTGGCGAAGCCACGCTCAGCGATTTCAAGGGCGAGTTCCCGGCACTGGGCCTGACCTTCGAGCAGGGCAAGGGCAGCTTCAGCGCACAGCCGGATGGCTCGGCGAAGATCACCGCGCAGGCGAACTCAGGGAAGGGCACGCTGTACGTCGACGGCGGTCTGTCGTGGTTCGGCGACGCGCAGCCGCTGCAGTTGCATATCCACGGTGAGAACGTGTTGCTGTCCAACACCAGCGAACTGCGCGTGGTGGCCAACCCGAACCTTGATTTCACCTTGGCCGGCACGACGATGCAGCTCAAGGGCGAAGTGCTGGTGCCGGAAGCGGACATCGACCTGGAGCGCCTTGATCGCGGCACGTCGGTATCCAGTGACGTGGTGGTGCTGGACCCGGTGGATCCGGAAGAAACGGCGACCTCGCCGCTGGACATGGACCTCACCGTCAGCCTTGGCGACAACGTCAAGATGGCGGGCTTCGGCCTGAAGGGCGCGCTGGCCGGCAAGATGCAGGTATGGGCCAAGCCGGGTCGTGAAATGACCGCCAACGGCGGCCTGGAAGTGAGTGGGCGTTACAAGGCCTACGGCCAGGACCTGACCATCACCCGCGGTCAGTTGACTTGGAACTACAACCCGGTTTCGGACCCGCGCATCAACCTGCGTGCCGAACGCCGGATCGGTGACGTCACGGCCGGTATCGATGTCACCGGACGGGCGATGCAGCCGCGCGCCGATGTGTGGTCCAGCCCGGCCATGTCGCAGTCCGAAGCGCTGGGTTACCTGGTGCTGGGCCGCAGCCTGACCGGCGCCACCAGCGACCAGACCCAGCAGGTCAACGCGGCCTCGGCGGCGCTGTCGGCCGGCAGCGGCCTGCTGGCGTCGCAGCTGGGTGCCAAGTTGGGACTGGACGACGCCGGTGTCAGCCAGTCGCGTGCACTGGGCGGATCGGTGATTGGTGTGGGCAAGTTCATTTCGCCCAAACTGTATGTCGGCTACGGCGTTTCGCTGGTCGGCAGCGGTTCGGTGTTGACGCTGAAATACCTGCTCAGCCGCGGTTTCGATGTGGAAGTCGAGTCGAGCACCGTGGAGAACCGCGGGTCGCTGAACTGGCGCAAGGAAAAGTGACGCCCTGACATCACGGGTGTCACCGAAGCCGCCAGCGCACCCCTGTGTGGGCTGGCGGAACAGTGTGAACTGCAGCTTTCCGGCGGCCGCACGCGAGTCGGAAATGCATCATTCGTGAAACAGCTAGAGCAACGGCCCGGGTGAAGATCGGCGGCGCGGACTATCCGCCCCCTTCCCTCCCCTGGTCCACCCGATGTCCCTTGATTGTTCCTTGCCTGCACGCGTGTCAGCTGCAGGCGCTGCGGTTCCTGCGCGTCCCTTTCAGATGTCTGCTGCCGATGCCGCGCTGCCCTGCGCTGTCGGCAACGCGCGCAGTGAGCAGGCGCCCGCCGCTCGCGTACGCCCCGCCACAGCGAACCCGTACGACGGCCTGCTGTGGCTTGAACACCTGTTGCGGGGCACGTCTGAAGCCGACCTCATCCCGCTGCTGTACGAGCGGTCGGTCAATGCCGATGGCTTTCCGTACCCGGATTTTCTCGAGGTGGTACGGCGTGCCTGCCAGGACGCGCAACCCGACGCGCTGCCGGCTCTGCGCGAGCGCCTGCGCGCTGCGCTGCGCGAGCGCGCCGACAACGGTGGCTTTGATCCACCGCTTGCTCATCATGTTGCCGGTGCGATGCTGGGCGGTGTGCCGTGGACTGCATTGAGCGCTGCGGCCAGCACGCTGTACGGATCCCAAGCGCGCTTGGCCATGGTAGCGGCGCAATTGGCCACGACGGTACTGCCGCGCCTATCCGAGGGCTCCTGGCGCGCTGCCGTCAGCGCATTGCAGCTGTTGCCGCTGGATACGCTGCTGCCTTCGCTGCGCGGAATCGAGCAGATCGATGCCATCATCCGCGCATTGCCACACTTCGTGGCGGACGAGCTGTGGCACCTGCATGAAAGCGTGCAGGAGGTAAGCGATACGCTGTCGCCTGCGCGGCCGACAACGCTTGCACTGGTGTCGCTGGCCGCCGTGCTGTGGACGCTGTATGAACGCGCCTCGCCGGTACCTGCCGTGCAGGGCGGCGATGCGCGCAACGTGCTCGGACTTGCACAGCATGCGCGCACGGCAGCGCAGTGGCATCGTCGGCTTGCCGCGCTGTTTGTGGGTGAGGGTGCTGCTCCGCGCGCGTCGGACGCACGGCGGCAGGATATCGTGGGCTACTCCTCGATCAAGCAGCAGCTGGACGAGGCGCTGGCCCGTGGCCTCGACGATGACACGGTGCTTCGCACCGTGATGGACACCCAGCAACGTCAGCTGGATCAGCGTCGCCTGCTGGAGCCGGAGCACGCCAACGAACGCCCGTTGCAGGCGATGCGTCATGTCATCGGCACCTGGGTTGGCTCGCCCGACGCACCGCAGGGCCTGTGCACGCAGTTGTCCGAGTGGCTGGGCGAGCATGTGCGCTTCCTGGCATCGGCACCTCCGCAAGCCGCCGCCACCGCGCCGCCCATCGTCCCGGATGTCGATCCCCGTGTGGCGGAGCTCTTGTTCACTGTGCCGGCGCCCGGCACGGCCAGCGCAGCAGCGCATGACGCCCGCGTCGCGCCGTGGCCCCTCATGTCCGTGGTCGCCTCTGCCATCCGGCGCATTGGCAACGTCTTCGCACCTGCAGAGCGTTCACCCCCGCCGCAGAACGATACGATGCGGCAACTGCAGGTTTTGCCAGTTGGGGCATGGGAGCCGACAGCCGACACTGCCGCCGACCCGCACCCGCTGCCCGCCGGTTTCTTCGGCCTGCACGAGGAAGCGATCGACACCGCGCCCGTGCTGCGCTCCGGGGCGCTGACCCTGCCGGCACCGGTTGGCGAGGGCACTGGCGGCGATGGCTTCGCCGGCGCGGCGTGGGCGGCTCCGCTGCGGGCGCCGAGTGGCCTGGTGCGCGCCCACCACGAAGCGGGCGCGCGTGCGGCCAGCGACCGTATCCATGCCGTTCTGGCCGGCCTGCAGGATGCCGATGCAGGGCGCGAACAGGCGCACTACCATCGCCAGCTCGGGATGCGGCTGTCGCCGCAGTTCGATGCGAATGAGCGCACGGTCGGCCAGCTGCTGGCCGACCTGTGGCGCGCCCAGCTCTACCACCAGCGCGGACTGATGTTCGCCGACAAGCACCTCAGCCGAGAGGCCGAGCGGCTCGTCGAAGACCTGCTGCTGATGGAAACCATGCCCGACGAGGGCCGGGCGTGGGCCACCAGCGCGGGCGTGGAACAGTACGCCATCGCGCAGGCGAACGAAGGTGACGATCTGCAGGTGCTGCCCGGTGCACGCGTGGTGGTGCGCGGCACCGCGGGCACCGTGTCGCAGGCCGCCGGGTCGTTGCTGCTGCTGGTCCCCGGTCAGCCGATCACCGAATGTGCCGACAGCGCAGCCGTGCAGGCGCAGTTGCAGCGCTGGTCAGCCCATCCCGGCGCCACGTCCGCCAGCGACGGGGCGGCGCACATGCCCCGCTTTACCTACAGCCTCCTGCCGCCCTGTCGCCTGTCCGCGCAGGTGGTCGATGCCACCGTGGCGGCCTATGTCCAGGCGTGCCACGCCGCACAGGACGCGGGCGACGTCTGCCTCACTCCTCAACAGGGCCTGGGCGACCTGCTGGCGCTGTATCCGCCGGCCCCTGTGCAGGCAAAGGACGCATCACCCGCGGCGCTTGACGCAATGCGTCTGCACGAACACGTGCTGCGTAGCGATATGCAGCAGGTGCTTGCTTCCCTTCCTGCTGGCGCAGACAACACGTTCGAACACGCGCTGCGCCAGCCGTTGGACCGCGGGTTCGACGCGCGTGGCCTCAGCGCACGCGACTGGCTGGTGGCACAGTGGACCCGCCGCATGGCCGCGACGCACGATCTCAGGCAGGCACAGCAGACGCTCAGCAAAGAAGCAGCGGACCTGCTGATTCGTGCGCTTGATGACGGCGGCAGGGTTCGGGCAGCGGCCTTGCCAGCGGTGGGGCGCTTCGCGGTGACCCTGCAGATCGGCGAACAGGCGCCCCGGCAGATTCCCGGCGCCGTCGTGGTGAGTGCCAGCGACGCTGACGCATCACCGCTGCAGAGCGGCCAGCCGGTGCTGCTGATGTTGCCCACCGAGGGCATCATCGAATGCGAGCCCGCACATCTGCCGCAGATCCTGCAGCACCTCAGCGGGCATGGGCTGAAAACGCTGTTCGCGCAGATGCCGCTGGACCACCTGCAGCCCACAGACGGTGGCGACATGGCCGTTGCCTTCGGCTTTCCTGCCCGCAAGCCGGGCGGGCTGGCTGTGGCCGTGGTGGACGAGCTTATCGAGGGCCATCGCCAGATCTGCCGCTACCAGCGGGATCGAATGCAGCCGCAGCCCGCGATCAGTGAAACGCTCGACGTCGCGTTGGCCGGACCGGCACCCACCGACCGGATCATCAGCCAGCTGGCCACGCTGGGCCTGTTGCAGACGCCGCTGCAGCGCCCCGGCCTGGTGATGGAGGTGGTGCGGGCATGGCCACGCTACCTGCAGGCGCTGCAGCAGGAGGTGGCGCTGGGCGGGGCCGTGCCTCCGCTGGAATACCGCACCAGCCAACAGCTCGCCCTGCATGCCAACAGCGTGCTGCGCGATGCACTGCAGCAGCAGGGCATCGATCTGGACCCCGATGACATCCGCGTGCGCTGGACCGTATCCACGTTGTCCCCGGACAACGGCCAACTGCCCGACGCCGAGATCGACGCGGCGTTCATACGGCGCGAAGGGGCCGGCCTGGCCACCGTCAGTGAGATGGATCTCAGCCTTACCGAACTGTCCATCCGCAACGTCGCGTTGTTCGACACCGATTACCGTGCCGCCGCACGGGTGAGTCGCAGCGACGGTACGGCGATCCCCGGCCTGGATGCAACGACGGTGCGTACGCTGGTCCGGCGCGTCGACGTGGCCAGCGCCTATCAGGCCCATCTGCAGGAGCAGTTCGATCCCGCGCATCCGGGCGGCACCGGGCGTGCGCGGCTGCAGGCGTTCCGCCAAGCCCTGCCGGCGCGGCTACGGCTTGATCTGGCGCTGCAGCATGTTTCAGGCCGTGGTGCGCCACCGCGGCTGTTCGCGCAATGGCTGGCTGATCCGGATCGACGCGCTGTCGACCACGACGGACGCAGCTCACCGTTGTCGGTGGGCGGCCTGCAGCTTCGCCGGGCCGCATCAGGCCTGGGCGCCAGCTACGGGTCCTTCGCTGACTCGGTCGCGCTGCCGGGCGAGCAGGAGGTTGTCGCCGGCACGCTTGCGTTATCGGCGGACCGTACCGCCGAGATCTATGTGCCGGGCCTGCTGCCGGATCCGTTTCTGGTGTTCACCGATCAACAGGCGCTGCGGACGTGGCTGGCGGACCCGGAGGTCAACACGCTGCTGCGCGGACGCCTGCGGAGCCCGGTGCTGCGTGGCGCGCTTGAAAGCGGACACCTGTCGCGCGTGGAGGGCCGCGTATCCAAGGACGAAGGGGACGATCCGGTCCAAGCGTACTACACCCGTGCATGGAAACACCTGCAGGTGGAAGCCGATGCCCTCAGTACCTCCACCGGCGAACAGCGCTTGAAGGATGCCTGGACGTGTGCCATGGCGGCCTTCGAGGTGGCCGAGAATTTTCTGCCAGCGCGCCTGCAGCTGCTCAGTGCGATGGTGCGGGCCGGCATCAGCGCCGGACGCGTGGTCAACAACCCTGCCATGACCTCGGCACAGCGCACGGGTGCGTGGGCCGCTGCGCTGATGGACATCATCGATGTCGCGGGTCACGGGCCGCCGGGTCCAGCGCGTCCCGGCAGGGTGCTGCATGATCCGCGGCTGCCGCATGGCACACGCGGCAGCCTCCTGCGAGCCGCTGCAGGATCGGCATTCTTCCGGGACACTGACGGCGGCAGGGTGCGGGTGGCGCCGTCGACAGCGGACATCGAGCACGCTCCGGTGGCGATTGTCGACCCGATCCTGGGTGAGCCTTCCGGCGGTCGTGTGGTGTGGGATCCCGCCACGCAGCGCTGGACGATCGAAGTCGGCAGGGTGCTGGACGACACATCCGTGACGTTCTTTTCCAGCGACCTCACCGACGCGCAGCTGGAGCGCATATCCACGCAGGGAACCGGCGTGTACGACGTCGACCAGCGGCAGTTCGTACGCATAGGCGGCCGCTGGTACGAATCGGAAACGCGCCCCGAGCTGGATGGTGGACGCTATATAAAGGCACCTGATGGCCAGATCCAGCCGCAGCTGCCGCTGGCCCGCCAGGCAGGGCGCTGGGTGATCGTGCATCGACCTGCAGGTGGCTTGGCCGCAGGCGGCCGGCGTTCCGCGGTGGGACCCCGCGCGGACATGCGCGATGACGCGCCGGGCGGCCGCTGGATCCCTGACAGGCAGCTCGATGATCTGGCTGCCGTGCACGGTGCTTACCGGGGCAGCGGGCTGGACCCGGCGCTGCGACACGATCTGCGCGTCGCCGCGCGCCAGGCGTTTCTGGACCGGGTGGCCACGGGTGAGGTGGCGATCGACGATGCAACGCATGGTCGCCTGGCGCTGCTGTGCGCCTTCGTTGCCGACGCGCAGTTGAGCGGGGGCCATCGTATCGATCTGAACGTGCGGAATCGGGGCCAGGACGTGATCCGGGTCGGCCGTGGCGCCGATGCGATGATGGCCTTCGATGTCGATGTCGATGACGAACTGCCTTCGTTGGCGGCGTTGATCGAAGCGGCTGGACCGCAGAATCTGCGGCCTGTACTGGGACTGGATGCACAGGCCACACCGGCACAGCTGCAGCGGGCATTGCGCCAGCGTCTGGCGGCGACGGTGGCGGCGCAGCGCGACGCCGTCGGTGCGCAGTGGGAGCGCGCACTGCGCCAGTACGAACCGACCCCGCAGGCGGTCTCCCAGCTGACCCAGCAGACCGGCATGGACGACCTGGAGGCCCGGGTGCTGCTGCAGCGGTATCCGGTTTATGGCGACGAGATGCCGTCGCGACCGGCTGTCGATGCGCTGCAGGATCGGGCCGACGACGTGCGCGCGGAGACCCGGCAACGTGACGCGCGCCGTGAGGTCGTAAGGGGACGCATCGTGACCAGCGAGGGCCTGCAGGCGCTGTTGCCGAGCCTGGCCGCAGCGTTCAGAGGGCATGTGCTGCGTGCCGGCGCGACGGCGGATGCGCGCCCACAGCTGCATATCGAGACCCCGTTCCTGCAGCGCGCGCTGACCTTCGATGTGGATGGCGTGACCCTGGACGGCGGCGACGGGCGCAGCTGGCTGACCTGGCAGGATGCGATCCACGCGCTCAGCGGTGCCGACCGGCGAAGCCGGCTGCATACCGCCGAAACGCTGCGTGACACGGTCATTGCCGAGCTGGCGCGCACCCCGTTGCAGCACGCGCCCTCCGGGCGATCTCACAGTCCGGTAGCGGGAGGCGCCGATGCCTGTGGTTCGGGGCGGATCAGCAAGCGCAGCCCCTGTGTGGTGAGCGCGAGCAAGCCGAATAAAGCGATAAGCGCGCAGTGGGATACGCTGCGTGACCGTGCGACGGCCCTACGTAGTGCCGCCAAGCGAGAAGTGAGCACGGTGATCGCCGGGTCGGGCAAGCTCGGCGATCTCGGTCTGGCCGAGGCACGGGAGGCCGCGCTGAAGCGCTCCAACATCATGATCTTCAAGGTGGACATCCGGGTCGGTGGGAAGCCCATCGCCTATGAGAAGGCCTACGTCTCCCACGGAACCCTGTCCGGTGTTTTCGGCTTCGCCGCCACTGAGGTCAAGGCGCTGAAGGTGGTGGTGCCCGCCACGTATCGCGGCGTCGGTCCGGAACCCCGGCAGGGCCTGCCGCGAGACAGCGACTACATGGCGCGCGACGCGGCATTCGATGGCGTGCGCAGGGATGAGTTTCCCTTCGGGCGGGACTACGTCAAACCGACCACCGGCCAGCGGTATGACAGGAACGGTGTAACGCTGCATCGTTTTGGGGAGGATCCGATCCTCGGCCGCGCCGCGCCGATGTCGGCCGTCGCCCAGGCAGAGAGCCTGGCGCAGCTGCGCCGGCAACTGATCAAAGAGGGCTTCGATCCGGCGACGGTGAACACGCTGAAGCTTGGCGACGCCTACTACCGCACCCGTGCGACACGCTGTACCGAAGTGCAGGCATTGCAGGAGCTGGCGCAGATGATCAATGCCATGCGCAATGGCGGACTTGATACCACCGTGCGCGGCAGCATCATCGCATTCAGCGATATGCCGCCGTGTGACCGCAACTGCCAGCGGCTGCTGCGCGAGGCCGCGCGCATGCTTCCCAACGTCGATATCAAAGTCGCTTCAGGTGATCGCACCACTAACGGCGAAATACCTGAACACACACGCCCGCCGACCTGGTTCCACGCAGCGTGACCCTATCCAATCAAAGGACTTTCCATGAACATAGAACCGATTGTGCACACCACGCGACCGCGTGCCCCTTCTGATCAGGCCGTTGCCATGACGCCACATTCTCTCCATGAAATCGACGTGCCGGCCGACCTCGATGCGGATACCGCATCGAAATGGAAGGACAACCGTACGAAGCTTACCGCAGCGATGTTCGATGTGATCGAGTTGCGGCCGGACGGCATGGAGCAGCTACCAGGCGTCACCGACGGGACGCCGCTGCTGGTCGAGCAGGGGGGAGACCGCTGGACGCTTGCACCGGCAGCCCAGGTCGTCCGCCTGCGTGAGTATCAGGATGGCACCCTCGACTACGAGCTGGCGAGCGTGGTGCACTGGCAGGGAGATTACTTCTGCATCCGGGTGGAAGAGATAGAGGGAACACGTACGGTGATCATCGGCCGTGTGCAGGACGAGGACCCACCGCATGACCCGTGAGACGTTGCCCGGTTAAGCCGCGCACGCTAAGGTCGTGCGCTGACCCGCATCACCAGGACGTTGCCATGCCCATTCGGAAATCCCTCCCTGCCTCTCTGGCGCTTGGCCTGAGCCTGGCCGCGGCAGCCCACGCCGACGAAGGAATGTGGATGCCGACGCAGCTGCCGACGCTGTCCAAGCCACTGAAAGCGGCAGGGTTCAAGGGTGACCCGCAGGACCTGGCCAACGTCACCGCACCACCGCTCAGCGCGGTGGTGCGTGCAGGTGGCGGCACCGGTTCCTTCGTATCCCCCGACGGCCTGCTGCTGACCAACCACCACGTGGCGATGGGCGTGATCCAGTACAACAGCACACCGGACCACGACCTGATCGGCGAAGGGTTCATTGCCAAGGGACGTACGGACGAACGGCCGTCGAACCCGGATTTCCGGGTGCTGGTCACCGTGGGCTTCGACAAGGTCACCGACCAGGTGCTGGCCCAGGCGAAGGGCAAGACCGGCCGTGCCTACTTCGATGCGGTGGATGCAGCGAGCAAGCAGATCGTGGCCGACTGCGAGCGCGCGGGCAGCGTGCGCTGCTCGGTGGCGGACATGTACTACGGCACTGATTTCTACCGGATCTCGCAGCTGGAACTCAGCGACGTGCGCCTGGTCTACGCGCCGCCGCGCGCCATCGGCAACTACGGCGATGAAATCGACAACTTCATGTGGCCGCGGCATACGGGTGATTTCACGCTGCTGCGCGCCTACGTCGGCAAGGACGGCAAGCCGGCGCCTTACAGCCCGGACAACATGCCCTATCAGCCCCCGGCTCATCTGACGATGTCGGTAGATGGCCCCAAGGCCGGTGATTTCGCCATGCTGGCCGGTTATCCGGGCATCACCTACCGGCACCGCACGGCGGCGGAGTTCGCCAGCCAGATCGACAGCGTGCTGCCGCGCCGCGTCGCGCTGTTCCAGCAGATGATCGACACCATCGAGGCGGCCACCGCGGACGATGCTCAGGCGCGTACGCGCTATGCGGCACAGTTGCAGTCGCTGAAGAACAACCGCAAGCGGGCAGCGGGTGAACTGGAAGGCCTGCTGCGCAGCGATGCCAAGGCGCAGCGTGCTGCCGATGAGCAGGCGATGCTGGCCAGTACCGATACGAAGTACAACACCGACATCCGCGCCCTGCTGACCACGCTGTCGCAGGGCGCGGCGGTCGGTGAGCGCAACCTGCTGCTCGATCAACTGACCGCGCAGAGTCAACTGTTGCGCTCGGCGTTGCTGCTGGAACGTCTGCGGATCGAATCGGCCAAGCCCGACGCACTGCGCGAGACCGGCTACCAACAGCGCGACCAGGCGTTGATCGAAGGGGTGCTCAAGCAGGTCCAGCGCCGCTACGTGCCGGGCGTGGAAAAGGCGCTGCTGGCGCATCTGCTGGGCCGCTACCAGCAGTTGCCCGATGCACAGCGCGTACCGGAATTCGACGCTGCCTTCGGGCGCACGCCAGAGGCATTGGCCAAGGCGCTTGAAGCGGTATACGCGCGCACGGCACTGGGTGAGGAGGGCGAGCGTTTGTCGCGCTTTGCCGCCGCGCGCGAGGGCAAGCCACTGGCGGCAGATCCGCTGCTCGCGCTGGCCGTACCGCTGGTGACCGCGCAGCTGCGGCTGGAAGACCAGAACAAGGCGCGCGAAGGTGAGCAGTTGCGCCTGCGCCCGGCCTACATGCAGGCCTTGTTCGCATGGCGGGCGAAACAGGGCAGGGCGGTGTATCCCGATGCCAACCGCACGCTGCGCATCAGCTATGGCAAGGTGGAATCGCTGAGCCCCCGCGACGGTGTGCATTTCGATCCGGTGACCACCGTGGCCGGGATCGTGGAAAAGAACACCAATACGTATCCGTTCGATGCACCCAAGCCGCTGCTGGCCGCCATCGCCAAGGGAGATTTCGCTGGCACTGCCGATCCGGCGCTGGGCACGCAGACGGTCAACTTCCTGACCAACCTGGATACCACCGGCGGCAATTCCGGCTCACCGGTGCTCAATGCCAAGGGTGAGCTGATCGGGCTCAACTTCGACAGCAACTGGGAGTCGGTCAGCGCCAGCTGGTGGTTCGACCCGCGCTACAAGCGCGCCGTGCACGTGGACATGCGCTACCTGCGCTGGCTGCTGGCCAAGGTCTACCCGGCACCGGCGCTGCTGCAGGAAATGGGCGTGCCGGCCGAGGGGTGAGCGGGTGATGGCCGTGATGCCCTGTACCACGGCGATCCTCGAGCGCGCCGCTGTCCATCGGACGATGGCCGCGTAACGCTCTACACTGGGCGGCACTTCTCCGCTGGACGACGAGCCCCTGGTGTCGAGCTGGATCCTGCTGCTGGTCTCGGTTGCCTATGCTGCGCTGCTGTTCGGCGTGGCGTGGTGGGGTGACCGACGCCCGCTGTACCCGGACCGCCCGTGGCTGCGGCCGGTGGTGTACAGCCTGGCGCTGGCGGTGTACTGCTCGTCGTGGACCTTCTATGGCGCGGTAGGGACCGCGGTCCGAAGCGGCTTTGGCTATCTGTCGATCTACATCGGTCCGTTGCTGATGATGCTGTTCGGCTGGCGCATCATCGAGCGCCTGGCGCTGGTGGCGCGCAGCCAGAACGTCGTCTCCATCGCCGACTTCATCTCGTCGCGGTTCGGTCGCTCGCGCCGTCTGGCCGCCTTGGTCGCGATCATCGCGCTGATCGGCGTGGTCCCTTACCTGGCGCTGCAGTACAAAGCCGTGGCGATGAGCCTGCAGGTGCTTACCGGCGACAGCGGGCCGACGGGCTACTTCAGTGACCCCGCGCTTTACGTGGCCCTGTTGATGGCCCTGTTCGCCACCCTGTTCGGCACGCGCCAGGTGGACGCCACCGAACATCACCACGGCATGATGCTGGCCATCGCGCTGGAATCGGTGATCAAGCTGCTGGCGATGGTGGCGCTCGGCATCTTCGCCTATGTATGGCTGAGCGAACGCACCAACGCGGTGGTCGAGTCGGCGCACACCCTGTTCACCTCGCTGCCGCCGGTTGGCTTCATCTCGCAGACCCTGCTCAGTTTCCTGGCCATCGTCTGTCTGCCACGCCAGTTCCACGTGGCCGTGGTGGAGTGCGGCGATGTACGCGACGTGCGTCGCGCGCGCTGGATGTTCGGTGGCTACCTGGTGGTGATCTCGGCCATGGTGATTCCCATCGCCACTGCGGGCGTGACCCTGTTCGGCACCGGCGGCTCGGTAGCCGACGATGCGATGGTGCTGGCACTACCGCTGCACGAAGGGCGCAACGTCCTGGCGTTGATCGCGTACATCGGCGGCTTTTCGGCGGCGACCGGCATGGTCATCGTGTCCTCGATCGCGCTGGCGACGATGATCAGCAACGATCTGGTGATGCCGGTACTACTGCGGCGCAGTGGCGATACCGGTGAAGCGGCCGACGTCGCCTCGCGGGTCCTGTGGATACGCCGCCTCGCCATCCTGCTGCTGGCGCTGATCGCGTACAGCTACTACCGCAGCAGCGGTAACGACAATTCCCTGGCCTCCTACGGTCTGATGGCGTTCGCCGCTGTCGCCCAGTTCGCGCCGGGGCTGATCGGTGGCTTGTACTGGCGCGGCGCCAGCCGCCGGGGCGTCGAGACCGGCATCGTGCTCGGCTTCGCCACATGGGTCTACACCCTGCTGCTGCCTGCACTGACCCAAGCGGGATGGCTGGATACCGGCTGGCTGGCGGAAGGTCCTTTCGGGGTGGCGTGGCTGCGTCCGCAGCAGTTGTTCGGCATGAACGGGTGGGATCCCCTGACCCACGGCACGTTCTGGTCGCTGCTGGTCAACGCGGGCACGATGATGCTGGTATCGGCGCGTTGGCGGCCGAGCGTGGATGAGCGCCTGCGTGCGGCGCCCTTCCTGGATCCTTACGCGCAGCGCCCCTCGGTGGCCAGCGGATGGCCGGGTCACGTACATGTGGGCGATCTGCTGGCGCTGGCATCGCGCGTGGTGGGCGAGCGCCATGCGCGGCGATCCTTCTTCGAGCAGGCGCAGTCGCTGGGCCGCGAGCTGCAGACCCAGGTGCCTGCCGATCGACCGTGGGTGCAGTTCACCGAACGCCTGCTGGCCGCCTCCATCGGCGCAGCCTCCGCACGCCTGTTGCTGACCAGCCTGCTGCGTGGCTCCGGCATGGACCTGGGCGAAGTCGTGGCGGTGCTGGATGAAGCCGGCCAGGAGCTCCGCTTCAATCGGGAGATCCTGTCCACCACGCTGGAGAACATCAGCGCCGGGGTCAGCGTGGTCGACCCGGACATGCGCCTGACCGCGTGGAACCGGCGTTATCAGGATATGTTCGGCTACCCCGATGGCATGCTGTATGTGGGTCGTCCGGTCGCTGACCTGATCCGGTACAACGCCGAACGTGGAGAGCTGGGCGAGGGCGATATCGAGCAGCAGATCAGTCGCCGCATCCGCTACATGCGGGCCGGTTCACCACACGTGTTCGAACGTACCCGCAGCGACGGCAAGGTGATCGAGATGCGGGGCCAGGCCTTGCCCGGCGGCGGCTATGTCACCAGCTACAACGACATCACCGATTACAAGCACGCGGAAAAAGCGCTGTTGGAGGCCAACGAGACGCTGGAGCAGCGTGTCGCGGAGCGATCCAACGCCGCAGAAGCAGCGCAGCAGTCGAAGACGCGCTTCCTGGCAGCGATCAGCCACGACGTGTTGCAGCCGCTGAATGCGGCCCGGCTGTTTGCGTCGGCGCTGCGCGAGAGCCACCACAACAACGAAGAACAGCGTCATCTGGCCGAGCGCGTGGATGCATCGCTGCGCGCGGCGGAGGAACTGCTGGACGGGCTGCTGGATGTGTCGCGGCTGGATGCCGGTGGGCTGCATCCGGTGATCAGCGACTTCGACGCCAGTGCCTTGATGCGTGAGTTGGCTGCCCAGTATTCTCCCGTCGCTGCAGGGAGGGGCCTGCGCCTGGACCTGTTCGCGCGGCCGGCCTGGGTGCGCAGTGATCGTCGCCTGCTGCGCCGGGTCATGCAGAATTTCCTCGCCAACGCGCTGCGCTACACCCGCAAGGGCAGGATCGTGTTGGCGGTGCGCCACCGCGGCGACGAGATCGAGCTGCAGGTGTGGGATACAGGCCCAGGCATCCCTGAACATCACATGCAGCAGATCTTCGATGAGTTCCATCGCTACCAGCAGCCGTTCGACTGGGGTGAACAGGGGCTTGGGCTGGGGCTGTCGATCTGCCAGCGCATCTCCCGCCTGCTGGACCATCGCTTGAATGCGCGCAGCCGCGTGGGCAGCGGCTCGATGTTCTCCATCACCCTGCCCCGTGTGGCCGCGACGCACGGGATGGGCGAGCTGGACGCTGCGGCCGCGGCGATCCCGGCCGTGCGTGCCGACTCGTTGGCGGGCATGCGCGTGCTGTGCGTGGACAACGACGAAGAGATCCTCGACGGCATGCGCGCGCTGCTGGGACGGTGGCAGGTGCAGGTGATCACGGCGAGCACGGTGGACCAGGCGCTGCAGAAGGTGGCCGAGCGTCCGGACGTGATGCTGGTGGATTACCACCTGCATGACCGCTTGGACGGGCTGGATACGCTGGTGGCACTGCGCGAGGCCGCCGGCAGTGACCTGCCTGGTGCGCTGCTGACGGCCGATGGACGCGATGAGCTGAAGCGGATGGCGCGTGATCGGGGTTATCGCCTGCTGACCAAGCCGATCAAACCTGCGTCGCTGCGCGCCTTCCTGGCGGCTTACGCGACGCCGCGCGACTGACGTCCCCTGCCGTTCGCCGCGATGCGCGCTGGCTGGTGGCAGCCGCGGTGCCGGCACGGTATCCAGAGCATCCCCTCCCCGCAGGTGATGCTTCATGCTGACTGTTCCTCCTGTTTCCCACGCTGTCCCGTCTGTCGCGCTGGTGCGCGTCCGCGACGCCGGTTGCGCGCTGGGGAGCGCACTGCACGTGGTGCTCAACCTGCCGGTCCAATCACCTGCAGCGCCGGTGCTGGCGGCCGCCGTCGGGGGTGCGCTGGGTGCCGGCATGTCATGGATGTGCCAAGGCAGCGCCCAGTTGTTGGGCGATGCCGTGGTGGGGGCGGCGATGGGCGTGATATCCCATCAGTTCTCACTGGACCAGGCGACCATCGAGGCCAGCCAGCAGCATCAGTGGCAGACGCTGAACCGCTACCCGAAGATGCGCGCATGGTTGCAGCGCGAGCGCATCACCGCCTCCGACGACAAGCGGTTGCGGCATGTCTACACGTGCATTGAGGTCCTGGCAGCGCAGATGACGGCTCACTTCCGCGCCTACTGCGCCGAGCGCGCTCTGCACTGTGATGACGAGGCGCTTGAACGCATCGCCGACTTCTGTCGTGCCGAGTGCATCGGACACGGACCGCTGCTGGTGCTGCAGCCGGAGCACGGCCGGTACTACATTGCGGCGGTCGACCGTATCTCATATGACACGATGAAGGCCTTCCTGGAGCATCACGTATCGCCGGTGCCGTTGTTCAAAGACGACCGCTGTGTGTACCTCAGTGGCACGTTGCGTGGAGCAGGCGCGGCCGTGCCGGCCGACCTGGATCCGCACGCTGTCGGATCGGGCGGCGTTGAAGCAGCTGACACCCCGCACCACCGGACCCTGGCCGACTGTTACCAGCCCTCCGCCGAGCCGCCGGTCACTGTCCGCCGGCGCTGCACCAACCGCGACCGACCCCGGGGATGGTGGGAGTGAGGCGACGCCGTACCGACGGCTGCTTCATGCCGCCCCGCTCAGGTGCTCGTACAGAATCGTGCTGCCGATGATCATCAGGATCACGCCGCCGATGATTTCCGCACGCTTGCCGATCAGGCTGCCCAGCACCCGGCCGAGCATGATGCCCGCAGTGACCATGGTCAGCGTGCACAGGCCGATGACCAGCGCCATGACACCGATATGCACATCCATGAAGGCAAGCCCGATGCCGACCGCCATCGCGTCGATGCTGGTGGCAAAACCGGTCACGGCCAGATGCCAGAACCCTTGGTGGCGCGAGGGATCTTCGTCTTCGGACTCGTCTTCGGGCCGCAGGCCGGCCACGACCATGTGCAGACCGAGCGCAGACAGCAGGCCGAACGCGATCCAGTGGTCATAGGCCTCCACGTAGTCCAGCGCGACGCGGCCGATCAGCCAGCCGATCACCGGGGTGATGGCTTCGATGACGCCAAAGATCAGGCCCGCACGCAGTGCATCGCGGAACACCGGTTTGCGCATGGCGGCGCCCTTGCCGATGGCGGCAGCGAAGGCATCGGTGGACATGGCGAAGCCGATCAGGAGGATCGAAAGAGGGGACATGAGGTTCACGACAGGTCAGGCGAAGACGGACGCACGGCCCGCGCTCGCGCCCAACCTGTCGTTGCGCACGCGGACCGCTGGTCTCGCCAACCATGATGGTTGCCCGCACCACGGCGCATTGGCCGAGCATGTTGATACGGGCGTTTCCTGCAGCAGGAAACCGGCTACTCCCCAAGGGGACGCGAAGCTTAGCACCGGCGCTGCAGCAGGAGGCGTCAGCGCGTGATTGCGCAGGTAAAGCTGGGTTTCATAGCTGCGGCTATATTGCGCAGCGTGACGCGGCATCACGGTAGCACCGAGCCACGCTCGGCGAGCGCAGCGGCCGCTCCTCAACCGCTCACTCTTCTTCTGGCGGCAACACGATCTGCTGGTCATCGATGGCCAGCTTGCCTGCCATCAACACCGCTTGGGTCCGGTTGGTGACGCCCAGCTTGCGCAGGATGGCGGTGACGTGGGCCTTGATCGTGGCTTCGGAGACCGTGAGGTCATACGCGATCTGCTTGTTCAGCCGTCCGGCACCCAACATCTGCAGCACGCGGAACTGCTGCGGCGTCAGCTCGCGCAGGCGCTGGCCGACTTCGCGCTCTTCGCGTCCGGTGGGCGGCACGTTATGCGCTTCCGGCGGCGCCCAGGTCTCGCCGTCCAGGATCATGCCCAGCGCATGGCCGATGGTGTCCGAATCTGCGGATTTGGGAATGAAACCGAATGCGCCGTGGTCCAGTGCGCGACGCATCACGGTCGGTTCCTCGCGTGCCGACACCACCACCACGGGCAGGTGCGGGTGTAGCGACCGCATATGCACCAGCGCGTTGAAACCCTGCGCGCCGGGCATGTTGAGATCCATCAGGACCAGGTCGGCATCGTTGTGCTGGTCGGCCAAGGCATACAGTGCTTCCACGCTGTCGGCCTCGAACAGTTGTACGCCGGGAATGACACGCTGCACGGCGCCGCGCAGTGCTTCGCGGAACAGCGGATGGTCATCGGCAATCAAAAGGGTGGTCATGGCGTCAGCTTAGGGAAAACAGGAGGGCGGAAGGGGGCAGATCCGTGTCGTGCAGCGAAACCGAGCTGCCCCCCGCTGGCCGTTACTTCACTTTGCGTTCGTCGACCAGCGAGGCCACCACGGATGGATCGGCCAGGGTGGACGTGTCGCCGAGCTGGTCCGGCGCATTCTCCGCGATCTTGCGCAGGATGCGGCGCATGATCTTGCCCGAGCGTGTCTTGGGCAGTCCCGGCGCCCACTGCAGGTGGTCAGGCGTGGCGATCGGACCAATCTCCTTGCGTACCCATGCCACCAGCTCCTTATGCAGTTCGTCGCTGGGGGCCTCGTCGGCGATCAGGGTGACATAGGCATAGATGCCTTGGCCCTTGACGTCATGCGGGAAGCCGACAACTGCGGCTTCGGCTACCTTTGGATGGGACACCAGTGCACTTTCCACCTCGGCCGTGCCGATGCGATGGCCGGAGACGTTGATGACATCGTCCACCCGCCCGGTGATCCAGTAATACCCATCCTCATCGCGGCGACAGCCGTCACCGGTGAAGTAGGCGCCCGGATAGGTGCGGAAGTAGGTGTCGATGAAGCGCTGGTCGTCGCCGTAGACCGTACGCATCTGGCCCGGCCACGAATCACGGATGATCAGGTTGCCCTCGGTGGCGCCGTCCTTGATCTCGCCATCGGCATTGACCAGCGCCGGCTGGATGCCGAAGAACGGCACCGTGGCCGAACCGGGCTTGAGGTCCACTGCGCCCGGCAGGGGGGAAATCAGGATGCCACCGGTTTCGGTCTGCCACCACGTATCGACGATCGGGCAGCGGCTGTCGCCCACCACCTCGTAGTACCAGCGCCAGGCTTCCGGGTTGATCGGCTCGCCGACGCTGCCAAGCAGCCGCAGCGAGCTGCGCGAGGTCTTCTTGACCGGCTCTTCGCCCTCGCGCATCAAGGCGCGGATGGCGGTGGGCGCGGTGTAGAAGATCGTCACCTTGTGCTTGTCGATCACTTCCCAGAAACGCGAGGTGCTGGGGAAGTTCGGCACGCCTTCGAACATCAGCGACGTCGCGCCGTTGGCCAGTGGCCCGTAGACGATGTAGCTGTGGCCGGTGACCCAGCCGACATCGGCGGTGCACCAGTAGATGTCGTCCTCGCGCAGATCGAACACCGCCTCGTGCGTGTAGGCCGCATACAGCAGGTAGCCGCCGGTGGTATGCAGCACGCCCTTCGGCTTGCCGGTAGAGCCGGACGTGTAGAGGATGAACAACGGATCCTCGGCGTTCATGCGTTCCGGTTCGCACTCGGCGGGCTGGCTGTCCACCACATCATGGAACCAGCGGTCGCGCGGCGCCTGCATGTCCACCGCGCCGCCGGTGTGGCGTACCACCAGCACGGTTTCCACGGTGTTGGTGCCGGGCAGCTTCAGGGCGGCATCGACGTTCGCCTTCAGCGGAATCTTCTTGCCACCGCGCAGGCCCTCGTCGGCGGTGATGATCAACTTGCTGGCGCAGTCGCTCACGCGATCGGCAATGGAGTTGGGCGCGAACCCACCAAATACCACCGAGTGGATGGCACCGATGCGCGCGCAGGCCAGCATCGCGACGGCCGCATCGACGATCATCGGCAGGTAGATGGTGACGCGGTCGCCTTTCTTGACGCCGAGGTTGCGCAGCGCATTGCCAAGGCGGCAGGTGCGCTCGTACAGCTCGCGGTAGGTGACGTGCTGCGCCGGCGCATCCGGGCTGTCGGGCTCGAACAGCAACGCGGTCTTGTCACCGCGCGTGGCGAGCTGGCGGTCCAGGCAGTTCACGCTGGCGTTGAGCTCGCCATCCTCGAACCACTTGATGTGGAAGTCGGCGAGGTCGTAGCTGACGTTCTTGATGATCGTCGGCTGCTTGAACCAGTCCAGGCGCTGCGCGGCCGCGCCCCAGAACGCGTCGGGGTCATCGACCGACGTCTGGTACTGCTGCTGGTAAGTGGTCTTGTTGATCCGCGACTTTTCGGCGAACTGCGGATCGACGGGATAAAGATCAACCATGGCACCCTCACTTGCACGTGGACTTTTATGTGCAGTTGCAGCATGCGCGGCAACCGTTGACACCCAGTTTGCCCCATCCGTCCCCAGCCGCGACACCGTACCCCTTAGACCATGGTCGAAACCTGCAGGCCGGCAAGGGTGCACTGGGCTGCTCCGGGGACGGCCGTCATCGGGCAGGTACGACTAATGGCCAATAGCGGCGGTGCGTCAAGCGGACGCACCCTCGGCTTCGACCGTGCCCCACGCGCGTCTTTCGATTTGCCACCTGGGAGAGAGGGCAACATGAATCACCGTACGTTGAAGACGCTGCGCAAGCCGTTGGCTGCCTGCATGCTGGTTGCGCTGGCGGCACCGGGCATGGCGTTCGCGGAAACCGCGAGAGAGAAAGCACTGGAAGCACGCGTGGGCGAGCTCGAGCGCCAGGTGCAGCTGCTGCTGTCATCGCAGCAACAGCAGCAGACCCAGCTCAGCCAGACCCAGCAGGCCGTCACCGAGGTAAGGACGGTGCAGGCCGAGCAGAAGCCGGTCGTGCCGGCAGGCAAGCAGCCGATCCAGGTCACCACCATCACCCCTGGCGCGGCACCGGGCACCACGGTCAAGATCGGCGGCTTCATCAAGGCTGATTTCATGGCCACCCAGACCGGCGATGGCCAACTGGCCGACGATGCCACCGGCCGTGCGCTGTACCTGCCGGGCCAGACCCCGGTGGCCGGTGCGGGCGGCAGCGGCGAGCGTTCGGACGTGGACTTCAATGCCCATGCCAAGTTCTCGCGCTTCAACCTGGGCATCGACAACGTCAGCGCGTCCGGTGACAAGGCCGGTGCGTTCTTCGAGATGGATTTCTTCGGCAATTCGCTGGGCAACCAGACGGCCACCAATACCTACGGTGTCACTCTGCGCCACGCGTACATGTATTGGAACAAGTGGACCGCAGGCCAGACCTGGACCAACTTCATGGATGCCGCCTCGATTCCCGAGGCCGCCGACTTCGTCGGTCCGACCGACGGTGTGGTGTTCGTCCGCCAGGCACAGATCCGCTATACCACCGGCGGCTTGAGCGTGGCACTGGAAAATCCGGAGACGACCACGCTCACCGGCGTGCGCAATCCGGTCACCGGGGCGTGGACCAACGCCAGTGCCAGCTCTGATCGCGGCAGCCTGCCCGACCTGACCGTGCGATACGGATGGAAGGGTGACTGGGGTACCTTCGGCGTGGCCGGCCTGGTGCGCCAGTTGAAGGTGGACAACCAGACCACCGGTGCGGACGCGGACAAGATCGCCGGCGGCCTGACCCTGGGCGGCAAGTGGGTGATGGCCGACACCGATACGCTGCACTACCAGCTGACCGGGGGCGAGGGCATTTCGCGTTACATCGGCCTGGGCATCACCGCCGATACCGCCTACGACGTCGCCCGCGACGAGTTGGCAACGACGGGCGTGCTGGCGGGCTATGTCGGCTGGCGCCATGCCTTCACCCCGAAGCTGCGCACCAACCTGATCTATGCGCGCAGCGACTATGACAACGACGGCACGCTCGGCCCACTGGTCACCAAGAGCGTGCAGAGCATCCGCGGCAATGTGTTCTACACGCCGATGCCCAAGGTCGATATCGGTGCGGAGTACATGTACGGCGTGCGCGAGATCGAAGATGGTCGCAAGGGCGACATCAACCGCGTGCAGTTCACCACCAAATACAGTTTCTAACGCGGGTGCCGGCTGACGCCGGCACCACAGTCATCCTGCTTCGGAGGGGAAGCGTCTCATGTCGACAACACCTGGTACCGCGCCTGTGTCACTGACGCACGGCCACAAGAAAGTCATCTTTGCATCGAGCCTCGGCACGGTGTTCGAGTGGTACGACTTTTTCCTGTACGGCTCACTCGCCGCCATCATCGCCAAGCAGTTCTTCAGCGGTGTCAATGAAACCACGGGCATGATCTTCGCCCTGCTTGCCTTCGCGGCGGGCTTCTTCGTGCGTCCGTTCGGTGCGGCCTTCTTCGGCAGCCTCGGTGACCGCATCGGCCGCAAGTACACCTTCCTGGTCACGATCCTGATCATGGGCATCTCGACCTTCCTGGTCGGCGTGCTGCCCAACTACGCCTCGATCGGCTTTGCCGCACCGGTGATCCTGATCATCCTGCGTCTGGCGCAGGGCCTGGCAATGGGCGGCGAGTACGGTGGCGCGGCGACCTACGTGGCCGAGCATGCACCGGCGGACAAGCGTGGCCTGTACACCAGCTTCATCCAGTGCACCGCGACGCTGGGCTTGTTCATGTCGCTGCTGATCATCTTGGCCTGCCGCTACTTCCTGGGCAACGAGGCGTTCGAAGACTGGGGCTGGCGTATCCCGTTCCTGGTGTCGATCGTCCTGCTGGGCATTTCGGTGTGGATCCGCCTGCAGCTGAGCGAGTCGCCGCTGTTCCAGCAGATGAAGGCCGAAGGCAAGGGCTCCAAGACGCCGTTCCGCGACAGCCTGAAAGACGGCAACCTGAAGCTGATGCTGCTGGTGCTGTTGGGTGCTGCCGCCGGTCAGGCCGTGGTGTGGTACGGCGGCCAGTTCTATGCGCTGTTCTTCCTCAGCAGCATGCTGAAGGTCGATCCGACCACCTCGTACCTGCTGATCGCTGCCGCGCTGGCGCTGGGCGTGCCGTTCTTCATCTTCTTCGGCTGGCTGTCCGATCGCATCGGCCGCAAGTGGATCATCCTGACCGGCTGCCTGCTGGCCGCCATCACCTATATCCCGGTGTTCAAGGGCCTGACCCACTTCGCCAATCCGGCCATTGAAGAAGCACGCACCAACTCGCCGGCGCTGGTCGTGGCCGATCCGAACACCTGCTCGTTCCAGTTCGATCCGGTGGGCCTGCGCAAGTTCACCAGCTCGTGCGACGTGGCAACGGCCGCGCTGACCAAGGCCGGTGTGCCGTATGACGTGCAGCCGGCACCAGCGGGCTCGCTGGCGGTGGTCAACGTCGGCACGGCGAAGGTGAGTTCCTACGAGGCCGCCGGCCTGGCGAAGGACGAGGGCAAGGCCAAGGGCGATGCGTTCGGTACCGAGCTGAAGGCCGCGCTGGTCGAAGCCGGTTACCCGGCCAAGGCGGACAATGCGCGCATCAACATCCCCGGCACGATCTTCATGCTGTGGATATTGGTGCTGTACGTGACCATGGTGTACGGCCCGATCGCCGCCTACCTGGTGGAACTGTTCCCCACCCGCATCCGCTACACCTCGATGTCGCTGCCGTACCACATCGGCAATGGCTGGTTCGGTGGCTTCCTGCCGGCGATCTCCTTCGCGCTGGTGGCCGGCACGGGCAACCTCTACTACGGCTTGTGGTATCCGATCGCCATCGCCTTGATGACCGTGGTCATCGGTGGCCTGTTCCTGCGCGATACCAAGAACGTGGACATCACCAAATAACGGGAATGCTCACGGTGTAGGCAGAAGGGCCGCGGCGAAATCCGCGGCCCTTTCTGTTTGCGCGGAGAGGCGACCGTGGGGCAGCAGTTTCGCCGCGCTCGCCGGGCAGGGCTCGGCGCTACCTGTCGTTCAGCCTGTTCAGGCACAATCGGGGAAACCTTCTCTGGTAGACCCCATGCGCATCCTGCTGATCTCCGCCCTGCTGCTCGCCACCACTGCCTGCACCTGGGTGCCGATCGAGCCCGCCGGAACCAGCGTCCGGGTGCTGCCTGCAGGCGCGGTCCCTGCGGGCTGCGTGAACAAGGGCGAGGTGGCGGTCACCGTGAAGAACAAGGTCGGCTTCTACAACCGCAACCCCTTGCGGGTGCAGGAAGAGCTGGAGACGCTGGCACGCAACGAAGCGCCAAGTGCCGGAGCCAATGCGCTGCAGGCCTCGGCCCCCCCTGCGGACGGCAGCCAGCGCTTCGCGGCCTACCAGTGTCCGCCGCGCTGAAAATCCCCTCGCGGACCAAGCTGAACCCGTAAAGGTGCGGACAGGCCAAGAGGGTTATAGAATGACGCCCCCTTTGCCTGAGCCTTGGCGCTAACTCGATGCTCTTCAAGAATGTCTCGATCGCCGGCCTGGCGCATGTCGACGCGCCCCACACGCTAACGACCAAGGAAATAAACGAACGCCTGCAGCCCACCCTGGACCGCCTCGGTATCCGTACCGACGTGCTGGGGGATGTGGCGGGCATCCATGCGCGCCGCCTGTGGGACGACGGCACGCTGGCCTCCGATGCGGCCACCATGGCGGCCCGCAAGGCGCTGGAGGACGCCAACATCGGCCCGGCCGATGTCGGCCTGGTGATCAACACCTCGGTCAGCCGCGACTACCTGGAACCGTCCACGGCCAGCATCGTGTCCGGCAACCTGGGCGTGGGCGAGGAGTGCGTGACCTTCGACGTCGCCAACGCCTGCCTGGCCTTCATCAACGGCATGGACATCGCCGCCCGCATGATCGAGCGCGGCGAGCTGAAATACGCGCTGGTCGTCGACGGCGAAACCGCGAACCTGGTGTATGAAAAGACGTTGGAGCGCATGACGGCGCCGGATGTCACTGCCGAAGATTTCCGCAACGAGCTGGCGGCGCTGACCACCGGCTCGGGTGCCGCGGCGATGGTGATGGCGCGCTCGGACCTGGTGCCCGACGCCCCGCGCTACAAGGGCGGCGTCACCCGTTCGGCCACCGAGTGGAACCAGCTGTGCCTGGGTAACCTGGACCGCATGGTCACCGACACCCGCGTGCTGTTGATCGAGGGCATCAAGCTGGCGCAGAAGACGTTCGCCGCGGCGAAGATCGCGCTGGGCTGGGCGGTGGAGGAGCTGGACCAGTTCGTGATCCACCAGGTCAGCCAGCCGCACACCGCTGCGTTCATCAAGAATTTCGGCATCGACCCGAAGAAGGTGATGACCATCTTCGGTGAGCACGGCAACATCGGCCCGGCCTCGGTGCCGATCGTGCTGAGCAAGCTGAAGCAGTTGGGCAAGCTCAAGAAGGGCGACCGCATCGCGCTGCTCGGCATCGGCTCGGGGCTGAACTGCTCGATGGCTGAAGTGGTCTGGTGATCCCGTCGGCCAATCCAGCGAGCTGGATTGGCCCAGTCACTGCGACACGGTCAGTTCACAGGTTTTGCCTATTCATGCGTAAAAAGTGTTTTATTTCGACATGACGGTGGCACCATGTCGACGTCATCGACACGAGCCGCCCCGCATGGATGTCCAACGCCCCTACAACGAGCTGCCCTTGCTTCCACCCCGCGCCGAACTTGAGACGCGTGAGCTGCTGAAGGCATGCATCGAGGCACACAAGGCGCTGGCGTCTCTTCGCCAGGCGACAGGGCACCTGCCTAATCCAGCTGTTCTGATCAATACCATTCCATTACTGGAAGCACAGGCCAGCTCGGAGATCGAGAACATCGTCACCACCACCGACGAACTCTTCCGGTACGCCGAGCATCAGGACGCTGCCTCACCTGCTACCCGGGAAGCGCTCCGCTATCGCAGCGCGTTGCAGGAAGGCTTTCATTCGCTGCGTGAGAGGCCATTGTCGACCCGGACGGCTGAAATCGTCTGCAGTCGCATCAAGGATGTGCAGATGAGCGTGCGCCGGGTACCGGGCACTTCGCTGGTGAACCAACAGACGGGGCACGTCATCTATACGCCGCCGGTGGGCGAAGATCTGCTGCGGGCCAAGCTCGCCAATTGGGAGCAGTTCATTCATGACGGGCGCGAGATAGACCCGCTGATCCGCATGGCCGTCGCCCATTACCAGTTCGAGGCCATCCATCCGTTCACCGATGGCAACGGGCGTACCGGTCGCGTGCTCAATCTGCTGATGCTGGTGGAGCAGGACCTTCTTGATCGCCCTGTGCTTTATCTCTCGCGGTACATCATCGAACGAAAGGCCGACTATTATCGCTTGCTTCAAGCGGTGACCCTCGATGGTCAATGGGCCCCATGGATCGCTTACATGCTGGACGCGATAGCGGATACTGCCCGTTGGACCGGAGCGAAGATCGACGCGATACGGGCCTTGCACGATCAGGCCTGTGAGTGGATCCGGCAGCACAGCCCGAAGACCTATAGTCGTGAGCTTGTCGACGTAATATTCAGTCAACCGTATTGCCGCATCCAGAATGTCGTCGAGGCCGGTATTGCAAAGCGGGAGACCGCCGCGCGTTATCTGCGCGAACTCGTCGACGTAGGGGTCCTGCAGGAACAACGCATGGGCAAGGAGAAGCTGTTCCTGCATCCTGCCTATCTGCGCCTGTTGGCGGATAACACGCATGCCGTACAGCCGTATCGTGTGCTGCAGTGAAAGTAAACGTGAGGCCGTGCGGTGGCATGGACTTGGTCAAGAAACCAGAAGGCGACGAAGCCTTCAGCATCGACAGGTTGCGGCTTCAATGAATCTACCCGGTTACCCCAGCACCACCCACCGCTTCGACGTCCGCCCCGGCCTGTCGATGAACTACATCGACGAAGGCCCGCGCGATGGCGAGGTGGTCGTGATGGTCCATGGCAATCCGTCATGGAGCTATTACTGGCGCACGCTGGTGGCCGGCCTGTCGGACCGGTACCGCTGCATCGTGCCGGACCACATCGGCATGGGCCTGTCCGACAAGCCGGCCGATGACCGCTACGACTACACCCTGCAGAGCCGCGTGGACGACCTGGATGCGCTGCTGGCGCACCTGGGCATCACCGGTCCGGTCACCTTGGCCGTGCACGACTGGGGCGGCATGATCGGCTTCGGCTGGGCGCTGTCCCACCATGCGCAGGTCAAGCGGCTGGTGGTGTTGAATACCGCCGCCTTCCCGATGCCGGCGGCGAAGAAGATGCCGTGGCAGATCGGCTTGGGCCGGCACTGGAAGGTGGGGGAATGGATCATCCGCACCTTCAATGCATTCTCGGCCGGCGCCTCGCGACTGGGGGTGGAGCGGAAGATGCCCGCCGATGTGCGCCGCGCCTATGTTGCCCCGTATGACAGTTGGGCCAACCGGATCAGCACCATCCGCTTCATGCAGGACATCCCGCTGTCACCGGCCGACAAGGCGTGGCCGTTGCTGGAGCGCTCCGGCAAGGCGCTGCCGTCCTTTGCGGACCGCCCGGCGTTCATCGGCTGGGGACTGCGCGATTTCGTGTTCGATCATCATTTCCTGGAAACCTTCCAGGCGGCGCTGCCGCAGGCCGAGGTGCATGCGTTCAACGACGCAGGCCACTACGTGCTGGAAGACAAGCATGAAGTACTGGTACCGGCGATCCGCGCCTTCCTGGATGCCCATCCGCTGAGCTGAGCGGGGACGCGGAAAAACGGCCGCCGAGCAGGGCTCGGCGCGACCGCGCCGGCGAATCGTCGGCTCACGCCGCGATCGGGGCCTGTGGCGAGCCGTTGTCGTCCGGATGGTCGTCATTGCTGCCGGGCGCATCGCGCCAGCGCCAATCGGCGGGCGTCAGCGGGTCCAGGCCATAGGCGATGCGCGCCTTCTCGCACTGCGCACTGGGCTTGCCGTATTCCCACGACGCATCCACCTCGCGGCACACGCTGGGCCGGTTGGGATGGATCGTGCAACGGGAATACACGCCGATCTGCGCATCCAGGGCGACGCAGCGCACCGGCGCGCTGTGGGTGCCGCGCATGCACAGGCGATGCGGGTCCAGCACCTCGGTCAGTGCGTTCGGCACGCCACCGGGCGTGACTTCGTCCGATTCCATCCAATGAAAGGCAACGCGGTATTGGGTGCAGCAGGCACCACAGGTCATGCAGGGGTGTTGCATGGGCAAGCCGCCCCAGGCGGCAGTCGCGTCGTTGAAAGAGAGTGCGGATTTTCCACGAAGCGGAGCGCCGTGCAAGAAATTCCGGACGCGGCGACAATGAACGGATGAACCAATCCTGCAATATTGCCGCCCGATTGCCCGAGTTGGCCCGTGAGCGGCCTGACCAGATCGCCATTCGTTGCCCCGGCCGACGCGGCCCGGGCAATGGCATGGCGTCTTACGACGTCACCCTCGATTACCGCCAACTGGACGCGCGCAGTGATGCGATGGCCGCCGGACTGGCCGCCTACGGCATCGGCCGCGGCGTGCGTGCGGTGGTGATGGTCCGGCCGTCGCCGGAGTTCTTCTTGTTGATGTTCGCGTTGTTCAAGATCGGTGCGGTGCCGGTGCTGGTGGATCCCGGCATCGACAAGCGCGCGCTGAAGCAGTGCCTGGACGAGGCGCAGCCGGACGCCTTCATCGGGATTCCGCTGGCCCATGTGGCACGGCTCGCGCTGCGCTGGTCACCGTCGGCGAAGCGGCTGGTCACCGTGGGGCGCAAGCTGGGGTGGGGTGGCACCACGCTGGCTGCGCTGGAGCGGGCAGGAGCAGGCACGCCGCCCATGCTGGCCGATACCGATGGCGAGGACACGGCCGCGATCCTGTTCACCAGCGGCTCCACCGGGGTGCCCAAGGGCGTGGTCTACCGCCACCGCCACTTCGTCGGCCAGGTCGAGCTGCTGCGTTCGGCCTTCGGCATGGAGCCGGGTGGCGTGGACCTGCCCACGTTCCCGCCGTTCGCCCTGTTCGACCCCGCACTGGGCCTGACCTCGGTGATCCCGGACATGGATCCGACCCGACCGGCGTCGGCAGACCCGCGCCGCCTGCACGATGCGATCAAGCGCCACGGCGTGACCCAACTGTTTGGCTCGCCCGCCTTGATGCGGGTGCTGGCCGATCATGGACAGCCCCTGCCGGGCGTCAAGCGGGTGACGTCGGCCGGTGCGCCGGTGCCGCCGGACGTGGTGGCGACGATCCGCCGCCTGTTGCCGCCGGATGCCCAGTTCTGGACGCCCTACGGGGCCACCGAGTGCCTGCCGGTGGCGGTGATCGAAGGCCGCGCGCTGGAAGACACCCGTGCCGCGACCGAGGCCGGGGCCGGCACCTGCGTGGGTAGTGTGGTGGCGCCCAACGAGGTGCGCATCATCGCCATCGACGATGCCGCGCTGCCGGACTGGAGCCGGGTACGGGTGATGCCGGTCGGCGAGATCGGCGAAATCACCGTGGCCGGACCCACCGCCACGGACAGTTATTTCAACCGCCCACAGGCAACGGCGGCCGCCAAGATCAGCGAGACGCTGGCCGACGGTCATCTGCGCGTGGTGCATCGCATGGGCGATGTCGGCTATTTCGATGCACAGGGCCAGTTGTGGTTCTGCGGCCGCAAGACCCAGCGCGTGGAGACGGCACGCGGACCGCTCTACACCGAGCAGATCGAGCCGGTGTTCAACACCGTCCCGGGCGTTGCCCGCAGCGCGCTGGTCGGCGTCGGTACACCGGGGCAGCAGGTGCCGGTGCTGTGCATCGAGCTTGCACGTGGGCAGTCCAGCTCGCCCGCACTGGTCGACGCGCTGCGGGCCAAGGCGGCGGTCTGCGTGCCTGACGCTGGCCTGCGGCACTATCTCGTCCATCCCGGCTTCCCGGTGGACATCCGCCACAATGCCAAGATCGGCCGCGAGAAGCTGGCGATCTGGGCTGCCGCCGAGCTGGAGAAAAAAGCATGAAGGTCCTTGTCACCGGCGGCGGCGGCTTCCTCGGCCAGGCACTCTGTGCCGGGTTGGCCGAGCGAGGCCATCAGGTGCTCAGTTTCAACCGGGGCCACTACCCGGCGCTGCAGGCGATGGGCGTGGGCCAGATCCAGGGCGACCTGGCCGATGCGCAGGCGGTGCTGCATGCCGTGGCCGGCATGGACGCGGTGCTGCACAACGCGGCCAAAGCGGGCGCCTGGGGCAGCTACGAGAGCTACCACCAGGCCAACGTGGTCGGCACCGACAACGTCCTAGCGGCCTGCCGCGCGCAGGGCGTGCACAAGCTCGTCTATACCTCCACGCCGAGTGTGACCCACCGCGCCACGCATCCCGTGGAAGGGCTGGGTGCGGACGAAGTGCCCTATGGCGAGGACTTCCAGGCCCCGTACGCCGCGACCAAGGCGATTGCCGAGCAGCGCGTGCTGGCGGCCAACGATGCAACGCTCGCCACCGTCGCGCTGCGTCCGCGCCTGATCTGGGGTCCGGGCGATCTGCAACTGGTACCGCGGCTGGCCCAGCGCGCCCGTGCCGGCCGCCTGCGGCTGGTGGGGGATGGCAGCAACAAGGTCGACACGACCTACATCGACAATGCAGCGCTTGCCCATTTCCTTGCGCTGGACGCGCTGGCGCCGGGAGCCGCCTGTGCGGGCAAGGCGTACTTCATCTCCAACGGCGAACCGCTGCCGATGCGTGAGCTGCTCAACAAGCTGCTGGGTGCAGTGGGGGCCCCGCCCGTGCACCGGACGATCAGCTTCAAGACGGCGTATCGCATCGGCGCGATCTGCGAGCGGGTGTGGCCGCTGTTGCGCTTGTCGGGCGAGCCGCCGCTCACCCGTTTCCTTGCCGAACAGCTGTGTACGCCGCACTGGTACAGCATGGAACCGGCACGCCGCGACTTCGGCTACATACCGATCGTGAGCATTGACGAAGGACTCACGCGACTGAAGGCTTCATCAAAAGGCGATTTTTCCATCACTTGATGAACACCGGCGACGCGGGAGGATGGACCCCAACGCCACCCCCGGCACGTAACCGCGAGGATCGCCATGCTGCACTACGCCGTCATCTTTTTCGTCATCGCCCTTATCGCCGCCGTCCTCGGCTTCTCCGGTATTGCCGGTGCCGCCAGCAACATCGCCTGGATCCTGTTCGTGGTCTTCCTGGTGCTGGCTGTGATCTCCATGTTCCGCAAGCGAACCTGACGCTGCACCACCGAGTAACCTCGGTGAGCGCTTGAAACGAAGCCGGGCATTGCCCGGCTTCGTCGTTCCTGTGGATGCGTGCGTTACGCCGGAGCGGGGCATGTAGCGCCGAGCCACGCTCGGCGAGCGCGCAACGCGGTGTGTGTCGGCCGTCGCGACACCGGCAGGATTCCGCCGAGCACGGCTCGGCGCTACCAAGCGGGGCATGTAGCGACGAGCCACGCTCGGCGAGCGCGCAGCGCGGTGTGCGTCCGCC
>NZ_JACYUV010000016.1:0-71868 GCF_014841935.1 Stenotrophomonas sp. CFBP 13725 | reverse complement strand
AAGTCGGCTCTACCAGGCTGATGCAGCCGACTGAAGTCGGCTCTACCAGGCTGACGCAGCCGACTGAAGTCGGCTCTACCAAGCTGACGCAGCCGACTGAAGTCGGCTCTACCAGGCTGACGCAGCCGGGCGCGTCATGGGTACCGCGTGCGTTACTGCTCCGCTTTGCGTGGGAACAGATAGATCACCGCGCCCACCGCGAACGCGGCCAGCGCCGCCAAGATGTTCGCCCAGCTCGCGCTGGCGAACAGCGCCAGGCACAGCACCAGCGCCAGCACCGGGATCACCGGGCCGCCCGGCAGCTTCAACGCACCGGGACGGTCGGCAAAGCGCTTCGCCAGGACCAGCACAGCGGCGGCGGTCCCGATGTAGGCAAACAGACGCGTCGTCATCGACAGCAGCGCCAGCTGCACGAACGAACCACTCAACGCCAACGCCAACGAAATCAGGCCCTGGCACAGGATCGCCGCCGCAGGCGTGCGGAAGCGCGGATGCACCTGCGCCAGCACCTTGGGGCCATAGCCATCGGCCGCCAACGCATACAGGAAGCGCGGCCCCATCATCATCGTGTTGCTGTTCGTACCCAGGATCGAGATTGTCGCCCCCACGGTCAGGATCAGGGCCAGTGCCTCGCCACCGAAGCCGGCCGCCGCATCGGCAAGCGGCGTCGCAGACCCCGCCAGACCCACCAGCGTGCCCTGCGCCACGATCTGTACCGCTGCATAGATGACGGTGACGGTGATGATCATGGTGATCAGAGCGAACGGGATGTCACGCCGCGGGTTGCGATACTCACCCGCGGCGGCCGGGATGTTCTCGAATCCGGCGTACGCGTACAGCAGCAACAGCGCCGCTTCGCCCATCCGCTGCAGGTCATGCGGGTCCGGGCGCTGACCGGAGAAGGCGAGCTGCGGATCGATGTAGAACGCGCCAATGGCCACGAACAACACCAGCGGCACCAGCTTGCCGATCACCAGCACCACGCCGGTACGCGCGGCAGAACGCACGCCGATGATGTTGATCCCGGTCAGGAAGGCCAGCGACAGCACGATCACCGCGATGCGCCCGCCGCCACTGCCGGCCATGGGCCAGAAGCGGGCCACGGCATCGGCCAGCGCGTTGCTCAGGGCCGCGGCCGAGCTGATGCGGGTCAGCCAGATCATCCAGCCGATCTCGAAGCCGGCGAACCGGCCGAAGGCCTCGCGTGCGTACAGATAGCTGCCGCCGGGTTCGTCGAAGTAACTCGCGGCCTGCGCGTAGCACAGCACCAGCAGGGCGACGACCACGCCTGCCGCGAGTACGCCCCACAGGCTGAACGGGCCGAGCAGCAGCACCGTCGCAGCGGGCAGCAGGTAGATGCCGCTGCCGATGACATCGTTGATGGACAGGCCAACGATCTGCCAGCGACTGACCGCGCGCTGCAGGCTCGGGGTGGGCTCGGTATCGGCCGCGCTCACGGTTGGGCCTTGGCGATGGGCGGCAACGCAGGCAGCTGCCACGCGTCCTGCAGGCGCGCATACGCGGCGCGGGGCAACAGCACGAAGCGCGGTGACTGCCGTGGGTCCAGCCAGGCCAGCAGCGCCTGCATGTGTGCCGCCGTCATGGCCGTGCAGCCGGCCGTCGCCTCACCGGGCGTGCGCCACAAGTGGGCGAAGATGCAGCTGCCCTCGCCGGGTACGTTGCGCGGGTTATGCGCGATCACGAAGCCCTGCTGATAGCGGATGTCGCCGTTCTTGTGCAGGTCCAGGCGCATCGGCTCGGTGGAGCCTTCCACCGCATCTGCGCCCACGGTGTCTGCATCGACGATGCGGTTGTAGTACGGCGAGTCGGGCACGTCCATGCAGTAGCTGCTTTCGCGCATCGGCTGCCATGGCCACCTCGTATCGGCCTGCGCGGCGTAGCCGAAGGCGGTACCCAGCGCGAACACACCGGCAGGACTGCGACCATCGCCTTCGCGCTTCTGCGGGGCCGTCGTGTCGATGTCCGCGTCATGCAGGCCGAGGCCCCACGCGCTGCCACTGCGGCCCAACGCGACGTCGAATGGTGCACCCTCAGCCTTCCATCCGCTGCGGGTGCGCGCGTACGCCTGCAGGCGCCCCTGTGTGCTGTCCCACCCCTCGCTGGTCACCACCACAAGCTGATCGGCGCCGTGCAACGGCGTGCCGGCGACAACAGGACCGGCCAGCGACAGCGCCGCGATGGTCAGGCAACGCAACAGCGACTTCATGGGCAGCTCCGGTCAGGTATCCAGCAGGTGTTCGATGCGTTCCAGGTTGACCGCCAACTGGCGGTTGCGGTCCGGATTGGCCTCGCACAACAGCACGAAAACAAAATCCAGCAGCGACTGCAAGGAAGAACGGTACAGCACCTGCGCCACGTGCGCCGCGCGATCTTCCGCGCAGACGGCAAGTGACGCATCGGCATGGGCGCGCAGGGGGTTGGCGGTATGCCGGGTGATCGATACCACCTTGCCGCCGACATCCTGGAACTGGCGCGACAGCATCGACAACTGGGGCAGCTTGCCGAACTCGGAGAACACCAGCATCACATCGCCCGGACGGGCCGCGGAGAGGTTGGCGAGCATCAGGATGGGATCGGCGTGGTGCACCACCAACATGCCCAGCAGCGACAGGCGCATCGCGAACTCGCGGGCATACAGGCCGTCATCGCCCAGCCCGTAGACGAACAGCTTGGGCGCCGCGTCGATCAGGGCGACGATGCGCTCGACATCGGACTGCGGGTTGGCCGCGCGCGTTTCGTCTTCGGCGGCGGCCTTGCTGGCCTGCAGCGCCTGCGCAATGCGGGTATAGCCGTCCACGCCGCTGGCCACGGCGGGCGCCGGTGAGGCTGGCGCACCGCTGCGCGCGATGTCCTGGCCGATGGAGTACTTGAGGTCCGGATACCCCTTGAAGCCAAGCTTCTGCGCGAACTTCACCACACTGGACTGGCTGATGCCCAGCGCGCTGGCCAGCTGCTGCGAGGAGTAGTCGCGCAGCAGGTGGGCGTTGTCGAGGATGAAATCCGCGATGCGCCGCTCGATCGCCGACATCTGCCCACGTTCAGCGCGGATTTTCAGCAGCGGTGGCATGCAGCGTCCAACACGTCGCGTAGCGCCGAGCCATGCTCGGCGGCGTTTCGGTCAGGCATCGCGGTGGTTCCCGCCGTGCGCGGTGTTTCGCGTTGCGCGTGCGTGTTCACGCCAACATCTCCAGCCCGCGCACTTCGGTGATCCCCAATCCCGGGGCATCGCTGATGCTGATCTCCGACTCATTGAACGTGACGCCGCCGCTGACCGGATTGAACTGCCCCAGCGAGGGGCCGTCCAGATCGACCTTGGTGATCACATCGCTCTTGGCAACCGCCAGGTGGACCGCTGCGGCGACACTGATGCTGGACTCGATCATGCAGCCGATCATGCACGGCACGCCGTGGATGGCGGCGATGTCGGCGATGCGGATCGCGTTGGACAGCCCGCCGGTCTTCATCAGTTTGATATTGACGATGTCGGCGGCGCGCTGCTGGATCAGGTCGATCACCTGCGCCGGGCTGAACACACTCTCATCGGCCATCACCGGCGTGTTCACGCGGTCCGTTACGTACTTCAGCCCGGCGATGTCGGCGGCCTTGACCGGCTGTTCCAGCAGCTCCAGCACCACGCCGGCGTCTTCCAGCGTGCGCATGGCGTGCACCGCCTGCTTGGCGGTCCAGCCCTGGTTCGCATCCAGCCGCAGCAGGGCACGGCCCTGCACCGCCGCGTGGATCGCCTTGACCCGCTCGATATCCAGACCGATGTCCTTGCCGACCTTGATCTTCAGCGACTCGAATCCGCGATCCAGGGCAGACACGGAATCGGCCACCATCTTGTCGATGTAGTCCACGCTGATGGTGATGTCGGTGGTGATCACCGGATCACCGCCGCCCAGCATCTGGTACAGCGGGGCGCCATGCAGCTGCGCCCACAGGTCATACAGGGCGATCTCCACCGCCGCCTTCGCGCTGCTGTTGCGCTCCATCGAGGTCTGCACCAGCGCGCACAGGCGGTTGAGGTTGGCCACCTCCTGGCCCACCAGGCGCGGCTTGATGAAATGGCGGACGGCTTCGATGATCGACCCGTGCGTATCGCCGGTGATCACCGCGGTCGCCGCCGCCTCGCCGTAGCCGGTGTGGCCGCTGTCGGTGCGCACCATCACCACCACGTCCTCGATGGTCTCCACGGTGCGCAGGGCGGTCTTGAACGGGGTCTTCAAGGGCACGCGCAGCATGCCCAGTTCGATATCGGTGATCTTCATCAAGGACTCTGCGGCGAGGTAGGCGGCCGGAGCCGCTGGATGTTGGTGATGCGGTCGATGTAGCGCAGGGTGTCGCTGGCCATCATCGGCTCCAGCGGCGTCACCGACACGCCGTTCAGATGCGCCTGCACCCGCGTGCCATCCGGTCCCTTCCAGCTGCCACCGGCGGTGTCATGGATCACCCAGGTGCGGCCGTCGACGTGGCCGATGGCCATCATCACGTGGCCGGGGATGTACACCAGGTCGCCGACCCGCAAGGCGGCGACGGCGCGATCCCGCGTGGCGGCGTCGTCCTTCGCGGTAAAGGCGATGCGGTCCAAGGCCGGGCTTATCCCCTGCGCGCTGGTATTGCGTGGCAGCAGCACGCCGAAGCTGCGATAGATCTCCGACACGAAGCCGCTGCAGTCGCGCGTGTCGTAGTCGTGGCCCCAGCCATAGCGCTCGCCCAGGAACTTGTAGGCCTGCGCAAGCAACAGGCGCGGGGTCAGTGGCAGATAGTCGGCGCTGCTGTCCTGCGAGCGCGGCAGCAGTGCCGGCACCAACTGCAACGTGCCGTCTTCCTCGCGCACCGGCAGTTGCACCACCCAGCTGGCATGCGCCTGCTGGCCGTTCACGGGCTGCGCGGGTGACCAGTCGGCCAGCACCGGCAGCCGCACGCCCATGTCCAGCTGCAGGCGGGACACGCGCGGTTCCTCGGGCGTGAACACGGTATGCGCCACCGCGCCGGTGATGACCCGATACGGGCCCTTCGTGCCGTAGCCCAGCACGGTGTCCTTGCGGCCGGTGGCCACGTAGCGGGCTTCGATCCACGCGCTGTAGCGTTCGCTGTGCACGAACAACCATGCGCCATCGGCGCTGCGATGGACCACCGCGACCTTGTCGCCCGGGAACAGTGCGGACTCCTGGAAGCGGTCGATGTCGGTGCCTTCGCTGCTGCTGAAGACACGCTGGCGGGTCGGGAATGTGCGCAGCGCCGCGCGGTGCACCACCAGGCCGTACTGCGGTGCGGTGCTGGCGGGCAGCGCGTCCAGCGCCAGGTTGGCCTCGATGTCCTGGCGCAGCGCCGGCGACACCAGCGTGCCGTGGCTATCGTGCAGGGGCCGCGCCGGCCAGCTGGACAGCGCGACGATCGATGCCCGCAGCTGCGCCGCGCTGATCGCTGCAGGCAACCGGGCGATGTCCTGGATATGGTCATCATCGCGGCGCATGCGCGCGTTCTGTGCGTCGACCTGTGCACGGTCCAGCATCGGCACATCCGCATCGGGCAGCCGCGCCGCCCAGTACTGGGGCGTCAGGTAGGCCTCATGCAGCCCCACGATGTAGGGCAGGGCGGGGCCCGGATCGGGGGCTGGCAGCGGCGCGGCGGTGCCTGCCAGCGCGGGCAGGCTGCCAAGGCACAGCACCAGCGCAAGCGATCGCGCCTGCCAGCGGCACGTAAGACGGGAAGCCAGGAACATGCGGCGGTCACCCTCGTTGATAGCCAGTGGAATAGTTATTCCTTTTCGCGGGGAACGCAAGAATAAATTATTGACCCGATGCCCCGTGCGTGTTACACAGCGATGACCACCTGCGCTGGGGAAGTGTCGCTGTGGATACCGTCGTTCGCAAACTGCTGCTGCCCGCCATGGCCTGCCTGTGCGCGGTGATCGTGTGCGCACCGGCCGCCGGCAGCGTGCCGCAGGCGCCTGCGGCGGATGTGACCGGCGACGTGGTGACGATGATCGACAGCGGCCGTTTCCGCGAAGCGCAGCAGGCAGTGCAGTCTCGGCTTGCGCTCACGCCTGCAACCGACGTCGCCGGGGCCGAGGCGCTGCGGTTCCAGCAGGAGCGCATGCGCCGCATCCGTCTGGATTTCAGCCTGGACGAGCGTGCGGCGAAAGAGAAACTGCGTCACTGGATTCCGGACCTGCGACGATGAGTTCGCGCGCTGGGACGCGCAGGGGCGGCTGGAGCATCTGGATATCGATGGCCAGCGCTGGTACTTCAATCGCGCGCCGTCCAACCTGTTCCGCCTGAGCGAAGAGGCACGTGCCCGTCGCCGTGCGGACGCCCCGATGCCGGTGGACGGTCCGTTCGAATCGATCACCCCGTACCACGCGCAGGTGATCGCGGCGGCACGGGGCAACCCCACGGCGTTCGTATTGCCACAGCGGGTAGCGGTCACCCAATCGCTGGTGGTCAAGGCCGACGCCGTGCCGGCGGGTGAAACGGTGCGTGCATGGATTCCTTATCCGCGCGAGATTCCGGGACAGCAGGAGCATCTGCAGTGGATCGGCAGCCGTCCGGCCGGGGCGCGCATCGCGCCTGCGGACACGCAACAGCGCACGGCGTATCTGGAAGCCAAGGCGGTTGCCGGCCAGCCGACTCAGTTCGAAATCCGCTATGCCCTGACCGTGAGCGCACGGCACACCGCCATCGATCCCTCCACGGTGCAGCCCACGCCGCACGATGCTGCCCTGGCACCTTACCTCGCCGAGCACGCACCGCATGTGCGCTTCACCCCCGCGCTGCGCGCGTACTCGCAGCGGGTGCTGCAGGGCGAGACCCGCCCGTATGAAGTGGCGCGCCTGCTGTTCAACGCGGTCGACCAGATCCCGTGGGCCGGTGCGCGCGAGTACTCCACGCTGAGCAACATCAGCGAGCATGCATTGCAGGCCGGCCACGCCGACTGCGGCCAGCAGACCCTGCTGCTGATCACCCTGCTGCGCATGAACGGCATCCCGGCGCGGTGGCAGTCCGGCATGGTGTTCTCCGACAACGCGACCGGCTACAGCAACCTGCACGACTGGGGCGCGGTCTATCTGGCGCCCTACGGCTGGCTGCCGATGGATGTCACCACCGGTGCGCTGGACAGCACGGATCCGGTGCTGCGCGACTTCTACTTTGGTGGCCTGGATGGCTACCGCATCGCGTTCAACGATGATTTCGGCCAGCCCTTCGTACCGGCCAAACAGCACTTCCGCTCGGAAACGGTGGACTCGCAGCGCGGCGAGGCCGAGTGGGCAGGCGGCAACCTGTACTTCGACCAATGGGACTACCGGTTCCAATGGCAGGTACTGCCTGCAGGCGGCACACCCAGCGCGACACCCTAGGCACCTACACCGTTCAATTTCTGCAGGAGAGAGCAGGGGATGAAGGCAATCAGCATGAAGCGTGCGGCGCTCTGCGTCGCACTTGGGACCTGTCTGGGCATGATGATGCCCAGCGTGGCATCGGCACAGAACGTATCCGGCGCGGTTGCCGGCCGGGCGACGGCGGGCGACCAGGTGACCGTGGTCAGCCGAGGCACTGGCCTGACCCGCACCGCCACGGCAGCACGCGATGGCAGCTACCGCCTTGGCCAGCTGCCCGTGGGCGACTACACGCTGCAACTCAGCCGCGACGGCGCGGCAGTAGGCGAACCGGTCAGCGTCAGCGTCGCCGTGGGCGGCACCACCACGGTGAACCTGGCCAGCGGTGGCGGTGTGGTCAATCTCGATGCCCTGCAGGTGGTCGGGTCGCGGGTCATCAACCGGGTGGACGTGTACTCCACCGAGACCTCGTTCAACGTCAACCGGCAGGAGATCTCCCGGCTGCCGGTGGCCCAGGACCTATCCGCCGTGGCGTTGCTGGCGCCGGGTGTGGTCGGCGGCAACTCGTCGTTCGGCGGCCTGTCCTTTGCCGGTTCGTCAGTGGCGGAAAACGCGGTCTACATCAACGGCCTCAACGTCACCGACATGTACACCCGTCGCGGCTTCTCCAGCGCGCCGTTCGGCTTCTTCCAGGAATTCCAGGTCAAGACCGGCGGCTACTCCGTGGAGTTCGGCCGCTCCACCGGTGGCGTGATCAATGCCGTGACCCGTTCCGGCAGCAACGAGTTCGAGGGAGGCGCCGAAGTCACCTTTGAGCCCAACGCGTGGCGCTCTTCGGCACGCGACCATTTCCATCGCGACGGTTCGCCGCACGCCTATGCCAGCACCGATGCCACCTCGTTCACCAAGACCAATGTGTGGGGTTCCGGTGCGCTGGTGAAAGACCGGCTGTTCCTGTTCGCGATGTATGAAAAGCGCGATACCCACGGCAACAACACGGCATCCGACGGGCGCACCTGGTTCGACAACAAGGGCGACGACGATTTCTGGGGGGCCAAGCTGGACTGGAACATCACCGACAACCACACCCTGGAACTGCTGGCCTTCTCCGACGAAACCGAGACCACGCAGGCGTCGTCCGGCTACAACTGGGAGACGCAGACGCTCGGGCAATGGGGCGGTGACACGCTGACCGACGGCGGCGGCAAGAACTGGTCGGCCACGTATACCGGACGCTTCGGCGAAAACTTCACCGCCAAGGCGATGGTCGGCCAGAACAACCAGCGCGCCTTCTCCAACTCGACGCTGGATCTGTACTGCGATGCAGTGTTCACCGATGCCACGTACGCACCCTACCTGGGCCAGTTGAACGGACTGCGTGCCGGCTGCCACCCCACCGGTACCGCCATCGCCGAGCGCGACGATACCCGCGATGCCGCGCGCCTGGATTTCGAATGGGCCTTGGGTACCCACCTGCTGCGCTTCGGCATCGACCGTGAGCTGATGACCACCGAGCAGTCCACCCGCTATCCCGGCCCCAGCCAGATGACCTACACCGCCTATGCAGCGCGACCCGGTGACGAGGTGTGGGACGGCGCCGGCGCCTTCGTGCCGCCGGGTGTGATGCAGATGCTGCGTGCCCGCAACCGCGTATCGGGCGGCTCCTTCGAAACGGAGGCCAACGCGCTGTATGTCGAAGACATCTGGAACATCACCCCGACCCTGATGCTCACTCTGGGCGTGCGCTGGGATCGGTTCGAGAACCGCACCGCCGATGGCGATGCCTTCATCAAGATGGACGATCTGATCGCGCCGCGCGTCGGCTTCTCGTGGGACGTGAAGGGCGACGGCAGCACCAAGATCTTCGGCAACGCGGGACGCTATTACCTGCCGGTGACCAACAACATCAACGTCAACTTCGCCGGTGGGCTCACCGACGAATACAGTTACTACGTGCTCAACGGCTGGCAGCAGCAGAGCAATCCGGTGACCGGTGCGCCGTACATGGCGCCGATCATCGGCCAGCAGGTGGGGCCGACCGATACCCGCATGAACACCGGTGCGGCCGATCTGCGGCAGAGCGTGGACAAAGACCTGAAGGCGGTCTACCAGGACGAATACATCCTTGGCTTCCAGACCATGATCGACCAGGCATGGTCGTGGGGCGTCAACGGCACCTATCGCAAAATGACCCGTGCGCTGGACGACATGCGCCTGAACTACACGCCGTGCGGGCCGACCGGCAGCACGCTGTGGCCGATCGCCAATCCCGGCGAAAGCCTGACCATCTGGGGGGATTCCAGCATAGGGTGCGCCCAGGAGGGCTGGATCACCATCGATACGGCCAACAGCGGCTACCGCAAGGGCGGCAGTGGCGAGGTGGTGGGGTATTCCAAACCCAAGCGCACCTACAAGGCGCTGGAGTTCCAGCTGGATCGCGCATGGGACGAGAAGTGGATGTTCAACGCGTCCTACCTGTGGGCCAAGAGCGAAGGCAACTTCGAAGGGCCGGTCAACTCGGACACCAACTACGGTGACACCGGCATGGTCCAGCACTGGGACCACCCGTCGAACAACGAACGCTATGGCGTGCTGTTCAACGACTTCCGCCATCAGTTCAAGTTCCGCGCCGCCTATGCCTTGAACGAGCAGTGGTCGTTCGGTACCACGCTGCAGGTGCAGTCCGGTGGCCCCATCACCGCCTTCGGCGTGATGTGGCCGGGTGACACCGTGGCCGGGGGCAGCACCTCCAGCGAAGGCAGCGGCGGCGGCACCGGCTGGCTGTGCGTGGCCAACTGTGCCGGCCCCGTCGACCAGCGTGTGTTCGAACCGACCGCGCGCGGGGCCTTCGGGCGCCTGCCGTGGACCTGGACCATGGGGGCCAACGTGACCTGGCGGTTGCCGGTGGACGGCATCGACCTGAGCGCGCGCCTGTCGGTGTACAACCTGTTCAACAACCAGACCGTGATCAACGTGCACCAGCGCTACGAGAGCCAGCCCGGCGTGTACCGCGAAGCGACGTTCAACACGGGCACGCGTTGGCAGGCACCGCGCTATGCGCAACTGGTCGTGGCCTGGAACTTCTAGGAAGGTAGTGACGGCCGCTGGCCGTCAAGTATCCGGTAATGACGGCCGCTGGCCGTCAATCGGTTGCCCCGGCCGCTGCGTTCGCCGAGCATGGCTCGGCGCTACGGATCCATTCTTGAAGGGTTGCCCGTCATGTTCCAACCGCTGCTGCTGCTCGCGCTCGCATCATCGCCGTTCGACGCCATGTTCGAGCGCACGATGGAGCGCGAGCAGTTGCCCGGCCTCGCCATGGGCGTGGTGGAAAATGGCGACGTCGTCTACCGCCGCGCGGAAGGGCTGCGCGGCGACGCCACGGGTGCGCGCATCGACGACGACACGTTGTTCAAGATCGCCTCCAACAGCAAGGCCATGACCGCCGCGTTGCTGGCACGGCTGGTGCAGCAGGGACGCCTGCGCTGGGACGATCCTGTGCGTCGTCACCTGCCGTCCTTCACCCTGTTCGATCCTTGGGTGGGCGAACAGATGCAGGTGCGTGACCTGCTGATCCACAACAGCGGGCTGGGTCTCGGCGCCGGCGACCTGATGCTGTGGCCGGAGCCCAACCAGTTCACACGGCAGGACATCATCGCCGGCCTGGCCCACCTGAAGCCGGTCACCAGTTTCCGCAGCGGGTACGCCTACGACAACCTGATGTATGTCGTAGCCGGTGAAGTCGCCGCAGCCGCGGGCGGCAAGCCCTATGACCAGCTGATGCGCGAGCAGGTGTTCCAGCCCCTGGGCCTGACCCGCTGCCAGGTGGGTGCCTGGTCTACTACCGCAGTGGGTAACGTCGCCCAGCCCCACGTGCGCCGCGCGGGACGCAACGTGGTCATCGCGCCGGACATGGAAACCAACCCGGACGCACCGTCGATGGCGGCCGGCGGCATCCGTTGTTCGTTGAATGACATGCTGCGCTGGATGCAGGTGCTGCTCGATCCGGACACCGCCCCGGGCTGGCTGGACGCCACCCAGCGCAATGCGTTGTGGACGCTGCACATGCCGATGCCGCTGGGTGAGCGGCAGCGGCGCTGGGACAACGCGCACGTTGCAGGCTATGGATATGGCTGGCGGCTGTCCGACCTGGATGGGCAATGGAAAGTCGCCCATACCGGCACCCTGTCCGGCATGTATTCCTCGCTCGCCCTGCTGCCGGACCGCAAGGTGGGCGTGGTGCTGCTGGTCAACGGCGAAGGCGAGAATGCACGTACTGCCTTGATGCAGGCGGCGCTGAAACACTACACCGCGCCCGCTGACACGCAGGGCGTGGAGGGATGGCTGGACAAACTGGCACAGGCGCACCCTTCGCCCGCTGCGGCGGACGATCCGCTGGCGGCCACCCGCGCGGCACCGCGCGCATCCGCAACCGCGTTGCAGGCCGTACAGGGCCGCTATCGTGATCCGTGGCTGGGCGACGCATCGCTCTGCCCGGTGCAGGGTCGGCTGCGTTTCAGCGTGGATAAATCCCCGCGGCTGCAGGCCGATGTGCTGCAGGCCGGATCACGCTGGGTGCTGCGCTGGGATACGCTGGAGCCCGCCGCGCAGGCATGGCTGCAGCCCACTGCCGGGCCGGTGCCCACCCTGGACCTGCGCGCCATCGATCCGGATATCGACTTCAGCTATGACTACCAGGACCTGCATTTCACTCGTACTGGCGATTGCCCTGGCCGCGAGCGTCCACGCCGCTGAGCCGCCGGCGGTATCCCCTGCGCGGACGACGGCCGAAGCCGGCCTGGTGGAGATCCGTACGCGGGCGCCCGGCATCGCGCTGGATATCCGCTATGCCACGGCCAACAACTTCACCAGCCAGCGCGTGCCCGGCTACGCGCGTCCGGCCTGTTATCTCCTGCCTGCCGTCGCCGACGCGTTGGCCAAGGTGGAGCACCATCTGCGCCGCCAAGGCCATGCGCTGCAGGTGTACGACTGCTACCGCCCCGTGCGCTCGGTGCAGGCCTTCGTGGCCTGGGCACAGGCCCCCCGGGAGACATCACGCAAGGCGGTGCAATACCCCGACCTGGAGAAATCGCAGCTGTTTGCGGACGGCTACATCGCCGAGCGCTCCGGCCACAGTCGCGCCGCCACCGTGGATGTCGGGCTGATGCGTTGCGACGCCGCACGCTGCACGCCGCTGGACCTGGGCACCGACTTCGACTTCTTCGGCGCCCGCGCACATACCGATGCGGCCGGGCTCAGCGACGTGCAGCGGGCCAACCGGCGACGCCTGCAGCAGGCGATGGCCGCTGAGGGTTTCGTCAACTATCCGAAGGAATGGTGGCACTTCACCTTCCAGCCCGAGCCGGATCCGCAGACGGCGTACGACGTGCCCGTGGAGTGATCGCGCGATCCCCGCCACCGCGCGGTCTGACGCCCTGCTGCTCCCCTTACACTGTCGCTATGAACCTTCCCCTTCATTTCGGTCTGCTGGGCACACTGGAAGCGGCGGGCATCGCCCTGCTGGTCGGCCTGCTCGTGTACTTCCTGTTCCACCACCTCGCGCGCGCGCTGCGCTGGGCCCATGGCCCCGCATTGGGCTGGGCCAGCGGTATCTCGGTGGTCATCGCGGCCGGCATCGACATGTGGAAGCTGTTCTACATGGGCATCGTGCGGATGGAGTCGCCGTTCTACGCGCGTCTTTTCCTGTCCACCATCCACGATCCGAACGAACTGGGCAGTCGGGTCATGCTGGAAATCATAGGTGCCCTGTCCGGTGTTGCCTTGGGATGGCTGTTGTTCAGTTCGCGGTCAGTCGATGAAACGCCCGATGCCGGCTGATTTATGTTTGTTGCAGGTTAAAAATGACTCTGCTGAATGCGCACCTTACTTTCCGCTCACCGCCGGCTAACCAAGCAGGTAGCCGATGCCCTCTGGGGAGTGGTTAACACGCCGTGTTCGTGCTGATTGCGACCCAATTTGCGTTCATCGACGCGCTGCCAACGTAGGCCCCGTACGGAATACATGGCCGTGCAACATCCCCTCAGGAGACCACCCAATGACGATTCGTAACCGTAAGCCGCTGATCGCCCTCCTTGTCGCCGCTGGCAGTGTGTTCGCCCTCCCGGCCATGGCGCAGAGCGCAGCACAGGATCGCGCAGCCGATGCACAGGCGCAGGCCGTGCAGGCGCAGCAGGCCGCCGCAGCGGCGGGCAACCAGGCCGCCGAAGCAGGCAACGCCGCCGACCAGGCAACCCACGCCGCTGGGCAGGCCGCCGCACAGGCCAATGGCGGTGGCCAGACCTGGGCCAGCATCGATACCGACGGCAACGGCACCCTCAGCAAGAGCGAAGCGCAGGTCAACGCCGGACTCGCCCAGGTCTTCGACCAGGCGGACACCAACAAGGACGGCGAGCTGTCGACCGATGAGTACAAGGCCTTCGTCCAGTCGCAGCAGGCAGCAGGCGCGGCACAGGGCAACTGATTCCAACCTGTTCTGCGGTGTCGGCTCCGGCCGGCACCGCGGGATGCTGGTTGGCTGACCGTCTCAGGCAGTTTCGATTTCGGTCGCGGTTTTGGTAGAGCCGACTTCAGTCGGCTGCTCTGCCGCCGCGCCGCCTGACGACAGCCGACTGAAGTCGGCTCTACCAGAGCCAGATCCAGAGCCAGATCCAGAGCCAGAGCCAGATCCAGAGCCAGATCCGCATCCGCATCCGCATCCCCCACCAGCCGGCATTCGTAGCCCGTCCACAGACAAATCCGGAGCCCACACAGCCCCCTGTTATTCTTCACCGATGACTACCCCAACGCCTGCGCGTGACCGCGCCATCGGCCTGGTTGGTTTTGACGGTGACGACACGCTGTGGAAGAGCGAGGATTTCTACCGTCAGGCCGAACAGGACTACCTCGAACTGCTTTCCCACTACATCGACGTGCACGACACCGACACCGCGCGGCACCTGCTGGAGGTGCAACGCCGGAACCTGGCCGTGTTCGGCTACGGGGTGAAGGCGATGACGCTCTCGATGATCGAGGCGGCGATCGAGATCACCGACAGCCGCGTCAGTGCGGCGCATATCCAACGCATGCTGGACATCGGCCATGCCACGCTGCGTCATCCTGTCGAGCTGATCGCGGGTGTGCGCGAGTCGGTCGCCAGGATCGCGGAGCAGTACCCCGTGGTGCTGATTACCAAGGGCGACCTGTTTCATCAGGAAGCGAAGATCAAGGTCGCGCAGTTGCATGATCTCTTCCCGCGCATCGAGATCGTGTCCGAGAAAGACCCGGAAACCTACGCCCGCGTGCTGGCTGAGTTCGACCTGCCGATCGCGCAGTTCGTCATGGTCGGCAACTCGCTGCGCTCGGATATCGAGCCAGTGGTGACCCTCGGTGGCTGGGGCGTGCATACCCCCTACGCTGTCACCTGGGCCCATGAAACCGAGCACGGCGTGGCCGATGACGAGCCGCGCATGGTCACCGCCGATACCGCGTGGGACTGGCCGGCTGCACTGGACACGATCGAGGCCAAGGCCATCGCGGCCCGCGACGGGAAGGCCTGACAGGCGCGGCGCGCTGGGTCACAATCAGGGCATGAGCCGCCTGCTGACCCTGCTGCTGTTGCTGTCCGCGCTGCTGGTGCCGACGATCACGTTGGCCCAGCAGACCGCGGAGAAATCCGCCACCTACACCGTGCAGACCGGCGACGCCTGGGTGGACACCTGGCTGAGCGACATCAACCATTACGCCGAACGCTACCCGGACAGCTTCCTGGACGAGGTGTCGCGCTACAGCGGCGTGGATCGCGGTTACGCCGCCGCACTGGTCAACAACCACGGCTGGCACGCCGCCGACGTGTACTTTGCCTGTTTCTGGGCCAAGGCAATCAAGCACAGCTGCCGCGACACGGTGCGGGCTTTCAGTGCGAACCCGGAAGGGGGCTGGGAAGCCGTGGTCGAGCGCTTGCCGGTAGCACCGGACAACCTGCACTGGCGCGCGGTGCGCCACGACATCGTGGCCAGCTTCCGCCATTGGGACCGCCCGATCACTCTGGACGCCACCCTGCGCCGCCAGCTGGGCAACTGACGGCGCTACCCAAGCGGCGGTGGCCCAGCGACAATGCAGCTCAACGCCTGTTCCGAGTTCCTTGCCGGGTACCCCATGAGCACTTCTGAATTCCTGTCGACCGATGCCATCCGCCGCTTGTTCGCGCAGGCGATGTCCCGCATGTACCGCGCCGAAGTGCCGCTCTACGGCGACCTGGTCGATCTGGTGGCGCAGATCAATGCACAGGTGCTGGACACCGATGCCGAGCTTGCCTCACAGCTGCAGCGCAACGATGGCCGCGGTCGGCTGGATGAAGAGCGCCACGGCGCCATCCGCGTTGGCACGGCCGAAGAGCTTTCCACCCTGCGCCGGTTGTTCGCGATGATGGGCATGCAGCCGGTGGGCTACTACGATCTCAGCGTGGCCGGCGTGCCGGTGCACTCGACGGCATTCCGTCCCACCGACGCCGCTGCGCTGGCGGCCAACCCGTTCCGTGTGTTCACGTCGCTGCTGCGCCTGGAGCTGATCGAAGACGACGCGCTGCGCGCGCAGGCTGCCGCGATCCTGGCACGCCGCCGCATCTTCACCGACGACGCGCTCGCGCTGATCGAACAGGCCGAGCACGACGGTGGACTGTCGGCCGCCGATGCCGAACGCTTCGTCGCGCAGGCGCTGGAAACGTTCCGCTGGCACGGCGACGCCACCGTGGCGCTGGATACTTACCACGCCCTGCAGGAGGCACACCGCCTGATCGCCGACGTGGTCAGCTTCCGCGGCCCGCACATCAACCACCTCACGCCGCGTACGCTGGATATCGACGCTGCGCAGGCGGCGATGATCGAACGCGGCATGGCCGCCAAGGCGGTGATCGAAGGACCGCCGCCGCGCGCCTGCCCGATCCTGCTGCGGCAGACCAGCTTCAAGGCGCTGGAGGAACCGGTGCACTTCCCGGATGGCGAAGGCGGCCGCGCTGGCAGCCACACCGCGCGTTTCGGCGAGATCGAGCAGCGCGGGCTGGCCCTCACCCACAAGGGCCGCGCGCTGTATGACCAGCTGCTCGCGCAGGCCCGCGAAGCCGATGCGGCAGGCAGCACGGGCGCTGACTACGGCCAGCGCCTGCAGGCCGTGTTCGTCGGCTTCCCGGACGACCATGCCACGTTGCGTGCCGAGGGTCTGGGCTTCTATCGGTACCAGCTCACCGACGCTGGCCGCGCGGCGCCGGGACGTGTCGCCGACCTGCCGGCCGAGCAGCTGATCGCCGAAGGCCTGGCCACCGCCGATCCGATCATCTATGAGGACTTCCTGCCGGTCAGCGCAGCGGGCATCTTCCAGTCCAACCTGGGCGGCGGCGAACAACGCGCCTATGCCGCACACGCGAACCGCAGTGCGTTTGAAGAAGCGCTGGGCGCGCGCGTGCATGACGAATTCGCGTTGTACCAGCAGCTGCAGGACGACTCGCTCGCGTCATTGCGGGCGTGACCGTCTCAACGCGATGGGTGCCGGATCACAGGGCAGGCATGGCGTTCGTCAGCTGACAGGGAATGGCCCATTGCCCGCGCAGTGCACGGCACGCGCTTCCAGGTAACGCGCGTCAGGCGCTGCGGGGCACAAACGGCAGGGGCCATGTATGAAACTGGCGCAGCTCTTTCAGCACCGTTTTCGCATCGGGGGTCGGTTCGTCCAGGGCAAACGCAACGCCTACCGGCCCCAGCGGGTCTTTGCCGCAGACCGGCCACATCCGCGCGTCGGGGCCGCTGATCGCCTGACGTGCCCCCCGCTGCCAGTGCAGGCACTCATCCACCACGGTCGCGGCGACATAGTGCTTTTCCGCCGTGTGGATGCGTTCCAGGCAGTACTTGGAAAATGTAGTGAAGCCGTAGGTCCCGTCCATCACCATCCCGTTGTCGGCCATCGCGCGCCGCAGCCCTTTGAGTGAGTCCACATATTCCTGCAGCTGCGGTCTCAGCGGGTGGGCGGGTGCATCCGGAGCGCGCGCGCTGCCCTGTCCGCGCTCTGCTGCCAGCGCAGCGCCCAGCCGCGTGTCGTCGGCGAGTGCAAGGCTGGTCGCGCGCAGGAAGACCGCGGTTTCCTTCTGATCCAGGCCACGGATAAAGGTCAGGCCGGCGTCGATCAACTGCGGTGCACCGAACTCCGCGCAGCGCCGACGCAGGCTGGCGACCAGGTCATTGCCGGTCTCGCTCGGTGCCAGCCTCAGCAAGCGTGGCACCGAGGCAACGTGTGAGGTTGCATCTGCATTGGTCACTGTCGCCGGCACGGTGGCCAAGGGAAGTGCGTTGCCGGCTGCACGGGATGACACGGTAGCGAACGCGGAGTGCGCGGAGGGAATGCAGGGAAAGGGAATGTCCATGACTGCAGCACATCCCATCCTGCGCTGCTCTGCTTTCAGCGTGCGCTCACCGTGTCGGCGCGCAGGGCATCACGCCTTCATCGTGCCGGTATCCAGCCAGCGCTGGTGCCAGCTGAGTGCTTCCGGCAACAGATGCGGGGTGTGCTTGCCGTAGCTGTCCCGGTTGGCACGGTCGACGTAATCCTGCAGCTGCGCACGGAAATCCGGATGCGCACAGCGGTCGATCACCACCTGCGCGCGCTTGCGCGGCGGCAGGCCACGCAGGTCGGCCAGGCCCTGTTCGGTCACGATCACCGACACATCGTGCTCGGTGTGGTCGACATGGCTGACCATCGGCACGATGGCCGAAATGGTGCCGTTCTTCGCCGTGGACGGACTGAGGAACGCCGACAGGAAGCCATTGCGCGCGAAGTCACCGGAGCCGCCGATGCCGTTCATGATCCGCGAGCCCATCACGTGGGTGGAGTTGACGTTGCCGTACAGGTCGGCCTCGATCATGCCGTTCATGCCGATGCAGCCCAGCCGTCGTACCAGTTCGGGATGGTTGGATATTTCCTGCGTGCGCATGATGATGCGCTCGCGGTAGAAATCGATGTGCTCTTTGAACGTTTCGTTGGCCTGCGGGCTCAGCGCGAAACCGGTGCACGATGCATGGCTCAGCACGCCATCGCGCAGCAGGTCGAGCATGCCGTCCTGGATGACTTCGGTGAACGCGGTGAGGTCACGGAAACCACTCTTGGCCAGGCCCGCCAGCACCGCATTGGGAATGTTGCCCACGCCGCTCTGCAGCGGCAGCAGGTTGGGCGGCAGGCGGCCCTTGCTGATCTCGTGCTTCAGGAAGTCGATCAGGTATTCGGCGATCTGTTCGCTGGCCGCATCGATCGGGCTGAACGGACTGTTGCGGTCCGGTCCGTTGGTGCGCACCACGGCGACGATCTTGTCCGGGTCGCAGCGCAACGCGGTTTCGCCGATGCGGTCGTTGGCGTGCACCAGTGGAATCGGTTTGCGATGCGGCGGCAGCGCGGTGCCGTAGTAGATGTCATGCATGCCATCCACGCCCGCCGGCTGCCATTCGTTGACCTCGACGATCACCTTCTTCGCCAGGTCCAGCCAGGTCTTGTTGTTGCCGACCGACGTGGAGGGCACCAGCGATCCGTCCTCGCGGATGGCCGACACTTCGATCACGGCGGTATCGATGTCACCGTAGAAACCGAACCACACGTGCTGGGCGACATGGCTGAGATGGATGTCGATGTAATCCAGCTTGCCTTCATTGATCTGGTTGCGCGCGTACGGGTCACTCTGGAATGGCATGCGCATGGCGATGCCATCGGCCTTGGCCAGTGCGCCGTCCAGCTCCGGGGCGGTGGAGGCACCGGTCATCAGGCTGATCTGGAACGGCAGGCCCTGGGCATGTACCGCTTCGATGCGGCGGGCCAGCTCGACGGGGACGGCCTTGGGATAGCCGGAGCCGGTGAAGCCGCTCATGGCCACGGTTTCACCGGGTTGGATAAGCGCGGCTGCGGCCTCGGCGGAGACCACGCGGTCACGGAGACGCGCGTTGGCGATGCGATCTACAGACATGACGACGATGTTTCGTGGGGGAAAGTCCGATTATCGGCCAAACCCAACCGTATGGGGCCTGCGACCTTGGTGGGATGGCGCTGCGGCACCTGAACGCTTCTGTACCTGCCAGTATCGTTTTGCAGTGCAGCGTGCAAGTTGCTTTTGCAACCGGCACGATGGACCTGCATCCCGACGTGGGGGAGGGAGCAGAGCCCGCTGGCAGTTCGCTGCAAGCGGGCTTTTTTACGTCTGCAGGTTACACCTGAATAGGCGTCGGCGCTTCGGCTGCGGTATCCGACAGGCTGATGTCTGCGCCGACCGATGCGCGGGGTCGATGCACCCTGCCGATACGCCCGTCCGATGCCCGCCGGTCGATGCCACCGACCGCTGCGCGCTCGCCGGAACGTGCTGGTCGATGCGCCTGACCCATGCGCGCCGGTCGATGCTTACTGGTAGAGCCGACTTTAGTCGGCTGCCGTACGCGACCAGCCGACTGAAGTCGGCTCTACCCGTCGCCGTACGCGACCAGCCGACTGAAGTCGGCTCTACAATCATGCGATGACCCAGATCGTCGCGCCGCTCCCCGATGCCCTTCTGCCCCTGGTTGATCGCGCCATGGCGCGGCTGGTAACCGCACAGGGCGCCCCGATTCCCGCAGACCTGACCGCGTTCCTGCGCCAGCTCGCCGTCACCAGCGATTTCGCCATCGACACGCTGTGCCGTCAGCCCGCGCTGCTCGCCCACCTGGCGCAGCCCGATTGCCCGCCGCTGCCGCTGCCTGTCCTGGATCCGGCGCAGCCGGGCGAGTGGCCCGGCCTGCTGCGGCGCTACCGCGCGGCGATGTCCACGCGTCTGGTGTGGCGGGACCTCGCCGGGCTGGATACGGTCGAGCAGACGCTCGCGGGCGCCACGCTGTTGGCCGAGCACTGCCTGCAACGGGCGCTGGAGGCGCTGGAACAGGAGTTCGCCACCCGCCACGGTGTAGTGCGCGATGAAGACGGCCAGGCCCAACGCCTGGTGGTCTTCGGCTTGGGCAAACTCGGCGGCGGCGAGCTCAACTTCAGCTCCGACGTGGATCTGGTCTACGCCTTCACGCAGCGGGGCGAATCCGATGGTGCGCGTCCCCTCGCAGCAGAAGAGTATTTCGCGCGGCTCGGCCAACGCCTGGCCAAGCTGTTGGACGACACCACCGCCGATGGCTTCAGCCACCGCGTGGACCTGCGCCTGCGCCCGTTCGGCCGGGCCGGGCGGGTGGCGCTGTCCTTCCCTGCGATGGACCAGTACTTCCAACGCGAGGGCCGCGACTGGGAGCGGTACGCCTGGCTGAAGGCGCGCGCGGTGGCCGGTGACATCGCCGCCGGCGAAGACTGGCTGACGTCGCTGCGGCCGTTCGTCTACCGCCGTTACCTGGATTTCACCGCACTGGACGGCCTGCGTGACATGAAGGCCGCAATCACCGCCGAAGTGGCGCGCCGTGACATGCACGACGACATCAAGCGCGGCGCAGGCGGTATCCGCGAGATCGAGTTCCTGTGCCAGGCGCTGCAGTTGATCCGCGCCGGCCGCGAGCCGGTGCTGCGCGAGCGTCGGCTGCTGCATGCGCTCGCTGCCTTGATCGATGCCGGGCAGATCGCCGCCGATGATGGCGCGGCCCTGCGCGAGGCCTATCTGTTCCTGCGTCGCCTGGAGAACCGCCTGCAGATGCTGCGCGACGCGCAGACGCACGTGCTGCCGGCCGATCCGTTGGAGCGGCTGCGCATCGCCGTTGGACTGGGCTACCCGGACTTCGACAGCCTGCGCGATGCGCTGGCCGTGCAGCAGGCACGCGTCAGCACCGAATTCGCGGCGTTGCTGGCACCGCGCAAAGGCAAGGCGGCCCCGGACGCCGTCGCCAGCTACTGGCGGGGACTGCCCGAGCACGGCGACGCGCAACTGCTGGTCGATGCGGGCTTCATCGATGCCAACGGGGCAGACCAGATGCTGCGCGACTTCGCGCAATCATCCGGTGTGAAATCGCTGTCCGACGGCGCCCGTACGCGTTTGGATCGCGTGCTGCCCGCCTTGCTGCATTCCGCGACACGTTCACCGCAACCCGATGCGGCGTTGAAGCGCGTGCTTGGGCTGCTGCAGGCGATCCTGCGGCGTACCAGTTACCTGGCGCTGCTGGATGAGCAGCCCAGTTCGATGGCGCGGCTGGTGGATGTGCTGTCACGCAGCGCATTGTTGGCCGAGCGGCTGGAAGCGTACCCCCTGCTGCTGGATGAGCTGCTGGATGTACGCGTGTCCGGACCCTTGCCGACCTTTGAAGAGATACAGGCCGAGTGCGCGCAGGTGCGCAAGGTGGAAGATCCCGAATCGGCGCTGCGTTGGCTCAATGAGCTTCGCTTGGCGTTGAGTTTCCGCATGGCGATGGCCAGTCTGGATGGTCGCCAGGGTGCGGTGGATACCACGCGGCAACTGGCCGAACTGGCGCAGGTCGTGGTCGATACCGTGCTGCAGCTCGCGCAGGCGGACATGCGGGCGGCGCACGGCGATATTGCCGGTGGCCGCTTCGCGATCATTGGCTACGGCAGCTTGGGCGGTCTGGAACTCGGCTTCGGTTCGGATCTGGACCTGGTGTTCCTGCACGACCATCCGGCCGATGTGGAAACCAGCGACGGCGCCCGCCCGCTGGAACCCGGTCGCTGGTATGCACGGCTGGCGCAGAAAGTGATGGCGCTGCTGGGCGCAGTCACGGCCGCAGGACGCCTGTACGACATCGACGTGCGGCTGCGTCCGGACGGTGGAAAGGGCGCGCTGGTGTCATCGCTGGCGAGTTACCGTGAGTACCAGCGTGAGCGCGCGTGGACCTGGGAACATCAGGCCTTGGTGCGTGCACGCGGCGTGGCCGGCGATGCCGAGCTGCTGGCTGCGTTTGAAGCGGTGCGCGCTCAGACCGTGGGTCGCCCGCGTGATCGTGCGGCCTTGCACGCCGACATCGTCAAGATGCGCCAGCGCATGCGCGCCGAACTGGATCGTAGCGACGCCGCGCGCATGGACCTGAAGCAGGGTGCCGGTGGCGTGGTTGATCTGGAGTTCCTGTTGCAGGCGGGTGTGCTGGGTCAGGCAGCCGACCATCCCACGCTGCTGCAGCCACGCGATACCAGCGGACTGATCGATGCACTCGCCGCCGCCGGATGGTTGCCGGCAGACCGCGCCGCCGGCCTGCAGACCGCGCATGCCACGCTGCTGGAGCTGGGCCTGGCCTGCACCCTCGATCGCCGCCCCCGCACCGCACCGCCCAGCGACGCACTGGACGAAGCCCGCGCCCTCATCCGCCACGCCTGCGACGCAGCGGACCTGCCATTCGACGCGCCCACAGCGCGGTAACCCGTCAGGAATAACCGGTCAGGAATAACCCGTCATGAATAACCCGTCATGGTAGAGCCGACTTCAGTCGGCTTCGCTTCTGCCTTCGCTCGGGTAGAGCCGACTTCAGTCGGCTTCGCTTCGGGCTTTGCTCTGGTAGAGCCGACTTCAGTCGGCTTCGCTCACCGCAGCCGACTAAAGTCGGCTCTACCAGACACAGCAGCCGACTAAAGTCGGCTCTACCACACCCAACAGCCCGCCACATCTGGGCTACGGCACGCAGTTCACCGCGCCGGGGCCATCTTCCACAGCAGCGCGCGGAACGGGGCCAGCAGGCAGACGCCGATCGCCAGCTTCACCGCCAGATCGCCCAGCGCCCAGCTCACCCACGGCAGCGTGGACCCGGCGAAGGCGATGCTCCAGAAAATCGCGGTATCCACCGTCGCACTGCAGGTGGTGGCCACCATCGGGGCCCGCCACCAGCTGCCGCGGCGCAATCGGTCGAAGACGGTGATGTCCAGCAGCTGCGCCACGATGAAGGCGGAACACGAGGCCACGGCGATGCGCGGCGTCGCCACCCAGAACGACAGCACCACCGCCAGCGCGAAACCGGCCCACGCCACCCGGCGGGCAGGGCCCGGGCCGAAGCGGCGGTTGATCAGGTTGCTCACCAGGAACGCGACCGGATAGCTGAACGCACCCCAGGTCAGCCAGTCGTTGATCGGGTACTGCACCAGCACGTTCGAGCCCAGCACCACCGCGCCCATGGCCAACACCGCCAGCAGCAGGGCGCGGACGGTCATCGGAGCAAAAGCAGGGGCGGGACGCACGGACATGGCGAGCTAGGAGGCAGAAAGGAAGGCGCGCATTATCCGCCCCCGGGCAGCGCGCTGCCAGCAGCGCCTGAACAGCGTAGTCAGGGCGCCGGTAACGCGTCGCGGTCGGCGTCTTGGGGGTAGAGCCGACTTCAGTCGGCTGCGGTGGGAAGCCGGCTGAAGCCGGCTCTACCGCTGGTTTGGGAAGCCGACTGAAGTCGGCTCTACCATGACTCTGGCAAGCCGGCTGAAGCCGGCTCTACCGTTGCCCCGGGATGCCGGCTCTACCGCCCTTGCGTCACCACGTGCCGGTGAGGTTGTCCGCGGCGGCGTACTCGGTGGGGACGTACGCCAGCGTCTTCCCGCCGCCATCGGTCACGTTCCAGCCCGCTCCGGCGGGTGTCGGCACGAAGGCCACGGTCTCGCCGACGGCGAAGGCTGCACCGGGGTTGTCCTGCCGCGCCGGCCATTGCAGCGTGGCGGTCTGCTCTGCGTTGCCCGGCACCTGCAGCTGCACTTTGCAGCCCTGCGCGTCAGTGGTGACTTCTTTGACTTCCATCGGCGGCAGCGGCTTGGCCGGCACGCGTTTGCGGGCGCTGCGTTGCTCGCTGGCCTTGAACGGCGCCTTCGACAATTCCACCAACCCCACCGACGCAGCCAGCGGGATCGACAGCGTCAGCACCATCGACACCAGCACGCCGGCCTCGCTGCTGTTGAGGTCCCCGCCGCCGGCGTGGGCGCGTGGAGTGAATACGGTGGTGGCCGCAAGCAGCAAGGCCAGGGCGGGTGTGGCGAAGGTACGGGACATGCGTGTCTCCAGGTACGAAAAGGGTCAGGGCGCGACCGGGGCAGCGCCTGCCACGGCGACATGCGGTATCGAAAGGTCCTGTTGCAACTGCCGTCGCACGCGCAGGAAGTCGAACACGGATTCCACCGTCACCACCGAGTAATTTCCCGACACCCGCTCACCGGCGGGATGGTCGGTCGTGGTGGCATTGGCCACGAACAAGCGCGCGCCCAACCGCTTGCCCAAGCCGATGTGCAGCACGCTGGGCCGGTAGTCGTGGGTCTTCAGCCAGTCCTGCGCCTGCGTGCGATCCTGCAGCGGGGCGGTACCGTCGGCGCTCGCCATCGCTACCGCAAGTACCTCCAGCACCCAGCCGTTGGAGTTCTGGAACTCGGTACGGAACGGATAGGCTACCGCGTTGTAGCGCGGCTCGTGCAGCGCATGCGCGGTGCGGGCGGGCGGCTGCAGCAGCGCTTTCAACCGCGCGCGCAGGGGCGCATCGGGGATGCCGATGCGCAGGTCGGTGTGGCCGCCGGTTTCGCCGATGAAGTTGGCCAGCCCTTCGCGGTACAGCTGCGAACGGTCGGTCTTGCAGCGGTTGAGCAGATGCACCGCGCGCCAGCGTCCATCGGCTTCGCGCAGCAGGAAGGCCAGATGGCTGTGGCGCAGGCCGTAGCGGCTCAGGTCCTGGCCACCGCGTGCGGCGACCACGATGTCGACGTCCGGCAGCGCTTCCAGTTGCTCGGCCGTGGTCCATGCCATGTCGAACATCGCCGCTTCGGCGGCCGGGCTGGGGTAACGCTCGCGGCAGGTGCCGCTGTCGGCCCAGGCAGACGTCGGGGCAAGGAGCAGCAGCAGGGCGAGGTAAAAAGCGAGACGTTCCATGTGCCGCCGATGATAGACGGTCACCGGGACAGCGGGGCGGCCACGCCCAGTCGCCGTTTCACCTCGGCGGCCACGCGCGTGGTCTCGCGCAGCGGCGCGATAGGGCCGTGTGACCAGTCCAGCCAGCGCGGCTGCAGCCGGCCACGTTCCTGCAAGGCACGGTGGAAGCGGGCCAGGCGGCCCTGCACTACATCACCCAGCGCCACCATCACCGGCAGCCGCGTGGCGCAGGCTTCAGACAACAGGTTCACCGAATCCGGCGATGCCACCACCCGGTCGGCCCAGCCCAGCAGGCCAGCGTACGGGTTCACGCCATCGCCGCCATCGCCCCAGATCACGTGGGGCACATCGGCGAAGGTCGCGCGCAGCGCATCGGACAGTGCCGGCGGCGTGCGGCGCGACGTCGTGGCCAGCAGGCTGCCGCCCTCGCTGCGCAGCTGCGACACTACCTGCTCGAACACCGTGCGCATGGCGTCCTCGGTCCAGGCCGCATGCGCCGTCGGCCCCCCCACCAGCAAGGCCGTACGTGGCCCGGGCAGGCTGCCGAAATCAGCGAACGCTGCCCGCCCCAACGACAGCCAGTCGTCGTCGACCGGGTTGAGGCTGCCGAGCAGGGTCAGCACATTGCTGCCGCGCAGGGCGTCATGCTCGGGCACGACCACCAGGTCCCAATGGCGCGCAGTGATGCGCGGGTCCAGGATCTGCACGACCTGGCTGCCGCGTGCGCGCAGCACCCGCAGGGCACCGGCGGCCTGGCGCCCACAGCCGATCGCCAACGCGGGAGGTGTCTCAGTCAGCGCTGCGAAGGCCGTTCCATAGCCCTGCGCGTCACCGGGCAGGCGGCGTGGCGCCAGCCAGCGCCACGGTGCGCGTGGCGCGAGTGTCAGCGGCTGATGGGTGCCCAGACGCAAGGCACCGGCCAGTGCCACGGCCTGGCGGACATTGCCGGCGCGGCCATCGGTAATCGTCGAGGGCGCACTCGATCGTTGCACGATTGGCATTAATTCGTTTCAACCCTGCTGGGTGTTGCAACAGACGCGACACTCTACACTGCCTCGCATGGACCCGGCCGTTGCGGCATTGCCACCGCAGCCCGGCCCGCGATCCGCTGCGGCGGATCTCCCACCACTCCCAGGAGGATGCATGTCGCACGAACTCGACGCCGTCGCACTCGATCAGTTGTTCCGCACTGCCCGCACCGCCAACAGCTTCCACGACACGCCGGTGGACGAAGCCACGCTGCGTGCGCTGTACGACCTGGTGAAGTTCGGGCCGACCTCGGCCAACTCCAGCCCGGCGCGGTTCGTGTTCGTCACCTCCAAGGAAGGCAAGGCCAAGCTGGCGCCCGCGCTGTCCGAAGGCAACCTCGCCAAGACGATGGCCGCGCCGGTCACGGTGATCATCGCGCATGACCTCGACTTCCACGACAAGCTGCCTTATCTGTTCCCGCATGCCGATGCGAAGAGCTGGTTCGACGGCCCGCAGGAAAACCGCCAGAAGCCCGCACTGCTCAATGGCAGCCTGCAGGGCGCCTACCTGATCCTGGCCGCGCGCGCGCTGGGTCTGGATGCTGGCCCGATGACCGGCTTCGATCCGGCCAAGGTCGACGACGCATTCTTCGCGGGTACCTCGCTGCGCAGCAACTTCCTGGTCAACCTGGGCCATGGCGATGACGCGGCCCTGTTCCCGCGTTCGCCGCGCCTGTCCTTCGACGAAGCCGCTCGCATCGTCTGAACCGCTTTTATGTTTGAATCGACCCGTCCCGCGCGGTCGGGTCGATGTTTGCAGTCCATTCCCTTACCGAAATCGAGAGAGAGTCCGAACATGACCAAGACCCATAAGCTGCTGCTGCCGCTCGCCCTGACCCTGGCGATCGCGGCCTGCTCCAAGCCGGCTGAAGAAGCGGCTGCGCCGGCTGCTCCGGCCGCCGATGCCACCGCACCGGCCGCTGCTGCGCCGACCACCACCCCGGCCACCGACGCCGCTGCTGCTGCCCCGGCCGAAGCCGTGCAGATCGCATCGGGCACCTACAAGCTCGACCCGACCCACACCGACGTGCTGGCGCAGTGGAGCCACTTCGGTTTCTCCCACCCGACCGCCCACTTCGGCAATGCCGAAGGCACGCTGGTGTATGACGCGGCCGACGTGACCAAGTCCACCGTGGAAGTGAAGCTGCCGCTGACCGGCCTGAACAGCTTCACCGCGAAGTTCGACGAGCACCTGAAGAGCGCCGATTTCTTCGACGCCGGCAAGTTCCCGGCCGCCACCTTCAAGAGCACCAAGGTGGAAGCCGCAGGCACCAACAAGCTGACCGTCACCGGTGACCTGACCATCAAGGACCAGACCAAGCCGGTCACCCTGGACGTCACCATCAATGGCGGCGGCGAGCACCCGATGGCCAAGGTGCCGGCGGCTGGTTTCGATGCCACCACGACCATCAAGCGCAGCGATTTCGGCGTCGGCGCATATGCCCCGAACGTCAGCGACGAGGTCAAGATCCGCATCACGACCGAAGCCACCGGCGAAAAGCCGGCTGCCTGATCCACGGCAGGCTGCATGAAAAAACCCGCCGGTGACGGCGGGTTTTTTTTTGCGTCGTCGTCGATACGTACTTGAAGACGTTGCGCGCTGCTTGGCGTCGATGCGTACTTGGGAAAAATTGGCGCGCTGCTTGGTAGCGCCGAGCCATGCTCGGCGGAGACCTTGGCCGCGCGTGAACCGCGAACTGCGCCGCTGCGCTCGCCGAGCATGGCTCGGCGCTACCGCGATGGCGCGTCATCCGTCGCGATGGTGCGTCGTCCGTGGGGTCAGGTCAGGCGCGTCTGCAGCCAGCGGTCGGTCACCGCGATCGGCGTCAGGCGTGGGGTGATCTTCAGGTCGAGCGCGCGCACGAAATCCTGCGCGGCGCGGCCGTACGCCTGGCGGGCCACCAGTGCGGCCTGCTTGGTGCTGGCCTGCTGCGTGCGCAGCTTCACCAGATGCACCGAAGGGCGACCGGGCGGTGAGAACTTCTGGTCGCGGCGCAGGATGTCCGCCACCAGGTTCATATCCGTATCGGCTTTCAGCGCCGCGTGCTTGGTCTGCAGCAGGGACATCAACAGCGGGCGCAGGCTGGTGGACTCGCCGTGGGGGGCCAGCAGAGAATCGAAGGCAGCATCGTCGGCCTGCAGGCGCTCGAGCGCCGCGGCGAGGGTAGGAACAGAGAGGTCGGTCATGGCGCGATTATCGCGCCAATCGGGGTGGCGTGGCGGGGGAGCAGCGTGCGAGGTGCGGGACGCCGTGGTGCTGTTGGTGGCGCTGGCGCTTGCGATTGCGCTGGTGCTGTTGTTGCTGCTCCGGCTCCGGCTCCCGGCTCTGGCTCCCGGCTCTGGCTCTGGCTGTCGCCTCTGCTCTGCTCTCGCTCTCGCTCTCGCTCTTGCTCTCGCTCTCGCTCTTGCTNTCTACCTTTGGCTGGCACCGTCATCGTCCGCGATGGGCAGCCGACTGAAGTCGGCTCTACCTTCGGCTGGCACCGTCATCGTCCGCGATGGGGCGGCCGACTGAAGTCGGCTCTACCTTCGGCTGGCACCGTCATCGCCCGCGGTGGGGCAGCCGACTGAAGTCGGCTCTACCTTCGGCTGGCACTGTCATCGCCCGCGGTGGGCAGCCGACTGAAGTCGGCTCTACCTTCGGCTGGCACTGTCATCGCCCGCGGTGGGCAAGCCGACTGAAGTCGGCTCTACCTTCGGCTGGCACTGTCATCGCCCGCGGTGGGGCAGCCGACTGAAGTCGGCTCTACCTTCGGCTCTACCGTCGGCTCTACCCTCGGGAGGGTTCAATCGCCGTCGGTGTCATCCGGGTGGGCTTTCCAATAGCCGGTGGAGCGGATCCAATCGCGTGGCACGGCGTGGTGGCCTTCGAAGAACTTGCGCATCATGCGGGCGCGGCGGGATTCGGTGGCGATCCAATAGAACACGTCGCCTTCCGGGGCCTCGAAGTCCACCAGCGCATCTTCCAGCAATGAACTGCTGGCTGCCGGAAAGCCATTGCGCTCCAGCCACTGGATGCGCACGTTGTCACCCTGCGGCAGGTCCTGGCGCTCTTCTTCGTCGGCCACTTCGATCAGCACCTGTACCTCGGCCGTTTCAGGCAGCACCTCCAACCAGCGTGCAATCGCCGGCAGCGCCGTTTCGTCGCCGATCAGTACATAGCCGTCGTAGTCATCGGCCACCTGGAACGACCCGCGCGGACCGCCTACGGCCAGCGTGTCGCCCGGCTGTGCGCGGGCAGCCCACGGACCGGCGACACCGTGGTCGCCGTGCAGCACGAAGTCGATGGCCAGTTCGCCCGCCTCATGATCCCAGCCGCGTGGCGTGTAGTCGCGGGCCGGCGAATGCTCCTTGCCTTCCGGGTAACGCGGGCCCTCGGCGGTCATGGTCGGCAGCACCATCTCACCGCTGCTGTTGGGGAAGAACAGCTTGATGTGGTCGTCGGCGCCGGGCGAATCGAAGCCGGCCAGATCGGTACCGCCCAGGATCACGCGACGCATGTGGGGGGTGATGTCTTCGGTGCGCAGCACGGTCAGTTCGCGGAAGCGGACATCCAGGCGCAGGCGCTTGTTTTCGTGGTGGGACATGGGGGATTCCTGCAGAGAGTAGGGCGCAGACGCGCAGGTCGACCGGGCTGGCTCAGGCGGGCGGGGTCGAAGAATCAGGGGGTGCAGCAGGTTGGCCGTTCAACAGCGCGGTGGCACGCAACAGGTAATCGGCCACCTGCTCGGCTTCGCCGTCCACCCAGCGGCCGTGGTGACGGACCAGCGCGCCTTTGAACTGGCGCAGCGCATCGCGCAGTGCGGGCGGCATGTCGGCCTTGGCGATATCGCGTGCGCGGTGCCAAGCGCGGTGCTGGGCCGCTTTCACTTCATCGCGGCGCGCCAGCAGTTCGGCGCGGCCGGCATCGGTGATGTGGAAGCGCCGGCGGCCGGCATCGTCCTCGCCGAGTACCCAGCCGGCCTGTTCGAAGCTGGCCAGCAGCGGATACATGGTGCCAGCGCTGGGGGTGTAGACCCGGGCGAAGAGCTCGCTGACGTGCTGGATGAGCTCGTAACCGTGGCGCGGCTGCTCACCCAACAGGGCCAGCGCCAAGAGGCGCAAGTCGCCCCGGCTGAGCAGGCGGGTGGGGGAGGGAGCGGGACGCGGGGGAGTCATTTCGATATATCGGTATCGGGTGTCGAAACGATATATCGATAAGGAGTGGGAAGCAAGCACACGGTATTGACGGCCGCTGGCCGTCATTCACGGAAGAGCGGGGTTTCCCGGGACTGGGAGAGTTCGGTGCCGACTGAAGTCGGCACTACCGGGCCGGCGGGGCTACAGCTCGCCGCGGGCGACCTTGTCCTGGATTGCGGTCAGGTAGCCGTCCAGTTCGGCCTGCGAGGCGAAGATGTCTTCTACCGGCACGGCCTTCACCAGTTCGAATACCTTGCGCACGCCGGGCTGCGGTTGCATCACCAGTACGCGGCCGGCGTGGGCGTGCAGGGCCTTGCGGGCGCGGAAGATCGAACGCAGGCCGGCACTGGAGATGTATTCCAGCCCCGCCAGGTTGAACTCCAGGATGTGGGTGCCGTCGTGCAGCAGGGGCGCCATCGCCTCATCCAGCTGCGGATGCGTGCTGCCGTCCAGCCAGCCGGACAGGAAAATCCGCTGGTAGGGGCCATCACCGGGCTCGATTCGCAGGCTCAGACGGGGCATGGCTTACTCCTGACGCGGCGCTGCCAACGGCAGCAGCAGATGGACACGGTTGCTGCCATCGCGGCGGCAGTAGAAAAAACGGGTGCATAGAGAGCGAACCAGATGCAGGCCCCAGCCGCCGACTACGCGATCCTGCAAGGGTGCATCCAAGTCCGGCGCGGGCACGGCGGCAGGGTCAAAGGGCAGGCCGGTATCGCGCAGCTGCAGTGCCAATCCATCGTCATCCAGGGTTGCAGTGACGTCGAGAGTCACTTGCGACAGCTCGCGCTGATGCACCAGCACATTGCCGAACAACTCATCCACCACCAGCCGCGCGCGCTGGCGCGGTTCCTCCTGCAGGCCCATCGCCAGCAGCCCGCGCTCCAGCCGCGAAAGCAACGAGTACAGCCCATCGCGATCAGCGGGCGCGCGCAGATGCAGCGGCGGCCACGACAGCTGCCGGCCCACGCTGAGCAGGGCCAGGTCATCCAGATTGCCGGCCCCTACGCAGAACGCCTGCAGCGCCGCCACCACCGCATCACAGACGCGGCGATCGTCGGCGACATCGGCCACCACCGCCAGCACGCGCTCCATGCCGAACCAGCGGTGCTTCGGGCACTGCGCTTCGCTGATGCCATCGGTATACGCCAGCAGGTATTCGCCAGGGCCCAGCAGCCCGCGCGCGCAGGGAAACACCGATCGCGCATTGATACCCAGCGCCGGCCCGCTGCGCATCGGCACCACCGTCGCCTGCCCATCAGCGCGCCGCAGCAAGGGCGATTCGTGCCCCGCGCTGGCCAGCTCGAACTGGCCGGTGGCCACGTCCACCACCCCGCACAGCACGGTGGCGAACATGCATGCCTCGTTGCGCTGGGCCACGTGGCGTGCGGCCTCGGCAAGGATGTGCCCCGGCTGGCGGTGCAATTGCATGGCGGCCTCCAACAACGTCAGCACCCGCGCCATGAACAACGCCGCCGGTACGCCGCTGCCGGATACATCGCCGATCACGAAGCACAGCGTGGTGCTGTCCAATGGGGCGATGTGGTGGAAATCCCCGCCGACTTCGCGCGCCGGCACCAGCACCGTGGAGCTGCGCAGCACGAAGCCATCGGCCTGCAGCTGCGGCGGTGGCGCCAGCATGCCCTGCTGGATGCCACGGGCGATGCGCAGCTCGCTTTCACTGCGCTCGCGGGCGCTGGCCATGTGCTCGATGGTGTGCATCTGCTGCAGGATGGATTGTCGCGCCCGCTCGAACGCCCGGCTCATCTCGCCCACTTCGTCGTGCTGGCGCGGGTAGGGCAGCGGTTGGTTGAAGTGGCCCACACTGAAACGACGCGCGGCGGCGGTCAGCGTTTCCATCGGCAGCAGCAGCCGCTGCGCATGGCGTCGCACCAGCAGCAGCCAGACCAGCACGCCCAGCACCCCCAGGCCCACCGCCCACCAGGTTACCCGGCGCAGATCGCACAGCAGCAGATCGCGGTCGGCCGACAGCACCACCTGCCAGCCGGCCTGCTCCAGCGGGGCGATGCGGCTGAGGAAACGGGTGCCATCGCGGCCCTGGTGGTCGAAGCCTTCATCGTCGGGCAGCGGGGGCTGCTTGGGATCGAACAGCGGCGCCAGGTCCGGCCGGTGCTGCAGGTAGCGCCGTAGCGACATGCCGGGTTCTATCTCCGGCGCAGAGCTCAGCACCACGCGGTGGTCCGGCGCCAGCAACGTGGCGCGCAGGCGCGAGGTGTGCGGCAGTTGGCCCAGGTCATGGCGCAGGCGCGCCAGCGGTACGTCCACGCTGACCAGCCCGGCCGGCAGCAGTTCGCCAGGCAGCCGCAGCGGCACGCTGTAGGTAATGAACAACCGACCCTCTTCGCTGGGATTGGCATACGGTTCGGACCACCACGGGCCCGTGGCATGCAGGGCTTTGCGGTACCACCTGCGCTGCCGGCCGTTGAGGTCCAGGTCGGCGCCGCAGCGCTGCTGCACGGCCCCATCCAGCAACACGTCATGGCAGGCGTAGCCATCGGGCATGCCCGGCACGCGGTCGGGTTCGATGATCACCGTGGCGCCGTCCACGTTGGGGTCGGCCACCACCGCCGCATGCAGCAGCCCGTGCATCTGGTTGGTATCAAAGGCGTTGCCGGCCAGCGGGGCCAGCAGCATGTCGCCGGTGATCTGCGCCGAGCGCAGCGAGTTGCCCAGGCTGCGCGCGGTCTGCTCGGCCAGGTGGTTCAGCTGCGCAATGGCCTGCTGATGCACCAGCGCACGGCCCCCCAGATAGAACAGTGTCACCAGCAGCAGCAACAATGCTGCCTGGACCAGGCACGACCACAGCATCAGCTGGGTACGCAGACTGCGTCCGCGCGGGGGCGCAGGGGGTGCAGGCGGGGGACGGCTGCGCATGACCTCATCCTTGGTTTTCCGTCCCGGATCAATGGCATGGCGGGGGCCGGCGGGGCAAGGAACGGGTTCCGCTGCGCACGTAAGGTCTTGGAAACATTGGCCGGGACAGCTTCGGACAGTCCGCAGACAAACAAGCCATTTACGACCATACGCACGCGTAGCCAAGTGACGGAAGCCCCCGGTGCGCTACACTTTGCGGTCTAGAAATCAATAACAGTCGCGCGCGTGCGTGCGGTAATGGGAGCGCTAATGAACTGGTTGAACGAGCTGCTGAACAACGACCCGAACCCGGTGGAAAGCCAGGAGTGGATCGAGTCGTTGAAGGCCGTGATTGATGTCGAGGGCCCCGAGCGCGCGCATCAACTGTTGGAAGGCATGGTGGAGCTGACCCGTCGTTCGGGTGCGTACCTGCCGTTCTCTCCCACCACCGAATACGTGAACACCATCGCGCCGAACCTGGAGGCCAAGAGCCCGGGCGACGCCGATCTGGAATGGCGCATCCGTTCGATCATCCGCTGGAATGCGATGGCCACCGTGGTGCGTGCCAACCGCAAGCCGGGCGACCTGGGCGGCCACATCGCCAGCTTCGCCTCCGGCGCGACGCTGTATGACGTCGGCTTCAACCACTTCTGGCGCGCCCCGAGCGACAACCATCCGGGCGACCTGCTGTTCATCCAGGGCCACAGCGCCCCGGGTATCTATGCGCGTTCTTATCTGGAAGGCCGCATCGACGAAGCGCAGCTGGACAAGTTCCGCATGGAAGTGGACGGCGGTGGCCTTTCGAGCTATCCGCATCCGTGGCTGATGCCCGATTACTGGCAGACCCCGACCGTGTCGATGGGCCTGGGCCCGCTCGCCGCGATCTATCAGGCGCAGTTCCTGCGTTACCTGGAAAACCGTGGCCTGATCGAAAAGTCCGACCGCAAGGTGTGGTGCTTCATCGGCGATGGCGAGAGCGACGAGCCGGAAACCCTGGGCGCGATCGCGCTGGCCGGCCGCGAAGGCCTGGACAACCTGATCTTCGTGGTGAACTGCAACCTGCAGCGCCTGGACGGCCCGGTGCGCGGCAACGGCAAGATCATCCAGGAACTGGAAGGTGTCTTCCGTGGCGGTGGCTGGAATGTCATCAAGCTGCTGTGGGGCGGTTACTGGGATGCCCTGCTGGCCAAGGACACCGATGGCGTCCTGAAGAAGCTGATGATGGAAACCGTCGACGGCGAATACCAGAACTGCAAGGCCTTCGGTGGCGCGTATACCCGCGAGCATTTCTTCGGCAAGTACCCGGAAACCGCTGCGATGGTGTCCGGTCTGTCCGACGATGACATCTGGCGCTTGAACCGTGGTGGCCACGACCCGCACAAGGTGTTTGCCGCCTACCACCAGGCCGTGAACACCAAGGGCATGCCGACCGTGATCCTGGCCAAGACGGTCAAGGGCTACGGCATGGGCAGCGCCGGCGAGGCACTGAACCCGACCCACCAGACCAAGAAGCTGGACGACGAAGCGGTGCGCCACTTCCGCGACCGTTTCAACATTCCGGTGACCGACGAGCAGCTGAAGGACGGCCAGGTGCCGTTCTATCACCCCGGCCCGGATTCGCCGGAAGTGAAGTACCTGCAGGAACGCCGTTCCGCGCTGGGCGGCTACCTGCCGCAGCGTCGCCGCAAGGCCAGCAAGAGCTTCAACGCACCGAAGCTGGAAACCTACGAGCGCCTGCTGAAGAGCAGTGGCGAGCGTTCGTACTCCACCACGATGGCCTTCGTGCAGAGCTTGAACATCACCCTGCGTGACAAGGAACTGGGTCCGCACATCGTGCCGATCGTGGCCGATGAGGCCCGTACGTTCGGTATGGAAGGCCTGTTCCGCCAGATCGGCATCTACGCCCCGTTCGGCCAGAAGTACAAGCCGGTGGATGCGGACCAGCTGATGTTCTACCGCGAAGACCAGAGCGGCCAGGTGCTGCAGCAAGGCATCAGCGAGCCGGGTGCGATCGCCTCGTGGATGGCCGCCGGTACCAGCTATTCGGTCAGCAACGTGCCGATGCTGCCGTTCTACATCTATTACTCGATGTTCGGCTTCCAGCGCGTGGGCGACATCGCGTGGCAGGCAGCGGACATGCGGACGCGTGGCTTCCTGCTGGGCGGCACCGCCGGCCGCACCACGCTGAACGGTGAAGGCCTGCAGCACGAAGATGGCCACAGCCATCTGGCTGCCGGTGGCATCCCGAACGTGCGCAGCTATGACCCGACCTTCGGTTACGAAGTGACGGTGATCCTGCAGCACGGCACCAAGGCGATGATGGAAGATCAGATTGATGAGTACTACTACATCACCCTGATGAACGAAAACTACACCCACCCGGAAATGCCGGAAGGTGCGGCCGAAGGCATCGTCAAGGGCATGTACCTGCTGACCGACGCCGGCAAGCCGAAGAAGAACGAGCTGCGCGTGCAGCTGCTGGGTTCGGGCACGATCCTGCGCGAAGCGATTGCTGCGGCCGAGCTGCTGGACAAGGACTTCGGCGTTACCGCCGATATCTGGAGCTGCCCGAGCTTCAACGAACTGCGTCGCGATGGTTTCGATGCAGAGCGTTACAACCGCATGCACCCGGAAGGCGAACAGCGCAAGGCGTACGTGACCGAGCTGCTGGAAGGCCGCCAGGGTCCGGTGGTTGCGGCGACCGACTACGTGCGGGCGTATGCGGACCAGATCCGTGCGTTCATCCCGGGGCACTACACCGTGCTGGGTACGGATGGGTTTGGTCGTTCGGATACGCGTGCGAACCTGCGTCGTTTCTTCGAGGTTGACCGGTATTACATCGCGCATGCGGCGATTGCGGCGCTGGCTAAGGAAGGGAAGATGACGGGTAAGGATGTGGCCCGGGCGATCAAGCAGTACAAGATTGATGTGGAGAAGTCGAACCCTGTTGGGGTTTGATCGGCAAGAGGGGCGGCAATCGCCGCCCCTCTTTACATTGACGAGGGGGCTAGGATGCGCACTGAAGAGTTTCCCGCTCTATACAGGTCTGCAGATGACCTCGCGGCCTGCGAGCAGGGTCGGTTCTTCAATCTGTTGAAGGCCAATCTCGCGCTGCTGTTGCTCGGCGCCGCTCTGTCTATCGGCTCGATGGACCATTGGGCTGTTGCGCTGCTCCAGGCCATCGCGCTACTGATGGCGCTAGTCATTTCGGTAGCCCTCTATAGCACCCGAGCGGACCGTATCTGGTACGCCGCCCGTGCACTTGCAGAGTCCATCAAGACACTGACGTGGCGATTCGTTTCGCGCGCTGAGCCTTTCGATGACGCCGACGATGCTGCTGAAAAAATACTTCAAGCCAGACTAAGGGCAACCCTCAACCAGAACAGAGAACTGGCTGGCCGATTCTTGATGAATCTGGATGGGCGGCAGATTACCGATCAAATGCGGAAGCGTCGTGGCGATCAGCTTGAAGTTCGGATGGAAACTTATCGAATACACCGAATTTCCGATCAGAGAGCTTGGTATGCTGAAAAGGCCAGAGAAAATGCTCGGCGGAGCAAGCGCTTCTTTATGGTAGTTGTGCTTGCAAATGGTCTGGCGGTTGTATCGGCACTCTTGAAGATTAAGTATCCATTATTTCACTACTGGCCAACCGAGCTGCTTGTGACGCTAGCCTCGGGGGTTCTGGCCTATACCCAATCTAAGAGATTTTCCGAGCTCGCCGCTTCTTATGCGCTCACAGCGCATGAAATTGGCATGGTTGAGGAGCAGTTAGTGAAGGTAAGTGGCGAGCACGAGTTCTCGCTGTTCGTCGGTGACGCTGAGAATGCATTCTCTAGAGAGCACACTCAGTGGGAGGCAAGAAAGGACGTCTAATTACTCAGGGGATGGATATGAAATCAAGGAACGTTTTCGTTAGCCATATTCAAGAAGATGAGTCTCACATTGAAAGGCTCTATGATCTTCTCAAGCGATCTGGGCTTGAGTGCCGAGACTCTTCAATCACTTCCGCGACACCAAACAATGCGGAAGACGAGCGCTACATAAAGTATGACGTCATCGCTCCTCAGATTTCCTGGGCCGGCATCGTGGTAGTGCTTATAACGCCTCAGACGCTGAGTAGTGAATGGGTCAATTGGGAAATCGAGCACGCAAACTCGCTCGGAAAGCGCATCGTCGGGATTTGGGTTCATGGAAATGAAGGTTGTGATCTCCCAGACGCATTGACCAAGTATGCCGACTCAGTAGTTGGCTGGAACTCAGAAAGGATCGTTGCTGCAATTAATGGTGAGGACTCATGGGAATGTCCGGATAGCTCTTCCATGGAGCCGCGTGACATCAAGAGGATCAAGTGCCAATGAGCCGCCTCTACAGTTACGTTGTTGTGCGCGACTATGGGTTCGCCCCGAATCCGTTCTCAGGAACCTGTACCCTAGCCGCGTGCAAGCCAAAGATTCGCGCAAAGGCTCAGAGTGGAGACTGGGTCATCGGGGTTGGGGCAATGTCAACCGGTCGAGCGGGAAATCTCATCTATGCGATGAAAGTGGGGGAAGGTCTAACGTTTGACCAGTACTGGCGCGATTCGAGATTCATTGTGAAGCGGCCAGCTATCAACGGAAGCCTCAAGCGTGCTTATGGCGACAACATCTATCACAAGGAGGCCGGTGTCTGGCTACAGGCCGACTCCCATCACAGCTTTGTTGGTGGGAGGCCAAACGGTGAAAATCTAAGGAGGGATGTCAGCGCGGACCGTGTGCTGGTCGCGGAAGAGTTCTATTACTTTGGCGATCAAGCAGTGCAGGTGCCCATGCGTGCCCGAAAACTTGGGAGGCATGATCTTTGTCGGCCAGGGCGCGGTCACATCGTGAACATTCCGGAAGCATTAAGAGACGAGTTTCTTCATTGGCTTACGCGGAGCTATTCCCCAGGTATCCATGGCCAGCCGGCTAACTGGAAGGGGGAGATATGAGTAGCGTCCGTCTGAGTAGTCCGCTCAAAATAGAGGACTACCTTGAGTCCGTCACCACGTCTAATCAGTTCGCTGGATCAGCAGAACAGCTCTTCACGCTTAAGCTTGGGCTCTTTGGCGAGGTGGGTGAGCTGTATGCGGGAATCAAGAAAGCGCGTCGTGATGCGCTGACCGACGCAGAAGCGAGAGTTGCAGCTGAGGAAGTCGGCGATGCCCTTTGGTACCTGCTAGCCATCGCGCTCCACCAAAACGTCGACGCGAAGGCACTGGTTGCGTCAGCGCTGAAAGAGATCGCCAAGATCCTAAATGTGAGCGCTCCCCGGCGTAGTACGGCCCAAGCAAGTTTCAGGCAGATTGTCGGTTTTGTTAATGCACATGCTTCACCAGGAGCTATAAAGGAGGTTGAGGCCTTTCAACGACTTGCCGCTCGAGTCGGTCTGTTGGTGTCTTCTCCGCGCTCTCAGGCAGGTCAATTGGCTGAAGTCTTGGCAGATCTTGCGCTACTGGCACATGCTCTCAGTCTAGATCTCGAGGAGATTGCTGCCGAGAACATTGCCAAGACCAACGCAAGATGGCCGAAAGGCGCTGGTGCCGTAACTCCGTTGTTCGACTCCTCTTGCAAACCTGGTGAGCAGCTGCCGAGGAAGCTCTGGGTCAGATTCGAAGAGAAGAGGGTGAAGGATGTTGCCTACGTTTACATCTCGGTCAATGGAATAAATGTTGGTGACCGACTTACAGACAACAGCCATGAGCCCGATGACTATAGGTTTCACGACGTATTTCATCTGGCATACGCTGCCTATCTGGGATGGTCTCCCGTCCTTCGCGCATTGCTGAAGAAGAAGCGAAAATCCAGTGATGTTTTGGATGAAAACGAAGATGGGGCTCGTGCAATAATAACCGAGGAGGGAATCTCGACATGGATGTTCAATGTGGCACGTGAACATCTATTCTTGAACGTAACGCAGGATAAGTTCCCCTATGCCCTGCTCAAGCAAATTCGAGCATTGGTCAAAGGTTACGAGGTGGATAAATGCCAACCTTGGGAGTGGGCTCGCGCAATCCTGAAAGGATTTGAGGTGTTCAGGCAGCTTAAGAAAGCTCGGGGCGGCTATGTCGTCGCCGACTTGGATGCGAGAGAAATAACGTATAAAGGTCTCAAGGAAATAAATGAGCGCATCGAGTATAAAGAAATTCGTCGAAAGCCTCGCAAGAGTAAAGCTACCAAACGTGTTCAACCCATACGCGGACGTGTGCCCCTCATATGATCAATCGGCTGCAAGCCCGCTGATCAGGAGGGCGCTCCTGCAACGCTACTTGGAGTCGGTCCGAATGATCGATTCTCGCGTCATGTGGATGGGCAGGGACCTGGGGTATCGCGGAGGGCGACGCACCGGCGTCGCCCTCACCGACGAGGCCCACCTTGGAGAGCTAGGTGAGGTGTATGGGATCGGCACGCCTGCGCGCTCAACCTGCGGCCCTATTGTCGCCGAGCGAACGGCTACAGAGGTTTGGTCGGTGCTTCGTTGCATCGACACACCGCCCATGCTTTGGAACGTATTTCCGTTTCATCCATTTGAACAGGGTGATCAACTGACCAACAGAAAGTTCAGTCCACATGAATTCAGCGTTGCGCAGGATTTGAACGCAGAACTGATCCGGGTTCTAAGGGTTCAAAAGATTGTCGCGATTGGGCAGGATGCGGGAGCGTACGCCGCACGTCTGGGTATTGAGATCGATCAAGTGCGGCACCCTAGTTACGGTGGTGTCGCTGACTTCCGTGCAGGTATGTCACGGATCTATGGTCTTGGTTCACTCTCGCGGCAGGGGCTTCTTGAGATCTAGCAGAGAAGTTGCGATAGCACTAAGGGTAGCGAAAACTAAGAGGTTTTTAGTCAAACCGGCATTTTGACAGGCGAGCGCAATTCTTGTGTCCGTCATCCGACGTCCACCGGCTTGAGCAGTGGGCGGGTTTAGAGTCCGGTGCCGATGCTTCTCCACGCCCAATCTCCTTGTCATTGAGGAGTGGAGTCCCAACCGCTTGGCTACTCAATCTCGGGGGACGTCGATTGTACAGTCAATCTATCCAGCGTTGCGATGAAGAAAGATAGCTGGGGCACCTGCTTCTAAGCCCGCCAATTCTCAGGCCCGGGGGCGTCACATCGGTGAACGCCGACGAGGCTTCGTGGCTAACACGCCAGATGGCTTTATCGCGGGAGCCGCTCGAATACAAAGGTGCGGTGAAACCTTAGAAAGTCAAGTTGTCTTTCGGAGAAGGTGCCACGTCCAATAGATGTATCCAAGTTCAGACCGAGCCGACCATCTACATCGGAGGGTAGAACCTTCGAAACGAGTAGGCGACCGCTCGACGAAAAGCTAATCCAGCCGCGATCAAACAGCAGGTCCGCATGCGGAGCCAGCAAGAGACCGTTCTCCCCGTCAACGCGCTCGCTATGAGTACTATCTGCCCACGGTTTGATATGGCTCGCGCGAAGGAACCTTAGGTCCTCGATGCCGGTCAGTCGGCAGCCTTTCTCATAGCCAATCAGGCGCTCGCGGAAAAGGCGCTGCTTCGTCCGCAATTCGGTTTCACGCCTTGCGGTGGTCGCGCCGACTACATCGAATGCAGTATCGATTTCAGCTTGTTTCGTCTCACTTGCCGCGAGGCCCAGTGAAGTTTCCAGCGATCTCAAGCGGAACACGATGGCAGATCTTGGCTGCCCTTCTCGATCTGGCGTGTCAGGTTGAACGTAAGAGGACTGGCAGATGAACCTGCCAAGGAACCGGCAGGGCCGCCCCTTCCCCATCATCTGAAACAGCACGAGCGCCTTCCTTTCCTTGACGTGCTCGCCAATCGCTCGATTGCCCGCCACATACTTCATGTCTCCGACTTGACCCTCTCCGAAGTAATGAAAGACTTCGTCGTCGTCCCAGAAATCATGATAGCCATGAGATGCACCGGCCTCGCCAGTGAACGCGATGACTAGCGGATGCTCCTTAGGTGTCGAAATTCCACCTTGCTGTTGCCCGCCAAACACCCCATGGATCTGCTTTTGACGGTTGTAGAGCGCGCCCACCTCGAATGGGAGTTCCATCCTAGATCCCTGTCCCAGAAGCTAAGTACCTAGGATTCTAGCCAGAACCAGGTTTGTTGTGTCATCAGATGACGCGAGTGGCTGCCGAGACAGGGTGCAGCCGCGCGGGTCGAGGGCAGCTATTCCCAGGTAGGCTTAAATTACTACTGCGTCTCTCTGGTGAGCCCCTTCCGTCTTTCCAGCGTTGTAGCTCTGTTGCATCGTTGCAACCGCAGATGTCGTGACGACCAGCAGAGTTGGCCTAGAGTTGTCCAGGAATAGGGCAGGATCCCCTCGCACGCTCAAATCAAAGAAACGTGTTCTGGAATCATGCTTTTCAATGGCGACGCCCGCCGCCAGGGCCATGGCACGTCTAGCGTCCGGCAGAATCAGAACGCGGTTCAGTGCCAGGGCGGTGTTCAAAGGGGCATGCATGGTTTCCATTCCGATGCGCTACCAGCATAGCGGCCATCCCTTGGTATCGATTGCCTTGAATGCCGGCGTACCGGGCTGCTGCGCGGTTCACACAGGCGCGCCCGGGCGCGGCCAGAGCGCATTGTCGCGCTCCAGGTCGTAGTCGCTGCCGAAGGCAAGCGCCGCCTCGCGCGGTGGCAGATCTGCGTAGCAGGCCAACTGATGCTCATCCATGCCGGCATCGCTATGGTCGTTGGCGAACAGGTGGAGAAGCTCTTTGTCGAAGGCCTCCATCCATGCGACGTTGATCTTGGTCATGGTCATCCTCCAGTGGGAGAGGGGAGGATGGGGCGGAGCTGCCTCAACGCGTGGGACCAGTCCCGCATGCACCCTGTCGGATAGCGCCCTTCGCTGGATATGCTCCACGCGCAGATATCAGGAGTCATCGTCATGGAAGACCTGCTCAACCGATCCGCGCTGCTCAGCCAGGCGCTCCTCTCCACCGTGGATCATCCTGCCGCGAATCATTCCACGAGGCTGCTGGCCTCAGTGAATGCAGCGTTGCTGAGCCTCGAACACGCAGAAGCCCTTCGTACGCTGATGGCGGCGGGCATGGCGTCTTCGGCGGTAGCGTTGTTCCGCTGCCAGTACGAGGCGTTCACGAGGTCGGTATGGATTCTGCACTGTGCAATCGATGAGCAGGTTGAGTTGCTCTCCCGGCCGCCGGAGGCCGGAATGAGCGAGAAGGGACTGCCGATGCTGTCGAAGATGTTGGAGGCATTCGCACAGGTCCCTTTTCTGGACAACCTGCTGCCGCACCTCATCGAACTGAAAGCGTATGGCTGGTCATCATTGAACTCATTCGTGCACGCAGGGGCGCACGCATTGTGCCGGAGCCGCGATGGTTTCCCAACGCCCCTGGCGATCAACGTCGTCCGCCTTAGCAACAATATGTCGATGCTGGCGGGGCAGCACCTCGCCATCCTCACTGGTATTCCGGATCTGCAGAAGGAAGTCCTCCGGCTCAATGAGACGTATGCCGGGTGTCTTCTGTTCGAAGAAGAGAAACGCCGGGCCATCGAGGCGGCTTCACTGTCAGGGCAGTCGAGCTAGTTGATGGTTGTCTACATCGACGGCAAGGAAGCACGCTGCTGTTGCTCCTGCGTACGCTGCGTTTCTGCCGCCTGCTCGTGCGCTTGGCGCTGCCCGATTGCCTCCACCTGGCTCAGACTCTCCTGCACCGGCCGCTGGGCGGCATCCGCCGTTGGCATGTGCGTACGTAGTGCGGCAGGGTCGGACATGTCACCCTGAACCACGAAGATGTTCTGTGCTGCAGGTGAAACTGCAGTTTGCTTGCTCAGCAACACATGGTCTGCGCGGGTGATGCCCGCATCCTTGGCGCTGGCCAGCAGGCTGGCCGACATGCGCTCGCTGGTTTCGTCGAAGGTGCGGCCATTGGCCTTGTCGAGTATTTCGACCTTGCTGCGGATCTCGTTAAGTAATGTTTGATCGCTTGGGCCCAGTCCTGATGCCGTGGGGGGCGCGTCGCCCACGGCACGGTCTGACTTGTCCCGCGGCTTCTGCGTGAGATCGGCAGTGTTGTTCAGCTCGATTCGACCGTACCCTTCCTTGCCGAGATCGATGATGGGAAACACCCTGGCGTTGCCGAGGTCCAATCCATTGCGTTCAAGCTGGCGAGGGTCCAAGCCCAGCTCGTGCAGGTCCACCCGGATCTCCGCAGGGGGCCTGCCGCGCCAGAGCCCTTCGTAGCCTTGTGCGATAGAGGAAATTGGTGAGGTACCGTAGTAGTTCCGGTAATCCGAATCGCCGTTGCGGCCCAGCGTCCCCGAGCCATCGTAGAAGCATCTTTCTACTGCGGGCGTCAGTCTTGGGCCATCTTGGTAGGGTCCCGTCGTCAGATCTTCGTAACCAATTCCCGCTGCCAGTTGAGGGGCGTGACCAGATCGGTCGATGCATCGCGAGGTGGAATCCTGGGCAAGCAGCCGTTCGAGTTCGGCCTCTGATGCATCAGGCGATAGGTTCCTGTTGCGACTGTTGAGAGCTCGCAGGCCGCTGATCTCAGCCAAAGCCTCTTCTCTGCGTCCGCCATCGAGGTACTTGCGTACCGGCTCGGTCAAGTCAACACGCTCGTCATAGTCCCGGTAGGCCTGCGTCATTGCCTTGCCGTAGGCAAGGTTGAAGTCAGCCAGCGCATCCTGCCGGAAAGAGGTCAGCACACCATGCATGCCTTCGTGGCCCAGCACTTCCGTAATCAGGCCAAGGCGCGCGTTCCCGCTCCACTCGGTGAAGTTGGTGGCGCTGACGTACACAGTGCCTGGCTGGCCGTTCTGACCGGCTTCGAAGTGCCCGCCGTTATGTTCGCCATAGGAGACTCCGATCGCACCAATCTGCTTTTCAGAGGCAGCGTTGCCCAGAAGTGCATGCAGATACGGAGATTCCGCTATGGCCTGCCGAATAACGTGCTCAGCGCCCTTGGGAAGTCGAGGGTCTTGGGGCAGTTGAGAAAGCAGCGCCTCTACACGCGCATCCATGTCCTTCATGGTACATCTCCTGAAAATCGCACCTCGTAAACGCAGACTTTCGGCGACGGGGCGCCCGTGGAGTAGGTCAGCAGGTCGGCGTAAAACACTGTGCTGCCATCGGAAGAGGTGCGGCGGTACTGCTGCAGGCGGCCTCTCTGGTAAGCACGCTCGCCGCCTCGCTCATATCCGCTCGCTGCCAAGGCCTCTCCTGCAGTCGATGCAGCCCAGAAGCAGGGAGCTTGCGGGTCCTCCGTGAGCGCCTTCTTGCCGGGCCTGTAAATGGAAACGCCATGGTAGGGCGCCTTCATGCTTCGCGTAGGGCTCCCGTAGCTGGCATAGAACGCGTAGCCATCCGCCATGGGCTGATCCTTTGCTTCCCCGCCAGCCCTTCCTTCTTCGACCGGTGTCAGAGTGATCTCCATGGCTCGGCAAAACTTTTCTTCCGAGGCATCAGAGGGCTCATGCAAGGAGGCCGCGTAGGCGACAAGACGTTGCTGCAGTTCGCTTGCACTGAGCGTGCGCACAGCTGCCGGGCCGTTTGATGGCGCGCCCGCCTCTGGCTGAGACGGTGCGCTGATGGCAGTCACGTCGGACGCTGGAGCACATGCGGGCAGTACCGCGAGCAGGGCCGACAATCCTACGGCCATGAGGGCGTGAGCTGATCGTGCCGCTGTGCGGTGGGGCATCGACGTGAGCCGCGCGAAGAGCAGGGTAGGCAGGCCATTAGCCCAAGAACGTCCAACGTACATAAGCGCGTCCATTTCGATGGCCACTCCTTCATCAATGTCCATTGGGGCCAGTCTGCTCATCGTTCATCTTTGAAGTTCGATTGCGGCTTGAACGCATAACAGCGCACCAGCTCATAGCTGTGTTAACGAACCTTGTGACGGGAAAGTACGTCCCGCGCCGCATCTTCGATGGATCTCCAGTCCTTCAGCAGGACGCTGGGATAGAAAAGGGTCACCGATAGGCTGTCAGTTTGGTCCACAAGATAGTGGGAACAACTGGCAACCATCTCTGCACCATCGGATACCAGCGCTGCGCCTTTGATCTCCAGACCTTGGCGACCGTTCTGGGGCTGATCACACTTGATGAAAGTTGACAGTGTGTCGCCGCTGGAGCGGGCGACGTACCAGTCATCCTCGGTCCTGACGTTACGGACAGGTGGATTGCCTCGCTGTGCCAAGTAAGCCTTGGAATAGGCCGTCATCCGGTCCTCATCGATGACGTACGGGGTAAGCCCGAACTGCTCAGGCGCAGGCCTGCGCATGTCCAATCGATTACGAGGGTCTTGCCGCTCGATTGAACCATCTTCGGTCTTGGATTCCGTACTGGTTCTCCGTTGCAGCAAATCGTCGATGGGCACTGCACCTACGTGATCAATGGACATGCTGATCGCACGGTGATGATCGGACATTGAGCGCGTAGAGCGTGTCCCTGGAGGCGCGGCATCAAGCTCCGGCCACATCAACGTCAACCCGACCCCTCCGCCGATAGCAGGGCCGATCTGGTCATCGTAGTAGTTGGCGGGGAACGCGAACCGATGTGGTCCGATCTTGGCCTCAACGGGCTTGGTCGTATAGGTGTACCCATCAACGGTGCGGCTCTCGGCCGGATTCTCAGTCATGGCAGCTTCCTTTTCAGCCTTCTCAGACGATGGTCCCTTGGCGCATGCCGTTGTGTTGAGCCCCACGGCCAGTGCCAAGGCAAAGCGTCGACTGGGTGACAAGACACTCATGGGACCAATCCTTTGTGGGTCATCGCTCGGATTGTAGGGGCCGCAGCGTCAAGGACTCGGTAAGCGATCACGGTTCCTATCGTAAAGGCTGTTGGCAACCAAGCCGCGTCAACTCACCTTGTAGCGTGCCAACGCGGCGCGCAGGTCGCTCTCCATCCGCTTCCAATCCGCCAGCACGGCCCTGCTATAGTTCATCCGGATGGCAAGGCTGTCCGGCACATCCACGAAATAATGAGTGCATGCGGCGACTCTGCCGGTCTGCTGGGAGACCAACCGATTACCCTCAATAGTGAGTCCATCGGCCATGCGCTTTCTGCTGTCGCATTTGATGAACGTTTCAATGGGGCCGCCTGCCGCTTGTGAGATGTACCAGTCGTCAGAGTTCAGCGAATCGCCTTTGTAAGGCAGCCCCGTCTCCTGCTCGAAAGCCGCGGCGAAGGCCGGGATCTTTGCTTCATCAATCAGGTAGGGCGTAAGGCCCATGGTCGGCTCACCTGCCACTCGTTGATCCAATCGACGCAGCGGATCCCGTGTCGAAAGGGAGCCCTCAGCGGTCGTGGGGTCCGTGGTCGTCAACCGCTCAAGCAACTCTCCGATGGGAGTCTTATCGACATGATCGATCGATACGACGACGCTGCGATACTGGTCCTCCATAGAGCGATCAGTCCGCGATCCCGGCTGCGCGGCTTCCATTGATGGCCACAGGAAGGTCAGTCCTACGCCGCCCCCAACCGCGGGGCCGATCTGGTCATCGTAGTAGTTCGCAGGAAAAGCGAATCGGTGCGGGCCAATGCGCGCTTCTACGGGATGTGTCGTGTAGGTATACCCGTCCACGGTACGGCTCTCAGCGGAATTTTCGGTCATGGCAGCTTCCTTTTCAGCCTTGTCAGACGATGGTCCCTGGGCGCACGCCGTATTGAGGGCCGCGGCCAATGCCAGGGCAATGCACCGAATGGGTGACAGGACACTCATGGGACCAATCCTTTGTGGGTCATCGGCCGGATTGTAGAGCCCGCTCCGTCAACGATTCGGTAAGCAGTCACGCTTCGTACCTCACGCTCGAGGGCAGCTCACGTCAGCGCTTGGCAACTTCAGAAATTCTTGTATTCGTGATCGGTATCGTCGCCAAGCGCATTAAGGGCTGACTGAATCAGCGGATTCGGTACCTAGCCAACACTACCCGCGCTGCATCCTCAATGGACTTCCAATCCTTGAGCAGCACGCGCGGATAGCGGATCGTCATCGAGAGACTGTCTGGAATATCGACCAAGTCGTGCGTACAGCTGGCAACCTCGGGTGCGGCGTCGGGAACCAACAGCTCACCCTCAATGACCAGCCCGCTAAGACCGTCCAGTGGACGGTCGCACCGGATGAGCGTGGTGAGCTCATCATTCCCGGAGCGGGCGACATACCACTCCTTCTCCGTTCGCGGATTCCTCACTGGCGCCTCGCCACGTTGCTTCGAGTACGCTTGGGCGTAGGCTTTCATTCTCGTTTCATCAATGGCGTACGGGACGAGGCCGAACTGCGGCGTGCCGGGAGCCCGTAGGTCCAGCCGCCGTCGGGGGTCTGTACGCTCGATCGCCCTCTCTTCGGTTGTCGCCTCGGTACTGGCCATGCGCTGCAGCAGCCCCGATACCGGGACCTTGTCCACGTAGTTGATCGAGACGCTGATAGCGCGGTAGTGATCCGCCATGGAGCGGGTAGGGCGCGTGCCCGGTGGGGCCGCCTGCAGGCTTGGCCACATGAGGGTAAGTCCAAGGCCGCCGCCGATGGCAGGGCCAATCTGGTCATCGTAGTAGTTGGCAGGGAACGCGAACCGGTGCGGTCCGATGCGTGCCTCAACGGGCAGTGTCGTGTATGTGTACCCATCCAAGGTGAGGCTCTCGGCTGTGTTCTCTGACATGGCAGCTTCCCTTTCACCCTTCTCAGTGGTGGGGGCCTTGGCGCAGGCCGTAGTGATCAGGGCAGCGGCCATTGCCAGGGCGAGGCATCGGCTTGGTGCACTGACACTCATGAAGCCATTCCCTCGCTCTTGATCGGTCGAACTATAAAAGCAGCTCCGTCAACATTCCGGTAGCCAGTCACGCGTCCACGCCATGCCGGCGACCACGGGGTGCCTCGAGACCTGCGCGCCGCCGCATTGATAGGATGTCTCTTATGGTACCCATCATCAAGAATCAGCCGAAGGCCGGCGAGTTCTTCAAGCTCCGCCCCGATGCAGCTAGAGGTGGGAAGGGCCACGGCGTTGTCTTTACGAACGAAGACGCCTTGCTGACGCCGCCACGGATCATCCTTCAGCCGGAGGGCGGCGGGTTTCCATTGCTTCGTGAAACCCCGCTGCTCATCTACCGCCCTCAAGAGGGTGTACCACCGCAAGATTTGGAGGGCGGACTCAGCGGCTACTGGCTCGTCTCGGAACGGCTGCGCAGAGTGATAGAAACGGTCGATTCGGGTGCTTTCGCCTTCGCTGCCGTTGACTATCGGCTGGAGGATGGATCAAAAGGGCCCACCTACTTCCTCTGCGACGTTGCGCGGACGCTCGATGCTCTGGATGAGGAGAGCTCGCAACTAAAAATCATCATCAGCGACGACTACGAGGCCGGCAAGTATTACCGACTTACCGGTGATGTCAGGCTTGCGTTCAAGCGCGAGGTCCTCGGTTCCGCGCATGTGTTCAAGCTTCCGTTCCACGGTGGCGTCTTCTGCGATCGCTTCTTCAAGGAGGCCGTCGAGGCCGCAGGTATCGTCACAGCTAGAGCCTCAAACGGCGTTTGGTTCGAAGACGTCGTCAACTGCCGTCGGCAAGGTTGAATCCAGCCAGCGTGACATGCCCTCGTGGCGCATTACTACCGCAATCGGGCCAAAACACGCGTTCCCGCTCCACTCGATGAAGTCGGTATCCCTGACGCACACAGCGCTGGCTGGGAGTTCTGACTTGCTTCGAAGTGCCCGCCGTCTTCATGGCCCATCTCCTGAGAATCGCACTTCATGAACGCAGACGTCTGGCGACGCGGCGCCCATGGAGTAGGTCGGCAGGTCGGCGTAGAACACCATTCTGAATGCTGGAAATGGCTCCGCCGATCAGGTTAGCCTGCAATGGCTCAACACCCTCGCCGCTAAAAGGATTGGACGAATATCATGGCAATCATCGCCAAGAATCAGCCGAAGGCCGGGGAATTCTTTCAGCTACGGCCGGATGACCTTCGTGGCGGGAAAGGACACGGGGTCGTCTTTGAGAACGAGCAGGCCCTATTGACGCCGCCACGTATCATCCTGCAGCCCAAGACGGGTGGTTTTCCGCCGCTGCGCGAGACCCCGCGCTTGGTCTATCACACTCGCGAGGGAGTGCCGCCCGAGGATCTGGAAGGCGGGATGAGCGGCTACTGGCTGGTCTCAGAGCGCTTACGTCAGGTGATGGAGGCGGTTGATCTTGATGCGTTTGTCTTCGCGGAAACCGATTATCGCTTGGCTGACGGCTCGAAGGGACCCACCTACTTCCTCTGCGATGTGATGCGCACCGTAGATGCCCTCGACGAGGACGCCTCCACTCTCGACCTCGTGATCAGTGACGATTTTGAAGAAGGTAAGTACTACGGTCTTACCGGTGAGGTTCGTTTGGCCTTCAAACGGGATGTGCTGGGTTCGGCGCACGTGTTCAGATTGCCGTTCCATGGCGGGGTCTTCTGCGACCGGACATTCAAGGACGCCGTAGAGGATGCAGGCATTCTCACCGCGAAGAAATCGAACGGTCTTTGGTTCTACGACATGGTCAACCGTTAAGCCGGGAACACAGGTTTCAGGAAGGAACCTGAATAGTGAGCTTCTTACGGACTGGCAAGGCAGGTGACAGCGAGGCGCCGTCTGACATCGGAGAAGACTGACCCCCTGCAACACGCGAGTCTGCCAGCGCCCGATGCTTGCCCACCTGGTATCCGCCCCACACAGTTGCCATGCCAAGGCACGCGAGGATGATGCCCACTTGCCAGCGCGTATCACGCAGGCCGGATGCGCCCAAAAGAATCATTGCGAAGCCAATGAAACTCACGTGGTAGGCGATGGCCAGCATCAGGAAAAGCAGGCCGAGAAGTAGCAGGACAAGGCTTAGTTTGCTACGACGGTCTGGCGTATCCAGCATGGTGTTCCTCCTTGAAATCACTGACGCTGTAGAACCGGTGCGATCGGTTGGCAGCAGACGCAGCGGCAACAGTGCGACATTACGTTGGCCTGCCTCTGTCTCTTGTCCAACATTACCGCGTGCCGGCCCGGTGTGCACCCTTCTGCCAGCTCCGCCCCCTGACCCTGCGGTGTCACGCACGTCCCACGAGGATTGCTTATAGTCAGCCACAATCTCGCAATGGGTAGGCCAACAATGCGCCTGATGTCTTCCTGCCGCTTGCTGGGATGTGCTCTCGTCGTCGCGCTGAGCGTGGGTGCCTGCGCTAGACCGCCGTCCGCCGAAGACAGTGGGAATGCCGCCAAGTCGGACGTCCCCCATACCGGTCGCACCATCGACAGCCACACCTACACTGATGCACCGGTGGGCGCGAAGCTGGGCCCGAATACCTTCCGTGTTCCGGCCAACTACCTCGACAGCCAGATCGCGCCTCGGCCGGGCGGTGGCGTGTCGCTGGTGATCGAGTGACCGGATATGACGCCGACGGACACTGGTGCCGGGCGAATCCGCGAACCAATGATTTCCGGAAGGAGATCTCGGTGGTCATCAACTATGTAGATCGGGCGCCCATTGAGCGCATGCTGGAAAGATATTCCTCCAACGATTCCATCACCGAGGACGGCTCCGTAGAAGAACAGGATCCGTGGGATCGCCTCGATCTGCGCAGGGCGGAACCTGAGGTGATGGGACTTACCCCGTATGCTATCGACGAATCAAGGATGGCCGCCTACGCCAGAACGTACGAGGGCGCCTACGGTAAGGCGCCGGTTCGCAACGCTGCCTTTGAGGGCGACTGGTACGTGTCTCGGCGCACTGATGGAGAATAGACAGTGAACCAGGCTCAGCCGCAACTCGGGGAATTCTTCCTGTTGCAACCTGACACGACCCGCGGTGGTCGCGGTCACGGAGTAGTCTTCGAGAACGTCAAGACGCTGCGGACACTACCGCGAATGATCCTACGCCCGGCCAGCGGCGGCTTCCCGTCATTGAGCGAAGCACCGCGACTCGTGCACTCGCCAGAAGAGGGTGGCCCGCCGCAAGACCTTGAGGGTGGGATCAGCGGCTACTGGATGGTTTCGGAAAGACTCCAGCGGGTCCTCTCGCAGGTAGATCCAGCTGGCTTCGCGTTCGTTGCGGCTGACTATCGCCTCAGTGACGGTAAGAAGGGTCCGTCCTATTACTTGTGTGACGTCATCCGCGAGCTTGATGCGCTGGATGAAGCGTCTTCGAAGCTGACTATCGAACGGAGCGACGAGTTCCCTGCTGGTAAGTTCTATGACCTGACCGGCGGCAGCAGTCTGGTATTTCGAAAAGATGCCGTGGGCGCGGCACATGTGTTCAGGACCCCGTACTCGGGTCGCCTCGTCTTCTGTGATCGCCATCTGCGCGATGCCATCATGGGCGCAGGCATGGGGACAGAAAAGGAAACATATGGCGTATGGTTTACCGATGCGGCAGATATTTGAAGTCGCAGAGTCCACGCTGTAGCAAGGTCCATACGCCAGTAGAGGAGACCGACCGCATGAAGCGAAAAGGCACGCACCCGTCTGCTGAAGGCGTGTTCTTCATGTTCGGGCCAGAATCAGAAAGCAACAGACGTTTTCGCGGTGCGCGCCTTGAGAACATCCAGCAACTTCAGACAGCCCCACGACTGATCCTACGGCCAGATGCGGGGGGATTTCCGCCACTCAGCGAAGTGCCGCGTGTGGTATTCGATCCGTCTGAAGGACCTGTGCCTCGAGACATGGAAGGCGGCTTCAGTGGTTACTGGCTGGTGTCTGAGCGGCTCCAGCGGGCGATGTCAGCAATAGATTCTGAAGCGTTTGCCTTCGTTGAATGCGAAGTTCGCCTGGCCGACGGATCAGCCGGACCGCGCCGTTTTTTGTGCGATGTCGTGCGGGAGGTGGACGCGCTGGACGAAGAGGCATCCCAGCTCAGGATCAAGGTCGATGATGACTACGTCCGGGGCAAGTTCTACTCCTTGGGAGGTGGGGCGAGGCTCGTGTTCAAGCGCGACGCGCTGGCGGGTGTGCATGTGTTCTTGACGCCGTTCAACCCTTCCCCGTTCTGCGACAGAAACTTCCGAAGTGCTGTCCAAGCCGCTGGTATCTCGATGGACGCAGGAGTGAGTGGCATCTCCTTCGTGGATGTGACTGATATCTGATTCACCAACGCGGTCGGAAGCAGGCCGCCACTTGGCCACCTGCGCCAAGGCGCAAGACAGAGCAAATTGTTCGAGTAGCTACAGGAGAACAGTCCCGGCTGACGCTCTTCGTCGCCAGCGTGTCCATACCATCCATAAGTCATTGGGTACATGGCCGAATCTGGAAAAGTGACAATGCATGGCTCTACTTAGGCTACGCAAGGGTGATCCCGGCTCATGGGCGGCCGAGGCTCACCGCAAAGGCTTATTGCGAACGTAGCGGCAGACCGACGCGACACCCGGCCTCACATTATTTTTGCAACTCATCCCCCAGCCGTTGCTAAGTTCGCCCCATAGCCACCCAAGGAACCTGCGATGACACGGATGCCCCCATTGCCCTGCTCGCCCTCTGCCTCAGCCCCGCCTCGGCCTTAGCCCAGTCTGATCGCGAAGTCGCCGAGAACATGGTCACCCGCGCCGCCAACGTCTGCCCCGGCCACAGCGCCGAGCGCACCAATCCGACCGTGAAGATGGTGCCGGTTGGCGCACTGCGCGTCATGATCGACCGCGGCCTGGTGATGTGCCCGGACCGCCGCCTGGATGCCTCCGCCCCGGCCGTGTTCTACGGCCGCGTAGGCGTGTTCGCTTGGAATCCGGACGCCGCTGACGCGCCGGCGGTGATCGTCAGCAAGATCGGTGAGATGACGGGTAAGGACGACTACCCGGTCGAGACGTTGGTCTGGGACGCCAAGGGAAAGGCGTTGACCCAGCAGACCGTGCCGGCGTTTGAGGCGCGCCCCGGCGCGGCGGTGCTTTACAAGCTGCGTTGAGGTGGGGAAGGTTGGGGCGCCGCGATGGGCGGCATAGCTCAACGCGTTTAACTCTATTCAAGGAGGAAGCATGCCACTCGATTTCCAGTCACGCGTGGGCGCTGCCTACGATGCAGCCAGTGGCATCACCATTCCGGAACCGCGCACTCTTCCCATGACGATGCCGGATGGTAGCCCGGGAACGGAGTACCAGTACGCGTTCTATCAGAACGGTCGACGGATTGGCGGCTTGGGAGTGTGGGGTCACAACACGACGATCAACCTTGGAGGGCGGGACGTGAGCCTGCTCGGTCCAACTTGGCCCCTGTAGAGTTTGAACGGCGCTACGCGCAAAGCGGCTCATGAATGTCTACGGAAGTCTGGCCGGTCCAGATCCCGTAATTTCTAGGCTGGGCATAGCCCTGAGCTCATGACGCCTGACGCCTGACGCCTGACGCCTGACGCGAGTGGCCATCCTCAGGAAATGGTCGCCATGCAATACTGAGATATGCACAAACATCGATGATAAGGAGACGCATCATGTCCGTCCTGCCCCCGCCAGTTCCCTCACGTCTCGTTGAGATGCTCAGCGGATATCCGGAGCACGTCGAGCGGCTCCGAGAAGTGCTTAGTGGAGTGCTTAAGTATCCGCCATCAGTTACGCCGCGGGCTGAGCGTGCGGTTCTCGCGCTGGAAGGGCGGTTGGAAGCATTTTCCTCGGAGGCGAGAAGAGAGCTTGAGGCCGCCACTGCCAGTGGAGACGCAAGCGCGGTAGTTCAGGCCGAGGCGAAGTACAAGGTGATGTCTCGGTTGTTGTGGAGGGAGGCGTGGGCCTACGATGACGATCTCTGGAGCTACTTCGAAATGCGCGCGGATGCACCCGAATGAGCAGCGCGTCAGACTTGCTGAGTAAGGAAGATCATGAGCGAGTCTTCCGTGAGCGGATCATGCCAGAGGAGCGGCTTGCCGCGGCCACCTCTCTCGATAGCCCGAAGGCAATCATCCTTGGTGGGCAGCCCGGTGCTGGCAAGGGAGGCCTAGCGAGAGCGGCAAGTAGCGAGCTGCGCGGCGATGTCATTGCTATCGATCCTGACGCGTTGCGTGAGTTCCACCTAGATGTCGATAGGTTCCGTGAGCAGAACCCGTATCAGTGGTCCGGTCGAACTCATATGGATGCCAGTGGATGGGCTGATGAGGCCCTTGGTGCGGCATCTGATGCAAAGAAAAATCTCATCTTCGATACAACTCTCAGCAACGGAGAATGGGCTTCGGACTCCCTGATCAAGGGTCTGCAAGAGAAGGGCTATCAGGTCGAGGTAAGAGTAGTTGCTTCGCCTAAGCTGGAGAGCGAGCTTGGGGTTGACCAGCGATTCACGGACAGCTTGGATAGGGATGGCTTCGGCCGACACGTCCCGCAAGCAGCGCGTGATGCCATCTACGAGAAGACACCCGCTAGCCTGGATTTCATCCACACTCGTACGAACGTACCTATTCGCATATTCAACCGCGAGGGAGAGCAACTATACGACAGCCGCACAGACTCGGAACTACGTCGAAAAGGACGGGCAGCGGGAGTGGGTCTTCACGTTCCATCTTGGTACAGAGAAGCTTCTCAGGGCCATGTTCGAGTTCAAGGCCGTTTTTCATGCGGATGGTGAAGATTTCGAGTTTCTTTGCAAGCTGGCTCAAGGCTTGGTATTAGCTTATGCCGGCCGTACGGACAACGAGGATGCCCTTCGTTACACTGCTGCTACGACGTTCGAAGCCCTCTCCGCAGCGAGCGTTTTCATCTCTGGCGAGACTCAAGTTCTGGATGACGGAATAGTCATCCTTGCTGAGGCTCTCGTTCCCAAGCATGCGGGTTGAGGTGGAGAACGACACATGGCACTTAATTTTCAAGCGCGTGAAGGGTCTTCATATGACCCTGCCAGCGGGATAAGCATCCCTGAGCCTCGGATTCTGCCGGTCGAGCTGCCAGACGGTACGCAAGGAACTGAGTACCAGTTCGGGCTCTATCAAAATGGCGAGCGCATAGGCGAGCTGGGCTTTTCAGGTCCTGATGAAATCATAGAGTCAGATGGGTGGCGTGAGCATGTCTTCTTTTTCGACCTAGGCCATGATTGGCTGATCGAAGATCTGCTGGCATTAAAACGGAAGATTGCTAATTCGGAAGGCGACTATTCGTACCTCCAGCAGTTCTCTCGAGGGCTGGTGCTCGCGTACGCCGGGCAGACAAACAACAAAGAGAACGTATGCTATGTCGTCACCACTACATCAGAGGCGCTGGCGAGCTGCGGAGTGGTGATTTCAGGCGAGAATCCAATTTTGGCCGATGGTGCCGTAGTCCTCGCTGAGGTCTCCATCCCAGCGCGCCTTGCCAGGTGACACATGTATGCGGATCAGCTTTGACACAGGGAAGGCTTGCGCTACATAGCAACCAGCTCGCTAGAGGCGCTCATGAGGTCCCGTGCCCTCACGTGGGACGAAGGCACCGTTTCGCGAGAGGGTAAGATAGTGCTTGCTTGGGTGCACTTTGCAGAAAATAATCTGAGGAAAAGGCATGGCGGTTAATTTTATCCCTAGAGAACGTTCCGCCTTCGACGTGGAGAGTGGGATATCTATCTTGCTTCCGCGCGTGCTTCCTTCTGATCAGTCGGAGCCGGGCGGGTCCATCGAATATCAATACACGTTCAGACGCAACGGAGAGCCAGTGGGCGGGCTTGGTATGTTTGGCGATCAGCGAGTAGACGGCACGTCGAATCGCCCGGTGTGGACGTACACCGTGAACCTTAGTCCGCCTTGGGTATTGCGCGACATTCTTCGAATGAAGTCCCTCTTCGGAAGCATCGAGCCGGACTTCACTTTTCTGCAGAGCATCGCGCGCGGGCTTGTGGCTGCATTCGCGGGGCAGACGACCAATACGGTAGACCTGCGGTATGTAGCTTTAGCAAGCTCTGAATCCCTGATCGGCGAAGGGTTATCTGATATCCAAATCTCAGGTGTGCCGAACGAGTGTGAGGTCATCCTGGCAGAAGTTTTTGTGCCGGCGCACATTCTCTGAGGATCCAGAGATGGCCAAATTTGAATTTTCCGACTTTGCCAAGACGACGCTAAGTGCCGCAAAGAATAAGGCTGACCGCAGCCTCATTTCGGAGCAGAACTTGAAGGTGGTTGTTGACTACCTCCAATCGCCGGGGTCCGGGCCAGATGCTACGTCGAGCTACGCAGATTATCTGGAAGAAAAATTGCGGAGCCATCCTCCTGAGCTTCCCCGGGGAGTCGACTATGTCGGGTTCTCCGGCAGAGATGGTTCGAATGTTTCGAATTACCGAAATGCTTTGGATTACAAGAGTGATGTCGGTGGAACTGCCGGGATCATTGGTGACACGCATTGGGGGAAATTAATACAGGATATTGACGACTCGCCTTCGCAGCATCCTGATTTCAAGGTGATGGAACGCAAGCTCGCGAAATTCATGACGGCGTTGGATGTAGAGCCCCTGGGGACCCACGCCGCCGCCCTCCAAGACATCATGTGGAACGCAGGCAGCCCCGAATACTTCAAGAACGCCATCGCTACCGGCAAGCCACTGCTCGCCTTTGTCGAAAACGCACCACCCAACCGCGGCTTCAGCAACTTCGAACTCACCACCGCGCTCGAGCACCCGGACGTTCGCATCAACGGCTACCCGGTCAGCGCCTTTGGGCCTGATCCGCGTGCCTTCGTGGGCAAGTCTGCTGCGGAATACCAGGCCTTGGAGCGCACCATCTCGCAGCAGGCCACCATCAACAGCGGCCATGCGGTCGACGTCGCCCACGTGCGCCGGCATCTCACGCCTATCGAAGGATGGGACGCAGTCAACAAGACGCTCTTCAGCCGGCCCGTGGATGCGTTCCATTCATTGAACCTGGCCGACATGACGCGCGCCCGCGCTGACTGGGTTGCTGCGCGTCCACAGATGGCAACGGGCCCCCGCCTGTACGCTGACGTAGCCGAGTTGACACCGCACGCACCGGGGCAACCGGGCGCGCCGCGCGGGCCGCCGGGCGCCGCTGCAGCTGCCGAGATCGCAGGCGACGCCTCGCAGACTGCGCGCGTCAGCCCGGGCATGAAGGTGGCCGGCGTCGCCGGTGTTGCGCTGCTGGCGCACGACTTCGCTACATCCGGTCACAAGTGGGTGGAGTTGAACGCGCAGGGCAATGCGGCAGGGGCCGATTCCACGGCCGCGCACTTCATCGGACGCAACGTCGGCGGCGCGGTAGGCGGCTTCGTTGCCGGCGCGGGCGTTGGCCTCGCCACAGGGTCCTGGACCGGACCCGGCGCGTTGGCGACGGGCATCGGCGGGGGCGCGGTGGGTGCGATCCTTGGCGAGCGCTGGGCCGACCAGAAGGACATCGACCGCATCTACACCCAGATCGATCCCATGGGCCGCGCGTGGACCCGCGATCCGGCCGATGCAGAGGGCCGGTGGCTTCGCGCCGCGCATCAGCAACAGGTGCAGAGCAGCGACACGGGAACGGGCGTGGAAGTGCGTCCCGTGCAGACGGCACAGGGCGATGACGTTACCTTCCGCGCCAGTTATGTGGCCTCCGGCACGCTGGAGCGCCAGTTGAACTGGCAGGCGGCCCGAGCATCCTACGAACTGGGGCTCGCCACGCCGCCCACCCCGCAGGATCCGTACCGGCTCAGTGCCAGCGCTGCGGATCAGCCGCCGCGCGGCCCGTTCGAGAGTGGACGGACGTTTGTTCGCGACCCGCAGTCGAGCGACTGGACGCTGGAGATCAAGGAGACGCTTGACGGCCGCATCGCTGTTACCCGGAACGAGCCAGTCTCGCCCGAGCGTGCGCTAGCGCTGGATGAGCAAGCGCGGACCGTGATCGCACAGAATGCAGCCAATACACCGGCCGCCATGGCCGCGCGCTAAATGGTGGCGCATGCGCAGCAGCGCTGGAGCGACTTCGGCGACTCCGACAATCCGTCAATACCCAATGCGATCCAGAGAGCACGCGCTAGTGCCGATACGCTGAAGGCAAGTGACGGTGCCGACTACACCCGTCAGGTAGATGGACGGTGGGTCAACGAGGGTCGGCTGTACGATACTGCGGCGAACCGAAACCTCACCGAAGAACTGGATGTGACCTGGCACAGCCAGAACGCCGGCGTCGACGATATGACGACGATGGCGGAAGGCATCCGGTCCAAGCTGGAACTCGCCCCTGAAGGCATACGCGGGCAGGTGGCTGCTCTTTACGAGAAGCATGGCATTGAGTGCAGCGAAGCGCAGTTGGCTGTCACGTCGGCAGCGGTGGAACAGAACCTAGCCAGCAACGGTCGCCAACCGTACGTCGTGCTGGAACTGATGCCCGATCCGCGTACGCACGCGCCAAGTGCGGAAAGCGCGATTGCCGCCTTCAGTGACGCCGGTGGAAACCGGATGGTGCTCACGGCCACCACGACGTTTGAGGACATTGCAAAATTCCAAGCGTCTCAGCAGCAGGCTTCTGCGCCTGTGCGGGCGACTGGGCCCGTTCCTACGTTGGACACGGTAAGCGTGCGCCCTGACCAGCAGGCGCCCATCCACGACGCGCCGGAGCTGCGGATCGAAGCCCTGTCACCCCAGGAGCAGGATGCCCACCGCCAGGCGCTTCACGAAGCAAACCGCCAAGGTGCCTCCACCACTGAGGCTCAACAGGCTGCAGTCGTTGCGGCGCATATGGCGAATGGCTCGCCCACCGACACAGTGCGCGCGCAAACCACGGAACAGGACGGCATACGCGAGCGTGATACGGGCCGCAACCCGGGGCCGGCCGTGCAACCGGCTTCCATGCCCACCGGGTATGCCGCAGGCACGGCTACAGCGGGCTCAGTGGCCGCCGCGACGGCGCCTGCTCCCGTCGTGGCACCAGCACCCAGGCCGACGTCAGCAGAAGTGCCGACGCAGACGGAGACACAGCGTGCCGCGCCGTCGACACCTGCAGCAGACCCCTCGGAGCGCCAGCGTCAGGAAGCCACCTCTGCCCAGCGACGCGAGGAGGCCGCTCGGGAGCACACTTCGGCGCGTCCTGCGGCGATTCCCACAGCGATGCATGATCCGTTGACGCAGGCGCGTCGTGAAGAGATGCAGCAAGAAGGCGACGCGGGTAGGTCAGAGATGCCAGGTCCAGTTCAGGCCAAGGCTCTGGCGGACGCTGAAGCCATTCGACAGACCGTTCGGGACCGCGCGCCACCGCTTTCTGCGCACGCCGCGCTGGACGGCGAACGCACGCTGCCAGCCGACGGGAGCATCCGCGTTGCATCCACTCGGCCACAGGACCCCACTGGCATGGCTGCCGCAACGGCGATGCAGGCAAGGGAACGTGCGGGGCGGTCTGAGTACGTACCGATGCCGCCCGAGCCCATTGCCCATGACGCGATGCCTAAGCCTGAGGTTGCTCACGTTGAGCGCAAAGGCCCTGAACAGTTGGATCGTAGAGATTTCGAGCTCTATCAGCAGGTTCGACAGGGCGTGGCAGCCCTGGACACGAAGCACGGCCGTAGCTTTGATGAGACCAGTGAGCGCATGAGTGCCAGCCTGTTGGTTCTGGCCAAGGACAACGATTTGTCGCGGGTGGACCATGTGCTGCTGAGCAACGCAACTGAGCGCAATCCTGCTGGCCACACCCTGTACGTGGTGCAAGGCGAGCCGAGCGACCCGGCGCACCTGCGCGCCAGCATGCCGACCGCGCAAGCCGCCATGGCCCCGGTAGCCGAATCCATGCAGCAGTTTGCTGTGGTGAGCCAGCATGCGGAGCAGCGTGCGATATCACAGCAACTGGACCAGCAGGCGGAGACCGAGCGGATGCAGCAGGGGATACAGGCGCGAACTCAGGGGATGGGGTGACGGTGTGTGCTGGATATGTTCACGACCCGTGACTCAGACAGCCGGAGCCTAGTGTGATGAATCACAAGCAGACAAGGTCAACACTGAAGCGTCCGTTCCACGAGGTAGCCAAGCTCACTGAGGCCGTTTTATGGATGTGCCATGGCACGTCTCCCTTCGGTCACTGTGCGTTTGAACGCTGGACGGTCTGCAACGTTGCAAAAGACGAAGGCGCTCCGCTAGCCAGCGAGGTACTTCCACGCAATAGCCCCAATCACCATGATCGCGCCCAGAATGGCCAACCCCTTTCTCGCGCTCCAGGTTCCCCAGGCGGAAAATAAGAACCCGATACAAGCGACAAGGTTGTGCAGGCTCATGCCATAAAATACGAAATCAATTGCATTCACGATGGCAAGCACGATCAGCAGGCCAAGCAGCACCTTGTTGGGTTTGGGAGAAGCTGAGTTCATCGGGTAGATCCCTTATCAATCATGTCGTTCCGTCTACTTGGATATTATGGATTTGAGGCTGATGTAACAACGGATGCTTCGTCGCTTCGCCAGTGGCCACGCAACTCTCAGCGCCCCCAGCCCAACCAGTCCATTCGTTCCACGCCCGCATCCTCACGCCCAATACCGAAGTAGCGGCGAAGCGCTTCACGAACGTCGCCAGCAATGCATCATCCACATCGCTACACATCAGCGCGCACCTCACGGCGCCGCAACCTCGAGCCGGATCTGCAATCCTGGTACCCGCGTCACCCTCAGCAGTGTGCGCATATTCGCCCCGCGTGCGGACTGGAACTGCCGGGGCAGGGGCTGCGTTGTCATCCGCCGCATGCACGCGATATGCGCCGCACTACCCAATAGACGCCTGGGTATCCACTGTCCAGCGGAGACGCTTGAGGAACCGGAAAATGGTCCACGGCCGCTTCTGAAGAGTGGAGCGTGATCCGACGCTGTGCCGAATCGGAGCGTGCCCCGATTGCCTATTGGAAAAGACTTGGGTTAAAACAAGCGCAGACTCGTTGTGAGTGGCCATAGGAAAGGACATCCATGAATGACATCGATGAAGGCGAAGCGCTGTTCGATTCCCAGCTGATCATCGGTCCGACCATACTTGCTGGGAGTCCGCTGCTTCGCCATCTGCATGCGGTGGGTGAGTTTGACATCGACGCTCAAGAAAATTGGCTCTACCTGCCCATTGACCAGGCCTTTGCAGACAAACTGGGCTGCTCACGCTATGCAAAAGAACCGATTGATCCTTACACGCAGGGCATGCTCCAGCAATTGTCCGCACTGGAGGCCTCGCCAGACGGGCGAGGAGCGCTTGAAGGGGACCTGGGTTCTACCGTTCGGACCGTGCATGCCATAAGGCGGCTGCAGGATACGGTGAAAGTGGCGTTGATCAATGGAGATCTGGTCGTGGCCTACAGCCACTGAGGCCGAATGGCGTCCACTTGACGATAGCCAGCCATATCGTAAATGGCGCCCTGTTGATCCCTCCGCGGATCATCCTGCAAGGGTTCCCCTGATCAACAGCTCGGGCAGTATCGGTTTGTCACCGCTGGGCTACATGGCTTGTTCGCAGAACTCCTTCAGATAGTCTTGGAAGTACGTGGCCGTCTTCTTTTCATCAACGATATAGACGTTTATTACGAACTGAGGAGGCTTCGGAATACCTTGACGGAACATTGAGCGCGCGCTCTGCAGAAGCCGATGTTATGGGTTTGTCGCGCACGCAACAATGGACGGAATGACCAAGGCGGTGGCCGAACGGCCACGTCCGGGTTCCAATTCGCAGCTGATATCCGATCACCGCCCGCCCCCTCAGCGCATGACGCGCCCGATACTCCACCAGTCCAGCGGACCCAGATCGTAGTCCTCCGCGAATGCCATCGCGGCCTCACCCGCCGGCAGATCAGCGTATCGCTGCAGCACAGTGCCGTCGGCCCCCGCATCTTCGCAGGTGATCGCGTAGTAGCGTTGAAGCGTCTGGTCAAATTCGGCCAGCCATGCATTGCCGGTCAGGCGGCTCATCGGATCGTTGCCTCTGATCATGGGGGGAGGGAGCTCCGGCAAGTAGTGGCTGGCTACAGCGGACTGCATACCGGCTGATGGGTCAGCGTGCTTTAGTCCCTTAGAACGGTAGCGGGTCTGTCATAGGTTTGCGCTCAGCGGGCATCTAGCTGTCGTCCTGCGGATGCCTTGATCAGCTCCCGTCCGGCCACCAGCAGTCCATCCACCAGGTGCTCACCCAGCAGCGTTGCGGTATCGCCATCGCGTCGTGCGATGTGCTCGGCGTGCAGGATCTCCAGCGCCGCATCCAACGCCTGCATCACCCGGATCGGCACGGCTACTTTGCCCACGCGCTCCAGCTCTGCGGCTGGGTCTGCATCCGGTGCGGGTAGGGACGGAACCGGGGTCAGGTGGGTCAGTCGCGCACTGGCGGGATGCTCGGTGGCGTACTGCTGCAGACGACGTTCCAGCGTCTCGATGAACTTCTGCGGCACGTCGTGAATATGCTCGCCCAGCAGGGAGGCAAGACGCGCGGAGCTGAGTGGATGATCGGTAGTCAACGGCGGGACCTCGCAGTGAGGCCACCTGCGCCAAGGCGGCAGGTGGCGGGCGATGCGGGTTGCCATACCGGGTGGAACTATCATTAACCGGCGGATCAGGGATCCCCCGCATCGCCTGCCATGAAACCGGTAGGCGATGCAGTGCATTCTCCGCCGTGCCCCGCAGGGCAGAACAGAGTCAACGATAGATCCACTAGCAGGATGGCAATCCCGGCTGCAGCCCGGTGGCTCCAGCGTCATCATCGTGCGCAGCCGTAAGTGCCCGCGTCCATGAGGAAAACTGCGAAGTGCAGTGTCAGTCATGCGGTCGCCGCCAGTTCACGAGCGACACGCCAACGCCGCCCAATGCATCGCCAAGCAGCACACCTGCCCGCGATGCTCGCGACAGCATGACGGGCAAGGTGCGACGCACAGCCGTCTACCGCATGGGTAGGGCCGACTTCAGTCGGCTAAAACCAACCGCCACCCCCATACCCCGCACCCACCTTTCCTCACCCGACGCTGAGCCCGATCCCCTATGCTCGCATTGGTAACCAAACCGACGGTGTCGCCTACAGGCGGCAGCCCGCCTTCTGACAGGGATTCAGTGCGATGAACCGGACAAGAAGAATGCTGCAATTCAGTGCGCTGACTATCGCGTTTGCAGCGCTGCAGGGTTGCGGAGACCGCGCGTCGGCGCCGGATGTCGCGCCCGTGCCCGAGCTGACAGAGGCGGAAGCCAACGCGCGCACCACGGTGCCGCTGACGCGGTCCGTTTCGCTGGAGAAACCTGGCGTCATTGCGGACTTCGAGTTCGAGCTGCCGCCGCCTGGCCGCACAGCAGTGTCGGAGCTGGTGATCGGTCTGCGAATCGAGGATGCAGACTCGAAGGTGTTGATGAAGCGCACGGACCTCATCCTCAGCGAGCGGCTGCCAGCCGAGGTTCGGCTTGTCAGGCTGGACGGTCCGGCGCCGGCCGAGGTGCCTCTCCGCAGGATCAGCAGCAACCTGCGCGAACGCCTCCCGATCGAGGCCGACGGCCGCGTCCCGGGCGTCACTACGACGAGCGTGGATAACGGAATGCTTCGCGACGTTGGGCTGGTAGATGATCGGGTTCACTACCAGGAGCTGGAGCTTGCCAATGCTGACGCGCCGGGACCGGGGCGGTACAGAATCATTGTTCGGCTTGCTGAAAGCAGACCCACTCTCACTGACCGCCCAGCCGAATTGCTGGTTGCATACTCCTATCTGGCAAAGTAGTCATGACTCAGAACGAACGTTACACAGCAACCATTTATGTGGCAGCGCCGGGCACGCCTACCGGTGGTGGTAAAACTTCATTCACTGGGCACATGTACGTTGTGCTGGGTCATGGTGAAGTTGAGAAAAGTTACGGATTCGCGCCTCGCGAGGACTACAACATGACAGGGTTAGGGAGGGTCTTTGACAGAGATAGTGTCAATTACCAGGATCCCCTGTATGCACGCACCATGGAAATCACCGCAGACCAGTACAACAGCATTCGTGAGTTCGGCGAAGATCCTGCTGCTCACGGCTTCGAAATGAAGTACGACACTCGTTACAACAGCTGCGTAGACTTCACATGGGGTGCGCTCAACCAGGCAGGCTTGCACGCAAAGTCATTGGGCATGGAGTTCAAGAGCTTTGAAGGTATCGCACAGCCAACTAAAAATGTGCCGGCAATTGAGAGCATTGAAGATCCCGTGCCGGGAAGCCCACTCAACAAGGTCGAGCGTAACGCCATGCCGGAGCGTGACTGGAAGCAGTTTCTGCTATCCGACAACGACCGCGCCATGATGGACCAGGTAAATCGCGGCGTTGCCACACTGGACGCGAAACACGGCCGCACACCCGATGAAGCCAGCGAACGTATGTGCGGCAGCCTGTTCTGCCTGGCCAAGGAAAACGGCCTGTCCCGCGTCGACCACGTGCTGCTGAGCGGCCCGAACGCGGAAGGCCACACGGGTACCAATGTCTTCGTGGTGCAGGGTGAACCATCGGACCCGGCCCACCTACGCGCCAGCATGCCGACTGCCACGGCAGCACAGACACCCGTGCACGAATCCATGGCGCAGGCCGAGCGGCTGACGCAGACACAGCAGCAAGTCGCCCAGCAGCAGGATCACGCGCAGGTGCAGGAACAGCAGGCCGCCGCGGTGCGCATGGGCTGACCTGCCGGAGGAGGGTAGAGCCGACTTCAGTCGGCTCCGGTGGCAGAGGCAGCCGACTGAAGTCGGCTCTATCAGTAGGGCATCTGGCCTGAGTCGAATGCCATCAGTCCTCTGGGCTGCTCGGCTGGAAGTACATGCGGCCGTAGTTCATGGAGCCACTGGAAAACTGGAATCCCTGTCTGATATCGATCGGCACCCTCTCGGTCGCGTCGAACTGCATCAAGTCGATCAAGTGCTGCAGGGCGAGGTCCATTGATGTGACCAGACGCATGCGTGCTTTCAGCGCCTCCAGCTCGTTGTCTTTGTTGCGTAGCATCCAGACAAATTGCCCCTCATTCGCGAGCGCTGTCCCAACGGCCGACAGGTATTTCTGCATCCGGTCGTAGTCTGTAATGGAGCGCTCATGCAGGGCATGTTCGCTGCTCCATGGACCCTCTGCTGCCGATTCGTTGTCCATCCTCGCGATGACTGTCTGCAGGTGAAATGCCAGCCCGACCAGCACGGCCTTCGCATCCTCCTTGCAGTCTGCCGCGTCTATGTCCCGAGCTGCCTCGGCGAGGCGTCCGGTGATTCTCTGCAGTGCGTCGTTTTCCATCGAGGTCATCCCCGTATTCGCGATCATGCAGCCCCTCCGTTGGCCGAATACTACGAGTGATGGCGCCCTGTTACCATGTGTCTACCCAGCCAGCCTGACCACGCTACTGATGTGTGGGCGGTCGCTCCAGTGCCATTGCACTGCATACGCGGCCGTGCGAGCCAAGGATTTCTTCTCTTGACTCCCACAAGGACGCTTTCGTGAACTCCATTATCTCCCAGCCGCCGCGTACGACGTCGCTCTGCAAGAGCGCCGCCTTGGCCATGGCCATTGCCATGGGCATCGCCGCCCCATCTGCGTACGCCGCCGGCCAGGCCACGCCCGCGTCCACTGCAACGCAGTCTGCCGTGCAGCGCAGCGCCGTCGCCCAGGGTCTGTACGAGCTGGCTTACAGCGCCAAGCAGAACGCCGTTTATGTCGCGTCGTCCGGCGGGTTCGGCGATGACGCAGGCCCGGCCCAGGTGCTGAAGCTGGACCCGACCACACTGGCCGTGCAGGCCACCATCCCGCTGGAGCGCAAGGGCTTCGGCGTGGTGCTGGACGATGCCAATGACCGGCTGTACGTCGGCAACACGGTGGACACCTCGGTGACCGTGGTCGACACCGCGCAGGGCAAGGCGATCGGCATCGTGCAGTTGATGGAGAAGAAGGTGGGCAAGGACGGCAAGGCCAGCTACACCCACGACCTGCGCGAGCTGGTGGTGGACGGTGCCAACAGCCGCCTGTACGTAACCGGTCACTCAGGCGAGGGCAGCGTGCTGTTCGTCGTGGATACGCAGTCCCTGAAGCTGATCAACACCATTCCAGGCCTGGGCAACGCGAAGGCGCCCGGCCTGGCATTGGATGCGGCCAACAAGCGCGTGTACACCAGCAACCTGCTGGGCGAAGTGGTCGTGGTCGGTACCGATACCGGCAAGGTGGAGCAGCGCTACAAGGTCACCGCCGAGCAGCCGATGAACATCGCGCTGGACCCGGCCAGCCCGCGGCTGTTCATCACCGATCAGGGATCCGAGATGATCCGCAAGTATCAGGGCAGCAGCATTGAAGGCTTCGCATCGAAGCACCCGGGCAAGCGCGTGCTGGTGCTGGACCGTAATACGGGCAAGGAACTGGCGAGCATCCCGGCCGACGCGGGCACGCTAGGCATCCTGCTGGACGCCTCGCGCAAGCGCCTCTACGTGACCAACCGCGAGGCGGGATCGGTGACGGGCTACGACAGCGACACCTACCAGCAGATCGGCACGTGGTCGGTGCCGACGCACCCGAACAGCCTGGCGCTGGATGCGAAGAACAACGTGCTGTATGTGACCATCAAGAACGGCGACGACGAAGCGAAGGGCGCGAAGGAAAGCGTGGCGCGCATCGCGCTGTAAGGCCGGGGATTTGCAAGGAAAGGCGTGACGGGCACTTGCCGTCACGTCTTTCCCGTGGTGTTTTGCGTCACCTTAAGTGCCTATTGAAGCAGGTTAATTTGACTACTTGCTGCTACTGCTTTGATCTCTTTTGTCATTGCGCAACCTTGCTATTGAAACAACGGAGACGGCAAGGCAAAAAAAAGCGAAATAAACAAGCATGTAGTGGCGAAGGAATAATTCCTCTCCGCTCACGATCTTTGAAAGTACTACTGCGGAGCACCCCAGGAATAGTAAGAAGGTGCCGCCCGCATTGACTATTCTGATGACGTTGTTTTTCATAATTCTCGCTTGCAGGTGGAGCCGTCGTCGATATATTGCTTCCCGCCCTTAATTGCTCCTATTCTCATCGGGTTCGATGAGCTTGGCTGCTGGGAAGCCCGTAGATGCCCGGCACCGGCTTCAAGCGCCGCACTGGTCAATCAGATATCCCTCAGAGCGGGGCGTGCACTAGGAATTCCCCTCTGGCGATTTGAAGGGGCCGAAAAGACGGGGCATATCCTTCACCTTCTATTATCTGTGCCATGCTCGACCGATCTGGTTCAAGGAAGCCTAAGTCTAGTGAGGCCAAGGCTACGCCGACTACAAGTTTGCAGATCAACGAGTACTGCACTGTGGGGACTTCAGTGCGCCGTGTTCTTCTGGCACATCGCGGACTTGCCATCTTAGATTGAGCGATCTAACGAAGCCGTCAAACATGTCCTGAAATTCTTCTGGATCGGATCCTCGACTGAAGCCGACCATTGCCTCGTGAGCGCTTAGTCCAGAATTTGTCACCGAAATTCCAAGTCCATCCGATCTGCTGGCCGAATAGCCGAGTAATTTATATCCTGGATGGCGGCCTTGCGATCTTGCGGCCTCGTCGTTATATGGGCCGTTTTCGTAAAACTTCATTCCGGATAATGATGCTGTCTCTTTAATCATATATCCAATATTCTCCATGTCTTCCTCGCCATTTATGCAGAGCTGCACCATCTTGGATCTCACGCCCACCTTGCATGCAAACGTGGCCAGGGTGAGAAATCCGAGCATAAGGATCATGGGAACTTTTATCATGAGCGATTTCATGTCTGCTGAAGTCCCCGCTAGGAGTATGGATAGAAGCGTCATACAGCGTGTCCTGCTGCAAGCATAGAGCCGGACGTGCGTGCGTGGGCCTTGCTTGACCCGCGTCCATCGTTGCGGATCCTTCGCAACGAGATCACGCAGATGAGCAGGCAGAAGAATCCAAAGTAGATGAGCATGTAGTGGCGGAGGAAGAGCTGCTCACCCCTCATGAGCTTGGATATGCTGATCCAAGTGCATGAGGGTTTCCAGTGCTGCGTCATGCGTGCTCCGGAGGATCCTAAATCTCTCGCAGCGCTATCAAGCACTTGAATCTTGTCATGGAACTAGATCTCTGAGGGCGAGGCCGTTTCATTGATCTTTCGGCCGAGCATGCCCATGTCGCCAAACAATAACAGGCGCTGCTGCAGGATGTTCTTGCCGCCGCTGCCCGACGAATCAATAATAAATCTCCACAGATAGATCGAGCGATAGGTTGGCCAGGGTGCGCATATGGTCCATGCTCACTATAAATCCAGTGGAACTTTCCGTAAATACTCCAACAAAAATCTCCGAACGGCCTCCCTCGGTGACTATTTGCTTAAAGTTATCTTCGTTGGGTTTGAGGTTTCCAAGTAGAATTTCTAGGGCGTCAGTGAATGAGCCTGGCGAACTCTCTATCATTGAAAAGCTGCAATATGTATGTTTATAAAAACCATCGAGAGATTTGCCGAGCGGGGTTGTCCGGGGTAATCCTACGCTGTGAACTATTGAGGGGTTCAGGTCCAGCATTCTTGTTAGAGTATCTGCTGCGCTCGTTGGGTGCCAGATACGTAGCGATACTGAAAATTTTTCGGTATTCATCGTCCACCAGGTAAATAGTCGTCGTAATGGCCATGGTTTTCACCCTCTCCACCAACCCCGCCTGTCCAAACATTCCCGCGGGGATCGATGCCGGTCCATCTTGTAGGGCCGGCTTCAACGCCTTTCTTGATTTTATGTACATCATCTTTATCAATGCCGAATCGTTTCTTGGCTTTGTCTATTGGCAGCGTTCCCGTTGGACAGTTATCAGGTCTTGACTCAGATCCATCTTTCGCTATCTCAGCAATGGATATCCCGACAACTGGAAAAATAGTGCTGCTCATGAAGCTGAGCGATCCCAGTGCTGCTGTTTTAGGATCCACGCGTGGGCCACCGTATGAACTTCCGCTGGTGTCCATAAAACCTCCAGCCGGCCCCGGGCGAACTAAAGCCCGCGACTGAAGTCCCAGGACGTCTGTGCCCGAAAAGGGATTCCCATCAGCGTAGGTATAGGTATTAAGCCCTCCGGCCAGTCCGATAGGATCACTTTGCACGTACCTCGCAATCCCTGCGTCGTAGTCACGGAACCCGTTGTACCAAAGCCCAGTCTCAGCATCGTAATACTGGCCCGGAAAACCGAGGTTCAAGCCTCCCGTGTTATCGACTGAGACGCTTCGTCCATAAGCATAATTGTATGCCTTCCAAACGGTTTGTTGGCTGCCATTGGTCGCAAACTCAGGCCTCCCAAGGTGATCAGTGTGAATGTAGTTGACTTGTCCGTTGCGTAGCATGCCAACAAGCTCGCCGCCGAACCAAAGATAGTTCGTCCATGTATCGCCAGTTAGCTCGGAGAGCAGCTGGTTCTGCCCCGCGTAGAAGTATCGGCTCGTGCCCGCATCGTTGGACTTCGCCACGCGTTGGCCTTGAGCATTCACCAGATACTGCGTAGTACGCCCGTCCACATTGCTTGATGCCATGCGGTTGAAGGGGCTATACCCGTATGTGGTGGTCAGTGTTCCTGCAGTCTCGCTTATGCGATTGCCGAGTGCGTCGTACTGATAAGTCCGATTTCCATCCTGGCTCGTGTAGTTCAGTACGCGATTGCTGGTTGGTTCAATGCTGTATTGAGTAAGCTTGGTGCCCGCCTGATAACGATTGTGATTGCCACCCGCATCGTAGGAAAGCACATTGCTGACACCATAGCGATCCAGGCGCGTCAGGCGACTCAGTGCGTCATAGCCAATATTCTGCGTCAAGCTCGGCGTTACTGTGTCGACGATCTGAGTGATCTCGTTGTCGGCACTGTGTGCGTAGTCCCAATAGCTGAGCCGGGTGCTATTGGGTCCCCAGACCGACATTGCCGTCAGACGCCCGTCCAGATCATGGTTGTAGCCGCGTCCCAGTCCGTTGCCGTACGAAAGCCAAGCTCGTGCGCCGGTAGCCTTGAGCTGCACCCCATTGATCACGCCATGGGTCTGTCCGTTGACGGTCACCGAAAGGGAGTTCAGATAGCCGCCAGCGGCGTATCCGTAGCTGGCGACACTGCCATTGGGGTAGGTCACCGTTGAGGCGCGGCCGATACTGTCATAGCCATACAGTGTCGAATGCTCGGTCTGGACGCCATTCGCGGTGATCCATTCGCGGCGTACCAAAGGCTGCCCAAGCTTGGTGTAGCCAAAATTGGACGCACTACCGTTGCTGGAGTTGATTCCGCAGATGCGACCTTTGCCGTCATTACACAAGTCATAACTGACGCCCTGCCACTGGCCATCCGAAGTGACCGTGGTTACACGCCCCAAGCCGTCGTAGGCGTATCCGGCCGTGGAACCATCATTTCTTACGGTGGAAGTCAGTAGACCAGCAGAATCGTAGACGTGAGTGGTGTTTCCGGTGTCCGGGCTGCTCTGCGCCCACAACTGCCCGAACCCGTCGTAGGTATAAGCCGTGGCCAAACCTCGCGGGTCTACCACGCGTGTGACGCGATCTCCGAGATCGTACGCAAAACTGGTGGTCCCGCCGGCGGCATCGATCTGCTTAAGAAGTCTGCCTCTGGGGTCGTACTCCATACGGGTAACCCGGTTCTGCGAGTCAGTGACTTGCGTCAGTCGATCCTCAGCATCGTATGCGTATCGAACGTTCTGTCCGCTGTTGCCGGTCTCGGCAATAAGGCGACCCATCTCGTCATATTGGTAGTTCACGCTGAACACAATGCTGTTCAGCCCCATAAGCGCTAGCGTCATCGCGGCCATCAGCGTGCTCCTTCCTTGGCATCCATTCCTACGCCCGGCCCTGTGCGGATCGGCTCTTCACAGCGCGGTCTATTGGGAGGACACGATCCGCGAGGGTTTTCTACCGTAATGGAGACGCTGCCTTGCGGTCCCCAAGCCACACCGCCAGATGCCATCTGCGAGATGTACGTGAACTCTTGCATGCCGGTCGCTTGTCGCACCGGTGCGACACTGAACTGGAACGTCACGGTCTGGCCCGGCGCGACGGCGTGCGGCAGTGGGCTGTTCAGATTAAGTGCCTGATTGCCCCAGGCGAGGTAATTGTCGCCGTGCCAGATGATGTTGCCGGTGTTCCTGAATTGCGCGGTGATCTGACTTCGCTGACCGTTGACCATATAGGTTGGTGAGGCGGACATCGCGACCAGATCAGCAGTGCGGACTACGGAGGGAACCGTATAACCACCCGACCCGTTGATGACAAGATTTGCTCCGCCGACCGGTGACATGCCATGGACGTAGATAGCCTTGCCGCCGTGCGCATTTCGCTGAGTAACGTCGAGTGGAAGCCTGAAACGGTAAGCGTTTCCTTGTGCTTGGCAGGCATTGGCCACATTCGCATCGGTCGCCAGGGATGCAGTTCCGGCCACCATGTAAGTACCGGTAAAGGCAGGGCCCCCTGCGAACGCTTGAACTTCGATTGAAGCGTTCACGCCCAGGGAGCAGGCCCAGCCTTCGACGAAGTAGTTCCAGCTCTCGTCGCGTGTAACCCCTCCGACGTCACCGATGACATGGGCAGTCGGTATGCGATGGCTGCCTGAGCCCGTCAACGCACGGTTCTGCGCGCTGCCCGCTGGCGATATCCCATACAGGGTAAGTGCGCGGTCTCCCAACTGCTGCCGCTGCGCGAGCGTTATTGGTATCTGGAAGCTGTAGGCACTTCTTCCTGCCTGACATGTGTTGGCGAGCGCTGCATCTGCGGGGAGGTTTGCTACAGCACCTCCGAGATACGTCCCTCCTTCTGCGTATGCATCCACTTGTATGGAGGAACCGTAGCCAACCGCG
>NZ_JACYUV010000015.1:0-79663 GCF_014841935.1 Stenotrophomonas sp. CFBP 13725 | reverse complement strand
CCATGGTCGGCGGAATGTTCACGCCAACGGCCCGCTGCGCTCGCCGACCATGGGGCGGCGCTACCGCTTCAACATCTGGCTGGTCGTCCGGTGCAACAGCAGGATCGGCAGGTCCCTGGTGGCCAAGGAGCCGTCGGGCATGCCGACATGGGTAGCGCCGAGCCGTGCTCGGCGGAATGTTCCCGCCAACGGCCCGCTGCGCTCGCCGACCATGGGTCGGCGCTACCGCTTTTCCTTTTTCTTCATCACGCGGCTGGCGGCCACGGAACCTGTCAGGGGGCCGGGCGGTGGGGCTGGTCGGGGGCGTTGAGCGCCATGGATGGCGCGAAACGAGGCACGCAGGAGCGGCTTTTGCCGTCCCCCGCCCAGCCCCACCGCCCGGCCCCTAACACGTAATCCGCTTTTCGCAGCAGCCACCCGCGAGGGGGGCTCACCCGTTCGACCAACCCGCCTCAGACCGCGGTAGAAGCACGCAGTGCGGCAATGCGCTCATCCAGCGGCGGATGGCTCAGCATCAGCTTGCGCATGCCCTGGCCGATGCCGCCGGCAATGCCGAAGGCCGCCACCTGCGTGGGCAGTGTGCTCTGGCCATGATTGGCCTTCAGACGCTCCAGCGCCGCGATCATCTTCTGGCGACCGGCCAACTGCGCCCCGCCCGCGTCCGCACGGAACTCGCGGTGACGCGAGAACCACATCGCGATCATCGTGGCGAAGATGCCGAAGACCATTTCCAGCACGAACACGATCACGTAATACCCGATGCCCCGCCCACCGCCTTCGCGGTTGCCCGACATCGCACTGTCGATCACGCCGCCGACCACACGGGCCAGCACGATCACGAAGGTGTTCAACACCCCCTGCAGCAGGGCCATGGTGATCATGTCACCGTTGGCCACGTGGGCGATTTCATGGCCCAGTACCGCTTCGGCCTCGTCCTCGCTCATGTTGTGCAGCAGGCCGGTGGACACGGCGACCAGCGCCTTGTTGCGATTGGCACCGGTGGCGAACGCGTTGATTTCCGGACCGTCGTACACCGCCACCTCCGGCATGCCGATGCCGGCTTCGCGCGCCTGGCGCTCCACAGTCTTCAGCAGCCAGCGCTCGGTTTCGTTGCGCGGCTCGGTGATCACCACTGCGCCGGTGGAGCGCTTGGCCATCCACTTGGACAACAGCAAAGAGATGAAGGAACCACCAAAGCCAAAGATCGCGGCCATCACCAGCAGGCCGCTCATCTGGTTGGGGTTGACCCCCAGCACCGACATCACGATACCGGCCAGCACCAGCACTGCGAGGTTGGTCAGAAGGAACAAGCCAATACGACTGAACATGGGGAAGGTAAGCTCTGATGAGGATGTCGACGCTCAATCTGCGGTGACTTCAGCTTGAATTCAAGCGCCAACCTGACCGACGATTCAGCCTCCATGACGCCCCCTATTCACTGCGGCCGCTTCGCGCCCTCGCCTACCGGCCCCCTGCACACCGGATCGCTGCTGGCGGCGTTCGCTGGCTGGCTGTCCGTTCGCCACGCCGGGGGCCGTTGGCTGGTGCGCATCGAGGATGTGGATCCCCCTCGTACCGTCGTCGGAGCAGCCCAGGCGCAGCTGCGCGTGCTGGATCATTTCGGCCTGGGCAGCGATGGCCCCGTGCTCTGGCAAAGCCAGCGCGCCCTGGCCTATCAGCAGGCCCTGGATGCCTTGCTGACCCGCGGCGAGGCGTTCATCTGTCACTGCAGCCGCTCCGAGCTGGCCGCCAACGGCGGCATCCACCATCGCTGCATCAGCCGCCGACCGCGACCGGACCCCGCCGTGCGCCTGCGCGTGCCGCCTGGCAGCGTGGTGACGTTCAACGACGCCGTGCGTGGACCGCAGCAGCAGGACGTCCATACGCAGGTCGGCGATTTCGTGCTGCGCCGGGCAGATGGCTGCTGGGCGTATCAACTGGCCGTCGTGGTGGACGATGCGGCGCAGGGCATCACCGACGTAGTCCGTGGTGCCGACCTGCTCGAGTCGACGGCAAGGCAGGTGCTCCTGCAGCGCGCGCTGGGACTGCACACCCCGCGCTATGCGCACCTGCCGCTGCTGCTGGGTACAGACGGCCGCAAGCTGTCCAAATCAGATGCCGCACTGCCGGTGGACGCAGGCGACCCTGTCCCCGTACTGAGGCAGTTTTGGCATTTGCTCGGCCAGGCACCCGAGGCCCTTTTCGATGCAACGGATCGGGATGATCTGCTGCGGCGCGCAGCATCGGCGTTCGATGCCGGGCGGATTCCCGATCACGATATTCTGCTGACCTGAAGGCGCACGCGGTGCGCTGATCATGCAGAATCCCCTTTCCCCTCCTGAATCGGAAGCGCAGCATGACTCCACGCGTCGCACTGGTCACCGGTGGTACCGGCGGCATCGGCACGGCCATCTGCCAACGCCTGGCCGACCAGGGCCACCGGGTCGCCACCAATTACCGTGACCATGAAAAAGCCTTGGCCTGGCAATCCGCCATGGCAGCGCGCGGCTTGTCGATCGGCATCTTTCCCGGTGATGTTTCCACCCCGGACAGCGCAGAGGCCATGGTGCGGGCGGTCGAGGCCGAACTGGGCCCGGTGGAGATCCTGGTCAACAACGCAGGCATCACCCGCGACACCACCTTCCACCGCATGCGCGCCGAGCAGTGGCACGAGGTCATCAACACCAACCTCAACTCGGTGTTCAATGTCACCCGCCCGGTCATCGAGGGCATGCGCCGCCGCGGCTGGGGCCGGGTCATCCAGATCAGCTCGATCAACGGACTGAAGGGCCAGTACGGCCAGGCCAACTATGCAGCCGCCAAGGCCGGGATGCACGGCTTCACCATCTCGCTTGCGCGCGAGAATGCTGGGTTCGGCATCACTGTCAACACGATTTCGCCCGGTTACGTGGCCACCGACATGGTGATGGCCGTACCCGAGGAAGTGCGGGCAAAGATCATTGCCGACATCCCCACGGGGCGGCTGGGCAAGCCCGGGGAGATCGCGTACGGCGTGTCCTTCCTGGTAGCCGAAGAGGCGGCATGGATCACCGGCAGCAACCTGGACATCAACGGCGGCCATCACATGGGCTGGTGACACGGGGATGCCCGCCGCGCAGCGGCAGGTGGCCCGCCATGGGGCCCGCCATGGGGCCGGCCGCCGTGGCAACGGGCATGAAATGTTGCGCAACATGAAAACCCTTGTTGCGCAACATTGTTAGACGCATCCGGCACGTTTGAGGGGCATTCGGCCGTTGCAACAGCTGCTGCGCTGCGCCATGCTGCGCATCTATTGTGACGAGTGCTTGCTTCATGGCTGCTACACGCATCATCAAGAAGTATCCCAATCGCCGTCTCTACGACACCGAGATTTCCAGCTACATCACCATAGAGGATGTGCGCCAGCTGATCCTGGATGGCGAGGACTTTGAAGTCCGCGATGCCAAGACCGGCAACGACCTGACCCGTTCGGTCCTGCTGCAGATCATCGCCGACCAGGAGCAGGACGGTGAGCCGATGCTCTCCACCCAGCTGCTCAGCCAGCTGATCCGTTTCTACGGCGATTCCCTGCAGGGCTTCATGGGCAATTACCTGGAGCGCAGCATGCAGGTGTTCCTCGACCAGCAGCAGCAGTTCCGCCAGCAGATGGGCAACCTGCTGGGCCAGACGCCCTGGGCCATGATGAACCAGCTGACCGAGCGCAACCTGGAACTCTGGCAGGAGTTCCAGCGCAGCATGGGCACCGGCTTTGGTGGCCCGCGTCCGGGCGGCACCGCACCGAATCCCGGCCCCGGCCTGGGCCCGCGTCCGGGCCAGTCCTCCGGCCCCACCGCGCACAAGCCCGGTGAAGCGCCTGGCCCGACGGGCAGCAAGCCGCGCGGTCGCTGACAACTCCGCTGCGCAGATACGAACGGCGCGCCCTGGCAGGCGCGCCGTTTTTCGTGGGGCCATCACGCAGCAGGCGACGTCGACTGACGTCGGCGCTGCGGGTTACACGCCAGCAGCTCAGCGCTTGGCGCGCACCCGCTCCACCTTGTAGCCCTTGGCACGCAGCTTCTCGACCACGCCATCACTGCCCAACAGATGCAGGGTGCCCACCACCACCAGGGTACCGCCCTGCCCCGCCTGCAGGTATGGCTGCAGCTTGGGCAGCCAAGCGTCGTTGCGATCGGTGTTGATGCGTTGGTAGAGCTGCGGGTACTGGCGCTTCATGTCCACCGCCATGCGGTTCCACATCAGGGCATCGTCACCGCGCCGCCACGCGTCGTGCAGCGCGCGGATCTCCGCATTGCCCTTGTCCGACAGTTCAAGCGCTTCTTCCACCATCTGCCGCTGCTCGGTGATGCTCATGCCGGCGAGCACCGCGATCTGCGTGTCGATGCTCTCCAGGCCGGAAATCGGCTTTCCGGCCTTTGCCGCGCGCTCCATGAAGTGCTTGTCCAGCCCAAGCGCAGGATCCAGGCCCATCGCCTGCATCTGCCCGATGCTGATGCTCACGCCCACGAACCAGGGCTTCATGCCCTGCATCTGCGCAAGCGGCAGCGGGTGCTTGGTCGCATAGTCCTGCAGCTTCGCCCAGGTCGCATCGCCCAGGTCACTGCGCAGCTCCGTGCCGTCGGTACGCACGGCGGCCTGCACCATCTTCTTCGCCAGATCGGGCGACTCGATATCCGCCGCCGACAGCTCGAAGACCACGCGGTTCGCGGCGTCGAACGCGTTGTCCGCCTCCGCCGCCAGCGGGTAGTCGTCAGCGCGCAACAGGTGAAACGAACCCAGCAGGTAGAGCCGCGCATCGCCTGCGCCGGTCACCTTCCACAGCAACGGCACGGGCGGGGCTGGCCGGGTGGTGCCGGCAGGCTTTGCTGCTGTTGCCGGGGCCGCTACCGCGCCTATGCTGCAGCAGGCAGCCAACATCAGCAGCGATGCACTCATCCAGCGGGAAACAGGTCGCTTCACTCAGCACTCTCCTTGGGCAGGTGGTAAGCGCGCTCGCCCGCCTCGACACGCAGGTCCAGCCGGTTCTCCGGTGGCGCCAGCGGACAGGTCGCGAAAGGGGTGAACGCACAGGGGGGATTGTAGGCGTGGTTGAAATCCACCAGGACATGGCCGTCCGCCCCCGGCGCGTCGGTATCCAGGTAGCGTCCGGCGGGATAGCTGCCGTGGCCACTGGTCCGGTCGGCGAAGATCAGGAACAACGGCGCGCCGGGTTCGGCTATCGCCTCCAGCCGATAGGCCTGCCCGTCGCGCTCGAAGGTCACCGTGCCGGCGTTGGGCATGGCGGTGGTCAGGCCGGTGATGTCCACGATCGGCAGGGTGCGGCCGGGGGGGTGCGGCAGGAACCGGGCACGCACCTGCCAGTCAGCACCTCCCCGCCAGTACTCCAATCCCGTGAAGCCCGTGCGCGATGCCGCCTCGGCGTGCTTGATGCGCAGCGCGAAGCGTTCACCGCGATGGATGAGGCTGAGCTGGCCTTTACCTTGGTCGAAGGCGATGCGCGTGGGCTGCGCGTCGTGGTCACTGTTGAAGGCGATGCGCCCCGACAGGGGCTTGCCGTCCACGCTCAGCGCCACCCCGCGCTCGGGTGTGAATGACCAGCGATCGCCCTGCCGGCTGACCATTCCCAGCTTGTCTGGACCGACGGCGAGGCGAATGCCGCTGCCGGGCCCGCGACCGATGTAGTGCGCTTTATGTTCCAGCCAATGCAGTCCGACCAGGGCGGTCCAGCCGTCAGCGGCGGTGAGCTCGGTGTAACGCTGCATGCGCCATTGCTGTTGCTGTGCGGCGAACGCGGGATCGTCCGGCACTGCGGCAGCCGGCTCCGGTCCCTTGCCGCCGCACCCCGCCAGAAGCATCGCCATCGCGATGACCGCCATGGACGCCACTCCCCGCGGCCTCCCCTTCTGCTGCATCCCCATTGCCGCCCCCTTCAACGACCGCGCAGGAACCAGCGGTCGATTTCTGCCAGTGAAAAACGCGCCCAGGTCGGGCGTCCATGGTTGCACTGCCCCGAGCGCTCGGTGATCTCCATGTCGCGCAGCAGGGCGTTCATTTCGGGCACCGTCAACCGGCGATTGGCACGTACCGCACCGTGACAGGCCATCGTGGACAGCAGCTCATCGCGGGCCGTGGCGATGCGGCGCGACTGCCCGTGCTCACGCAGGTCGCCCAGCACATCGCGCAGCAGTCCTTCCGGCTCGGCGTTGGCCAGCAGCGCGGGAATGCTGCGCACATGCAGCGCGCCGGGACCGGCGCGGGTGATGTCGAAGCCCAGCGCGACCAGCGTATCGACTTCGCGTTCGGCGGTGTCCGCTTCGCGCTCCCCCACAGCCAAGGTGATCGGCACCAGCAGCGGCTGCGCGTGCAGGCCGATCCCATCGTGCGCGGTCTTCAACCGCTCGTAGCCGATGCGCTCGTGGGCGGCATGCATGTCCACCACGATCAGGCCTTCGGCGTTCTCCGCCAGGATGTAGATACCGTGCAACTGTGCGATCGCGTACCCCAGCGGCGGCACGCCCGCGTCGGCGCTGGTCACCGGCAGACCGTATTCGCCGGAACGGGTCTGCAGCATCGTGTCGCCCTGCTGGCCCATACCCGGCTCCGCAGGCCCGCCATACAAGGCAGCGTAGGCGGCCGGCGCATCAGCGACCTGCAGGCCGAGCGGTGATTGCTGCGATCCCCAGGAGCCGCCGCCAGCGCCCGATCCACTCCGCGCCAGGCCCCACCCTGCGCCTTGCTGCAGCGGCGCGCCTGTTGCGATGGCCGCACCGCCGCCAGCACCGATCTCCTGCACCGACATGCCAGCGCGGGTGTCGGCCAACGCGTCCTTCAACGTGCGGTAGACGAAGTCGTGGATCAGGCGCGCATCACGGAAACGCACCTCATGCTTGGCGGGATGCACATTGACGTCCACCCGGGTGGGGTCCAGCTCCAGGAACAGCACGTACGCCGGCTGCCGGCCGTGGAAAAGCACATCGCCATAGGCCATCTTCACCGCATGGGCGACGCTGCGGTCGCGCACCGAGCGGCCGTTGACATAGAGGTACTGCTGATCCGTGCTGGCGCGCGAGTAATGCGGCTGGGCGATCCAACCGTGCAGGCGCAGGCCGGCGCCACTGTGATCGACACGCACCGCCTGATTGGCGAAGTCCTCGCCCAGTGTTTCGCCGATGCGCGCATCGGAATACAGATCACCCGGTTTGTACCGGCGCGAGGCCTTGCCGTTGTGCGACACGCGCAGTTCCACGTCCGGGCGGGCGAGCGCCAGCGAACGCAGCCATTCTTCGATGTGGCCCAGCTCGGTGCGCTCGGCGCGCAGGAACTTGCGCCGCGCCGGCACGTTGTAGAACAGCTCGCGCACCTCGACCGTGGTGCCCGGTGCGTGCGAGCGCGGCATTACTTCGCCCAGCTTGCCGCCTTCGATCTGCAGCGCGGCACCGTGCTCGTCATCGGCGCGACGCGAGGACAGGGTGAAGCGACTGACCGAGGCGATCGACGGCAGGGCTTCCCCCCGGAAACCAAGCGTGGCCACGGCTTCCAGGTCGTCGAGGCTGAATATCTTGCTGGTGGCGTGGCGCGACACGGCCAACGCCAACTGATCGGCCGCGATACCGCTGCCGTTATCGCGGATGCGGATCAGCCGCACACCGCCTTCTTCGAGGTCGATGTCCACCCGGGTCGCACCGGCATCGATCGCGTTTTCGACCAGTTCCTTGACCACCGATGCCGGCCGCTCGACGACTTCGCCGGCGGCGATCTGGTTGATCAGGATGTCCGGCAAGGGCCGGATGGTGGCGCTCACGCAGGCCCCCGGCGGCATGATGCGGGCGGGAACGAAAAAGAGGGGAAACGGAGATCTGACTTCATCTGGTGATGATAGCGGATGCCTGACGCAGGCCGCGCTGCGCGCTCGCCGAGCGTGGCTCGGCGCTACCGGGGGTGCGGATGCTTGACGCAGGCCGCGCTGCGCGCTCGCCGAGCGTGGCTCGGCGCTACCGGGGGTGCGGATGCCTGACGCGGGCCGCGCTGCGCGCTCGCCGAGCGTGGCTCGGCGCTACCGGCGTTGTCGGGCGTTACTTGCTGCCGCCGGCGACGGTGCTGGCTGCTTCCATTTCCGCCTGTGCGCGTGCGGCGTACAGCGTGCCCGGGGGCGGCTGGCGGGTAAAGAACACATTGACACCGTCCAGCACCGCTGCGGCGATCTTGCGCTGGTAGGCCGGGTCCATCAGCCGACGCTCTTCGTCCGGGTTGGAGATGAACGCGGTTTCCACCAGCATCGCTGGCATGTCCGAGGTGCGCAGCACCGCGAAGTTCGCGCGCTCGATGTTCGGCTTGTGGTTGTTGCCGATGCGCTTCAGACCACCCAGTACGTGGCTGGCCGCATCTTCGGATGCCTTCATGTAGCCGCTCTGTGCCAGGTCGAGCAGCACGTTCGCGAGCGTGCCTTCGGTACGCTGCAGGCTGACGCCACCGATCAGATCCGCCGCGTTCTCCTTGTCGGCCAGCCAACGGGCGCGTTGCGAGGACGCGCCCTTGGTCGACAGTACGTACACCGACGAACCGCGTGCTGCGCGGTTTTCCGCGGCATCGGCATGGATCGAAATGAAGATGTCCGCTTTCGCAGCGCGTGCTTTCTGCGCGCGCATCGGCAGCGGGATGAAGACGTCGCTGTCGCGGGTCATGTAGGCCTTCAGCCCCGGCATGGCGTTGACCTGGCGCGCCAGTTCACGGCCCACCGCCAGGGTAATGTCCTTCTCACGCTTGCCACTGGGTCCGACGGCACCCGGATCCTGGCCACCGTGGCCCGGATCGATCGCCACTACCAGCGGGCGCATGCCCGCCTGCATGCGCACACGCGATGCCTCGCTCGGCATCGCCGGGCGCGGCGGTGGTGCGGCTTCCGGGGTGGGTGCAGGCGGTGCAGTGGCCACGGCGGCCGCGGCCGCGCCGGTGCGGGTCGGCATCGTACCGGCGATGGTGGTATTGGGCGGTCGCTGGCCGGTGGGCTGGCCGGCGAGAATGGCAGCCGGCGATGCGGCGGCGGTGCCGCTGCTGGCGGTGGTGCCAGCCGCGACCACGTTGGCGGTCGCGGCAGTGGGTACCGGCGCCGGTGCGGCGGAGACGGCCGCCGTGGCGCTCGCCTGCTGCTGTACCTGCGCGGTCAACAGGGCCGTGGCCCGGGCGGCATCGCTGCGCGACTGTGCCGGGGTGACGGTGCCTGCAACGGGAACCGTGGCCGCAGGGGCCGGTGCCGGTGCCGGTGCCGGGGTCGGCGCAGCCGACGCCACAGGCGCAGACGTGCTGCCCGGCGCGTCGCCTGGCCATTCGATGACCAGCTTCGACTCGTTGCCCTGCTGGACCATCTGCGGCTTGAACGGTGCCACGTTGTCGGCCAGATCAAACACCACACGGAACGTGCCCGGCACGGGCTGGCCCGTACGCACGGCAGTGACCACGCCCTGCGCGGCAGGCAGCTTCAACCCCCGCACCGCGCTGGAATCCGGAAAGTCGACCACGAGCCGGTTCGGCGCGGACAGGGCGATGGTCTTGTAGCCGCCCTTGCCCGCCAGCGCGATCTCGGCGCGCGTGCCGGTAGAGCCGGTGTCCAGCCGAACCTGATGAATCTCGCCCGCCCACGCGGCTGCGTTCGCCAAAGCGAAACCGATGGCGGCACAGACGGCAAGAGAGAGGGGTCCAGATCGCATGCTCAGGATTCAATCACTGCGCTGAACGAAATGCAAACCTTTTCCCTTAATAATCCGTAACTTTCATCGGTTTGTTCTGGTTAATCGACAGAAAGGACACGCAACTGATCCTGCTCGCGCAAACGCGTCACCCAGCCTTCACCTGAATCGCTCAGCGGAATGAGACGGGCATGCCGCCCGGCCCCTTCAATGCGCAGCTCGACGCGCAGATCGGTGAGTGGCAGCGAGCCTGCACCGCGTTCGGGCCATTCCACCAGCCACAGCGATGCGACGTCGTCGTCCAGGCCCAGGAAATCCAGTTCGCCGGCGCCACCGATCCGGTACAGATCCATGTGCCACGCCTCGCGGCCGTCGGCCAATGGGTAGCGCTCCACCAGCGTATAGGTCGGGCTGCGAATGGCGCCGGTGACGCCCAGCGCGCGCAGCAGGGCGCGGGCCGTGGTGGACTTGCCCGCTCCCAGGTCGCCCTGTAGTTCCAACAGCGCGTGGGCTGGGCGCGTGGTGGCCAGCGCCGCACCGAGCAGGTCGGTGTGGTCAGGGTCGGGAAGATACAGTTCAAACATCACGCGGTTCCGGGTTGCAGAGCCGGCGCAGGGGCGCCAGCAGATCAGTGGGAAGCAGGCCCCGCGCGCCGTCGCGTGCCGCGACATCGCCGGCCAGGCCATGCAGGAGGGCGCCGCCCGCCGCCGCAGGGAAGGGCTCCAGGCCTTGCGCACGAAGGGCAGCGATGATGCCGGTGAGCAGGTCTCCCATGCCGCCCACGGCCATGCCGGGGTTGCCGGCGGCAATCACCGCAGGGCACCGACCGGGCGCGGCGACCAGGCTGCCTGCTCCCTTCAGCACCACAACGGCGTGGAAGCGGTCGGCCAACGCAGCGGCGGCGGCGAAGCGATCGGCCTGTACCACCGCCGTCGTCGAGTGCAGCAGGCGTGCCGCCTCACCGGGGTGCGGGGTCAGAACGGCCTGCGGCAGGGGCTGCGGATCCTGCGCGAGCAGGTTCAGTGCATCGGCATCCACGATCAGCGCCTTGCCGCTGTCACGCACGCCACGCCACAGGGCGCGCGCCCAGTCGTCCTGGCCAAGGCCGGGGCCGATCGCGACGACGCTCGCGCGTTGCAACACGTCCTGCAGTGCCGCGTCGCTGTCCACGGCGTGACACATCGCTTCGGGCAGGCGGGCCAGGGCCGCCGCCACGTGCTCGGCCCGCGTGGCGAGGCTGGCCAGGCCCGCACCCGCTCGCAGCGCTGCATGCGCGGTCAGCAGGAGCGCGCCACCGCTGCCGTGATTCCCGCCCACGCACAGCACGTGACCCGAACTGCCTTTGTGGGCGTTGAGGCGGCGTGGGGGCAGCAACGCAGCCGCCCGGTCCTGGTGCCAGAGCGCCGCAGCCGCCGGCACGCTGGCACGCACGCTGTCGGGCACCGACAACGGCGCCAGCCTGCGTTCGCCGGCGTGCTCGAGTCCGTCCCCTGTATAAAGCCCACGGTGGGCCACGATGAACTGCAGCGTCAGCGTCGCGCGCACCGCTGCACCGGGCGCGCTGCCGCGGTCGGCGTCCACGCCACTGGGCACGTCCAGCGCGAATACCGGGGCCGGATGCGCGTTCATCGCCTCGATCAGCGCGGCGGCATCGGCGCGGGGCGCGTCCTGCAGGCCGATGCCGAACAACGCATCCACCAGCACGTCAGACACGGGTAACGAGCCGGAAAACGCGTTGATCACACCGCCTGCTTCGAAGAACGCGGACGCCGCCCACGCAGCCAGGGCGGTCGCTGGCGGCTTTCCGCTCAGCCCCATCACCGTTACGTGGTGCCCGGCCTGCAGCGCATGCAGGGCCAGCACCAGGCCATCGCCGCCGTTGTTGCCTGCGCCGACCACCACGCAGACGTGCCGCGCTTCCGGCCACTGCTGCATGAGGCATTGCCAGGCGGCGTGTCCAGCCGCCGCCATCAGCGTCTGGCCATCGTCGCCCGCCATGGCGGAAGCGCGCGCGTCCAATGAACGGGCCGCAGCGGAATCGAACAGATCGGAAAGCTCATGCATGCAGGGATTCTATACTTGCCCCCATGTCCCCCGCCCCTGCCCCCGTCGATCCCCACCTGGCCGTACAGCGCATCCGCGCCCTCGCCCGCGCGCATGGCTTCCAGCGCTGTGGCATCGCGGGCGTCGATCTGGCCGAAGACGAAGCGCATCTGGCGGACTGGCTGGGCCAGGGCCTGTACGGCACGATGGACTGGATGGCCCGCCACGGCACCCTGCGCGCGCGCCCTGCCGAGTTGCTGCCGGGCACCGTCCGGGTGATCTCGCTGGGCATGGATTACAGCCACAAAGATGACACCGAAGCCTGGGCGACCCTGGCCGACCCGGGCCGCGCCTATGTGGCGCGCTATGCACTGGGGCGTGATTACCACAAGCTGATGCGCAACCGGCTGCAGAAGCTGGCAACCCAGATCAGCGATGAGGTCGCCCCGCTGGGATTCCGCGTCTTCGTGGATTCGGCGCCCGTGCTGGAGCGCGCCCTGGGCCGCAATGCGGGGCTGGGCTGGATCGGCAAGCACACCTGCCTGATCGACCGTAACGGCGGCTCGTGGTTCTTCCTGGGCGAGATCTACATCGACCTGCCGCTGCCCATCGATACGCCTGCGAGTGCGCACTGCGGCACCTGCACCCGTTGCATCGAGGTCTGCCCTACCCAGGCGATCATCGCGCCGCAGCGGCTGGACGCGCGCCGCTGCATTTCCTACCTGACCATCGAGCATGACGGTGCGATACCAGAGGACATGCGTCCGCTGATCGGCAATCGCATTTACGGCTGTGACGATTGCCAACTGGTCTGCCCCTGGAACAAGTTCGCCAAACGTACCGACGAAGCCGATTTCCGTGCCCGCAACAATCTCGACCGAGCGCGGTTGGACGACCTGTTTGCCTGGGACGAAGCGGAGTTCCTGCAGCGTACCGAAGGCAGCCCGATCCGTCGCAGCGGCCACCAGCGCTGGCTGCGCAACATCGCCGTCGCGCTGGGCAATGCGCCCACCTCCGCGCCGGTGGTGGACAGCCTGCGCACACGCGCAGCCGACCCATCCGAGATGGTGCGCGAACACGTGCACTGGGCGCTGGCCCAGCACGGCGCGGGATGATCCACACGGGGTGACGTGCGACCATGAGCGCCTGATCCGCGCTGGTCCGTGATTCCCATGCAACAACGCAGCATCGATGTGCTTACTCCCAGCCAGCTCAATACGCTGGCGCGCGACCTGCTGGAAGGCAGCTTCCCGGCCATCTGGGTGGAGGCCGAACTGGGCAGCGTGGCGCGGCCGTCATCAGGCCATATGTACTTCACGCTGAAGGATGCGCGGGCGCAGCTGCGCGCGGCGATGTTCCGCATGAAAGCCAGCGCGCTGCGCTTCGTGCCGCGCGAGGGCATGCGCGTGCTGGTGCGTGGCCGGGTGACGTTGTACGACGCGCGCGGCGAGTACCAGATGGTGCTCGATCACATGGAGGAAGCTGGCGAAGGGGCCCTGCGCCGTGCGTTCGAGGAACTGCAGGCGCGGCTGCAAGCCGAAGGGCTGTTCGCCAGCGAACGCAAGCGCGCGTTGCCCGCACACGTCGGCCGGCTGGCGGTGATCACCTCGCCCACCGGAGCGGCGGTGCGTGACGTGGTCAGCGTGCTCGCCCGCCGCTTCCCGCTGCTGCAGGTGGATGTACTGCCCAGCCTGGTGCAGGGCGCGACGGCAGCAGCGCAGATCACCCGCCTTCTGCAGGCAGCCGATGCCAGTGGTCGCTACGACGTGATCCTGTTGACCCGCGGTGGCGGATCGCTGGAAGACCTGTGGGCGTTCAATGACGAGGCGCTGGCCCGTGCGGTGGCCGCCAGCACCACGCCGGTCGTGTCGGCGGTCGGCCACGAAACCGACTTCAGCCTGACCGACTTCGCCGCCGATCTGCGCGCGCCCACGCCGTCGGTGGCGGCCGAGCTGCTGGTTCCTGACCAGCAGGACCTGGCGCGACGCCTGCGCCGTGATGCCGCGCGCCTGCAGCAGCTGCACCGGCAGACGATGACGCAGGCCATGCAGCGCGCGGACCGGCTGATGCTGCGGTTGAATGCATGCAGTCCACAGGCCCGCCTGCAGTTGCTGCAACGTCGCCATGCCGACCTGGGGCGGCGCCTGCAGGCGGTAGCAGCGCAGCAGCGGCACCAGCGCACGGCGCGTCTGCGCCACGCATCCGCGGTGCTGCGCGGTCATCACCCGCAGCGCCAGCTTGATGCCCTGCGCCAGAGACTGCTCGCACTGCGCGGGCGTCCGGATGCGGCAATGCAGCGCCAACTGCAGCGCGACGCGCTGCGCCTGCGGGGACTTGCGCGTTCAATGGAGGCGGTCAGCCCGCTGGCGACTGTTGCGCGTGGCTACAGCATTCTGACCCGCCATGACGATGGCACGCTGGTACGCAGCGTGGAGCAGGTGCAGGCCGGCGACGCGCTGCAGGCGCGCGTGGGCGACGGCGTGCTGGATGTGCAGGTGACCGCCGTAAAGCGGTGAGTCCGGGTCGAAGGCCGGGATCGACGCCAAGGATCGACGGCCAGCGGCCGTCACTACCTGGTCATTTCTGTTCGCAGAACGTCTGCCGGTATTCCATCGCCTTGGGCATCAGCGCCTGCAGGTTCTGGATACGGGTGCCGGGATTGGGATGGGTGGAGGAAAACTCCGGTTGCGACTGGCCGCCGCTGGCCTGCCCCATCCGTTCCCACAGCGGCACAGCTTCGCGCGGGTCGAAACACGCGGCCGCCGCCAGCATCAGGCCCACTTCGTCGGCCTGTGTTTCATGGCCACGCGCATACGGCAGCAGGTAACCGTAGCCCATCGCCGCCATCACCATCTGCTGTTGCTGCGGGTCCATGCCGCTGGCTGCGCCGGCCATCTGCCCGATCTGGGTCAGCTTCTGCTGCGCCATGCGCTGTGCGCCATGGCGCAGCAATGCGTGGGCGATCTCATGGCCCATCACCACGGCCATGGCATCGCGCGTCTGCGCGACCGGTACCAGCCCGGTGTAGACCGCCATCTTGCCGCCGGGCAGGCAGAACGCATTGGCCTGCTCGGACTCGATGACGTTCACTTCCCAATCAAACCCGCGCGAAAAATGACCCGGCTGCAGGCCGTGTTCCTGCGCCAGCGCCGTTTCCACCACGTCGACCTTGGCGATCAGGCGCTGGGCGATGTCACGCACGTCGCGCGACATCGGCGCGTTGGGATCCAGCGGCCGCTCCTGCGCGAGGATCTGCTGGTAGGCCTGCAGACCGAGGGCCTTTTCCTGATCGGCATCCAGCGCGCTGTCGATCAGCACCGATTCGCCGGTGTACGGATCCACCGTGCGGTTGGAAAACCAGTAGAACGCCGCGTAACCGGCGAAGGCCAGCAGCACCCACCAGCGGATGTTGCCGAACAGGCCGCGACGCGGACGCTGCTGCGGGGATCGGGAAAAGGGATCGTTGCGCATCACCGAGCGTCCTGGCCAAGACCCGCCGGAACGGGCGGGAATGCCGCCATCCTAGCTCAGATGCCGCGCACCAGGCGGAAGCCGATACGCGCGCTGGTGGTGTCCGAATCCTGGGACTGCCGCCATGCCGCACGGGTCTGTTCAGGCGAGTTGGCCCAGTTGCCGCCGCGTATGACGCGTGCCCGGCAGCCCGGGTTGTACCAGGCCGCGCCATCGGCGGGCGCGCGGCGGTAACTGGCGTGCCAGCAGTCGGCCACCCACTCGCTCAGGTTGCCCGCCATGTCATGCAGGCCCCAGGCGTTCGGCTTGAACATTGCCACCGGCGCCGCGCCCCAGTACCCGTCGCCGTATCCGATGAACGCATTCGCCCAGCGTCGACCGGACGGCGACACGTCCAGACTGCCGGTGAAGTTGCCCGAGTCCTCCGGCGGCTTCCCGCCATCGCCCCAGGGATAGCGCCCGGCGTTGCCCGCACGCATTGCATACTCGAACTCGGCTTCGCTGGGCAGGCGATACGAGCGGCCGGTCTGTTCGCTCAGCCAGCTCGCATAGGCTTCTGCGTCGCGCACGCTGACGTGCATCACCGGCTGGTTGGCCAACGCGCGGCCGCCATCGTAATCGGACTGCCAGTCCACGCCGCTGCGGCGGATGAAGTTGCCACTGCGCTCGTCATAGACGATGGAATGGCCGCGCCGGGTTGCGCGCGGACGTGCATTGGCCGATTTCACGAAGCGCGCAAAATCGTCCACCGTGACCTCCGTGATCGCCATCGCAAAGCCGCGCTCGAAGCGGACATAATGCGACGGGCGTTCGGCATCGGTGGCACCAGGCTCGGTCGGCCCGGCGCCCATCTGGAAGCCGCCATGCGGCACGACGGTCATCTGCGGCCCGCGCCCCCCATCCCGCAGCGCGTCGCTGAACACCTGCCCCGGGCGGAAGCTCCCGTAGTGGGTGGCCAGTTCAATGCGCTCGCGCAGCAAGGCTACCGCCGGGTCACCGGGCAGCGCGATGCGCATCGCGGCTTCCAGCTTCTCCCGTGCCGGCTTCAGGCCCTGCGGGGTGACCAGGTCACGCAGGCCCTGGTCGCGCAGCGTGGCCAGCGTGGCGGCGCGGATCGCCTCGATCCGCTCGAAGGCGTCGGAAATGGTGGGGGACGCGTCATGGACCTTGCTCGCCTCGGCAAGCCAGCGCCCAGCAGCGGCAAAGTCCGCTGACCGGGCGGCACGCTCGGCACGGCCGATCAGCCCGCTCTCCGCCGCGGCGAGACCCTGGCGGGCGCGTCCATTGTCTTTGTCCAAGGCCAGTGCCTCGCGGAAATTGACGATCGCGCCGTCGCCGTCTTCGCCGATCTGCCCGGCCCGCAGGTCATCCTCGCCCGCGCGGTTGAAGGCCACGACACGCTGAGCACGCTCTACACGCTGCTGCAGCGCGCGCACCTTTTCATCATCGGGCGCGATGGTCATCAGGACCAGCGCCAGCTGGGTGGCTTCGGCCAGGGCCATGCGCTGCTGCAGCGGCTGCGCCAACAGCGCATCGGCCTGCGCGAGCAACGCACCACGTGCACGCTGCAGTCCCTGCCGCGCACGACGGTCGTCCGGATCCTGTTGCAGCAGCGCCAGCCAGATCGGAATGGCATCCTCGGCGGATTCGTACAGGCGCCCCTCACGCAGCGCCGCATCGGCGGCCCGGCGCGCCGCAGCGCGATCGGCGGCATCGATCTGTACCGACGGCGGCGTCCAACGCTGCACCGTCTCGGCTTCGTCCTCGCCCCCTATGGTGACCGTGCCGCTGCTGGCCTCCTGCGCATCCGGCGCCGGGGCGGGCGGTGCGGCCTTGCCCGGCGGCGTCTGCGCCGGGGGCGGTGGTGGCTCTCCGCAGCCGGTCGCGCCCAGCAGCCACAGGGCGGTCAACAGCAGGGGCAGGCGCGGCAAACGCAAAACCATCTCCTTCATGCCGGGGGTGACGGCCGACGTTAGGCTATTCTCCCCTGCCTGAGCAAACGCGAGAAGTCGAACGCCCCGTGGCAATCTGGATCACCACCCCCGCAGACCTGCAGGCGCGCCATGCGCAGCGCCCCACCCGCATCGGCCTGGATACCGAGTTCATCCGCGAACGCACCTTCTGGCCCCAACTGGCCCTGGTGCAGATGGCGGTCGGCGAAGAGATCCTGCTGATCGATCCGCTCGCCCCCGGCATGGCCGAGGCCCTTGCGCCGTGGCTCACCGATACCTCCATCGTGAAAGTGATGCACAGCGCCAGCGAAGACCTGGTGGCGTTCAAGCACACCTGTGGTGCCCTGCCCCGACCACTGTTCGATACCCAGATCGGCGCCTCACTGGCGGGCATCGGCGGTGGCATGGGCTACCAGAAGCTGGTGCAGGAAATCACCGGCGTGGCGTTGGCGAAGGGCGAGACCCGCTCGGACTGGATGCGCCGCCCGCTGTCTGACTCCCAGCTGCAGTACGCCGCCGACGATGTGGAGCACCTGTTCGCCCTGCACGATGCCATCAGCGCCAAGCTGGAGGCACAGGGTCGCCTGCAGTGGCTGGCTGACGACGGCGAGCGCCTGCTGGCCAGCGTGGCCAACGACGAAGACCTCTGGCCGCACCTGGGCATGCGCTCTGCGCAGTTCCTCGATGTGGCTGCCCAGCATCGGCTGCTGCGCCTGCTGCGTTGGCGTGACGTGCAGGCCCGCGCAAGCGATCGCCCGCGCAGCTGGATCCTGGACAACGAGCTGGCGGCCACGCTGGCACGCGTCCCGCCTGTCGACGAAGCGGCACTGGGCCGGCTGTTCGACCAGTTCCCGAAGGCGCCGCGCAAGCTGGCCGGTGCGGTATGGCAGGCACTGAATACCCCGCTGGCAGATGAAGCGGAGGCACCACGGATCCTGCCGGCCACCGACACCAACAAACAGGCGCTGAAGAAACTGCAGGATGCCGTTGCCGAATGCAGCCGCGAACTGGACCTGCCGGACGGCGTGCTGGCATCGCGCAAGCACCTGGAAAGCTACCTGGAACGCCGCACCTGGCCTGCCCCGTTGGCCGGTTGGCGCCAGCAGGTGCTGGAGCCGAAGCTGCAGCCGTTGCTGCCCTGACGAACCCGGTAGTGACGGCCGCTGGCCGTCAAGCAGTGGCAGTGACGGCCAGCGGCCGTCACTGCCGGTCATCCGTTACCAGTTCATGTTCAACGACACGCCGACGGTGCGCGGCTCGTTGTACACCGCAGCCATGTAGTTCTCGATCACACCCTTGAGGTTCTTCTCGTTGGTGATGTTGCGCGCGAACAGCGCCACTTCGTACGCGCCGTAGTTGCCGGAGTAGCCCAGCTTCAGGCCGCCTTCGAAGTCGCCCTTGGAATTGAACTCCGCCGAGTCATACAGCACGAAGCTGGTGTAGCCCTGCTTGTTCCAGTCCGTCGATACGAACAGCGTGTCGGCGTCGTTGAGGGGGATGTCGTAGCGCGCGGCGAGATTGATCCCGTACTTCGGCGCGTTCGGCAGCGGATTGCCGTTGATCTGCGCGAACGTGTTGGCCCCCACCTTGATCGTCGGGTCGGCCACCGTGCACACCACCACGCCGTTCAGGGCGCAGACCTGTGCATACACGCGGTCGTCCTGGATCTCGCTGTGCAGCAGGCTCAGGCCGGCACTCAGGGTCAGGTTCGGGATCGGGCGCAGCTCCATGTCCGCCTCCAGGCCGTAGGCACGCGCCTTGTCGGCGTTGAACAGCACGCCGTTGCCGTCCGAATCGTTGCCGTTGAGCTGGATATCGTTGACCGCGTAGGTGAAGGCCGTAGCGTTCAGGCGCAGGCGGTTGTCCCACAGGCTGCTTTTCACGCCAGCTTCCCAGGACAGGATGGTTTCCGACTCGGCGGTGGTGAAGTCCGAGTTGAACACCGCCGAGCGCCCCTGAATCGTCGGGCCGCGGAAGCCCCGCGCGACCTTGGCGTAGACACCCACCTGGTCGTTGATCTGGTACATCGCACTGAGGTCCCAGCTGGGCGTGGTGTCGCTCATTTCCACGTCGGTGCGACCACGATAGGTGACCAGGCCGGCCGCCGTATCGGCGGTCTTCAACAGGCGTGTGCGCTTTTCGTCACGGGTCTGGCGCAGGCCGGCGGTGAGGGTCAGCTTGTCGGTAGCGGCATAGCTGAGCTGGCCGAAGCCCGCGAAGGACGTATTGGTATTGCGCAGGCGCACCCAGTTGTTCGGGTTGCGCGCCGCACCCTGCAGGAACCACGCCCGCTGGTAGAAATCGGTAGTGTCACGGCCATCGAAGTAGAACGCACCGACCTGCCACTTCAGGCGGTCTTCTCCGACGCTGGCCAGCCGTACTTCCTGGGTCCACTGGTCCAGGTCGCGCACCTGGCCCATCGACTGGCCAAAGCCGTTGGGCACGCCGTTGACCGGGAAGTTGGCCGCCGCACCGCCATCGGTGTCGCCACGACTGTAGCCGGAGGTGGTTTCGTAGGCGGTGATCGAGGTCAGCTCGACATTGCCGAAATCGTAGGTGGCCTTCACCGATCCGCCGTACGTCTTGTACGCCTGCGGATTGTTGGCGGCCTCGTCATACGCCACCCGATCGCGCGGCGCGGTGGGCTGGTTGGAGCCCTTGCTGATCGCATTGCGCAGGAACAGCGTGGAGGTACCTTCGTAATCACGCGCATGGGCCGAGGCCAGCACCGAGAACGCGTCGGTCGGGGTCAGCAGCAGCTGCGCGCGCACGTTGCGATCGTCGAAGCCCCCCATCGCGTTCTTGCGCGGCGCTACCGTGCCATCCGCACTGGAGCCGGTGTAGGTGTTGTCGACGTAGTCATCGCGGTGCTGGTAAAGCGCCGACACGCGGAACGCCGCGATGTCGTTGATCGGCGCCCCGAAGCCGGCATCGACGGCCACGCTGTTGTGGGTGCCGTAGCTGGCATTGACGCGCCCGCTCGGATCCTGGCTGGGCTTGATGGTGTCGAACTTGACGATGCCGGCGGTGGTGTTGCGGCCGAACAAGGTGCCCTGCGGGCCGCGCAGCACCTCGATCTGGTCCACGTCGTAAACCGGATTGGACTTCAGCACCACGTGCTCCAGGACCACGTCATCCTGGATGATGGATACCGGCTGCGAGGCACCCAGGTAGAAGTCGATGTTGCCCAGGCCACGAATGTAGAAGCGCGGGAAGATGCGGCCCGTGGTGGTTTCGGCATAGAAGCTCGGCACGCGGCCGGACAGCGCCAGCAGGGTGTCATCGCCACCGGCGGTGTAGTCGCGCAGCTTCTCGCCCTGCACTACGCCCACCGATACGGGCACCTCCTGCAGGTTCTGCTCGCGGCGCTCGGCGGTCACGGTGATGGCGTCCAGCGCCGTGGCGCTGGGGGCCCCGCCGGCCTGCTGGGCGAAAGACGGTGCCGCCATGCCCAGTGACAATGCAGCGCAGGCCAGCGCCAGCGGGTGGCGACGGAAGGATCGGTAATTGGGGTGCATGGAGAGGATTCGAGTGAGCGTCCGTGCGGCCTGCGCGAGCCGGGCGGATGAGGAAATCAAAGCGCGCAGGCGCACAGTATGGCGATTGCGTTTCAATTTGGTGGCAAGCCCGTCCCCCCTGAAGGCGCCGCGCAGGGCGCGGCGCTGCCTGTCGTGCCGGAACTACGCCGCCGCCATGCTCCCGCGCGCCAGCATGAAACGTGCGGTCGCCTCGCGAAGGGCCTGCGCCTGCGCCGTCATCGCCTGCGCGGAAGCGGAGGTTTCCTCCACCAGCGCGGCATTCTGCTGGGTCACCCCGTCCATCTGCACGATGCTCTGGTTGACCAGTTCGATGCCCGCGGCCTGCTCGCGCGAGGCGGCGGCGATGCCGCCGATCACACCACCCAACTCATCCACTGCGGCGACTACCTGTTGCAGCGTCTGCCCGGCCTGCGCGGCAAGCGTGGTGCCCGTGCCCACCTGCTCCACTGAATCATCGATCAAGCCCTTGATCTCGCGCGCGGCCTGCGCCGAACGCTGTGCCAGGGTGCGCACCTCGCTGGCCACCACGGCGAAGCCCCGTCCCTCTTCGCCGGCGCGGGCGGCCTCCACCGCTGCGTTGAGTGCCAGGATGTTGGTCTGGAACGCGATGCCGTCGATCACCGTGGTGATATCGGCGATCCGCCGCGACGACGCCTCGATCAGCGCCATCGTCTGCTCCACCTGCGATACCGCCTGCCCGCCCTGGGTCGCTACGGCCGATGCCTGCAGCGCCAACCGGTCCGCGCGCGCGGCATGATCGGCGCTCTGCCGCACGGCCGCCGTCATTTCTTCCATCGACGCGGCCGACTCCTCCAGGTTCGCGGCCTGCTGTTCGGTACGCCGCGACAGGTCTTCGCTGGCGGCTGCGGTTTCCGCCGCCGCCGCCGATACGCCGTCGGCCGAGCGCTGGATGCCGGCAATGATGCCGCCCAGGCTGTCCACCGTGGCATTGGCATCGTCGCGCATCTCGGCGAACACGCCCTGGAAATCGCCTTCGATGCGGCTGCGCAGGTCGCCACGTGCCAGGTTGCGCAGCAGGTCCGACAGCGCCGACAGGTTGTGGTCGGCGGTGGTCATGAGCGTGTTGAGGCCTTCCACCATCTCGCGGAAATCATTCTCGAACGCCTGCGCATCACCGCGCGCACTGAAGTCACCGGCCGCCGCGGCCGCGACCAGGCGCTTGATCTCACCGTTGATGGACAGCAGCCGTGAACGCACGCCGTTGACGGCCGTACTGATCTTTGCTTTTTCACCCGGCAGTTCGGCCATCGACGCAGACAGGTCACCGGCCGCGTACTGCTGCACCAGCTCGACCATGTCCAGCTTGGTGCGTACATGGGAATCCACCAGTGCATTGGTGCCTTCCACCATGCTGCGGAAGGCGCCCTCGAACGGGGCGGCATCTATGCGATAGCTGATGGTGCCGTCGGTATGCTGCTGCGCCATCTGGTCCTGCGCGGCGGAGACGGCGCGCAGGGTGGACTGCATGCGCCGCATCGACGCCAGCAGGCGTCCGACCTCGTCGGCACGGCGTTGCGGGATGTGGCGGTCCAGACGCCCGGCGGACACATCGACAGCGACCTGTTCGGCCTCCTGCAGCGGGCGTCCCAGCAGGCGGCGCATGGCCAGCACGGTGGCCGCGATCACCGCCAGCAGGGCCAGTGCGGAAATGCCGGCGATCTGCAGCAGCAGCGTGCGCAGCACGTCCTGCAGGACCGATACCGGCTCCAGCCCCAGCACCATCCAGCGCCACGGCCCATGCGCCTGCGCGGAAACGAAATAGTCGCGCGTGCCGGCACCATCGGCGGTGCGCAGGCGCAGCGTCGCCGAGGCCTCGCGGCCTTCCAGCAGGGCCTGCAGCACGGGGCGGTCCTCCACAGCCACCCGCTCGCTGAGTGCGGTGCCTTCTCCGGCAGCCGCAGCGATCACCTTGCCGAAGCTTTCGCCCGGGCGGGTGTCGACCGCCATGAAGTAGCCTTCGCGGCCCAGGGTAGATTCGCGCAGGCTGGATTTGAGGGCGGCAAGGCCGGCCGACTGGTCCTGGCCGACGAAGGCGATGCCGACGACCTCGCCTGCGGCGTCCTTCATCGGCATGTAATACGTCATGTAATCGGTGCCGAACAGATGCGCCGGGCCGCTGAAGGACTCACCGGCCATGATCTTCGGGTAGGCCAGATGGGCGTGGTCCAGCTTGGTGCCCAGCACACGCTCGCCCGCCGCATTGCGCAGCGAGGTCGCCACGCGGATGAAGTCATCCCCTTCGCGCACGAAGATGGTGGCGACGCCGCCGGTGGAGGAGGCAAAGCGGTCCACCGATGCGTCATCCAGGGCCAGCGGCGTAGCGCCGAAGCGCAGCTGCGGCGCGGACTGGCCGGCCACCTCGACACGCTGCTCGGCGTCGACCGTCGGATCGCCGGGCGGCAACGCACTGCGGAACAACTCGGCCATATGGCGTGTGCTCTCACCCAGGCTGCGGTCATACAGCGCCACGGAGTCGCGCATCAGGCTGGCCGATGTGGTGAGTCCGGCCTCTACCCGCTGCTGGTAGCTGGCTGCTGTCTGCCGGTAGATCAGCAGGGCGAGCAGGATGAAGGCCGTGGCCGTGATCGCGGCGAGCAGAAGCGCCAGGCGGCTGGAAATGGACATCGTGGAACCGGTGGCGGCAGAAGTCGTCATCGAGAGGCACTTTGGTTGGAAGGGGAAGGCGCGTGTTGCACGTCACACTTCTATCGGCACCAATTCGGTCCTCTTTAGCCTTGGATCGATCCAAGGAACCCCGCGATTTATCTGCAAGCCGTTGATCGGAATCGAAATAGCCGTGTAACCGGTTACATCACCACGATGTGCGCCCTTCCGGGTGAAGCGCGGATGCTTGGCAAGTATTCAGCAGTTGGATAGACTCGACCACGCCATGGGGCCATAGCTCAGCTGGGAGAGCGCGTCGTTCGCATCGACGAGGTCAGGAGTTCGATCCTCCTTGGCTCCACCATGATTACAACGAAAAACCCCGGGAGCGATCCCGGGGTTTTTTGTTGTCGCGGCCGGCACGGATCAGGCTGGCTCGCCGCCACCATCCTTGCGCTCCGGTTTCTTCGAGTGCGCGTCACGCACTTTCTCGTCCTGCTGGCCCGGCCGCTGCTTGGCCACGTCGTCGTGGCGCTGGTCCTGCTGGCTTTCCTGCACGCCGGCCTTGTCGTCCTGGTTCTGCTTGTCATCCACCATGAGTGCTGCCCTGTGCTGCTGCGGCGGCACGATGCCCCCGCCTGCCGACCACGCTAGCGACGTGCTCGTGAGCCGCACATCACGACGACGCGATGGCGCCGTGCAGCGTCGCTTGGCGCGGCCGCATGACCGCGTCACACTGGGCGCCTGCCATCGAACACGGACGTCCCATGCGCATCACCCTGCTGCTCCCTGCCCTGCTGCTGTGCGCCAGCTGTGCCCATCACGGCAGCGTTGCGCCGCCACGGCCGCCAGCGATGGCAGGCTGGATCACCCCTGCCGAAGCGGTGCACGCCGCCAACGATGATCCGCAGCGCGGCATCAGTGGCACCTTCGTGATCAACGTGCGCGCTGTCGACCTGACCGACCACGGGTTGTACCTCAACAGCGAAACGGACTATCGCCACCAGGCCAATCTGACCGTGTGGCTGGCGCCCGAGCAGGCCGATGCGCTGCGGGCACGGCTGGACAATCTGCCGCTGGACCGGCTGGTCAACCGCCGCCTGCTGGTACAGGGCACCGCCCGTCGCGAGAAGATCGTCTTCAGCCGCGATGGCGTGCCCAGCGACAAGTACTACTACCAGACGCACGTGCGCCTGAGTGACCCGCGCCAGGCCCGCTTCGCCCCCTGATCGCGGCGGCTGATCAATCCAGCTTCACCACCAGCTTGCCGAAGTTGCGTCCCTGCAGCAGTCCGAAGAAGGCATCCGGAGCCGCATCCAGCCCCTGCACGATGTCTTCGCGGTACCGGATGCGGCCTTCGCGCAGCCACTGCGCCATGTCCTGTTCAAAGCGCGGGAACAGATCGTTGAAGTCGGACTGGATGAAGCCGCGCACGTTCAAGCGCTGGCGCAGGACCTGGCTGAAAAAGCCGGGCAGCCGATCCGGCCCCGGCACCTGCACACCGCGTGTGTTGTAGGTGGCGATGGTGCCGCACACGGGCACGCGGGCGAAGTCGTTGAGCAGCGGCAGCACCGCATCGAACACTTTGCCGCCGACGTTCTCGAAGTAGACATCGATGCCGTCAGGCGCAGCGTGGCGGAGCTGCTCGGCGAAGTCATCCGCACGGTGGTCCAGTGCCACATCCGCGCCCAGTGTTGCCACATACGCGCGCTTGGCCTCGCCACCGGCGATGCCCACCACGCGCGCGCCCTGCTGCTTGGCCAACTGCACCACCGTAGCGCCCACCGGGCCACTGGCGGCGGCAACCACCAGGGTTTCGCCGGGCTGCACACGGCCGATTTCCTGCAGCCCCGCGTAAGCGGTGAAACCCGGCATGCCATGCACGCCCAGCGCGGTGCTCAGCGGCAATCCCGCGGGGTTCAAGCGGCGGCTGATCGATGCGGCATCCACCACGGCATGGGTCTGCCAGCCACCGGGCGCGATCACCAGCGTGCCGACCGTCAGCGCATCGTCGGCCGACGCCACCACCTCGCTTACCGTGCGTCCCTCCATCACGGCATCCAGCGCAACCGGCGGTGCATACGACGGTCCCTCTTCCATCCGACCGCGCATGTACGGGTCCAATGAGAGATAGTGATTGCGCAACAGCACCTGCCCCGGTTGCAGCGGAGGAAGTGCGGCCTGCTCACGACGGAAGTTGGCCGCCACCGGCGCCCCGTTCGGCCGCGAAGCAAGCACGATGCGGTCGGTACTGCTGACAGAAACGCTCATCGGTCATATCCATTTTCTGAAAGGAGACCACCGACGTTACGCCCCTCGGCCGCAGCAGAGTGCGACACGAAAACAGCGTTCCATGGCGTGCTGTGCATCTGCACGCGTGCGGTGCCTGACACAGCAGCATTGCCCACGCACGCGTCGCGACAGTTTTCCACGCAGCGCATCGCACACGCAGAAGGCGGGTTGCAGCAACGCAGGATCAACCACTTGCATGCGCATCCGCAGCGCGCAGACACGAATGTGAAGTTTTTTCTGCAAAAGGCTTGCCGAACTGCTTCGACGTCCGTAATATGCGCCTCCTCGGCAGCGACATCGCTGCAACGAAACAAGTGGCCGAGTAGCTCAGTTGGTAGAGCAGGGGATTGAAAATCCCCGTGTCGGCGGTTCGATTCCGTCCTCGGCCACCATTAGTTTCGAAGGGTCTGCGTACATGCAGGCCCTTTTTTTTTTGCCCGTTGCTTGCGATATACGATACATATACGATTCGTATATTCCGTAACCAGGTACTTCCATGGGCATCGTCAACATCGACGACGAACTGCACGATCAGCTGCGTCGCGCGTGCACGGTCAGCCACCGCTCGATCAATGCGCAGGCCAACTTCTGGATCAAGGTGGGCATGCTGTGCGAAATGCATCCGGAGACGAGCTTCCAGGACATCGTCGCCAGCGAGCTGCGCGCTGCCGGCGTACAGCCGAAGCGACTCAGTGAACCGCGCACATGATCAAGAGTGCGCAGGAAATCGCCTTGATGGCCACGTCCGGCGCCCTGCTCGCGCAGGTGTTCGATCGCCTGGACCGGCTGTCGCTCGAGGGCCGCAGCACGATGGAGCTAAATGATCTGGTCGAACGGATGATCGTCGACGACCTGCAGGCGCGACCGGCCAGCAAGGGGCAGTACGATTTCCCGTTCGTGCTCAATGCGTCCATTGACGACATCGTCTGCCACGGCATGCCGTCAGCAGATGACGTGCTGCGCAGCGGGCAGATCGTCAATCTCGATATCACCCTGGAAAAAAATGGCTACATCGCCGATTCCAGCACGACGTATCTGGTGGGCGAAGTTGCCTATCCGGCGCGTCGCCTGGTGCGCGCGACGTACCTGGCGATGTGGAAAGGCATCGCGGCGGTGCGGCCGGGTGCACACACCGGCGACATTGGCCACGCCATCGCCCGCTTCGCGCGCGAAATGGGCTACAGCGTGGTCAAGGAATACTGCGGTCACGGCATCGGTACGGAGATGCACGAGGAACCCCAGATCCTGCATTACGGCCATGCCGGCACCGGCGTGGAACTGGAAGAGGGAATGGTGTTCACCATCGAACCGATGCTCAACCAGGGCAAGGCCGCGATCCGGCACCGCCCGGACGCATGGCCCGTGCATACGCGCGACGGCAAACTGTCAGCGCAGTTCGAACACACCGTGGCGGTGACACGCGAGGGTGTGCAGGTACTGACCCTGCGACAAGGCGAGAGCGCTCCCGCCTGAGCGGAGCGCCCGCACCTGCCGGCAGTTCGTGCGGATCAGGTCGGCGCGAAGCTGCGGGTTGCCTTCTTTTCGGTCTTTTCCGCCTTCTTTTCCTTGGCCGTCTTCGCCGGCTTCTTCTTCTGGTCTTTCTTCTGGTTCATACCCTTGCTCATTACGGCATTCCCTTTGTCGGTAGCGACGGCCGGAGCATGGCACATCCGGGGCGGAGGCGGATCGCGCACTTCACATCGGTGGAGCTGTCGGCATGGCTAAGATCGACCCCTACGACCTTGGGCCCCCACCATGAAAAATCGTCATGCCCTGCCCCGCCTGCTGGCATCCGCTGCGCTGCTGTGCCTCACCGTGAGCGCATACGCTGCCGAGCCGGTGCGCTCGGTTGCAGCGCTGGATATCGACCGCTACGCCGGCCAGTGGCATGAGATCGCGCACCTGCCCGTGTCGTTCCAGAAAAAGTGCGTGGGTGACATCACCGCGACCTACAGCCTGCGCAGCGACGGGCGTATCAGCGTGCTCAACGGCTGCCGCGTGGAAGATGGCAGCCGGCTCCAGGCTGAGGGCGTGGCGCGTCCGGTCACCGGCGAGCCCGGACAGCTGCAGGTGCGCTTTGCGCCGGACTGGCTGTCGTGGGTACCGCTGGTATGGGCGGATTACTGGGTGATCGCGTTGGACCCGGACTACCAGTGGGCGGTGGTGGGCGAGCCGGATCGCGAATACCTGTGGATCCTGTCGCGCTCGCCAAGCATGCCGCGGGCGCAGTTGGACGCACTGAAGGCACGTGCCGAATCGATGGGCTACGACCTGGCGCCACTGCGGGTGTTGGCGCCCATCGAATAACGGGCTCGCCACGATGATCCAGGAGCCGGATCCAGCTTGCGGCACTGCAGAGGGCGCGGGCCCCGTCGTCGTGCGTACCGATTAGGATTGGCGTTCAGCCGAAGCCCTGTGCACGGCACCATACGCCGTAGTATCTTCCTTCCCACGCACTCTCTTCCGCGAGGACCTGCGCCCATGTTCCGCCGCTTCCGTACTGCCCTGATTCTGCTTTCCCTGCTCGCCCTGACCGCCTGCGGCGAGGGCGTGGTGAAGCGCGTTTCCGAACCCGCCACGCGCCTGCAGCAGCTCACCGTCAATGCCGACGGGAGCTGGAAGATCGCGCTGCGCCTGCAGAACTTCAGCTCGATGCCGATGCGCTTCGATGACGTGGCACTGAAGCTTTCGGTCGGCGACGCCGACGCCGGGACGCTCAGCGCCAAACCCGGCGTGTCCATCGGCGGCACATCGGCCGACGTGATCGAACTACAGGTGCAGCCCGCTGCACAGGCGCGCCTGATGGTGGCCGATGCGCTGGCCGGCAACCACACCCTTTCCTACACGCTGGAAGGATCGGTCTCAGCCACGCCGGAAGAGAAAAAGCAGCGCACGTTCCAGATCAACAACCGCAGCACCCTCAACCCCGCACCGGGCCTGCCCGGCGTGCTGCGCTGATTCCCACCTTCCCTGCCCCCCGCCCCTGATCGAGACGCTTCACGATGAGCAGCTATACCGCACCGCTTTCCGACCTGCGCTTCGCCCTGCATGACGTGCTCAAGGTGGAGGCGCTGTTCGCCCGCCTGGGCTTCAGTGATGCCACCGCCGACGTGGTGGATGCCGTACTCGAAGAGGCAGGCCGCTTCAGTGGCTCGGTGCTGGCGCCCTTGAACAGCGTCGGCGACGAAGTGGGCTGCGCGCTCGACCAGGCAAGCGGTGAAGTCACCACGCCGCCGGGCTTCAAGCAGGCCTACGACCAGTTCGTCGAGGGCGGGTGGACGGGCCTGACCGCGTCGCCCGACGTTGGCGGACAAGGTCTGCCGCACACGCTGGGGGTCCCGCTCAATGAAATGATCAACGCGGCCAACCTGGCCTGGGGCAATTTCCCGCTGCTGTCGCACGGTGCGATCGAGGCGCTGAAGCACCATGGTGAAGCGTGGCAGCACGAGGCGTTCCTGAAGCCGCTGATCGAAGGCCGCTGGACCGGCACCATGTGCCTGACCGAACCCCACTGCGGCACCGACCTGGGCCTGCTGAAGACCAAGGCCGAGCCGAATCCGGATGGCAGCTACGCGATCACCGGCACCAAGATCTTCATCACCGCCGGCGAGCACGACCTGACCGACAACATCGTGCATCTGGTGCTGGCCAAGCTGCCCGGCGCACCGGCCGGCGCGAAGGGCATTTCGTTGTTCGTGACGCCTAAGCTCAAGGTCGATCGCGAGGGCCAGGTCGGCGAACGCAACGCGCTGCGGTGTGGCTCGATCGAACACAAGATGGGCATCAAGGGCTCGGTCACCTGCGTGATGAACTTCGACGGCGCCGAAGGGTATCTCGTCGGCCAGCCGCACAAGGGCCTGCAGGCAATGTTCACCATGATGAACACCGCGCGCTTGGGTGTAGGCCTGCAGGGCATCGGCCTGTCCGAGCGCGCTTATCAGAACGCGCTGAAGTATTCGCGTGAGCGGCTGCAGTCGCGCTCGCTGAGCGGCGCGAAGTTCCCGGACAAGCCGGCTGATCCGATCATCGTGCACCCCGATGTGCGCCGCATGCTGCTGACCATCAAGTCGCTGCTGGAAGGCAGCCGCCTGCTCGCGCTGCATGCCGGCACGTTGATCGACATCGCCCACGGCGCGCAGGACCCCGCCGAGCGCGAGCGTGCCGACACGCTGGTGAGCTTCCTGACGCCCATTTCGAAGGCATGCCAGACCGAATGGGGCATCGAGAATACCTACAACGCCCTGCAGTGCTTCGGCGGCCACGGCTATATCCGCGAACACGGCATGGAGCAGTTGGCCCGCGATGCCCGCATCACCACGCTGTATGAAGGCACGACCGGTATCCAGGCCCTGGACCTGATCGGCCGCAAGACCGCCTCCAGCCAAGGCGCAGGCCTGAAACTGTTCCTGGCGGAGATCGAAACCTTCGCGCAGGCGCACCAAGGGGATGACGCGTTGGCGGAGTTCATCGCACCGCTGCGCGCGAAGGCCAGTGAGTGGGGCGCATTGACGATGGACGTCCTGCAGCGTGCGGCCGGCAATCCCGACGAACTCGGCGCAGCCAGCCACGACTACCTGTTCTACTCCGGGTATGTGGTGCTGGCGTACTGGTGGGCCCGCAGCGTGGCCGCCGCTGATGCCAGCGCACAGAGCGATGCGTTCAAGCAGGCCAAGCGCGAAACGGCACGTTTCTACTTCGCGCGCGTGCTGCCACGCACCCTGGCCCACGCCGCCGCGATCGAGGCCGGCGCCGACACGCTGATGGCGATGGACGACGCGCGCTTCGGCTGACGGCCAGCGGCCGTCACTACCCGGTAGCGCCGAGCCATGCTCGGCGAGCGCAGCGGCGGTCATGACCGTGCGGGGGCTGTTACACAAAGCGTCATCTTTCGGGTATAAGCTGTTACTCCGATGGAGACAGACACTACACGCCTGGGTCTGATCACTACCGGAGCTGCCTCATCCGCTCCGGAGGCCGGGTCATCGCCGCTCGCCAGCGCACTGCATCGCCCCGGCACCGTCCGCCTGCTTTCCCTTGATGCCCACGGCCGGGTCCTGGACTGGATCAACTGGCAGGACGCGTCGTGCCTGTATGCCCGCGGTGCGGTGTCGTGGACGCTGGGCGACCCCTGCCTGCACATTCACGGCGGCGTCAACCGGCTCAGCGGCCTGCGCAGCGGGATGGACCTGCACCCCATCATCGCCACCCGCGGGCACGCGCGTTCGCGGTCGCCCGCTCCCACGCCCAACCTCACCAATGCCGCGCTGTTCGCGCGTGACGCCCATCTTTGCCTGTACTGCGGGCAACAGCATTCACGTCCGGTTCTCACCCGCGATCATGTGATGCCGCTGTCCAAGGGAGGCCTGGATGTCTGGGAAAACGTGGTCACCGCGTGCTTCCACTGCAACTCGCGCAAGAGCAACCGGACCCCGCAGCAAGCGGGCATGCCCTTGCTGGCCGTGCCTTTCCGGCCGAGCTGGATCGAACACCTGATCCTGTCCAACCGCAATATCCTGGCTGATCAGATGGCCTTCCTTAAAGCGCAGCTGCCGAAGAAATCCAAGCTCTCGGCGTGATCCGGCAGCCATCAGCACTCACCGGGCGATCACGGATGTCGGAGTCTGCTTGCTCCACCTTGGAATGAGCGCGAAAATAGACGGTCAGCACAAGTACGAACATGATGATCGACTCTGCCCGCTATCCCCGTCTCTCGCGCATCCAGACACCGGATGAACTGCGCACGTTCGAAGAACCCGAACTGAGGGCGGTCGCCGACGAACTGCGCGCCTATCTGATCGAATCGGTAGGCCGCAGCGGGGGGCATTTCGCTGCCGGCCTGGGCGTGATCGAACTCACTGTCGCCCTGCATTACCTCTATCAGACGCCGCACGACCAGTTGGTATGGGACGTGGGCCACCAGACCTATCCGCACAAGATCCTGACCGGACGGCGCGATGAGATCCATACGGTAAAGCAGAAAGACGGCGTCGCTCCGTTCCCCAAGCGCGAAGAGAGCGAATACGACACCTTTGGCGTCGGCCATTCGTCGACCTCGATTTCGGCCGCGCTGGGCATGGCGATCGCCCGCCAGCGTGAAGGCGATGATCGCCGCGTGGTGGCTGTGATCGGCGATGGCGCGATGACGGCAGGCATGGCCTTCGAGGCCCTGATGCACGCCGGCGGCATGGAACCGGAGCCGAACCTGCTGGTGATCCTCAACGACAACAACATGTCGATCTCCGAAGCCGTGGGCGGACTGACCAAAGTACTGGGCCGCGCAACGGGCAGCCGCACGCTCAATGCCCTGCGCGAAGGCGGCAAGAAGATCCTCGGCGACAAACGCAATAATCCCGCGCGCTTCGTCAAACGCTGGGAAGAACACTGGAAAGGCATGTTCGTGCCGTCCACGATGTTCGAAGAGATGGGCTTCCATTACACCGGCCCCATCGATGGCCATGACATGCCAGCGCTGCTGTCCACGCTGAAGACCCTGCGCACGCTGAAGGGCCCCAAGCTGCTGCACGTGCTGACCACCAAGGGCAAGGGCTACGAGCCGGCCGAGGGTGACCAGATCGGTTACCACGCAGTGGGGCCGTTCGATCCGGTCAAGGGCCTGGTGGCCAAGGGCGGCACGAAGAAGCCCACCTACACCGATGTCTTCGGCGACTGGCTGTGCGACGCCGCCGCCGCAGAGCCGCGCCTGCACGCCATCACCCCGGCCATGCGCGAGGGCTCCGGCCTGGTGCGTTTCAGCCGTGAGTATCCCGACCGCTACAACGACGTAGCGATCGCCGAACAACACGCGGTGACACTGGCAGCCGGCATGGCCACGCAGGGCGCCAAGCCGGTGGTGGCGATCTATTCCACCTTCCTGCAGCGCGCCTATGACCAACTGGTGCATGACGTGGCGATCCAGAACCTCGACGTGCTGTTCGCCATCGATCGCGCCGGCGTAGTGGGTCCGGACGGTGCCACGCATGCCGGCAACCTGGACCTGAGCTTCCTGCGCTGCGTGCCGAACATGGTGGTGATGGCGCCGTCCAACGAAGCCGAATGCCGGCAGATGCTGAGCACGGGCCTGCAGCACGCGGGTCCTGCCGCCGTGCGTTACCCGCGTGGCAGTGGCACCGGCGTGGCCGCCGGCACCGATCTGTCCACCCTGCCGATCGGCAAGGGCGAGGTCCGCGTGGAGGGCAGCCGGATCGCGCTGCTGGCCTTCGGCAGCACCGTCAACGATGCCGAGGCCGTCGGCCGCGCACTGGGCCTGACGGTGGTCAACATGCGCTTCATCAAGCCGCTGGATCGCGATCTACTGCTGCAGCTGGCTGCGCGCCACGAGGGCTTCGTGACCATCGAAGACAACGTGGTGGCCGGTGGTGCCGGGTCCGCCGTGGCTGAGCTGCTCAGCACGGAAGAGGTGCTGAAGCCGTTCCTGCACCTCGGGCTGCCGGATGCCTTCCAGCATCACGCCAGCCGCGAAGATCTGCTGGGGGAAGCCGGCATCGATGCCGCCGGGATCCGGGCGGCGGTGCTGAAGCGCTGGCCGACGTTGGCGGCGGGCAGTACGCCGCTGAGCGCGGCAGGCTGATCGGGTAGCGCCGACCCCGGGTCGGTGGCGTGTCGCGTGGCTCCCGCCGAGCATGGCTCGGCGCTACACGCATTCCGATGGATCGTCAGGCCGTCCGTAGCGCCGAGCCATGCTCGGCGGGCCCCTGTATCCGCTAGCTCAGCGGACCTGGAACTGGCCGCGGCAGCCGTTGCTGACCCACACACCGTTGCGATCCCAGCCCCAGCTTTGCCCTTCGATGCAGGCCGTACCGGATTTCTGCTTGATCAGGCGCGCGTCCTGCCGGATGGTGACGTTGCAGCGGCGCTGGCGACGATCATTCGAGTCGCAGTCGATCACCTGCCCTGCCGAGCCCCAGCCATTACCGTTGCCATTGCCGCCGCCCCAGTTGCCGCCGCCGCCGTGGCCCGGGCGTGAGGGACGTCCCCGCTCGCCGACGAACTCTGCACGGCACCCATTGCTGACCCACACGCCGCCGCGCGACTGGCCCCAGCTCCGCCCTTCAACGCAGGCCGCGCCGGACAGCTGGCGTACCAGCCGTGCACGGCCATCAAGTCGGCATTCCTTGTTGCGGTTTTTCACCGATTCGCAGCGGATGGTGGTGTTGCTGTTGCCGTACCGATCCTCCGCGTAGCGATCGTTGTCACGATACTGCGCGTGTGCCGTGCCGGCGATGCCGGCACCGACCAGCAGCGGCAGGCAGATCGCCCACAAGGAGCCCAAGGGGCGGCGTGAGGAAGACAGTTCCTGGGTCATGTGAAGCGTCCTGATCGATCGGTAGGCCGAGCATGGCGCAAGTTCAGCCCGACGCAAAGCCTCCACGGGCGGAACCGGTCAGCCTCCGTTGTACTACCCCTACGCCCTGTTCAGCCTTGGGGCCACCTGCCTCGCGCTGTACTGCGATTTCAGCCGTAGCGGACGGTGTCAACGTAACTGTCGGGGGTTTCCACGCGTACCGCGCAGGCCTGGCCGGTGCGTGCATGCAGTTCACGCGCAAGCGCATCTGCGAAGTCGAACGCGGCGGTGCCTTCGTGGAACGAAACGGTTTCAGTCTTCTGGGGATGGAGCACGCGCCAGTGGCGCTGCTCGTTCTGGACGCGGATCAACATGTCGGTCTCTCTCCATGAGCAAACGGGATGCCACGACATACGGCCCGGGAGGGAAGCCTTCGCGCTGCCCTCGCCGTCCTGACCTGTGCCTGGCACCAATGGCCCCCGCCAGCCACCGAGACTAGGGGATGTCTGTCTCGGACTCCATCAGGGTTTTCTGATTTTCAGGCGGGGCCACTGCCACTGATACGCAGCGCCTCCACGCCCGCCTGGAACGCTTCGACACGCACCACGACATCCTGGCCACCCTCGCGGTGGCAGGAGCGGGCCAGTGCAGCCGCCACGTTGAATGCATCGCTGCCGCTGGCGAAATCCCGGTGCAAGGGATGCTGGGGGTGGACGACACGCCAGCGGCGTTCGACCTTTTCTACGACGATGACCATGGGGGAGCTCCTGGCAGGTAGGTGTGGGTCGGGTCAAGGCTGATGACGACAGCCCAGCCGTTGAGCAGATGCTAGGCGCCGGGCGTCCCTGACCCCATCGGTCCGGTCTGAAAGGCCCGCCCTGCCGGGAAATCACATCCCTGAGTCCGTTCACCGTGAACGCTACGTGATGCTTGTCACGTACCGGTGTTTTATTTCACACTGCGTACACCACAGGGGGCCCCTTCCACATGCGCACCTACTTCGCTCAACGTCCGTCATTGATCAAGTTCTACTTCGTCGCCAGCTACCTGGTCCTGGTCGAAGAGCTGCTGCGCGCCACCGTGTTCTGACCCGCGCTGCAACCGCAGTGGACGTGGCGACCGGGCCGTTGAACAATCCCGGTTCTTCCCCGTTGACCGGTGCCGCCATGTCCGACCTCCCCGCCCTGCCTCACCTGACACCGGGGCGCTATCGTCATTTCAAGGGCGGCCTCTATGAGGTGGTCGACGTCGTGCGCAGCAGCGAGTCGCTGCAGCCGATGGTGTTGTATCGCGCCCTGTACGGCGAAGGCGGTCTGTGGGTACGCCCGTACGACATGTTCGTCGAAACGATCGCCGGCGCAGAGGGTCCGCAGCCCCGCTTTGCCCGCCTGATCGATTGACCCGGGTATCGCGGCGGTCGCATCATCCGCGCACCGTTTCTGCAGGACATCCCATGCGCACTCCCCTGTTCGTCGCCTCCTTGCTGGGCCTGCTGCTGAGCGGCACCGCCGCCGCGCAACAGACAGACGATGAGGACGTCCCCGCGTTCGATCGTCCGGGTCTCGGGCTGGGGACCGGTATCGTGACGCGTGGCGCCATGGCACTGGAACTGGGCCTGCCGTCCTACACGCGCGACACTGATCGCGACGGCGTCCGCAGCGAACAGTTCGACAGCGAGGTCACCCTGCGCACGGGCCTGGCGCCGCAGCTGGAACTGCAACTGTCGGGGTCGCCCTGGCAACGCGAGCGCATGCGTGCACCGACGGAACCGAGTCTTCGTGAGCGCGGCACCGGCGATACCCAGGTCGCACTGAAGTGGCTCGCCCCCCTGCGCACCGAGAACGACCGCTTTGCCGTGCTGGCGTCTGCGACGCTGGCACGGGGGAATGCCGCGTTCAGTGAGGGCAGGCAGTACGCGCTCGCCGGCAGCTGGGAACATGATTTCACTGAGGATCTGACCAGCGATCTGTATGTCAGCCATAGTCGTGGCGACGGACAGCGCTCAACGGTGTGGTCACCCAGCCTGTCGCTGGCCTTGGGGCCGCGCTGGTCAGCTTTCATTGAAGCGGGTTTCACCCATACGCGGGGCGAGCCCAATGAATCGGTCGCGGGCGGCGGTGTCACCTTCCTGTGGAGCGAACGCATCCAGCTGGATGCGTCACTCGATGCCGGTCTGGACGCTGACAGCCCGGATCTGCAGGCAGGTGTGGGGCTGGCGGTCTACTTCGACTGAAGGGGACAGCGCGTTACCAGGGATTGAACATGGTGATGAACACGATCACCAGTACGACTGCAAAGGCGACCCAGAGGTAGCGGCCCTGACGCCACGAGGGCTTGGGCTTGCCGGGAGTATTCATGTGGCTCCGATCAGGTGAAGGACATTCCCAGAGTGCGTGAGTGGCAGCATCCGCAAGGTGCACGCCGCGTGCAGGGCGCGTCAGCATCGACGAGCCACACCTGTCCGCTCCGCACCACGAAAAAGGGCCCGCGCATCGCTGCACGGGCCCTTCTCATTTCATCACTGCTGGGGCTCAGCGCAGTCAGTTGCGTGTGCCATCCAGCCAGTTCGGGCCCTTGTTCTTCAGGAAGAAGATATAGACCACCAACGACACGGCAATGACCGCCGTGATGTAGATGATGAATTCATCCACGCGGCCCGTCGCGAGCGCGCCCTGGTACAGCAGCGGCGCGGTGCCACCGAACAACGAGTTGGCCAGGGCATAGCCCAGTCCGACGCCCAGCGCACGGATGTGTGCCGGGAACAACTCGGCCTTCACCACGGCGTTGATCGAGGTGTAACCGGTCAGGATGACAAAGCCGGTGGCCAGGATCAGGAACGCCGACAGGGCCGAGGTCTGCTGCGGAAGTGCCGTGATCAGGTACCAGGTGTAGAGCACGCCACCGATGCCGAAGAACACCAGCAGGCTCTTGCGGCCGATCCGGTCGGACAACAGCCCGCCCAGTGGCTGCAGCAGCATCAGGAACGTCAGGACGCCCAGGTTGATCAGCGTACCGGTGATCACGTCATCGCCGGCGAAAGCGGTCTGGATCATCTTCGGGCCATTGATGGTGTAGGTGTAGAACGCCACGGTACCGCCGGCCGTGATCAGGAAGCACAACAGCAGCGGACGCCACTGGTTGACGAACAGCTCACGCATGGAGCCCGTGGCCTTCGCCTTGCCGTCCTTCGCCGCTTCGATCGATTCCGCGCTCAGCGATTCGTCCATCGTGCGTCGCAGCCAGAACACGACCAGCGCGCCGATGCCGCCGATACCGAAGGCCACACGCCAGCCCCATTCAGACACGTGCGTCGCGTCCCAGGACAGCAGCATCACCAGCAGCACCGCCTGTGCGAGCACGTGGCCGCCGACCAGGGTCACGTAATGGAACGAGGACAGGAAACCGCGCCAGCCGGGAACGGCCGCCTCGGACATGTATGTCGCACTGGCGCCGTATTCGCCGCCGGTGGCGAAGCCCTGCAGCAGGCGGGCAAACAACAGGATCACCGCCGCCCAGATGCCGATGGAGGCCGCCGTAGGCGCGATGGCGATCAGGAACGAACAGGCGGCCATCACGCTGACCGACACGGTGAGCGCAAGCCGGCGGCCGTAACGGTCGGCGAAACGACCGAAGTACCACGCGCCGATCGGGCGCATCAGGAAGGTCGCGGCAAAGATGCCCCAGATGTACATGTTGGAGTTCTTGTCGTCGGCCGAGAAGAACTGGGATTCGAAATACTTGGCAAACACCGAGTAGACGTAAACGTCGTACCACTCGACCAGATTGCCGGCAGAGCCTTTCAGGGTATTGGATACCGAGCGCCGGAGAGCACCGGGCGCCAGGGGGATGGGGGAATTGCTCATGGGTGGATCATGCCCTCGGATGAAAAACAGATGGTCCTTTCGGCCCACGTCACACGGCGTTTCAAACGACACAGGTGAGCGCAGGCAACGCGGTACCTTACCTCACGTCAATAACACCTGTCCGGTGAAGCCCCTGAATACGCAGCACTTTCTGATCCGGACTATCGGCGTGACGCGGCGTTGATGTCGCAGGGTGCACGCTGTGCGCATGGCACCGGGACGTGACGGGGGGTGGCGGGATACTGCAGCGGAACATGCGATCTGCCTCTGCACCACGTCTGTGCACTGAACGATTTAGCCGGCTTGCCGATGATGTGCGCCTGCATCTGCCGCTTCTGCCCTCAGTGCGGCACTATCGAATCGTTCATTGCAGTCCAAGAGCCTTGCACCACCCATGACGCCGATGTCAGAGGAACTGAAAACCCAGGAACGGATGGCCGCCGTAGGTGCCCTGCAGGTGCTGGATGCGGCAGCGGGCGCATCGCTGGACCGCATCACGCAGCTCGCCGCATTCGCGTTCAATGCGCCGGTCGCATTCGTTTCGATCGTGGGTACGGACTCCCAGCGCTTCATCTCCAAAGTCGGACTGGACATTCCCGGAACCGATATCCGCTCGTCTGTCTGCTCCTACACCATCACCGCTGCCGACGTCTTGGTGGTGCCGGACCTGCGCGCGGATCCCCGTTTCGCGGGTAACGGCCTGGTGTGCGGTCCGCCGCACCTGCGCTTCTATGCCGGTGCCCCGCTGGTGGCCAAGAACGGGGTGCCGATCGGCGCGATCTGCGTGATGGCGCGCGAGCCGCGCGAGCTGAGCGAAGACGACCGCCAGCACCTCAAGACCCTCGCCGCCATGGCCATGAGCCAGTTGGAGCTGCGGCGCCTGTCCGGGCGGCAGGATCCGGTCAGCGGCCTGCCCAACCGGCACCAGTTCCATATTGATTACGACGGCCTGGTATCGCGTGCGCGGGGCCCTGTGCACGCCGTGCTGCTGGACGTGCTGGATGTACCGCGGTTGGAAGAAGCAGGCCAGGCACTGGGCATGCCGCCGCTGGAGGCGATGATCCACCGCTCCGGCGTTCGCCTGCGCGTCGCCTTGGAGGACATCGCCGATATCTACCACGTCGGCACCAGCCGCTTTGTTTTTCTGGTCGATCAGCCGTTGGCGGAGGATGTAGAGACGCTGTTGCTGGAACTGAAGCAGCGCATCACCCGCCCGGTGATGGCCGCCGCCGTGCCCATGTCACCGCAGTTCCATGCCGGCATCTGCACGTTCGATCCGGCCAAGGACAGCAGCAACGATGTGCTGCGCAAGCTGCTGGTCAGCCTGCAGGCGGCCATCACCGGGCGCCTGGATTTCTGCTGGTACTCCGAGCGCCGCGATGAGCTGCTGCGGCGTGGTTACCGCCTGGCAGCGGATGCGGAGCGCGGCCTGCGGCGCGAGGAGTTCTACCTGCTGTTCCAGCCACGCGTGGAGGCGATCACGCAGAAGATCGTTTCGGCCGAAGCGCTGATCCGCTGGAACCATCCCCGCCTGGGGCCGGTAGGGCCGGCCGAGTTCATTCCCGTCTTCGAGCGTACGGCGCTGATGCCGGCAGTCAGCGGCTGGGTCGTCGATGCAGCGCTGGACCAGCTGGCGACGTGGCAGCTGGCCGGCCTGTCGCTGTCGCTGTCGGTCAACCTGGCCGCGTCGGATCTTTCCACCGAGGGCATGGCCGAGCGCCTGCTGCAGAAACTGGCTGCACGTGACCTCGCGCCTTCGCTGTTGGAAATTGAGATTACCGAAGGAGAATGGCTGCGAGCCAACACCGTGGCGGGCGAGCAGTTGGCGCGCCTGGCGGGCGTGGGCGTGCGAATTGCAATTGATGACTTCGGTAGCGGCTACAGCAACTTCGGGTATCTCTCACGGCTGCCCATTTCCACGATCAAGATGGACAAATCGCTGGTGGATCACCTGGCGGATGATCCGGGTGCGCGCTTGAAGGCGAAGGCGATCATCGAGCTCGCCAAGGGCCTGGGCTATACGACCGTGGCCGAAGGCGTGGAAACCGCAGCGCAGCGGGATGTGCTGACCGACCTGCACTGCGACCAGCTGCAGGGATTCCTGTTTGCCGCCCCCCTGTCGGCTGATGAGCTGGCGACGATGGTGGGCATCGGCGGGTAACGCCCCCGCTGATCACCGGGTAGCGCCGCGCCATGCTCGGCGAGCGCGAAGCCCGGCCTGTGTCCAACATCGCGGTGCCGGACGGAGTCTGCCGAGCATGGCTCGGCGCTACACGCACAGGCGGTCGGTCCGGTAGCGCCGAGCCATGCTCGGCGAGCGCGAAGCGCGGCCTGTGTCCAACATCGCGGTGCCGGACGGAGTCCGCCGAGCATGGCTCGGCGCTACACGCACAGGCTGCCAGCTCGGCGAGCGCAGCGGTAGTAGAAACTCCGAAAACGAAAAAGGCCCGCGCATTGCTGCACGAGCCTCTTCGTTTACATCAACAGTGGTCGGGACGGCCGGATTCGAACCGACGACCCTCTGCCCCCCAGGCAGATGCGCTACCAGGCTGCGCTACGCCCCGAATATCTGCGATGTTGCCCCGCCGTTGATGCGGGCCGTGAAGTATAGCGGATCAGCGCGAAAAAGGAATCAGCGGCGAAGCAGTTGCAGCACTTCTTCCAGTTCCACGCGCACCTGCTTGATGATCTGCTGGCTCAACGCGGCTTCGCCGCGCGCATCGGCGCCATCCAGCCGCAGCCGCGCGCCGCCGATCGTGTAGCCCTGTTCGTACAGCAGGCTGCGGATCTGCCGGATCATCAGCACGTCATGGCGCTGGTAATACCGGCGGTTGCCGCGTCGCTTGGCCGGCTCCAGGCTGGGAAATTCCGTCTCCCAGTAGCGCAGCACATGCGGCTTGACGTCACACAGCTCGCTGACCTCACCAATGGTGAAGTAACGCTTGGCCGGTATCGGCGGAAGTTCTCGGTTACTGCCCGGATCCAGCATACGCTTCCACCCTTTCCTTGAGCTTCTGGCCTGGACGGAAGGTGACTACCGTGCGGGCGGAAATCGGAATTTCCTCACCGGTTTTCGGATTGCGACCGGGGCGCTGGTTCTTGCGCCGCAGATCGAAATTGCCGAAGCCGGACAGCTTTACCTGACGTCCCTGTTGCAAGGCGTCACGCAGCACATCGAAGAACGCATCGACGAATTCCTTGGCTTCACGTTTGTTCAAGCCCACTTCGTCGAACAGTTTTTCGGCCATTTCGGCCTTGGTCAGTGCCATCGCCTGCTTACCCCTGGGTGCTGCCCGCTCAACCGCGGATCCGGGCGTGGTGTTCACGCTCGATGGCGGTGACCACCTCGGCCACCACCGCGTCCACGTCGCGGTCCGTCAGAGTGCGCGACTTGTCCTGCAAAATCAAGCCCATAGCGAGACTCTTGAAGCCCGGCTCTACCCCCTGTCCGACGTATCGATCAAACAGGTTGAGCTCGCGCAGCAAGGGGCCGGCGGCCCGTCGCACGGTGGCCGCCAGATCGGCCCAGTCGACGGTATCGGGGGCCAGCACGGCCAGGTCGCGACGCATCGCCGGGAAGCGCGACAGCTCGCCGGCACGCGGCAGTTCACGGGCCGCCAAGGGCGCCAGATCCAGCTCCAGACCGTACACGTCCACGTCGACCGCCATCGCCTTGGCCAGACGCGGATGGATCTGTCCGATCCACCCCAGCCGCACCTCACCGCGGTACACATCGGCCGATCGCGCCGGGTGACCGAAGGGCTGCACGGACGGCTTGAAGGTCAGCTCAGCCCCGCTGGCAGCGGCCAGCGCTTCCAGATCGCCCTTCAGGTCATGGAAATCGACCTTGCGCGCCGCCACGCCCCACTGCTCGGCATCGGCGTCGCCGCACACCGCAACGGCCACGCGCTGCGTTTCCAGAGGTGCGGGAGCGCCCTCGCCGGCCTGCGCGGCGAACGCGCGGCCGATTTCGAACAGGCGTACGCGACCGGCCTGACGCGCCACGTTGCGGCCCAACGTGGCGACCAGACCCGGCAGCAGCGCCGGACGCATGATCGCCAGCTCGGCCGACAGCGGATTGGCCAGCGGCACCAGACTGTCATTGAGCTGCCACTGCTGCAGCAGCTGCGCATCGACAAACGCGAAATTGATGGTTTCCTGCAGTTCGCGCGCCAGCAACTGGCGACGCACGCTCAGCTCTTCCAGACGGGTCTCGCTGGGCATCGCCACGCGCGCGGCGCCACCGGGCAACGTGGTCGGGATCTGCTCGTAGCCATGGATACGCGCCAGCTCTTCGATCAGGTCTTCTTCGATGGCCACATCGAAGCGGCGGCTCGGCGAAGTGACCTGCCAGCCATCGGCTGCGGCGGCGACCTCCATGCCCAGCGCGCGCAGGATGCGCTCGACTTCCGCATCGGCGATGGTGATGCCAAGCACGCGGGTGATGCGCGCACGGCGCAGGCCGATCACCGCCGGCGACGGCAGGTCGGACGCACGCACCGCTTCGGTCACCGGGGCGGCCGTGCCACCGGCCAGCTCCAGCACCAGCGCGGTGGCATGCTCGATAGCGGTGCGCGGCAGCGCCGGGTCCACGCCGCGTTCGAAGCGGTGCCCGGCATCGGTATGCAGGCCCAGCTTGCGGCCGCGACCCATGATGGCGGCCGGCGCGAAGTGAGCGGCCTCCAGGAATACGTCGGTGGTGGCGTCGGTAACGCGCGTGTCGAAGCCGCCCATCAGGCCGGCGAGGCCGACAGGACGGTCTGCATCGGTGACCACCAGGAAGCTGTCATCCAGCGCGGCGTCGCGGCCGTCGAGCAGCTTCAGGGATTCGCCGGCACGCGAGCGACGCACGGCGATGCTGCCCTGCAAGGTGCCCAGGTCATAGGCATGCATCGGCTGGCCCAGTTCCAGCATCACGTACTGGGTGATGTCGACCAGCAGCGACACCGGCCGCACACCGCTGCGACGCAGGCGCTCGGCCATCCACAGCGGGGTCTTGGCGGCCGCGTTGACGCCTTCGATGACACGCCCCAGATAACGCGGCGCTTCGGCACCGGCATCCAGCGAGATCGACAGCTCGCGCGTGGCAGTGGCCGGTACCGCATCAGCGGCAAACGGCACTACGTCGCTGCGGGTGGCAGCAGCCACGTCGAAGGCAATGCCGCGCACGCTGAAGCAGTCGGCACGGTTCGGGGTCAGCTTGATCTCGATGCTGGCGTCGGGCAGGCCCAGGTACTCGACCAGGCCTTGGCCGATCGGTGCGTCATCAGGCAGTTCGAACAGGCCGGATGCATCGCTGTCCAGGCCCAGTTCCTTGGCCGAGCACAGCATGCCATTGGAGTCGACGCCGCGCAGTGTGGCGGCACTGATCTTCAGGCTGCCGATCTGCGCACCGACCAGTGCCAGCGGCGCGACCAGGCCGGGGCGCGCGTTCGGCGCGCCGCAGACGATCTGCAGCAGGCTGCCCTGCCCCGCATCGACCTGGCAGATCTGCAGCCGGTCGGCTTCGGGATGGCGCACGGCCTCGACGATGCGGGCCACGACCACGTGGTCCAGGCCCGCACCCAGCGCGTCGACCGCTTCCACTTCCAGGCCGATGGCCGTCAATACCGCGCTGAGCTCATCGCGCGATGCGGCGGTCGGGACGTGGCTGCGCAGCCAGTTTTCGGAGAATTTCATGAGGTTCAACCTGGTTGAATGGAGCAACCGAGCAACAGCCGCCGAGCATGGCTCGGCGCTACGGATCGGGATTACGCGAACTGCTTCAGGAAGCGCACATCGTTCTCGAAGAACGCGCGCAGGTCGTTGACGCCATAGCGCAGCATCGCGAATCGCTCCACGCCGAGGCCGAAGGCGAAACCGGTATAGCGCTCCGGATCAATCCCGACACTGCGCAGCACGTTCGGGTGCACCATGCCGCAGCCCAGCACTTCCAGCCAGCGCGTGCTGCCATCGGGCTGCTGCCAGGCGATGTCGACTTCCGCACCCGGCTCCACGAAGGGGAAATAGCTCGGTCGGAAGCGCATCTCGAAGTCACGCTCGAAGAAGGCGCGCACGAACTCGGACAGCGTGCCCTTGAGGTCGGCGAAGTTGGAATGCTCGTCCACCAGCAGGCCTTCCACCTGGTGGAACATCGGCGAATGGGTCTGGTCGCTGTCGCTGCGATAGACCTTGCCGGCCGCGATCATCCGCAGCGGCGGTGCGTGGTCGCCCATGTAGCGCACCTGCACACCGGAGGTGTGCGTGCGCAGCAGGCGGCCATCACCGAAATAGAAGGTGTCGTGCATGGCGCGCGCCGGGTGGTGCGGCGGGAAGTTCAGCGCCTCGAAGTTGTGCCAGTCGTCTTCGATTTCCGGCCCTTCGGACAGCTCGTACCCCAGCCGCGCGAAGATCTCGGTGATGCGTTCCAGCGTGCGGGTCACCGGGTGCAGGCCACCGCGACCACTGCGACGGCCCGGCAGGGTGATGTCGATGGCTTCGGCGGACAGGCGCGCGTCCAGCGCAGCGTCTTCCAGCACGGTCCTGCGCGCAGCAAGCGCAGCGCCCAGTGCGTCACGCGCGAGGTTGATGGCTTCACCGGCGGCCTTGCGCTCGTCGGCCGGCAAGGCGCCGAGCTGCTTGAGCTGCGCGGTGATGCTGCCACTCTTGCCCAGCAGGGAGACGCGCAACTGCTCCAGCGCCTCGGGACTCTGCGCGGCAGCCACATCGGCCAGTGCCTGGTGGGTCAGGGATTGGATGTCACTCATGGGGTGCCGAAACCTCGGGTCGGATGTGCCCTCGCGATGCGCGAAGGGCCGACCCCCGTCGCCACCGCCGTCCGGTCGCCGCGCATTGCGCTGGCCACCGCACAAAAAAGAATGGGGAAGGACTTGCGCCCTTCCCCATGCATTGCCTCAACCACCACCGTTGCGCGCGAACGGCAACGGCGGGGATGGGGACTTATGCCGCCAGTGCGCCCTTGGCCTTTTCAGCCAACGCGGCAAAAGCTGCCTCGTCGTGCACGGCGATATCAGCCAGGACCTTACGGTCAAGGGTGATGCCCGCCTTCAGCAAACCATTCATGAAACGGCTGTAGCTCAGGCCGTTGATGCGGGCTGCTGCGTTGATGCGGACGATCCACAGCGAGCGGAAATTACGCTTCTTCTGCTTACGACCGATGTACGCGTACTGCTGGGCCTTGATGACGGCCTGCTTGGCAACGCGGAAGACCTTACGACGGGCATTGTAGTAGCCCTTCGCCAGAGTCAGGATTTTCTTGTGGCGGCGACGCGCCTGTACGCCACGCTTTACTCGTGCCATGTGTCAGTTCCTCAGAGGTAAGGGAGCATGCGGTCCAGACGGCCGGCGTCTTCTGCGCGGACGTGATTCGTCTGCCGCAGGTTACGCTTCCGCTTGGTCGCTTTCTTCGTGAGGATATGGCTACGGTTTGCGTGGCCGCACTTGTACTTGCCCGAGGCGGTCTTGCGGAAACGCTTGGCCGCCGCCCGGTTGGTCTTGATCTTGGGCATTGCAATGTCCTTGATGGGATATGACCCTGGTTTCTGACTGATCTGGCGGTGGCCGTGGCCACTCTTTCCGTCCTGCCATGATCCGCGTACGACCCCTCCTGATGGGTCGAGCCGGCAATCATACAGGGGAAATGGGCCTCGGGCAACGCAGTGTGTGCGCAGTGCAGGAATCACCCCGCGCCCCACCGCTTCTCTTTCTTTTTTTGCGTGGCGGGTGGCCACCGGAAGCTGTCACGGGGTCGGGCGGGTGGGGGCATGGGGGACTGTTGGAGCCCATGGATGGGCGTAAACAAGCCTACATGGACGTACTTGCGGCGGGTCCCCCATGTCCCCACCCGTCCGGCCAAGCTCCAGAAGCCGCAGTTGCTCCACAACCCGCCGCGAAGGGGTCTCACCCGTTCGACCCATATCCGGAAAAGCAGAAAGGCGCCATGAGCGCCTTTCCACCGTGACGATTCAGCCGCCAGGCGCCCCGCAGGGCAGCCCGTCAGGCTTTATGTCTTCTTCTTCGGAGCAATCATCATCACCATCTGACGGCCTTCCAGGCGCGGACGGGATTCGATCACGATGTCCTCGCCCAGATCGGTCTCGATCCGACTGGCGATTTCACGACCCAGTTCCTGATGGCTCATTTCGCGGCCACGGAAGCGGATGTTGACCTTGATCTTGTCGCCCTCTTCGAGGAAACCGCGCATCTTGCGCAGCTTGATCTGGTAGTCGCCCTCATCCGTGACCGGACGGAACTTCACTTCCTTGATCTCGACCTGCTTGCTCTTCTTCTTGGCCTCGCTGGCCTTCTTCTGGGCTTCGAACTTGAACTTGCCGAAGTCCATGATCTTGCACACCGGCGGATCGGCCTGCGGCTGGATCTCGACCAGGTCCAGGCCCTCGTCTTCGGCCATGGACAGTGCTTCGTCGCGCGTCAGCACGCCGATCATCTCACCGTCACTACCGATCACGCGGACGCGCGGGACACGGATTTCCTGATTCCTGCGATTCTGTTTGTTGTCAGGGGTACTGATATTGCGATCTCCCAAGGGTGTTGAACCGACCCGCGCGCCTTTGCGCACGGGTCGGACCTTTTGATTACGCGCCTTCGGCCTGCAGCCGCTCAACGAAGGCCTGGAGACTCATGCTGCCCAGATCCTCGCCGGAGCGCGTACGCACCGCGACCGCGCCGTTTTCCTTCTCACGGTCACCAATGACCAGGAGGTACGGCACGCGCTGAAGCGTGTGCTCGCGAATCTTATAACCGATCTTCTCGTTACGCAAATCGGCGGTAACGCGGAAGCCTTGATCCGCAAGGGATTTGCGCACCTCGCTTACGTATTCAGCCTGCGCATCGGTGATGTTGGCCACCACCACCTGCGTCGGCGCCAGCCACGCCGGGAACTGGCCGGCGTGGTGCTCGATCAGGATGCCGATGAAACGCTCCATCGACCCCACGATTGCCCGGTGCAGCATGACGGGGTGCTTCTTCTGGCTGTTCTCGTCCACATACTCGGCCCCCAGGCGTCCCGGCATCATGAAATCGACCTGCATGGTGCCCAGCTGCCAGGTACGGCCGATCGCATCCTTCAGGTGGTACTCGATCTTCGGCCCGTAGAAGGCGCCCTCGCCCGGCAGCTCCTGCCATTCCACGCCACAACTGGACAGCGCCGAGCGCAGCGCGCCTTCGGCCTTGTCCCACGTGGCGTCGTCGCCCAGGCGCGATTCCGGGCGCAGTGCGATCTTGATCTGGATGTCCTCGAAACCGAAGTGCTGGTACACCGCCAGCGCCTGCTGGTGGAATGCCGTCACTTCGTCTTCGATCTGCGATTCGGTGCAGAACACATGGCCGTCGTCCTGGGTGAAACCGCGCACGCGCAGGATGCCGTGCAGCGCACCGGAGGGCTCGTTGCGGTGGCAGGAGCCGAACTCACCGTAGCGGATCGGCAGGTCGCGGTAGCTGTGCAGGCCCTGGTTGAACACCTGGATGTGGCCCGGGCAGTTCATCGGCTTGACGGCGTAGGTGCGCTTCTCCGATTCGGTGAAGAACATGTTCTCTTTGTAGTTGTCCCAATGGCCGGACTGCTTCCACAGCGACACGTCCAGGATCTGCGGGCAGCGCACCTCGCCATAGCCGCTGTTGCGGTAGACCTTGCGCATGTACTGCTCCACCACCTGCCACAGCGCCCAGCCCTTCGGGTGCCAGAACACCAGGCCCGGCGCCTCTTCCTGCAGGTGGAACAGGTCCTGCTGCTTGCCGATGCGGCGGTGGTCGCGCATTTCCGCTTCTTCGATGCGCTTGATATAGGCATCCAGCTGCTTCTTGTCGGCCCACGCGGTGCCGTAGATGCGCTGCAGCTGCTCGTTCTGCGCATCGCCGCGCCAGTACGCGCCCGAAATGCGGGTCAGCTTGAACGCTTTGAGGAAGCGCGTGTTCGGCACGTGCGGACCACGGCACATGTCCACGTATTCCTGGTGGTAATACATGCCCATCGCCTGGATGTCGTCGGACATGTCTTCGATCAGGCGCAGCTTGTAGTCCTCGCCACGCGCTTTGAAGATTTCCACGACTTCGGCGCGCGGGGTCACCTTTTTCACCACGTCGTAGTCCTGCGCGATCAGCTCGCCCATGCGCTTTTCGATCGCGGCCAGGTCATCCGGGGTGAACGGACGTTCGGACTGGATGTCGTAATAGAACCCTTCGGCAATGACCGGGCCGATCACCATCTTGGCATCGGGGTACAGCTGCTTCACCGCGTGGCCGACCAGATGCGCGCTGGAGTGGCGGATGATCTCCACGCCCTCCTCGTCCTTGGCGGTGATGATGCGCAGGGTCGCGTCATGATCGATCACGTCGCTGGCATCGACCAGCACGCCATCCACCGAGCCGGCGATGGTGGCCTTGGCCAGGCCGGCGCCGATCGACTGGGCGACGTCCATGACGCTGACGGGATGTTCGAATTCGCGGCGGCTGCCGTCGGGAAGGGTGATCGTGATCATCGGGATATTTTTTCTGGCAAGGCCCGCGCAGGGGCTGGAATGCGGATCCGGGCAGCGCCCGGATAATAAAAAAGCGCCACGAAGGCGCCTGCAAGTGGGCCGTCGGGGCAGGTCAGCGGTGGGCGGTGGTAGTGCTCATGTCACACGCTCGGCCGGCGCTGGGCGCGGGCCACCTTGGTTCCAGTCAGGGTATCCACGCTGATCTTAAACCAGCCTGCCGCAAAGCCCAAGGTCAACACGGTGTCCGGCCTGAATAGCCGAGGCTGGCGGCGGCAAATGGCAATGATTACCATGCTCAGGCAATCGGCCCCGCCCTTCCTTCCGGCTCCCCCATGACCCCCTCTTCTGATCGTCCGTCCACGCGCGCCATGGGCTTGATCGCCGCATGATCCAGGTTCCCACCATCGGATTGTCTTCGTTGGGTTTCTGTTCGCTTGCCCTGGCAGCGTCGATATTCTCCACGATGGCCTTCTATGCCGCCTCCCGGCACTGCCGGTGGCCGCGCGTGCACCGTGCCGGCCGGCTCGGCCGCGAGATCGGCACGGTCGCAGCGGTGGCTTCGCTGTGGTTGTGGATGGCCAACCTGGGTGTCGGCGCAGGCCTGGTGGTGATGCTGTGCAGCTGGATGGCCATGGCGATGCTGCTGCCCGCCCTGGCCGCTTGGCACCGACCGCACGCTCACCCCGCCAAGGCGCGGCGCTGATGTGGGGCCGCGCATCGGCGGGCATCGTCGCCGGCTTCCTGGTCGCCGCCGGACTGACCGGTCTGGCCGCCTGGCTGCCCCCCGGGCACTGGCAGGCCGCGCTGGTGCCGAGCCTCATCGCCTTCATTCCGCTGTGGATGCTTGCAGCGATCTGGGCCTTCAGCTTCCGCACTGCGGCACGCGCATGGGCGCTGTTGGGCGCAAGTGCGGCAGGCACCTTCCTTCTTCTATGGCTGCTGCGCCTGTCCGGCGCGGTGCAGTGAGTAATCGCGCATGAAGTTCAGCTCGCAGACCCTGCGTACGTTCACCACGCTGCACACCTGGGTTGGGCTGGTGGCAGGCTTCGCGCTGTTCGTGGCGTTCTATGCCGGAGCCCTGACGGTATTCCACCATGACGTGCCGTTGTGGCAGACCCCGCAGGCCGTGACCCAGGCGCCCGCCACGCTGGCGGACACCCAGCGATTGCTTGACGGGGTGCTGGAGCGCCATCCGGCTGCACGCACGCACGTGGGCATGACGTTCCCCGGCGGCGACCACCCGCAGCCGATCGCCTACTGGCAGGACGCCAAAGGCGTCTGGCAGTACGCCTGGCTGGATCACTACGACGGCAGTGTCACCCCGCCGCAGACCGGCCTGGCTGAGCTGGTCAATGAACTGCATTACACGCTGGGCCTGCCGGTGGCCGGCATCTACCTGATGGGCATCGTCAGCCTGTTGTATGGCGTGGCCCTGCTCAGCGGACTGGTGATCCACCTGCCCAAGCTGGCCGGCGATCTGTTCGCGCTGCGGCCGGGCCGCAACCTGAAGCAGTTCTGGCAGGACGCCCACAATGTGGTCGGCGTGCTCAGCCTTCCCTTCCACCTGATGTTCGCGGTGACCGGGGCGTTGTTGTGCCTGGTCTTCCTCCAGATGGCCCTGCTCAACCCGCTGGTCTACGACGGCAAGCTGCTGCAGGCCGTGCCGGCGGCGATGGACACCGCACCCGTCCGTGCCCCCAGCGGCACCACCGGACGAGGCGTGGACCTGGCCGACCTGCATGCCCGTTCATTGCAAGCCGCCCGCGACCAAGGTGTACAGGGCTTTGAACCGGCCTATCTGAAGCTGGCAAATGCCGGCGACGCGATGGCCACGATCGAGATCACCGGCGAATCGGAGGGCACACTGGGGCCGGCAGGCGCGGTGGCCTTCGACGTCGCCAGTGGCAGCCTGCTGGCCAGCCAGCTGCCGGGCCAGCGTGATGCGAACCACGCCACCCTCAGCGCGGCCTATGCCCTGCACTTCGGGGAGTTCGGCAATGGACTGGTGGCCTGGTTGTATTTCCTGATGGGCCTGGGCGGCGCCTTCCTGTTCTACTCCGGCAACCTGTTGTGGATCGAATCGCGGCGCAAGCGGCGGCAGGTCGAGCAGGGGCGCGCGCAGGTCAACATGGCGCGGGCGACCGTCGGCGTGTGCATCGGCCTGGTGGTCGCTATCTCCGCAGCCTTCGTCGCGGCACAGCTACTGGAACGGTTCGCTCCGCACAGCGTCGACGCGGGCATCCGCTGGGTGTGCTTCGGCAGTTGGGCAGCCTGTGTACTGTGGGCTGCGCTGCGGCGCCCTGCGCAGGCAGCACGTGAACTGCTGTGGGCGGCTGCGATCGTGACCGCTGCAGTGCCGGTAGCGCATGGTGCGCTTACCGGATACTGGTGGTGGACCAGCGCCGGCCAGGGCTACTGGCCGCTGTTCTGGGTGGACGCGGTCGCTGTGGCGATGGCCGTTGGTTTTGCGGTGATTGCACGCGCGACTGCACGGCGCGCGCGTGACGGCGACCCGAACAGTGTCTGGGCCGACGCGTAATCAACGCAGAGGTGTGGTCGGGCAAGCGGCGGCGGCGACTTCAAGCGGGCAAGCCTGACGGCTATCGGCTTGGTCCACCGATGGGGTCAGTGTCCGCACAGTGAGAGGATCCTGAGAACTCGGCGACAGGGTGTCGCCGCTTCGAAAGGACCCTGCCATGCGTACCCCGCTCAAGCCGGACAGCAATGCACCCGGTGCCCCCTCGCCTGATGGATGCAGCAGAAGGCGCTGGATGCAGACCAATGCACTTGCCACCGCAGGCATGTTGATCGTTCCCAATGCGTTGGCACTGCCAGCCGATGGACACCCCCTGCTCTTGCAGCACCGCCCCCAGCCACCGCGTGCTGTTTCGTCAGACGATGCCTATGGCCTGCTGCGCGACGGCATCCTCGCCTCGCTCAATCTGATACCTACGGTCGGCGGATTTCTTTCCTACATCGGCGCCCTTGTCATCCCGGCAGCTGGCGAATCGCCTGAAGCAGCATGGCGCCGCTACACCGACCAGAAAGTATCGGAGTCACTCTTTGCGAGTGTGCGTGCCGACCTGGTCGGCCTGAGCGACGTCGTCTCTCTGTACATCAGGACGGTAGCCTCAGGTGATGCAAAGGCAGTGCAGGCGCAGAGCATTGCAGCCAACAGTCTGATGACTGCACTGCTGCCGCGGTTCCAGATTCCCGCAGAGGCGCTCGAGTTGCTTCCCCTGTTTGCCATTGGCGCGACGCTGCACCTGGCGCTGCTGCGGGACATCGCCCTGACAGGAAAAGCCGTTGGATTCGAGGATGCGTACGTGCAGTTCGTGGCAGAGGAATTAACCACACGAATCGCGTCTTATACCCGCCATGCCGACCTATGCCAGCGCAGGGCGCTGGAAAAAGTCCGCGACGATAATCCGACCGGCAGTGAGCCTGATCGCCGCAACCAGCCGATGAGCGCCATGCTGGAGAAAAGAACCTCGCTCTACTTGACCGTACTCGATCAGCGGGACACGTGGTATGCATTCGACAGCAGGAAACACCCCGGTCGTACAGAGGTCTATCTCACCAGAGAGGTGTTTACTCCGGTGATTGGGTGGTGGGATTCCGCCTCCACGCCTCCAACTGAACTGCCTGCATGGCCCGCACCGGCGGGCAGCCTTGACCAGATCAGTGCATGGAGTGACGGGAGGCCGGACGCCAGGTATCTGACCGGATTCAGCTGCCGGTACAGTGATGGCAATGAGACGAAAACGGGCACGCTGAAGGGCGAGGTCCAAACGCGCGACCTGGGCGCGGCATTTCTCACCGTTGATCAGGTCCGGAGCCATGTATCGGCCGCAATGGGTGGAATCGAGGTGCGCAGCCAGCCCGGTGGACGACAGACGTTGCTGGGGAGAGAGCCCGGGCGTCATGACCGCACCGTGACAAGCGCTGTTGACCAGCATCGGCTGTCGTCAGTGCGCGCCATTGGCCGCGGCAAAGATCACGTCGACGGTATGGTCAGCGGTTGTGTGCTGGGCTTCCAATTGGTCCACCAGGCCCGACGGGGACCGTCCGTGGAGGTACTGGATCGCGTCCGCCCTCACTTGCCGCGATCCCTGCTAGCGTGGCTGACGAGCTGAACAGGCAATGCCCAAAACAAACAACGCCCCTGACGGGGCGTTGTTTGTCTGGAGCAGATGCAGTGCCCCGACGCGCCGTGGGCGACAACTCCTGGTCGCCCCCCACCGCAATCGAGTTTCGGCCGATTACTCGGCAGACACACCCTCGCCTTCTTCAACGGCCTTCATGGACAGGCGGATACGGCCCTGCTTGTCCACTTCCAGCACCTTGACCTTGACCACATCGCCTTCCTTCAGCACGTCACCGACCTTCTCGACGCGGTCGCTGGAAATCTGCGACACGTGCACCAGGCCATCCTTGCCCGGAAGGATGGTGACGAATGCACCGAAGTCCATGATCTTGGCGACCTTGCCTTCGTAGATGCGACCCGGCTCGACGTCCGAGGTGATCTGCTCGATGCGTGCCTTCGCGGCCTGGGCAGCGATGGCATTCACCGACGCGATGACGATCGTGCCGTCATCCTGGATGTCGATCTGCGTACCGGTTTCCTTGGTGATGGCCTGGATGGTGGAACCGCCCTTGCCGATCACTTCGCGGATCTTGTCCGGGTGGATCTTGATGGTCAGCAGGCGCGGCGCGTAGTCCGACAGCTCCTGACGCGGCGCGGACAGGCCACTGGCCATCTCGCCCAGGATGTGCAGACGGCCGGCCTTGGCCTGCTGCAGTGCCTGCTTCATGATCTCTTCGGTGATGCCTTCGATCTTGATGTCCATCTGCAGGGCGGAAATGCCCTCAGCGGTACCAGCGACCTTGAAGTCCATGTCACCCAGGTGATCTTCATCGCCCAGGATGTCGGACAGGACGACGAAGCGCTCGCCTTCCTTGACCAGGCCCATGGCGATACCGGCAACCGGCGACTTGACCGGCACGCCGGCGTCCATCAGGGCCAGCGAGGAACCGCAGACCGATGCCATCGACGAGGAGCCGTTCGACTCGGTGATTTCCGACACGACGCGGATGGTGTACGGGAAGGATTCCAGCGACGGCATCACTGCCAGCACGCCGCGCTTGGCGAGACGGCCATGACCGATTTCGCGACGCTTCGGGCCCATCATGCGGCCGCACTCACCCACCGAATAGGGGGGGAAGTTGTAATGGAACAGGAAGTTGTCCTTGTACTCACCGGACACGGCGTCGATGACCTGACCGTCGCGAGCGGTGCCCAGCGTGATCGCGACCAGAGCCTGCGTCTCACCGCGGGTGAACAGCGCCGAGCCGTGGGTACGCGGCAACACGCTGGTGCGCACCGAAACCGGGCGCACGGTGTCCAGCGCACGGCCGTCTATGCGGACCTTGGTGTCCAGCACCGAGTTGCGCATGGTGCTGTATTCCAGCTCGCCGAATTCCTTCGACAGTTCGGCCGGGTTCCAGCCTTCAGCGGCCACGCGGCCTGCCAGCGACTCGACCACGTCCTTCTTGATCGACGAGATGGCGTCACGGCGCTGCAGCTTGTCACGCACCTGGAAGGCTTCGCCCAGGCGCGGGCCGATGGCTTCCTGCAGGGCGCTGATCAGCGCATCGTTCTTGGCCGGGGCAACCCACGTCGACGGCTTGGTACCGGCTTCGGTGACCAGCTCGTTGATGATGTGGATGACCTTCTGCATTTCGCGGTGACCGAAGGTCACGGCACCCAGCATCACGTCTTCGGACAGCAGCGCGGCTTCGGATTCCACCATCAGCACGGCGTTGGAGGTACCGGCAACCACCAGCTCCAGCTCCGAATCCTTCAGCTCGGTCACGGTCGGGTTGAGAATGTACTCACCGTTCTTGTAACCGACCTTGGCAGCGGCAATCGGACCCTTGAACGGGGTGCCGGCCAGGGCCAGCGCAGCGGAGGCGCCGATCAGGGCCGGGATGTCACCGTCGATGTCCGGGTTCAGCGACATGACCGTGGCGATGATCTGCACTTCGTTCTTGTAGTCTTCCGGGAACAGCGGGCGGATCGGACGATCGATCAGACGCGAGATCAGGGTTTCCTTCTCGGTCGAGCGGCCTTCGCGCTTGAAGAAGCCACCCGGAATACGGCCACCGGCGTAGAACCTCTCCTGATAATCAACGGTCAGCGGGAAGAAGTCCTGGCCCTCACGCGCGCTCTTTGCAGCAACGGCGGAGACCAGCAGTACGGTGTCGTCGAACTTGACGATGACCGCGCCGCCGGCCTGGCGCGCGATTTCGCCGGTCTCAAGCGTGACGGTATGTTTGCCGTACTGGAAGGTTTTGGTGATTTTTGCCACGGAGGGTGTCCTTGGGGATGCTGTCTGCGAATGGACCGTCGGCGACCCATGCCGCCTGCGGGTGACCGGTGTCCCGGTCTGAATGCGATGAAAAACGATGCTGCAAAACAAAACCGCGGCGCATCACTGCGCCGCGGAGGATTTCTTGCTTAGCGACGCAGGCCAAGCTTTTCGATCAGACCCTTGTAGCGGGCAACGTCTTTCTTCTTCAGATAGTCGAGCAGGCTGCGGCGGCGGTTGACCATCTGCAGCAGGCCACGACGGCTGTGGTGATCCTTCTTGTGGGTCTTGAAGTGGCCGGTCAGCAGTTCGATGCGTGCGGTCAGCAGGGCAACCTGGACTTCCGGGGAACCGGTGTCGGTGGCGCTGCGCTTGTTGTCTTCAATTACCTTCTGGGTGTCGATCGACATTGCTTTTTCTCTTTTGATGCGGGGCCAGCAGGAACGTGTTCACGCACCGCTTGGCTCGCCGTAGGCTGATGATGAACCTGCAGGACGCAGGCTGCCCTGTAAAGGGCCGCAAAATTGTAACGGGAGCGACCTCCCGGAACAAGGACCTGGGCTGAATCGCCCGGTTGCATGTCACGGATTGAAGCGTCGCTGCGAGGCCAACAGGCCGGTTTCGTCTACCTGGCCCAGGCCGCATACGCCGCCGGCGGCGTCATGCACCACGACCAGCCCGGTCGGCCATGACGTATCGCGCAGCCGCTGGCCCATGCAGAATCGCGCAGCCTGCTGTTCATCCAGATGTACAGGCGGATACGCAACCAGGCCGGCCGCCAAGGGCAACAGATGGGCTTCCATCCCCGCCTCATCGCCGGCGTCGGCCAGCGTACGCAGTTGGTCCAGGGTCACCATCACCGGATCGAGGAAGGGTTCCACCCAGAGGCGTCGCAACGCGCCGATGTGCGCGCCACACCCCAGCGTCTCGCCAAGGTCACGGGCGATGCTGCGGATATACGTCCCGGAGCCACAGGTCACGCGCAGGCGCAGACGATCAGCCTGCTGCTCAAGCACCGTGATCGACTGGACATGGACGTCGCGCTCGGGCGCATCGATCACCTCGCCACGCCGCGCCTTGAGATACAGCGGCTCGCCGCCCTGCTTCAACGCCGAATACACCGGCGCGCGCTGGCGGATGTGACCCAGGAAGGGAGCCAGCGCAGCCTGCAGCGCATCGGCACTGATGGACGGCACCGGCCGTTGCAGCAGTACCTGGCCTTCGGCGTCGTCGGTGTCGGTGCTCTGCCCCAGCACGATGTCGGCGTCATACGCCTTGGCCGAGCCCAGCAGCAGGCCGGCGATCTTGGTCGCTTCGCCAAAGCACAGCGGCAACAGCCCGGTAGCCAGTGGATCCAGGCTGCCGGTGTGGCCGCCCTTCTCTGCCCGGAACAGGCGGCGCGCACTCTGCAGCGCTGCGTTGGAGCTCATGCCGGTCGGCTTGTCGAGCAGCAGAATGCCGTCGAGGCGACGGAATTGAATACGGGGTTTCATTGTGGAACGCCAACGTTGGGAGCGCCGAGCCATGCTCGGCGGGCAGGATCCGTGCCCACGGGCAATCGCCGAGCAGCGCTCGACGCGACGGAGTCCTTATTCTTCGTTGCCTTCGCGCTTCTTTTCCGCCGCCAGCGTATCGGGCAGCTCGCGCAGCAGGTTGTCGATGCGTTCGCCGCGATCAACTGAATCATCGTAGTGGAAGTGCAGTTCGGGCACGTGGCGTAGCTTCATCGCGCGCGCCAGGTCCATGCGCAGCTGCCAGGCCAGTTCCTTCAGGCCCTTCATTGCTTCTTCGGATCGTTCCGCCATCAGCGCGGTAACGAAAATCTTGGCATGAGACATGTCGCGGGTGATTTCCACATCGGACACGCTCACCGAGGGCAACCCGTGTACACGCACGGCGTTGTGCACCAGGGTGCCGAGCTCGCGGCGGATCTGGGCGGAGACACGGTCGGTTCGATGGAAAGTCTTGGGCACGCGGCAGGGCTCTTTGTATTTGGAGTAATGACAGCAGTCTAACGGGTGGTGCCTGAAAGCAGGACCGGGCCTTTCGGCCCGGTCCCTTGCAGCCGTTACAGGGTGCGCGGCACTTCGATACGCTCGAAGCACTCGATCTGGTCACCCGGCTTGACGTCGTTGTAAGCCTTCACGCCGATACCGCACTCGGTACCATTGCGGACTTCGTCGACGTTTTCCTTGAAGCGGCGCAGCGATTCCAGCTCGCCCTCGAACACCACGACACTGTCGCGGAGCACGCGGATCGGCTTGTTCCGCTTGACGATGCCTTCCACGACCATGCAGCCGGCCACTGCGCCGAACTTCGAGCTGCGGAAGACGTCGCGCACATCGGCGATACCGATGATCTCTTCGCGGATCTCCACGCCCAGCAGACCAGAAGCCACCTGCTTCACCTGATCGATCACGTCATAGATGATCGAGAAGTAACGCAGGTCGACGCCGTTGGATTCAATCAGGCGACGGGCCGAAGCGTCCGCACGCACGTTGAAGCCGATGACGGTGGCCTTCGAAGCGACCGCCGAGTTGGCGTCCGATTCGGTGATGCCGCCCACGCCGGAGTGGATCACGTTGATGCGGATGTCGTCGTTGGACAGACCGACCAGCGCCTGGCTGAGCGCCTGCACCGAACCCTGCACGTCGGCCTTGATGACCAGGTTGAGGACCTGCTGGCCCTCGCCCTTGCCCAGCTGCGCCATGATGTCTTCCATGCGGCTGCCGGCAGACTGCACCAGGCGCGATTCGCGGCGCTTGGTTTCGCGCTGCTGCGCAACGTCCTTGGCCAGACGCTCGTCGTCGACCACGGTGAAATCATCACCCGCTTCCGGCACGCCGGACAGACCCAGCACCTGCACCGGAATGGACGGACCGGCCTGGTCCGGCTGCTTGCCGGTTTCGTCGAACAGCGCACGCACGCGGCCGTACTGGATACCGCACACCAGGTAATCGCCCTTCTTCAGCGAGCCCTGCTGCACCAGCACCGTCGCGACCGGGCCACGGCCCTTGTCCAGCGAGGATTCGATGACCACGCCGCTGGCGCGACCATCAGACACGGCCTTCAGCTCGAGCAGTTCGGCCTGCACGGAAATGGCTTCCAGCAGGTCGTCGATGCCCAAGCCGGCCTTGGCCGAAATCTCGACCATCTGGATGTCACCACCGAAGTCTTCGGACACGACCTGCTCGGTGAGCAGCTCGTTCTTCACACGCATCGGATCGGCACCGGACTTGTCGATCTTGTTGATCGCCACGATCAGCGGCACGTTCGCCGAACGGGCGTGCTGGATCGCTTCCTTGGTCTGCGGCATGACGCCGTCATCGGCGGCCACGACCAGCACCACGATGTCGGTCAGCTTGGCGCCGCGGGCACGCATCGAGGTGAAGGCAGCATGGCCCGGGGTATCCAGGAAGCTGATCACGCCCTTCGGCGTTTCCACGTGGTACGCACCGATGTGCTGGGTGATGCCACCCGCTTCGCCGGTAGCGACCTTGGTGCGGCGGATGTAATCCAGCAGCGAGGTCTTGCCGTGATCGACGTGACCCATGATGGTGACCACCGGCGGACGCGAGACGGCTTCGCCGCGCTCTTCACCGGCAGCGGCGAGCAGCGCCTCTTCCACGTCGTCATTGCCGGCGCGGACCACGACATGGCCCAGCTCTTCGGTCACCAGTGCCGCGGTGTCGTGGTCGATGCTCATGGTGATGGTCGCCATGACGCCCATCTTGAACAGCGCCTTGACCACTTCGCCGCCCTTCAGCGCGAGCTTCTGCGCCAGGTCGGCCACGGTGATGCTGTCACCGATCGCCACTTCACGCACGACCGGTGCGGTCGGCCGCTCGAACGCGTGCGGACCACTGTTCTGGCTGCCGCGCATGTCACGACGGCCCGGCTGCGGGCGGCTGCCCGGACGGCCACGGTTGTTGTTGTTGTTGCTGTTGCCACGACGCGCGCGATCGGCGGCCGACAGGTGCATCTGGCCAGCGAAACGATCGCCGCCCGGACGGTCGGTACGTGCCGGACCCCGGTTGTTGCGGTCATCCGAACGCGGCGGTGCGGCGCCACGCGGCGGCGCGGACGGGCCACCGGCCGGCGGACGCGCAGCACGCGGTGCGGCAGGCGCAGCGGCATCGGCCGGTCGCGCAGCCGGACGGCTGGCGGCTTCGGCTTCGGCCGCCTTGGCCGCGATGGCAGCTTCTTCAGCGGCCTTCTTGTCTGCCTCGGCGCGCTCCTTGGCAGCGACCTCTTCTTCGCGCTTGCGCACGATGGCTTCATCGCGCAGACGGTCTTTCTCCGCCAGCGCTGCCTGTTCATCAAGATTGCGCTGGCGGGATTCCTCCAGCTTGCGCAGGATGTCGGCGCGCTCCTCATCCGGGGTCATGCGCGCAGCCGCCTTGTCGTAGGTGCGCTTCTGGCGCACTTCCACGTTCACGGTGGTCTTGCTGCGACCCGCATTCACCGTCACTTCCTGGTGCTTGCGGCGGTTCAGGGTGATTTTCTTGGAGGCCTCGGTGGCTTCTTCGACGGCCTGCTCGGGCTTGCCATGGGCACGGCGAAGGAAGCCCAGGAGCTTCACCTTCTCGGTGCTGGTCACGACCTGTTCTGGGCCGCTGAACTTCATGCCGGCACCCGCCAGCTGTTCCAGCAGTTTTTCAACCGGTGTATTGACCAGTTCGGCAAGCTTGCGGATGGTGGTTTGCTGCGACATTCGGATCCTATGATCTTGAGGGCGCCCCCCCGTTTTTGGAGGTAGCGCGGATTCTACGCCCTGATCGGCTCAGGGCCCTGTTCATTGCCGGCTCATTCGCCGCGTTCCAATCGGGCGATTTCCTCGGCACGGGCGGACAGGATCAGCGCCGCGGCGCGCTCCTGGTCCAGCCCCTCGATGCCGAATTCAACCACCTCGTCGGCAGCCAGGTCCGACAGGTCCTCACCGGTGCGCACGCCATGGCTGGCCAGGGCGTAGGCGGTAACCTCGTCCATGCCTTCCAGGGCCAGCAGGTCGTCGGCGGGAACGCCGTCTTCCAGGCCTTCTTCAACGGCCAGCGCCTCGTTGAGCAGCGCGTCACGGGCTCGTGCGCGCAGTTCCTCGACGATGTCCTCGTCGAAGCCTTCCACCGCCAGCAGCTCGCCGACGGGTACATACGCGATTTCTTCGACAGTGCCGAAGCCTTCGCTCACCAGGATGCTGGCGATCTCTTCGTCCACTTCCAGCTTGTCCATGAACAGCTGGCGGGCCGAGGTCTGCTCGGCTTCGGACTTGGCGGTCACCTGATCCTGGGTCATCACGTTCAACTGCCACCCGGTCAGGCGGCTGGCCAGGCGAACGTTCTGTCCGCCCTTGCCGATGGCCTGGGCCAGGCGGTCTTCCGCCACGGCCAGATCCATGGAGTGCTTGTCTTCATCGACGATGATCGACTGCACTTCGGCCGGCGCCATCGCATTGATGACGAAGTTGGCCGGATTCTCGTTCCACAGCACGATGTCCACGCGCTCGCCATTGAGCTCGTTGGACACGGCCTGCACGCGCGAACCGCGCATGCCGATGCAGGCACCGATCGGATCGGTACGGGTGTCATGGGCCAGCACGGCGATCTTGGCGCGGTCGCCCGGATCACGTGCACAGGCCATGATTTCCACCAGGCCCTGGCCGACTTCCGGCACTTCCAGCTTGAACAGCTCGATCATGAACTCCGGCGCGGCGCGGCTGATGAACAGCTGCGGGCCACGCGGCTCGGAGCGCACTTCAGCCAGATAGCCGCGCACGCGGTCACCGGCACGCAGCACGTCGCGCGGGATGCCTTTGTCTTTCGGGATGAAGCCCTCGGCGTTGCCGCCCAGGTCGACGAAGATATTGCCGCGCTCGGCACGCTTGACCACACCGGTGATCAGCTCGCCGACGCGATCCTTCCATGCATCCACCACCTGCTGCCGCTCGGCCTCGCGCACACGCTGCACGATGACCTGCTTGGCGGCCTGGGCGGCGATGCGGCCGAAGTCCGGGTTTTCGATCTGTGCTTCGACGTAGTCACCGACTTCGGCGCCTTCCTGTTCGTCGATGGCATCCATCAGGCGGATCTGGCGGTCCGGAGACTCCATGACCACGTCGTCGGCGACCACTTCCCAGCGGCGGAAGGTTTCGTACGTGCCGTCCTTGTGGTCGATGACCACGCGCGCCAGCACTTCCTCGTCGGGGTAGCGCTTCTTCGCGGCCGACGCCAGAGCGGCTTCGATCGCGTCGAAAATCACTTCACGCGGCACGCCTTTTTCATTGGCGACCGCGTCAACTACCAGCAGAAGTTCCTTGCTCATTGGCTCACTCCGCGCGCGGCTTCTTGGCCGCAGGCTCGTTGGATGGATTCTTGTTCGGCTTCGGCTGCTTGGCAGGACCGGTCGGCTTGCTCGGGGCCAGCCCCAGCGCCACCCAGTCCGGCATGATGCGTGCCTTGTCGATGTTGTCGGCCGACACCACCAGCGTGGTCTTGTCGACAGTGAAACTGATCGTGCCCTGCTCTGCGTCGACCGAGTCGATACGGCCCTGCAGACGGCGACGATTCTCCTGCGGCAGCTTCAGCTGCACCTTGGCGTTCTGCCCCAGGTGCTGGCCGAACTGCTGCAGGTTGAACAGCGGACGATCCACGCCAGGCGATGAAACCTCCAGCGTATAATTTCCGCTGATCGGATCTTCGACGTCCATCTGCGCGGACACTTCGCGACTGACGCGCTCGCAGTCCTCGACGTTGATGGTGCGCTCGTCCTGCTCGGCGATCAGCACGTCGATGTACAGACGCAGCGTGGCGCCGCCGGGTGCGGGCAGATACTCGACGCCCAGCAGTTCCAGGCCCAGCGCATCGACGGTGGGGCCGAGCAGATTCGCGATTTCGGTTGCCTTGTCGCTCACAGCCTGCCTTGTTGTTGAATGTGGATGGTGTCCGGACCCGCAGTGGGCCCGTTCCGGAAACGAAAAAGGGCCCGCTGGGCCCTTTGTCCGGTGAAATCCGGTCATTGGATTCCGGCCGCAGGGCGCGCTGACGCGATCCCCTGCGAAGCCCAACTTCTGGTCGAAGCCGGTGGCGGGATGGTCGCACTCATTGCAGAGCCCGCCATCAGATATACCGCCAGCCCGCTGATGATAGACCTTGCACCGGGTTGGTGCAAGCTGCGGATGCTGCCTTCGCCTGCGGAGGCCCTTCCTGCAAGGCTCCAACGAAAAAAGCGACCCCGTTTCCGGAATCGCTTTCTCGTCTGATGCCTAGTTGGTAGCGGGGGCAGGATTTGAACCTGCGACCTTCGGGTTATGAGCCCGACGAGCTGCCAGACTGCTCCACCCCGCACCAGAAGCGGAATTATGCAGCATTCTGCTGCGCCGCGCAACCCCTGTTGAACTTTCCCCTCGTTGGAGAAGGTCGAACGGGTGAGACCCCCTCGCGGCGGGCGGAAAAGCCACCGCCGGGGTTAGGCCGGGCGACGGGGCTGGTCGGGGGACGGCAAAGACTGCATCCATGCGTGCCTCGTTTCGCGCCATCCATGGCGCTCAACGCCCCCGCCCAGCCCCACCGCCCGGCCTCTGACAGGTTCCGTGGCCGCCCGCCGCGTATGAAGAAAAAGAAAAGCGGTAGCGCCGACCCGTGGTCGGCGAGCGCAGCGGGCCGTTGGCGGGAACATTCCGCCGACCATGGGTCGGCGCTACCGCAGGCGTCGTTGACCCGTCGGGTGGAGGGAGCCCCTGAGTCAGGGGCGGCCGCGAAGCGGCGGGGTGTGGGTGTTGGTGAGACGGGGCCCATGGTTTGCGAAGCAAAGCGTGGGAGCGGCAGCGCGAATGCGATGACGTGGACCCGCGCCATGGATGGCGCGAAACGAGGCCCGCATGGATGCGGTCCTTGCCGTCCCCCGCCAACCCACCCCGTCCCGCCCGACCAGCAGCCTTGCAGCTTTTGCAGTTGCAGTTGCAGTTGCAGTTGCCTGCCTTCTGCTTGCGCGGCCAGCGCATCCGAACCCCCATAACGAAAAAAGCGACCCCGTTTCCGGAGTCGCTTGTTCGTCTTGGTAGCGGGGGCAGGATTTGAACCTGCGACCTTCGGGTTATGAGCCCGACGAGCTGCCAGACTGCTCCACCCCGCATCAGAAGTGGTTGAATTGCTGCCCCGCGAGGGAGGCCTCTTGCAACGATGTTCTGGCAGAACCGCTGCAGTCACAACTCAGGAGATGAATATTACACGATTAACGCAGTTTTGTATCGTTTTTTAAGAAATATGTGCAAATGCCTGCTGGCACCACACCATGATCGGGTTCCAGGCCAGGCCCAACGCCAGCAGTGCCAACGCATTCACGCCCAGCACCACACCCAGCACGCGGTCGGTGTTGCGCGGCAGCGGCTCGCCCACCGGCTCATCGAAGTACATGACCTTGATGACCCGCAGGTAGTAGAACGCACCGATCACGGCACACAGCACACCCAGGATCGCCAGCCACAGCATGCCGCCGTTGACCGCCGCGCCCAGCACCGCCAGCTTGGTCCAGAAACCGAGGAACGGGGGAATACCGGCCATCGACGCCATGATGCACAGGATCAGCGCCGCCATCCACGGATTACGGGCATTGAGACCCTTGTAATCGTTGATGTTCTCGGCCTCGAAGCCATTGCGGGACATCGCGATGATCGCGCCGAACGCGGCGGTAGACATGATCGCGTAGCTGAGCGCATAGAACAGCGCGGCCGCGTAGCCCTGCGAGCCGCCACCGGCGATGCCCATCAGCAGGAAACCGATGTGCGACACGGTGGAGAACGCCAGCATGCGCTTCAGGTTGTGCTGGGCGACCGCCATCAGGTTGCCGATCACCAGCGACAAGGCCGCCAAGCCACCGATCAGGATCTTCCACTCATCCGAGAGCGGACCGACGCCCACTTCCAGCAGGCGGTAGGCCATGCCGAACGCCGCCAGCTTCGGGGCCGAACTGATGAACAGCGCGACCGGCGCCGGAGCGCCCTGGTACACGTCAGGCAGCCACATGTGGAACGGCGCCGCGCCCAGCTTGAACGCCACACCGGCGATCATGAAGACCGCACCGGTGAGCAGCAGCATCTTCTCGTCGGAATGCGGGATGGCCGCATTGATCGCATCAAGGTGCAGCGAGCCCGTTGCGCCGTAGATCAGCGACATGCCGTACAGCAGCAGGCCCGATGCCAGCGAACCCAGCACGATGTACTTCATCGCCGCTTCGGACGCCAGGCCGTTGTCACGGTTGCTGGCCACCAGTGCGTACGAGCACAGCGCAAGCAGTTCCAGGCCCAGGTAGACCATCAGCAGGCTGCCGGCGGACACCAGGATCATCATGCCGGCCGTGGCGAACAGCACCAGCACCGGGATCTCCCCCTGGAACAGATTGCGCTCGCGCAGGTAGCTCCAGCCGTACACCAGGCTCAGCCCGCTGCACAGCACGATCACCACCTTCATCACGTCGGCCGCGGTATCGCGCACGAACATGCCGTGGAAGACCTCGCCCTGCCCGCCCGTTCCGGTGGCCAGCATGACCAGCACCACCGCCAGGGCGGCGAGCGAGAACAGATGGGTGATCAGCTTGTTCTGCTTGCTGACGAACAGATCGAGGATCATCAGGGCGAAGGCGCTCGCAACCAGCACCAGCTCGGGAGCGAGCGGGGGCAGGTCAGCGGCGGTCAGTGGCAGCAACGGCGAGGTGGTCATTATCAAATCCTGGAATCAGTTCGCTCGGCAGGCCGATCAGAGCAATTTGCTGGAAGCAATCTGCATCGCCAGCTTGGCGATCGACGGCTCCATCAGGTCGGTCAGCGGCTTGGGGTAGATGCCCAGGGCCAGTACGCCGATGGCGAACACCCCCAGCACCAGCCATTCGCGGCCGTTGATGTCCTTCAGTTCGGCGACGTGCGCATTGGCCACTTCGCCGAAGAAGATGCGCTTGTACAGCCACAGCGTGTAGGCCGCGCCGATGATCAGGGTGGTGGCAGCGCCCAGTGCGATCCACGGATTACGCTGGAAGGCGGCCAGGATGACCATGAATTCACCGACAAACCCGGAGGTACCCGGCAGGCCGGCGTTGGCCATGAAGAACAGCATGGCGAAGGTCGCGAACCACGGCATCACGTTCACCACGCCGCCGTAATCGGCGATGCGGCGGCTGTGCATGCGGTCGTACAGCACGCCCACGCACGAGAACATCGCGCCGGACACGAAGCCGTGCGAAATCATCTGCACCATCGCACCCTGCAGGCCCAGGCGCGCGGCGTCGGCATTGCCGGCCTCACGCACCAGCCACAGGGCGATGAAGGTACCCAGGGTGACGAAGCCCATGTGTGCGACCGACGAATAGGCGATCAGCTTCTTCATGTCGTCCTGGACCAGCGCGACCAGACCCACGTAGATCACCGCGATCAGCGACAGGGCGATGACCAGCCACGCCCATTCCTGCGACGCGTCAGGGACGATCGGCAGGTTGAAGCGCAGGAAGCCGTAGCCACCGATTTTCAGCGCGATGGCCGCCAGGATCACCGAACCGGCGGTCGGGGCTTCCACGTGGGCATCGGGCAGCCACGTGTGCACCGGGAACATCGGCACCTTGACCGCGAAGGCGATCAGGAAGGCGAAGAAGATCCAGGTCTGCTCGGTCGCGGTGAGCTGCAGTGCGTACAGGTCAGCCAGCTGGAAGCTGCCGCCCTTCAGGTACAGGTAGACCAGCGCCACCAGCATCAGAACCGAGCCGAGGAAGGTGTAGAGGAAGAACTTCAGCGCGGCATAGATGCGGCGCGGGCCGCCCCAGACACCGATGATCAGGAACATCGGGATCAGCATCGCTTCGAAGAACACGTAGAACAGCATCGCATCGGTAGCGGCGAAGATGCCGACCGTGACGCCTTCCAGGATCAGGAAGGCGGCAACGTACTGGTTCACGCGCTTGTCGATGGCACTCCATGCGCCGATCAGGGCCAACACGCTGACCAGCGTGGTCAGCGCGATCAGCGCGATGGCGATGCCGTCGACGCCGAGGTTGTAGCCGATGTCGTACGCCGGGATCCAGGCGCGGGTTTCGACGAACTGGAGCGCGTCGATACCCGGGTCATAACCGGTGAGCAGCGGGATGCTCAGGGCGAAGGTCAGCAGCGCGACACCCAGCGACGCCCAGCGGGCGGTCTGCGCATCACGGATGGCAAGGACCAGGGCGCCACCGATGATCGGCAGCCAGATGAGGACACTAAGTAGGGGCCAGTTCGACACGTTTTCTTATTCCGTACAGGTCATCAACGCAGGTAATGCATCAGCAGGCCCAGAAGGGCAATCAGGCCGATGATCATCGCGAAGGCGTAGTGATAGAGGAAACCGGATTGGGTACGACGCAGCACATTGGCTGCTACGTCCGCCCCACGTGCGACCAGGTTGACGGTGCCATCGACGATGTTCGTGTCGATCCAGCGCGCCACCTTGCCCAGCTTGACGCTGCCGCCGGCGAAGCCGTCGATCCACAGCGTGTCCATGCCGTACTTGTTTTCCAGTACCGAAACAATCGGAGCAAACGTCCTGCGCGCCTTGCCCGACAGGTCCGGCTTCCACAGGTAGAAGATCACAGCCAGCAGGAAGCCTGCCACGGTCAGGAAGAACGGCGGCAGGGTCATGCCGTGCAGCGCGAACGCCACCGGACCGTGGAAGTGCTCGCCGAGGAAGCCGACCGTGTTCTTTGCCGGGTCATAGAAGTCCACGATGCCGGTGAAGAAGTTGGTGGCCTGGCCCTTGATGCCTTCGTGCGCGTGATGCCCGGCCCAGTCGGTGCCGTGCAGCATCGGACCGATGCTGAAGAAGCCGATAAGGATCGAGGGGATCGCCAGCAGGATCAGCGGCAGCGTCACCACCCACGGGGTTTCGTGCGGCTCGTGCGGACCGTGGCCATGGCTGTGGTCGTCATGACCTGCATGGGCATCGGCGGCATGGGCATCGACCGCATGCGCGTCGGCGGCATGCGCATGGTCATCGTGCGCAGTCGCATCGTGGCCATGACCATGGTCGTCATGCGCCACGTCACGGAAGCGCTCCTTGCCATGGAAGGTCAGGAACAGCAGGCGGAAGCTGTAGAAGCTGGTGACCAGCACGCCGCCCAGTACCGCCCAGTATGCGTAAGTCGCAACCCAGCTGTTGGACATGTGCGCGTGGATCTCGGCGGCCTCGATGATGGTGTCCTTCGAGTAGAAGCCGGAGAAGAACGGCGTGCCGACCAGGGCCAACGTACCGATCCACATGGTGATGAAGGTGATCGGCATGTACTTGCGCAGGCCGCCCATCTTGCGCATGTCCTGCTCGTGGTGCATGGCGATGATCACCGAGCCCGCGCCGAGGAACAGCAGCGCCTTGAAGAAGGCGTGGGTCATCAGGTGGAACACGGCGGCCGAGTACGCCGACACACCCAGCGCAACGGTCATGTAACCCAGCTGGGACAGCGTGGAGTACGCGACGACGCGCTTGATGTCGTTCTGCACGATGCCGATGAGGCCGGTGAAGAACGCCGTGGTCGCACCGATGAACAGCACGAAGTTCAGCGCGGTCGGCGACAGCTCGAACAGCGGCGACATGCGCGTCACCATGAAGATGCCGGCGGTGACCATGGTCGCGGCGTGGATCAGCGCCGAGATCGGCGTCGGTCCTTCCATCGAGTCCGGCAGCCACACGTGCAGCGGGACCTGGGCCGACTTGCCCATGGCGCCGATGAACAGGCAGATGCAGATCACCGTGGCACTGCCCCAGATGACCGGCTGGTCGAGTACCTGGATGGTGTGCAGGCCGAACAGGCTGATCGAGCCGGACCACACCTGCAGCGCACCGTTGGCCAGTTCCGGATCCATGATCTTGGCGAACACGGTGGCGTAGTCGAGGGTCCCGAACACCCACATCACGCCGCCGATGCCGAGCAGGAAGCCGAAGTCACCGACACGATTGACCAGGAAGGCCTTCATGTTGGCGAAGATCGCGGTCGGGCGCTTGAACCAGAAGCCGATCAACAGGTAGGAGACCAGACCCACCGCTTCCCAGCCGAAGAACAGCTGCAGGAAGTTGTTGCTCATCACCAGCGTGAGCATGGAGAAGGTGAACAGCGAGATGTAGCTGAAGAAGCGCTGGTAGCCCGGATCTTCTTCCATGTAGCCGATGGTGTAGATGTGCACCAGCAGCGACACGAAGGTCACCACCACCATCATCATCGCGGTCAGCTTGTCGACCATGAAGCCGACGTGTGCCGAGTACTGGCCCACTTCGAAGAAGGTGTACAGGTTTTCGTTGAACGGCTGCGCGCCGCCCCACAGCAACTGGTAGAAGGTGTATATCGACAGGGCGCAGCTGACGGCCACGCCGAGGATGGTGATGGTCTGCGCGCCGAGGCGCCCGACCTGACGACCGAACAGGCCGGCGATGATGCTGCCGAACAGCGGTGCAAGCACCACTGCGATCAACAGACTCTTGGCGAGTGTGATTTCCATCTGTTAATCAGCCCTTCAACGAATCGACTTCGCCGACATTGATCGTTCGACGTGTACGGAACAGGGTCACCAGGATCGCCAGGCCGATAGCGGCCTCGGCGGCTGCCACGGTCAGGATGAAGAACACGAACAGCTGGCCGGCCGTGTCACCCAGTTCCCGCGAGAACCCGACGAAATTGATGTTCACCGACAGCAGCATCAGCTCGATGGACATCAACAGGACGATGACGTTCTTCCGGTTGAGGAAGATGCCGGCCAGGCTGATGCAGAACAGCACCGCGCCCAGCGCCAGGATATGGCCCAACGTGATCATGGCTTGGTCTCCTCGCCGGTGGCCGGCATGTCGACGGCAGCCTTGGTGTTGCTGTGCACGAACGGCGTTTCGACGTCCATCTTCACCACCGTCAGGCGGTCACGCGACTTGACCATCGTCTGCTCGCCGGGGTTCTGCGTCTTGATGCCGGTGCGCTGGCGCAGGGTCAGCATCACGGCGGCGACCACAGCGACGGTCAGGATGACCGCAGCGAACTCGAACGGCAGCAGGTATTCAGTGAACAGGCTGCGTGCCAACCAAGTGATGTTGGAGGTGTCAGCCGCCAGCGCCGCCGCGTTGTCGGCCGGGAACGGCGTCACCGCCCTGCCCCGCACGCCGATCAGGGTGACGATCTGCACCAGCATCACCACCGCGACCACCAGCCCGACCGGCAGGTAACGCACCCAGCCCTCGCGCAGGTTGTCGGTGTCGATGTCCAGCATCATCACCACGAACAGGAACAGCACCATCACCGCGCCGACATACACCAGCACCAGCGCCACGCCGAGGAACTCGGCACCGACCAGGATCCAGATACAGGCGACGGAGAAGAAAGTCAGCACCAGGCAGAGCACGGCGTTGACCGGGCTGCGCGCACTGATCACCGCCGCTGCCGACACACTGGCTGCGATGGCGAAAACCCAGAAAGCGATATTTACCCAATCCATGTCTCGACCTCAGCGGTAAGCGGCGTCGGCGGCACGGCGCTCGGCGATTTCGGACTCAAGCCGATCACCCAGGGCCAGCAGCTGCGGCTTGGTAACGATGTTCTCGCCACGATTCTCGAAGTGGTACTCGAGGATGTGGGTCTCGACGATCGAGTCCACCGGGCAGCTTTCTTCGCAGAAGCCACAGAAGATGCACTTGAACAGATCGATGTCGTAACGCGTGGTGCGGCGGGTGCCGTCCTCGCGCTTGGCCGAATCGATGGTGATGGCCAGCGCCGGGCAGACCGCCTCGCACAGCTTGCAGGCGATGCAGCGCTCTTCACCGTTCGGATAACGGCGCAGGGCGTGCAGGCCGCGGAAGCGCGGGGACTGCGGGAACTTTTCCATCGGGTACATCATCGTGTACTTCGGTTTGAAGCTGTACTTCAGCGTCAGCCACAGACCGGCCAACAGCTCCAGCAGCAGCAGGCTCTTGAAGTAATGGGTAATCCTGTTCATTACGTTAGACACCCTTTTGAATCACGCCGAAGAACACCATCAAGGCGGTGACCGCGATCCAGAAAATGGTCAGCGGGATGAAGACCTTCCAGCCCAGCCGCATGATCTGGTCGTAGCGGAAACGCGGGAAGCTGGCACGGAACCAGATGTAGGCGCTGGCGAAGAAGAAGACCTTGATGAACAGCCACGGCCAGCCACCGGTCCAGATCCAGTCGATGAACGGCGAGATCGCACCCGGATTGACCCAACCCTGGATCGGGCTCAGCCAGCCACCGAGGAAGAAGATCGCGATCAGGAAGCTGATCAGGATCATGTTCGCGTATTCGGCCAGGAAGAACAGCGCGAACGCACCACCGGAGTACTCGACCATGTGACCGGCGACGATTTCCGATTCGCCTTCCACCACGTCGAACGGCGCGCGGTTGGTTTCGGCCACGCCGGACACCCAGTACACGATGAACAGCGGGAACAGCGGCAGCAGGAACCAGTCGAGGAAGCCGGAGCTGCCGGCCTGCGCCATCACGATGCCGGTCAGGTTGAGGCTGCCCGAAGCGATCATCACGCCGACCAGGGCAAAGCCCATCGCGATTTCGTAGCTGATCATCTGCGCCGAGGCGCGCATCGCACCCAGGAACGCATACTTCGAGTTGGATGCCCAGCCCGCCAGGATGATGCCGTACACACCCAGCGAGGTCATCGCCAGCAGGTACAGCAGGCCGGCGTTGGCATTGGACAGCACCAGCTGTGCATCAAAGGGCACCACCGCCCAGGCCGCGAAGGCCGGTGCGAGGGTGATCAGCGGAGCCAGCAGGAACAGCACCTTGTGCGCGTTGGCCGGCTGCAGCACTTCCTTGAACAGCAGCTTGAAGACGTCGGCGAAGGCCTGGAAGATGCCCATGCCCACGTACATCGGGCCGTGGCGGACATGCATCCAGCCGATCAGCTTGCGTTCCCAGACCACATAGAAGGCCACCGAGATGATCACCGGCATGGTGATCACCAGGATCTTCAGGATGATCCACAGCAGCGCGCCGATGTCACCAAGGCCAAGCAGCCACTGGTGCAGCGGGTCCACTGCGTTCAACAGCAATTCGTTCATGCAGCCACCACCGTTACACGAGCGGCACCCAGCGGTGCGGTTGCACCGTGGCCCGATTCAATCCAGACCGACCCTGCCGCGACGCGGCGGTCGACCACCACCGGCAGCGTGGCACGGCCGGCGTCGGTGCCGACCTTGGCCATCTGCCCTTCCTGCAGCTGCAGGCGCGCGGCATCGTCGGCATTGAGCACGATGCGCGGGGCAGTGTTCAGCGGATGCGACTGCAGCGCCGGGGCGCGGCGGACGACGGCGTCGGTACGGTAGATCGCTGCGGTCGACGCGACTTCCAGACCCTCGTTGCTCACGGCAACGGCGGTGGAAGCCGCCACGTTCACACTCACCGGTGCCAGACTGGCGCGCAGGCCGGCCAGATCGGTGAACTCGAAACCAGCCAGCGCCATCTCGCCACCCAGTGCACGCAGCACGCGCCAGCCTTCGCGGGCCTCACCCGGCAGCTTGCCGCCGGCGCGTGCCGACTGCGAGCGACCATCGAGATTGGTCAGCGTGGCGTCGATTTCCGGCAGCGCACCGATCGGCAGGATCACGTCGGCGACGTCGCGGGTCGAGGCACAGGCGAACTGGCTGAAGGCCACGACCTGCGCACCGGCCAGCGCCTTGCGGGCGGCGGGGGCGTCGGCGAAATCCAGGCCCGGCTCGAGGCCATAGACCACGTAGGCCTGGCGCGGCTGCGCCAGCATGGCGGCCACATCCTTGCCCGCCGGCAGCACGCCGGCACGGGTGAGGCCGATGGCATTGGCGCCCTGCGGGATACGGCACAACCGGGCGCCGGTTGCCGCAGCGAAATCACGCGCAGCGGCGCGGATCGCAGCAGCCTGCGGATGGTTCTCGGCAATACCACCGACGATCAGCACGGTGTTGCGACCGCCCTGCACCGCCGTACGCAGCTCGGCGTTGGCCAGCGCGTCGACGAACTTCGACGGAGCGACGATCTGCTTGCCGGCAATGCTGAAAGCGAAGTCGAAGTCGACGGGGTTGACCACGTGGATCTTCGCGCCGTTGCTGGTCTGCGCCTTGCGCAGACGGGCGTGCAGCAGGGGCAGCTCGTGGCGGACATTGCTGCCCAGCACGACGATCTGGTCGGCCCCTTCGATCTCGGCCAGCGGCAGGCCGAACACCTCGGCCGTGGCGGCGTCGGAGAAGTCGCGATTGGTGATGCGGTGATCGAGGTTCGTGCTGCCCAAGCCCGAAGCCAGGCGGGCCAGCAGCGCGCCCTCTTCGTTCGAGGTGGACGGATGCACCAGCACGCCCAGGGCATCGCCCTGGTTGGCCTTGAGGATGTCCGCCGCGGCGGCCAGACCTTCGGCCCAGCTCACTTCCTTCCACTCACCATTGACCTTGCGCAGCGGCTTGACCGCACGGTCTTCGCTGTACAGGCCCTGATGCGAATAACGGTCACGGTCGGACAGCCAGCACTCGTTGACCAGCTCGTTGTCGCGAGGCACGGTGCGCAGCACTTCGCCGCGACGCACGTGCAGGAACAGGTTCGAGCCCATCGCATCGTGGTAACCGAGCGATTCACGCGCGGTCAGTTCCCACGGACGCGCGCGGAACTGGAACACTTTGTTCGTCAGCGCGCCCACCGGGCAGACGTCGACCACGTTGCCGGACAGTTCGGTGGTCAACGGCTTGCCGTCGTAGGTACCGATCTGCAGATTCTCGCCGCGGTACATGCCACCCAGTTCGTAGGTGCCGGCCACGTCGGCGGTGAAGCGGACGCAGCGCGTGCACTGGATGCAGCGGGTCATTTCGGTGGCCACCAGCGGCCCCATGTCCTCGTCCACCACCACGCGCTTGCGCTCGTTGAAGCGGCTGACCGAACGGCCATAACCCAGCGACACGTCCTGCAGCTCGCACTCACCGCCCTGGTCACAGACCGGGCAGTCCAGCGGATGGTTGATGAGCAGGAACTCCATCACCGAACGCTGGAACTTGAGTGCCTTTTCGCTGCGGGTGGCAACCTTCATGCCATCCATCACCGGCGTGGCACAGGCAGGCGCCGGCTTCGGCGACTTCTCCACGTCCACCAGGCACATACGGCAGTTGGCCGCGATCGGCAGCTTCTCGTGGTAGCAGAAGCGCGGGATCGGAATGCCGGCTTTATCGGCCGCCTGGATGATCATCGAGCCCTTCGGCACGACCAGCGACTGGCCGTCGATTTCGACGGTGACGTGATCCGGTGGCACGCTCTGATTTACGGGTTGCGCGCTCATGCGGCAGCAGCCTCCACCTTCTTGCCGTCAACCATCGAATGACCGTTGACGATGTAGTACTCGAATTCGTCCCAGAACTGGCGCAGGAAACCCTGGATGGGCCATGCCGCCGCTTCACCGAACGCGCAGATGGTGTGGCCTTCGATCTGGCCGGCCACGGCCTTCAACTGGTGCAGGTCTTCCATCGTGGCCTTGCCGGCGACGATGCGCTCCAGCACCCGGTGCATCCAGCCGGTGCCTTCGCGGCACGGCGTGCACTGACCACAGGATTCCTTGTGGAAGAACTGGCTGATGCGGCAGGCGAACTTGACGCAGCACACGCTGTCATCCAGCACCACGATGGCGCCCGAACCCAGGCCGGTGCCCAGGGCACGCAGGGTGTCGTAGTCCATCTGCAGGCCCTTCAGCTCTTCGGCCTTCAGCACCGGCATGGACACACCACCCGGCACCGCGCCCTTCAGCGTGCGGCCCGGCTTCAGGCCACCGGCCATTTCCAGCAGCTCGTCGAAGGTGGTGCCCAGCGGCACCTCGAAGTTTCCGCCCTGCTGTACGCAGCCGGACACCGAGAAGATCTTCGGACCGCCGTTCTTGGTCAGCGACAGACCGGCGAACCACTCCGGACCGTTGCGGATGATCGCCGGCACCGAGGCATAGGTCTCGGTGTTGTTGATCGTGCTGGGCTTGCCGTACAGGCCGAAGTTCGCCGGGAACGGCGGCTTGTAACGTGGCTGGCCCTTCTTGCCTTCCAGCGATTCCATCAGCGCGGTTTCTTCGCCGCAGATGTAGGCGCCAGCGCCCAGTGCACCGTAGATGTCGATGTCCACGCCGCTGCCGAGGATGTCCTTGCCCAGCCAGCCGTTCGCATACGCGTCGGCCAGTGCCTGTTCGAAGTTCTCGAACGGCTCGTGGTGGAACTCACCACGCAGGTAGTTGTAGCCCACGGTGCTACCGGTGGCGTAGCAGGCGATCGCCATGCCTTCGACCACCGAATGCGGGTTGTAACGCAGGATGTCGCGGTCCTTGCAGGTACCCGGCTCGGATTCATCCGAGTTGCACAGGATGTACTTCTGCATCGTGCCCTTGGGCATGAAGGACCACTTCAGGCCGGTCGGGAAACCGGCGCCGCCACGGCCGCGCAGGTTCGACTGCTTGACCATCTCGATGACCTGCTCCGGGCTGATCTTCTCTTCGAGGATCCTGCGCAGGGCGGCATAGCCACCGGTCTTGAGATAGCTTTCGTATGACCACGGAGTGTCGTAATGCAGGGTGGTGTAGACCACCTGGTGCGGCAACGGTGCGGGACCGACCGGACCACTGGGTGCGTGATGATGTGCCATGGCTTACTCCAACCCGTCCAGCAGCTCGTCGACTTTCTCGACGGTCAGGCGCTCGTGGTAATGGCCATTGATGACCATCATCGGCGCTCCAGCACAACCGGCCAGGCATTCTTCTTCGCGTTTCAGGTAGATGCGGCCGTCGGCGGTGGACTGGCCGGTCTTGCAGCCGAGCTTCTTCTCGGCATGCGCAACCAGGTCCTCGGCGCCATTCAACCAGCAGCTGATGTTGGTGCAGAAGGCCACGTTGTGGCGGCCGACCTTTTCCAGCTCGAACATCGAGTAGAAGCTGGCGACCTCATAGGCCCATACCGGCGGCAGGTCCAGGTACTTGGCCACGCCGGCGATCAGCTCGTCGGTCAACCACCCGCCGTTCTGTTCCTGCGCGGCGTGCAGGCCCTGCAGCACAGCCGAACGCTTGCGGTCCGGCGGGAACTTGGACAGCCAGTGCTCGATGTGAGCACGGGTCTTGTCGCTCAGCACCACCATCGGATCGACGTCGCGCGCCGCCTCGAAATTACCTGTCGCCTTCATCGGCCGACCTCAGCGAAATGCATGTCTTGGAATTCCATATGCTGCGGCGCCGGCTTGCGCCGGCTGCCTGCAGGAAAGAGGGTCAGGTCGGCCGGATTCACCGGTCGACCTCGCCGAACACCAGGTCGTAGGTGCCGATCATCGCCACCACGTCGGCCAGCATGTGGCCGCGCACGATCGAATCGATCGAGGACAGATGGGCGAAGCCCGGCGCACGCAGGTGCACGCGGAACGGCTTGTTCGCGCCATCGGACATCAGGTAGCAGCCGAACTCACCCTTCGGCGCTTCGACGGCGGCATAGGTCTCGCCAGCCGGCACGCAGTAGCCTTCACTGAACAGCTTGAAGTGGTGGATCAGCGCTTCCATGTCGTCCTTCATCGCCTCGCGGCTGGGCGGCGCGACCTTGAAGTTGTTAACGATCACCGGGCCAGGGTTGGCCTTCAGCCACGCCACGCACTGCTTGATGATGCGGTTGGATTCGCGCATTTCCGCCACACGGCACAGATAACGATCGTAGCAATCGCCTTCCTTGCCCAGCGGGATGTCGAAATCGACGGCATCGTACTTCGCGTAAGGGCGCTTCTTGCGCAGATCCCAAGCGATGCCCGAGCCACGCAGCATCACGCCGGTCATGCCCCACTGATGGGCCAGCTCCGGGGTGACCACGCCGATACCGACGGTACGCTGCTTCCAGATACGGTTATCGGTGAGCAGGGTCTCGTATTCGTCGACGCGACCCGGGAATTCGTTGGTGAAGTTCTCGATGAAGTCCAGCAGCGAGCCTTCGCGCGATGCATTGAGCTGCTTCAGGGCATTGCCCTTGTGCCAGCGCGACTCCTTGTACTTCGGCATATGGTCCGGCAGGTCGCGGTAGACGCCGCCCGGACGATAGTACGCAGCGTGCATGCGTGCGCCGGAGACCGCTTCATAGCAGTCCATCAGCTCTTCGCGCTCACGGAAGGCGTACAGCATCACCGCCATCGCGCCCAGATCGAGCGCATTGGAGCCCAGCCACATCAGGTGGTTCAGGATGCGGGTGATTTCGTCGAACATGGTGCGGATGTACTGCGCACGCTCCGTCGCCTCGATTCCCATCAGGGTCTCGATGGCGCGCACGTAAGCGTGCTCGTTGCACATCATCGACACGTAATCCAAGCGGTCCATGTAACCGATGGACTGGTTGAACGGCTTGGATTCGGCGAGCTTTTCGGTACCACGGTGCAGCAGGCCGACGTGCGGATCGGCACGCATGATGGTCTCGCCGTCCATTTCCAGGATCAGGCGCAGCACACCGTGCGCGGCCGGATGCTGCGGACCGAAGTTCATCGTGTAATTGCGGATTTCCTGCCGACGCTCGGCCGTGTTGCTGGCGAACGCCTGGTGCGCCTGCTCGAACTGACTCACTTCACTGCCTCCTGCGAACGCTCGCCGGCCGCGGTCTGCAGGCGGGCGTCGTCACGGATCACGCGCGGCACGCCGACGCGCGGCTCCACCGAGGTGACCGGCTCATAGACCACGCGCTTCTTTTCTTCGTCGTAGCGCACTTCGACGTTGCCGATCAGCGGGAAGTCCTTGCGGAACGGATGACCGACAAAGCCATAGTCGGTCAGGATGCGGCGCAGGTCCGGATGGCCTTCGAAGATAACGCCGAACAGGTCGAACGCTTCGCGCTCGAACCAGTTCAGTCCCGGCCAGATGTCGGTCAGCGACGCGACCACCGGCAAGCCTTCGTTCGGCGCGAAACAGCGCAGGTGCATCATCAGGTTGTGCTGGTACGAGCGCACCTGCGCCACCACGGCGAAACGCTGGGTCGGCATGTGCTGCGGCTGCGCGCCACCGGCATCCTCTTCGCTGGGGAATTCACCCCAGGCGAAGCGACCGGCGCCCTTGCCTTCGACACCGCGACTGAAGCCCTGCGAAGACACGTCTGCGGTGTCCCATTCGTCAGAGCCGTAGCCGAGATAATCGACGCCGCACAGGTCAACGGCCTGCTCGAAACCAAATTCGTCACGCAGCGCCAGCGCGGTGGCGTGCCAATCGGCGGCAGGCACTTCCAGCGTCACTTCGCCGCGGGGTTCGACCACGATGACCTGGCCGCCAGCGAAGCGGGCGGAAAGTCGGTCGATGAAGGATGCTTGCTCTGCCATGGGGGCTTGGCGCGCTCTTGATAAGGTGGGAAGGGTCAGCGGGCGATGGTCTGCGTACGCCAGATCTTCTTCTGCAGCTGCAGGATCCCGTACACAAGCGCCTCGGCAGTCGGCGGGCAGCCCGGGACATAGATGTCCACCGGGACCACGCGATCGCAACCGCGGACCACCGAATACGAATAATGGTAATAACCGCCGCCATTGGCGCAGCTACCCATCGAGATGACCCACTTCGGGTCCGGCATCTGGTCGTAGACCTTGCGCAGCGCCGGGGCCATCTTGTTGACCAGCGTACCGGCCACGATCATCACGTCGGACTGGCGCGGCGACGGGCGGAACACCACACCGTACCGGTCCAGATCCAGGCGCGCAGCGCCGGCGTGCATCATTTCAACGGCGCAGCAGGCCAGACCAAAGGTCATCGGCCACATCGAACCGGTACGCGCCCAGTTCAGCAGGGCATCGACGCTGGTGGTGACATAGCCTTTTTCCAGCAGCGGATTATCGCCGGCCGGCCGCAGGATGTCGTCAACCCGCCCTTCGGGGCTGGGGTTGTTCATCAGGCCGTCGAGAGTTTGGATCACTCCCATTCCAGCGCTCCCTTCTTCCAGACATAAATGAAGCCGAGGAACAGCATGCCGACGAACAGACCCATGGTGACCAGCGAACGGGCGCCGAGCTCCATGAAGACCTGGGTCCAGGGCACGATGAAGATGATTTCCAGATCGAAGACGATGAACTGGATCGCGATCAGGTAATAGCGCACATCGAACTTCATGCGCGCGTCTTCAAAAGCCTCGAAGCCGCATTCGTACGGCGAGAGCTTCTGCAGATCGGGACGGCGTGGGCCGAGGAATCGGCCAATCAGCATCAGCGTAATGCCGATACCGGTGGCGACGATCAGAAACAGCAGAGACGGCAAATATTCGGCCAGCACAGCGATTCTCTCTTGCCTCTGCCGCCGCGCCTGCAGGCGCTTTGGCATGGGGGAGTGGACGGGGACAACGCTACCCGGCGCAGAGCGCGCCGGACGTACCCGCTTTACTTACTAAATGGTGCCCAAGAGGGGACTCGAACCCCTACGACCTAAGTCGCTACCACCTCAAGGTAGTGCGTCTACCAATTCCGCCACCTGGGCTTACGATCGCGCTGGACTATCATTCCAGTGCGCGGCGTATTGTAACCGTCTTCAGTCTTTCTGGGAGCCTTCCGGCTGCTTTTCTTCACCAGAATTTGAAGATTCCGCCTGAGCCGGCACAGTCGCGGCCGGAACCGGCTGCTGCGCGGGCTGCTGGACCGGCACGGCATTGGCTGCCGGCACCGTGGCCGGGCGCTCGCCTGCCGGGGCGGCCGGCACGCTGGCGGCCGGCACGCTGGCGGCCGGCGCGGCCATCAGACCGAGATCCTGCTGCGCCGCCGGGCGGCTGCCATGGCCGGCGTACCAGGCCATGAACAAGCTGATACCGAAGAACACCACGGCCAGCCATTTGGTCGACTTCGACATGAAGTTCGAGGCACCCCGTGCACCGAACACCGTGCCCGAGGCACCGGCACCAAAGCCCGAACCGGCGGCCGCACCGGAACCACGCTGCATCAGGATGAGCGCGATCATGGCCACTGCCACCAGCACGTAAACGACATTGAGGATCAACATCAGCATCTGGAATCCGTCCTCGGACTACTTCTAATCAGGTTGCAGCCGCCGCCTGGGCGATGGCCAGAAAATCGGCAGCCACCAATGAGGCGCCACCTACCAGCCCACCATCGACGTCGGGCTGTGCGAACAGCTCTGCGGCATTGTCGGGCTTCACGCTGCCACCGTAAAGGATGGTCAGGGAATCGGCAATTCTAGCATCGACCTTGGCCACTTCGCCACGGATGAACGCGTGCACGTCCTGCGCCTGCTCCTTGCTCGCGGTGCGTCCGGTGCCGATGGCCCACACCGGCTCATAGGCGACGACGGCGTTCTGGAAGCCCTGCCCGCCCACGAGCGCGAGCACCGGGGCCAACTGGCTGGCGATCACGCTCTCGGTCTGTCCGGCTTCGCGCTGCTCCAGGGTTTCCCCCACACAGAGGACCGGTACCAGGCCGGCATGCAGGGCTGCAGCGAACTTGCGCGCCACCAGCTCACTGCTTTCGTGGTGGAACTGGCGCCGCTCGGAGTGGCCCACCAGTCCGTAGCGCGCGCCCACCTCGTGCAGCATCGCGGCGGAAACTTCGCCGGTGTACGCGCCCTTTTCATTGCTGCTGACGTCCTGGGCGCCAAAGGCGACGGCGGTGTCGGCGAAATCGTCAACCAGTTCGCCCAGATACGGCAAGGGCGGCAGGATGACCAGTTCAACGCCCTGCTCCGGTGCGCCGTTGGCGATGTCGGTGACCAGGGACGTGGCGAATTCGCGGCTGCCGTGCAGCTTCCAGTTTCCGGCGACGATCTTGCGGCGCATGGGCGATGGCTCCGTTTCGTATCAGCTGGACATGATAACGAATGAAATTATTCGCCGTTGGGTAGTAACCGGTTACACGTTGGTTTGAGGGTGATCGAACGGGTGGGACCCCCTCGCGGTGGGCTCTGACAGCGGGTTACGTGCTTGGGGCCGGGCGGTGGGGCTGGTCGGGGAACGGCAAAAGCCGCTCCTGCGTGCCTCGTTTCGTGCCATCCATGGCGGGGTCCACGTCATCGCATTCGCGCTGCCGCTCCCACGCTTT
>NZ_JACYUV010000014.1:0-83015 GCF_014841935.1 Stenotrophomonas sp. CFBP 13725 | reverse complement strand
AAGGCGCCGCGTTGCTCGCCGAGCGTGGCTCGGCGCTACCGTCAGGGTGTCGTACGGGCGGTCAGCGGTAGCCGTGCGGTGTTGGTTTGGGCGGGGCCGGACGGCCGGCGGCTGATGGAGAAGGCGCCGCGTTGCTCGCCGAGCGTGGCTCGGCGCTACCGTCAGGGTGTCGTATTGGCGGTCAGCGGTAGCGTGCGGTGGTGGCCCGGGCGGGGCCGGACGGCCGGCGGCTGATGGAGAAGGCGCCGCGTTGCTCGCCGAGCGTGGCTCGGCGCTACCGTCAGGGTGTCGTACGGGCGGTCAGCGTTCCAGCCGCTCGAACGAGAACAATGCTTGCAGCGGGTGGCGTCGGCGTTCGATGTTGGCACGCAGCAGCCCGGCGCCGATCGTCGAATAGGTGATGCCGTTGCCACCGTAGGCCATCGCGAACTGCACCCTCGGGCCCCATTGCGCGTGCGCGCCGAAGAAGGGCAGCCCGTCGGCGGTTTCGGCGAACGTCCCGGCCCACGCGAACGCGGGGGTGGGATCCAGCGCAGGGAACCACTGCTTCAACCCTTTCAACAGCTTCTTCGACTTGCTGTCCACCCGCCGGTCGCGGCGCGCGGGCACATCCACCGTGTCGTCCAGGCCGCCCAGCAGCAGTCGCTTGTCGCCCGTGCTGCGCAGGTAGAGATAGGGGCGTGCGCTCTCCCACACCATCGTACTGGCCAACGCGCCCAGTTGGTCTTCGTGCAGGGGGTCGGTGATCAACGCGTAGCTGCTGCGATTGCGCGCGACGCGCTTGTCCAGCCATTGCTGGTTGGCGTAACCCTGCGCCAGCACCACGTGCTTCGCGCGGATCTCCACCCCGGATTCGGTGCGGGCGGTGACGCCGCGTGTGGTGGGCTGCAGGGCATGCAGCACGGTGCGGTCATGCACGTGGCCACCGCGCCGTTTTACCCGCTCCAGCAAGCGGTAGGTCAGGCAGTACGGATCGACACGGGCAGCCTGACGAGTCAGCAGCGCGCCGACGCCATCCATGCCCATGCGCTCGCGCAGCGCGTCGCTGTCCAGCCAGCGCGCATCCAGGCCGTGTCGTCGGCGTGCGGCACCTTCGTCCTGCAGCACCGCCACATGGCGCGACTTGCTGGCCAGGTACACGCTGTCCATCTGCTTGAAGTCCACCCCGCGCAGGCCGGATGTCACCTCGCGCAGCTGTGTCAGCGCGTCCGCACAGGCCTGGTAGGCCAGTGCGGCATCGTCCTCGCCGTACTGCTTGGCGAGGTCCACCAGGTGGGTATCGATCTCATACTGCAGCAGCGCCGTGCTGGCTGCCGTGCTGCCCCAGCCGATGTCGCGCTGTTCGATCAGCACCACCTCGTGCCCGTGGGCAGACAGTTCATCGGCAATCAGGGCGCCGGTGATGCCTCCCCCTACGATCAGCACGTCGCAGTGCAGGTCAGCCTCCAGCGGAGGAAACGCCTGGATCAGCCCATTGCGGATGGACCAGTACGGGTAGCCACTCTTCAGGTCCATGGGATCAGGCCGTCGGGTTGCCGGTGTGCGGGGTATCAATCAGTTTGGACAGATCGAAGCCCTGCTGGCGCGCAGTGGCCAGATAATGATCGCGGATGGTCTTGTCCAGGTGCGGGGTACGCGAAAGCAACCACAGGTAGTCACGATCCGGGCTGCCGACCAGCGACACGCTGTAGTCGGGCGCGATCTGGATGACCCAGTAGTCGCCCTTGGTGAAGGGCAGCCAGCGCAGGCCCTTGGGCAGGAAGCTGACGGCAAGCCGGGCGCTGTCATTGTCGACCACGCTTGCTTCGCCGATGGCCTCCTCGATCTCGCCCTCCATGCGGCAGCGGTTGTGCACGCGGATGTTGCCGTCGTCCTGCAGGCTGTAGTGGGCCGACACATCGGTGCAGGCCTCCGGCTCGTGGCGCATCGGCAGGCGCGCGATTTCGTACCAGGTGCCGAGGTAGCGCGGCAGCTTGAGATCGGGGACGGTCTTGAGGTCGTTATGGGCGGTCATGGGTCTTGTCCCTGAAGGGGTAGGCCACCTTGCCGCCCGTGCCGACATGGACAGGTGAAACCGCCTTCTCGTGGCGTAGCCGCAACGCTGCGTAACAGGGGATGGCTTTAACGGGCCGCTGTGCGGGCCCATGCTGATGGCACGTACCAAGGAGTGATGCTGATGTACCAGGTGATCCTGCTGAAAACCGAATCCAGTTTCGAACGCGCCCGCTGGGAGCAGGCCGAGGACGTGGTGGAGCACGACGGCGTGACCTATACGCTGCGTGCCGGTCCGCGCCAGCCGCTGCCGACCGACCACGCGTGGGACCCCATTGCGGTGTATGCCCCGGAAGAGATCCCGGAAGAGGATTTCCAGGACTGGTACCTGGCCCAGCAGCCGCAGGTGGAAGAGCTGCGCCTGAAGTACTGATCCGTTCACCACGTGGGTCGTCGTATAGTCCGCGCACGCGCGGTGGTCCGTGCATGACGGTGCCTTGTTTTGTCTCTTTCCAGCCTGATAGCCAAGCGCGGTGCCCTTGCCGGCCTGCTGATGTTCCTGTTCCTGCTCAGTGCCCCCTCGTTGGCGCAGGAGCCGGCCGAGCTGACCCCCGAAGCGCAGGTGACCCGGGCGGAGGCCACGCTGAAGGCCGCCCGGGCATCGCTGGAGGACGCCGAGACCCCCGACACGCTGGCGACGCTGAGCGAGCGCGCGCAGTCGGCCAAGGATGATGCGAATGCGGCGGCCAAGGCGCTGCAGCCGCAGTTGGCGCAGCTGACCGAACAGTTGGTGCCGCTGGGCGAGGTGGCCGAGGGCAGCACCGAGGCCCGCGAAGTGGCCGTGCAGCGGACGAGCCTGACCAAGCAACGCAACGCGGTAGACGGCACGATCAAGCGCGCCGAGCTGGCCGTGGTCAACGCCAATCAGCTCACCGCCGACATAGAAAAACTGCGCGCCAGCCAGTTCAGCGAAGAGCTGGGCCGCAAAGTGGCCTCGCCGCTGTCACCGGCCCTGTGGGCACAGGTGGCGGCGACGGCACCGACCGATACCACCCGGGTGCTGGCCCTCTATCGGCTGGGGACGGGCGCCGTACGCGATGCGGTGAAGCGCAAGGGCTGGGGCCTGCCGCTGCTGGGCCTGGGCGTTGCACTGGTGCTGTTCTTCCCTGTGCGACTGTGGCTGCGCGCGCTGGGACGGCGGTACGCGGCCGCAGAGCATGCCCCCAAGGGCCGCCTGCGCCGCACCGGTCTGGCCGTATGGCTGTTGGTGGTCGGCACGCTGCTGCCGGGGCTTGCTGCGTGGGCGCTGGTGTCGGCGATGGACGCGGTGGGAGCCATCCCGCCGCGTCTGCAAACCCTGTCCAACTATTTCCTGGGGGCGACGTGTTTCTCCGCCTTCATCGTCGCGCTGAGCTCGTGTCTGCTGGCCCCGAAGCGCCCGTCGTGGCGGCTGCTGGAACTGGACGACCGGGCCGCCGGCAACCTGCGCAAGTATGCGTGGAGCGCGGCAGTGGTGAGCTGGGTAAGCATCATGCTGGCGGCCGTGGACCGGGCGGCGCGCACCAGTGAGATCAACACCATCGCCCTGGACGGGGTGATCGCACTGATCTACCTGTGCCTGATCATGGCCATGCTGGTGACCTTGTCCCGCCTGCATCGGCGGCAGACCGCCGAGGCCGCCGAGCGTGCCGAAGCGCAGGCTGCCGATTCGCGTGCACGCGGTCCGGCCCAGCGCAGTGGCTGGATCGTACTGACCCGCGTCGCCGGCAACGTGGTGGTGGTGGCGGCGATCATTGCCTCGCTGCTGGGCTATCTCAATTTCGCCAAGTTCGTGACCTCGCAGCTGGTATGGGGCGGCATCGTCGCGCTGACGACCAGTCTGCTGCTGAAATTCGCCGATGACCTGTGCACGTGGATGTTGCACCCGGACAGCCGGGTTGGCCGTACCGTGGTGCTGACCACCGGCTTGAGCGCGGCGCAGGTGGAACAGGCGGGCGTGCTGTTGTCTGCGTTCAGCCGCATCGCGCTGGTGCTGATGGCGCTGCTGATCTTCACCGCACCGTTCGGCAATCTTGGTTCGGTGATGGGCAGCGTTGAGGCACTGTCGGACGGCATCCCGATTGGCCCGGACATCAGGCTGCAGCCCGGCAAGATCCTGCTGGCCGTGGTGGTGCTGCTGGGCGGCCTAGCGCTGATGCAGGCCCTGCAGCGCTGGCTGGTCGATACCTACCTGCCGAAGACCGAGCTGGACTCGGGTGCGCAGAACTCGATCAGTACCGTGGCGCGCTATCTGGGCATCATCCTGGCGGTGCTGTGGGCGCTGGGTGCACTGGGTATCGGCTTCGGGCAGCTGGCGCTGGTGGTCAGTGCGTTGTCGGTGGGTATTGGTTTCGGCCTGCAGGCGATCACGCAGAACTTCGTGTCCGGCCTGATATTGCTGGCCGAGCGGCCGGTGAAGATCGGCGACTGGATCAAGATCGGTGACCAGGAAGGCGACATCCGCCGGATCAACGTGCGCTCCACCGAGATCACCGTGGGCGACAAGTCGACGCTGATCGTGCCGAACTCGGAGCTGATCACCAAGACGGTGCGCAACATGACCATGGGCAGCGCGCAGGGCCGCATCCAGATCCAGTTCACCCTGCCGTTGAATGCAGACGTGGCAGCGGTGAAGCAGGTGCTGCTGGACAGTTACGAGGCGCATTCGAGCGTATTGAGCGACCCGGCGCCATCGGTGTTCATCGATTCGATCAGCGGTGGCCAGGTGGCGATCAACAGCTTTGCCTACGTGCCCAGTCCGCGGCAGGTGTACGGCACCCGCAGCGACCTGTTCTTCACCCTGCTGCAGGAATTGGCCGCGCGGGATATCGCGTTGTCTGCGCCCACGGACATCCACTTGGTACGTGACCCCGACGCCGCAGGTTGAGTCTGCGGCTCGGGTTGGAGCCAGTGCAGCAAGCAAAGGCAACAGCAACGGCAACAGCAACGGCGATAGCTGCAGGGCTGTGTGCTGGTGGGGCGGGGTGGGTTGGCGGGGGACGGCAAGGGCCGCATCCATGCGGGCCTCGTTTCGCGCCATCCATGGCGCTCAACGCCCCCGCCAACCCACCCCGCCCCACCTTCGACAGGTCCATGGCGGCCATGGAAGTTGTCGGACATGCGGACATCGGTAGCGCCGACCCATGGTCGGCGAGCGCAGCGGGTCGTTGGCGGAAACACTCCGCCGAGCACGGCTCGGCGCTACCGCTTTCGACAGGTCATGGCGGCCATGGAAGTTGTCGGACATGCGGACATCGGTAGCGCCGACCCATGGTCGGCGAGCGCAGCGGGTTGTTGGCGGAAACATTCCGCCGAGCACGGCTCGGCGCGGCTGCCTTCGTCAGGTCATCGCGGGCATGAGGGCCGTCGGACATGCGGACATCGGTAGCGCCGACCCACGGTCGGCGAGCGCAGCGGGCCGTTGGCGGGAACATTCCGCCGAGCACGGCTCGGCGCTACCGCTCTTTCTTCATTTTTTCTGCGCGGGTGGCGGGCACCGAAACCTGTCAGAGGGCCGGGTGGTGGGGCTGGGCGGGGGCGTTGAGCGCCATGGATGGCGCGAAACGAGGCACGCATGGATGCGGCTATTGCCGTCCCCCGCCCAGCCCCACCGCCCGGCCCAGCACCAGATACAGCCTCCCCACTCGCGAGGGGCTCAGCCGTTCGACCCACTATCCGCGTGGACGCCGCGATGGCACCAGCGCAAAAGTATCCACGGCGAGCTTCTCGGCATGGTTCAACCATGCGCGGATCTCCAGATCATCCACTTCATGATCCAACCCAAAGCTCAGGTTGATGCGGCCGCTCGCATCGGGCTGCACCCACTGCTGGGCGAGCACCACCTGCCGCTGCGACGACACTGCTTCGATCCAGAAGCCCCGCTGCGGCTGTGTACTGGCCACCAGTTCCAGCATGTACTGGCCAGCACGGGTACGACGGCCCTTGTCGGTGATCATGTGGGCCTGGCGAACGCTCGGACGCGGACCATCGAAGGCATCCAGCGCTGCATCCACCTGCACACCACCGCGCAGGTCATCATCGCGATACAGCTTGATCCCGTTTTCGCGGTTGACCAGCAACGCGCACCAGTCACCGTCGGCCGATCCATCCTCAAAGGCGGTGCAGCGGTCTACATAAGCCAGCGTGCTGTCCTTGTCGGCTTCATCGAATTGGCGCGACGTGTTTTCCAGGTAGACCGTCTTCAGTGCCCAGTCCTTGTCGTACTCCAGCAGCACCGGCGGCTGCACATGTTGCACGCCGACGATCACCTGGTTGCTGTCGTCGATGCGCAGTTCGCGCGTTGGCTCGCCCAGCCACAACGAGCGGGCAAAGGCGAGGTACTTGGGATAGTCGCGTCCGTTGTCCTTGCGTGCGGCGACGCTGGCACTGGCCGGTCGCTGCGGATCGATCAACGAGCGGCCGAAGCCGATGCGCTGGATGGCAGGATCCAGCAGGCTGAGCAGGGTCGCCCCGCTGTCGAGCGTGGTGGCATCGTCCACCTGCAGCTGGCGCGGCTCGATGTCCTTGCCGACGAACAGCAGCAGGTTCTCGCGCTCCTGCTTGGCCAGCACGTGGCTGAGGTCGTTGGGCATGGCCAAGTGATCGGATGACACGACGATCAACGTGTCCTTGCCATGCGGGCTGGCCTGGATACGCTCAACCAGCTGTGAGATCAGGCGATCCGTGCACTTCAGCGCGTTGAGCAGGCCGATGTTGCCGTGCGGGCTCTCGTAACGCTCGTTCTTGCACGACACCGGCAGGTGGCCGGCCGGGTGATGGGTGTCCATCGTCAGCGTGGTGAGCATGAAGGGTTCGCCCGCACGCGACAGCTGCTCGAAGCGGCGATAGGCGGTATCCAGCAGCACGTCGTCATGCACGCCCCACGCGGAGTAATGGATGCGACCGACCTTCTTCTGCTGTTTGAACCAGGCAAGGTCGTGCACTTCGTCAAAGCCATGGCTGGCGAGGAACTGCCCCTTGCCGGCGAACTGACCGTTGGCGCCCCCCAGGTAGTGGTTGGTGTAGCCCTGCTGCTTGAGGTAGTCGCCGAGGCAGACGGCTTTGGGCAGGAAACTGCCCATGCGGTCCATGCTGTTCTCATCGCCCTGCGCGGTCGTCAGTGGTACGCCACACATCGATGCGACCAGTCCGGCGATGGTCCAGCCGCTGCCCTCCGGCGAATCCAGACCGCGCACATCCAGCGAGCGCGCCGCCAAGCGGTTGAGATTCGGCATCAGGCCGGGGAATACGCTCTCGTCGAGATAGGTGCGTTCCAGGCTTTCGCCGTATATCCAGACGATGTTGCGCGGGCGCTGCAGCGGCTGCGTCGGCACCTGGTATTCCGGGGCGATCTCAGCGAAATCGACCGGGCGCAGCTGGTAGTAAAGACGCTGGCCGTCGGCGAACAGCGGGCTGACACACACGGCCAGCAACCATAGTCCCGTGAAGCTGGCGAACAGTGTCTTGCCGCGGCCGGGTCGTTGCCAGCGCTTGATGCGTACAAGGGCAAACGGCAGCAGGGACACCAGCAGCAGGGCAATGTAGCCCGCGATGACCTGCTTGAAATCGGAGACACCGGCGCCTTCCATATCGGCGCCCAAGTGGTACAACGTGGCCGCATTCAATCCGTCGCCGGACAGCTGGTCCACCAGCCACCAGGTGCTCAGGGCGATCAGCAGTACCGAAAGCAGGCCGGCCTTCCACCACAACCATTTACTGGAAACCAGCAACAGCCAGGCAAGCACGAACAGCGTAAGCAACAAAATCCAGAGCATGGGCATATTCGGCAGTGACGGAGGTGGTGATGGACGTCGTACCGACGCGTGTCCATCTCGACCGGACTGCCAACCACAACAACATGACAGACCGATGACCCGATCATGCCTGCACGAACCTGACTGAAATGTTTGCCGAAAACGACAAAAGTGGATAGATCGTCAGCTTTGTGGCGTCGGTGTGAATCGCGCGATAGCGCGCGGGGTGATGCGCATCGGTAGAGCCGACTTCAGTCGGCTGGCATCAACCGTAATGCGCCAGCAGCCGACTGAAGTCGGCTCTACCGGGCTGCTGGCATCGAGCGTGGTGCACGAGCAGCCGACTGAAGTCGGCTCTACCGACCGGCTCTACCCGTTGGCTCTACCGATGGCCGCGTTCTTCGCGGGCGCGGGCGCGGCGGTCGAACAGTAGTGCGCTGGTGATGATGCCCAAGCCGAGGAATACGCCGATCAACATCAGTATCATCGCGATCGCGGGGTAGCCGAACAGATGCACGCCGTTGTCCACTTTCATCATCAGCGCCGATGCCAGGATCAGCGCGGCGGTGACGATGCCGGCCGACACGCGATTGGCGATCTTCTGCAGGTTTTCCATCAGGCGCGATTCTTCCAGTCCCGTCACCTTCATCTGCAGCCGGTTTTCAGCCAGCAATGCGAGGATGTCGGTCATCTTGCGGGGGCCGACGCGCAGCAGTTCCTGCACCTCCATCGCTTCGCTGGCCAGGTTGGCCGCCGACAGTGATTTCTTCAGCCGCGCGCGCATCACGTGCTGCAGCTGCTTCTCGACGATGCGTCGCGTATCCAGTGTCGGTGACAGCAGGCGGCACACCGTTTCCAGGTTCAAGAGCGCCTTGCCGATCAGGCTCAGCTCCGGCGGCGTGCGCAGGCCGCTGGCGGTGGCGATGCGCACCATGTCCAGCACCACGCGGCCTTCGGAGTAGTGATTGCTGGCGGCGTACCGCGCAATCATCTGGCCGGTCTCGCGCAGGTAGCGTTCTTCTTCGAACGACTCCAGCCGCGTGCTGATCGCGATGATCTCGTCGGCGACTTCCTCGCCACGGCCATCCACCGCGGCGAACAAGACCTTCAACAGACGCTCGCGCAGGCGCGGCGGCATATGCGCGACCATGCCCAGGTCAAAGATGGCCAGTCGGCCGTCGTGGGTCACGCGCAGGTTGCCGGGATGCGGGTCGGCGTGGATCTCGCCGTGCACGAAGATCTGGTCCAGGTAGCCGCGGATCAGCGCAGCCGCCAGCGGGTCCATCGAGTGTTCGGTGCGCCGGATATCGGGAATCATGTCCACGCGCACGCCGTCGGCCAGCTGCATCGTCAGCACGCGGTGACTGCAGTAATCCCAGATGGGCTGCGGTACCCACAGCGGCTTGAACGGTCGCAGGTGTTGGCCGAAGCGCTGCAGGTTCTCTGCTTCTGCCTGGTAATCCAGCTCCTGCATCAGGGTTTTGGCGAACTCGTTCAACCAGTCGCGCAGGCGCACACGGCGCCCCACCTGGGTCAGGTGGTCGGCGGCCAGCGCAAAGCTACGCAGCGCTTCCAGATCTGATCGCAGCTGCGCGGCGACCTCGGGCTTCTGCACTTTGACAGCGACTTCGCGGCCATCGCGCAGCGTGGCACGGTGCACCTGGGCAATGGAGGCGCAGCCCAGCGGAACGGGGTCGAAGCTGGCGAACAACGTGGAGACGGTGGCGCCCAGTTCCTTCTCGATGATGGCGTGAATTCGCTCCACCGGGATCGGCGCGACGCTTTCCTGCATCCGCTCCAGCGCCGTGGCGAACTCCACCGGCACCATGTCCGGCCGGGTGGAGAGCATCTGCCCCAGCTTGACGAAGGTCGGGCCGAGGGATTCCAGGTCGGTGACGAACTGCTCCGGGTTGCCGTCCGGCGGCACGTCGGGTGCGCCTGCAGCGTCCAGGTTCATGCCGGAGAACACGCCGGAATTGCGGTAGCGCATCAACAGCCGCAGGATCTGGCTGCGGCGGTTCATGCCGGTGATCAGCGGCGGGTTGGCAGACGCGGCAGGCGGGTTGTTCAAGCAGGACTCCGCGATGGTGCAGGAGGCCCAGTGTGGCGGGGGCAAGGTGGTGGAGTGGTGAATCCGGTGGTGTCTTTTGGGATTCACGCCTTTTAGGTCAGAATCCGCCTTCTTCCTCCCCCTCTGATGATGGACCCTCCATGGCCGGTGCCAGCCTGTTCACCCTGCTCGACGACATCGCCACACTGCTGGACGATGTGGCGGTCCTGACCAAAGTCGCCGCGAAGAAGACCGCCGGTGTGCTGGGAGACGATCTGGCGCTCAATGCACAGCAGGTCACGGGCATGAGCGCGAACCGCGAACTGCCGGTGATCTGGGCGGTGGCCAAGGGCTCGTTCGTCAACAAGCTGATCCTGGTGCCGGCCGCCTTGGCGATCAGCGCCTTGGAGGCGTGGTTGAAATCCCGCGGGTACAACGTGCCGCTGATCGTGCCATTGATGATGCTGGGCGGTGCTTTCCTCTGCTACGAGGGCGTGGAGAAGCTGGCACACCGCTTCCTGCACCCGGCCGAGGAAGACGAAGCGAAGCAGGCAGAGCGTCGGCAGGCGCTGGCCGACGACACGGTGGACATGGTGGCCTTCGAGAAGGACAAGGTGAAGGGCGCGATCCGCACCGATTTCATCCTGTCGGCCGAGGTGATCGTGCTGACCCTGGGCGTGGTGGTGTCTTCCGGCGCGGCCTTCATGCAGCAGGTGCTGACGCTGAGCGTGGTGGCCGTGGCGATGACGGTGTTCGTCTACGGACTGGTCGGCGGCATCGTCAAGATCGACGATGCAGGTCTCTACCTGGCGAAGAAGGGCGGTGCGGTGGCCGCCTTCGGACGCGGCATGGTGGCCGGTGCCCCGTGGCTGATGAAGTTCTTGTCCATCGCCGGTACGGCCGCGATGTTCCTGGTCGGCGGAGGCATCCTGGTGCACAACGTGCCGCCGTTGCACCACTGGGTGCTGGAGCATGGCGGCGAAGGCCAGTGGGCCTGGCTGATCAATGCGCTGGTGAACGTGGGCGTGGGCCTGGTGGTCGGCGCGCTGGTGCTGGGGGCGGTGATGCTGGTGCAGAAGCTGCGCGGCAAGCCCGCACACTGAAAGCTGGACGGCCGGCGGCCGTCACTACCAAAAGCGGCCGTCACTACCGGGTCAACCGGCCTGTACGCGGTTGCGGCCCTCGCGCTTGGCCGCGTACAGGGCCTCGTCGGCGCGTCGCAGCAGGGTGTCGGCGCTGTCGGTCGGCTGCCACTGCGTCAGGCCGGCGCTGAAGTGCACCGGCACGCGGTGCTCCTGCACGTGCAGCACGCGCTGCGCCAGCGAGCGCTGCAGGCGCTGCAGGGTGGACATGCTGTCGGCCCCGGGGGTATCGGGCATCACCAGCACGAACTCGTCGCCGCCCAGCCGCGCCACGCTGTCACTGGCCCGCAGCAGCAACTGGCAGACACTGACGAAATGGCGAAGCACGGCGTCACCGCCTGCGTGACCGTACTGGGAATTGGTCTGGCCGAACTCGTCCAGGTCGATCACCGCCACCGACAGCGCGCTGCCGCCCCGCGATGAGCGGGCGAGTTCGGATTGCAGCAGGTCGTCCAGGCCGCGCCGGTTGAGTGCGCCGGTCAGGGGATCGGTGCGGACCAGATCGGTCACTTCCCGCAGGTCATTCTCCAGCTGGGCGATGCGCTGTTCGGCCACTTCCACTTCCAGCCGCGCATTGGCCAGATGATCGCGGGCCTGCGCGGCCTGCTGCTGCACGCGACCGGTGTCGTGCAGCACGCCCTGCAGCAGCTGGTTGAGATCGGCGATGCTGCGCGCCTCGCGCAGGGCCAACGCGTAGCTGCTGATGCGATCGTGGTACTCACCGGTGCTGTTGGCCATGCCATCAAGCTGCTGCACGAAATCGCCCATCAGCCCGCGCATGGCCGCCTTGGAATCGGCGATGCCCTGCTTGAGCAGGCCCTGTTTGTAGATCACCTGGCGCAGCTCGGCGCGGGTGCGTTCGACGGCCGCCGTATCCAAAGGACCGGCCAGCAGCTGGCGCACCGCATCGATCTGTCCGTGCAGCCACGCGCCGTCGTCCAGCAGCTCGCTGATGTTTTCCAGCAGCAGGTCGAACAGGCCCAACAGCAGTTCGTCGCGTTCCTGCCACGCCTCGCTGCGTACGCCGATCTGGTGGCCCAGCTCGCGCAGGTTGTTTTCCAGTCCATCCAGCGGCTGCCCGGGCTGCCACTGCTTCCATGCGGCGGCCTGGGTGATGGCCTGCTCGCGCAACTGCGGGTCGTGCTGCAGCAGGCTGGCCACGGTGATGCCCAGCACGTGGCGCAGCTGCTCGCGCAGGCGCTCGCTGTCGGGCTGGCCGGCCGGGGAATGCTGTTCGATGGTGCGGATGTATTTGTCGATCAGCTGGCGCATCGCCCGGCCATAGCGCGGCCAGTCCGCGCTGGCCTGCGCCGATTGCAGGCGGTCGCCCATGTCGCCCAGCTCGCCGGGAAGGGTCGCCATGCCGTCGGCGAACGCCGCCAGCAGCGTCTCTGGCTGCTCTGCGCCGATGAAGATCTGCTGCAGCGTCCGCCCATCGACGCGGCGCGGGCCCGCATCGGACGTTGCCGGTGCGGCACGCACATGCGCCAGCGGCCCGAGTTGGGTGCCGGCGGCAGGGCGTGGTACAGGGCGGTCCGTCATGCGGTGATCCGTGGGGAGGTGGGGGCTGGTGACAGCATATCGGCGCGGTCGACGTTGGCTTTATACCTGTCCAGCCCTCACGATGGCAGCAACGCGCCATGGGAGAGGACGATGCGGGTGATGCTGCTGGGAGCAACGGGTCTGGTGGGTGGCCAGGCGCTGCAGATTCTGTTGGAGGATACGCGCTGCACGGCGCTGATCGCGCCCACGCGACGCCCGCTGCCGATGAGCGCGGCAAAGCTGGACAACCCGGTGCTGGATTTCGAGCAGCTGCCCGGTACCGCGCCGTGGTGGGCGGTGGATGCGGTGGTCTGCGCGCTGGGCAGCACGTTGGCCCAGGCCGGCAGCCGCGAGGCCTTCCGGCGCATCGACCATGACTACCCGCTCACCTTTGCCGGCCAGGCACATGCGCATGGCGCCGCGACGTTCGTGCTCAATTCGGCGGCGGGCGCGGATGCGGGCTCGCGGTTCTTCTACAACCGCGTCAAGGGCGACCTGGAGCAGGATCTGCGCGAGCTGGGCTTTGATTCGCTGACCCTGGTGCGGCCGGGGCTGATCGGCGGCGAGCGCGCGCAGAAGCGCACAGGGGAACATCTGGCATCGAAGGTGCTGGGCCTGCTGGGTCCGGTGCTGCCGCGCGGTTGGCGGATCAATCCGGCGGAGAAGATCGCAGCGACGCTGGTGGAAGCGGCGTTGGTGCCGCGGGCGGGCGAACACGTGGTGGCTGCGCGGGACCTCGCGGGCTGAGCCCACGAGTGTTTCGCTGACGGCCAGCGGCCGTCACTACCGGACAAGCGGGGGGGGCTTGGTTGGGGCAGGTTCCCTTGCCCTGCAAAGGAACCTGCCCGCTACGCCTTCCGGGTTTCGTTGACGGCCCGCGGCCGTCCCTACCAGATCAGTTGGCCAGGGCCAGATCGTCCATCATGGTGCGCAGGAAGCGTGCCGCCTCACCGCCGGTGGCGGCGCGGTGATCGAAGGTCACCGACAGCGGGATCACCTTGTGCGCTTCCACGCCGCCCATCACCGGGGTCATCTGGTGACGGGCGCGACCGGCGGCCACGATCGCCACGCACGGCGGCACGACCACCGGGGTGGCGTAGCGACCGGCGAACATGCCGAAGTTGGACAGTGAGATCGTGTAGCCGCTCAGTTCGGAGGCGGCGATCGAGCGCCCTTCCACCTGCTCGCGCAGGCGGTTGACGCCCTCGCGGATGCCACGTGCGTCCAGCATGTCCGCGTTGCGCAGGGCCGGCACGAACAGGCCGTCATCGGTGTCCACCGCGATGCCCACGTCCACGTGCGCATGCAGGGTGCGGGTCAGCGCCTCGCCATCGAACCAGGCGTTGAGCGCCGGCACCTTCTGGCAGGCGACCACGATCGCCCGCACCAGGCGGCCGGTCATGTCGGTGCCCGGCTGCCAGGCATGGATGTCGGCGTCGTCGTTCAGCGTGGTCGGTACGACCTTGCTGTGCGCGTCGGCCATGACACGGGCCATGTTGCGACGCACGCCCTTCAGCTGCTCCGGCTGGCCCTTGGCGACCACGCCCGGCGGCTGGGTGCGCATCGGCTTGCCGGCGGCGGACATCGGCGCGCGCTGGCTTTCCACGCGGGCCGGGGCCGGTGCGGCCATCGCCTGCATGGCGGCCGGCGCAGGTGCCGATCCGACCTTGGCGCTGCCATCGGCGGCCGCCTGCTTCACGTCCGCCATCGTCACTGCATTGTCGGTGCCACTGGCACGCACGCGCGACAGGTCGACACCCAGCTTGCGCGCCATGGCCCGCACGGCGGGTACGGCCTTGACCCCGCCCACGGCCACCGCCTGTTCGGCGTGCACGGTGTTGGAGCTCTGCATCGCGCCCACCACGGTGCCAGCGTCATCGCGCTCGCCACCTTCCTTGATCTCACCCCCCTCGTCAGAGGCCACCACCTTGTCCGGCTGTGCCGGAGCGGGCTGGCCGGTGCTCGGCGTGGGCGACGGTGCTGCGGGTGCGGCATGGCCATGGCTGTGGCCGGTGTCCTGGCCATCGGCACGCTGCGGCATGTTCGGGTCGATCTCGAAACTGGCCAGCACGGCACCGGTCGGGATGATGTCGCCCGCTGCGCCGGACAGCTTCAGGATCTTGCCGGAGACGGGCGAGGGCACCTCGACCACGGCCTTGGCGGTTTCCATCGATACCAGCGGCTCGTCCAGCTTGATCGTGTCGCCTTCCTTGACGAACCATTCCACGATGGTCGCGTCCGGCAGGCCTTCGCCCAGGTCGGGCAGGTTGAAATTCTTGGTCTGGCTCATGTGCAGTTCTCTTCCAGCAGTTCCAGTTCGCGGGCCGGCAGCCAGCCCGTCGCGCCGTTTGCGCGCTCGGACCACCACCAGCCCCCATGTTCGTGATGTAGCCGTACCATCTCGCCGTTTTCCACATCCAGCTCGCGTGCATCGTAGTCGCGCAGGGCTTCCGCGCGACCCTCATCAAGCGGCTGCAACCACGCGACCGGTGCCCAGCCGGCGCGCCCATCCGTGGTGCGCACCCAGGCAAAGGCCGGCCATTCTTCGTCACGTACACCGACTTCGACGATCTGGCCGGTGTGGAACCGGAGCGGGTTGGGATACTGGCTGCGATACGGGCCAAGCAGGCGGGCCCACATATCAGCCTGCCGCAATGGCGCGTTTGGCGGCCGTCACGATCCGCTCCACGCTGGGCAGGTACTTCATTTCCAGGCGGAACAGCGGAATGTGCGTGTCATAGCCGGTCACGCGCTCCACCGGGGCCAACAGGTCGTACAGCGATTCCTCGGCCAGGCGCGCGGCGATCTCCGCACCGAAGCCCGCCGTCTTCGGCGCCTCCTGCACGATCACGCAGCGACCGGTCTTGGCGACCGATTCGGCGATGGTGGCGAAGTCCAGCGGACGCAGCGTGGCGACGTCGATGACTTCGGCACTGATGCCTTCACCGGCCAGCTTGTCGGCCGCTTCCAAGGCTTCCTTCACCTGCGCGCCCCAGGTCACCAGGGTCACGTCGGTACCGTCGCGCAGCACGAAGCACACATCCAGCGGCAGCGCCTCGCCATCGTTGACCACCACTTCCTTGTACTGGCGGTAGATGCGCTTGGGCTCCATGTAAATCACCGGATCCGGCTCGCGGATCGCGGCCAGCAGCAGGCCATAGGCACGCTGCGGCGAAGACGGCAGCACCACGCGCAGCCCCGGCACGTTGGTGAAGATGGATTCGTTGGCTTCGCTGTGGTGTTCCGGTGCACGGATGCCACCGCCCCACGGCACGCGCAGCACCATCGGGCAGTGCAGGCGGCCACGCGTACGAGTACGCAGGCGCGCGGCATGGCAGATGATGTGGTCGACCATCGGGTACATGAAGCCGTCGAACTGCGCTTCGGCCACCGGCTTCATGCCTTGTGCGGCCAGGCCGATGGTCAGGCCGGCGATCGTGGTTTCATCCAGCGGGGTATCGAGGATGCGGTTGGCGCCGAAGCGCTGCTGCAGGCCGGCGGTGGCGCGGAACACGCCGCCGTTGACGCCGACGTCCTCACCCAGCACCAGCACCGATTTGTCGTGCTCCAGCTCCCAGGCCAATGCCTGGGTGATGGCTTCGATCAGGGTGATGGGCGTAGTGGTCATGACCGTGTCTCCACCGGCGACAGCAGCGCTGTCGGCGGCATTGGTGCGGGAAGCAGGAGCGCCGTGCTTGATCTCATCCATGACGCTGCTCCAGGGCGATGGCAGCAGCGCGCTGGGCCAGCAGGTCCGGCGGCGGATCGGCGTACAGGAAGTCGAACATCGCCTCGACCGGCTGCACCGGCGTGTTGAGGTACTGGTTCACGTCCTCGTCCACGCGCGTCCCGCACTCCTCGATCCACGCCTTTTCTTCGGCTTCGCTCCATACGCCCTGCGCGGTCAGGTACTTGCGCAGGCGCAGCATCGGCTCCAGCAACCAGGCATCCTTCACTTCGGCATCGTCGCGGTAGCGGCGTGCGTCGTCGGCGGTGGTGTGGTCGGACAGGCGATAGGTCATCAGCTCCAGCACGGTGCCGCCATTGCCGGACAGGCCGCGTTCGCGCGCCTGTTCCATGGCGGCCAGCACGGCGATCAGGTCGTTGCCGTCCACCTGCAGGCAGTGCAGGCCACCGGCCAGCCCCTTCTGCGCGAGCGTTTCGGCACCGGTCTGCGCCGAGCGCGGAACGGAGATGGCCCAGCCATTGTTGACGATGCACAGGATCAGCGGGAGCTTGTAGGCACCGGCGGAATTCAGTGCGGCATAGAAGTCGGTCTTGGAGCTGCCACCGTCGCCACAGACGGCCACGGCGACCTGTTTTTCGTCGTTGAGCTTGAACTTCAACGCAGCACCGGCAGCATGCAGGCACTGGGTGGAGATCGGCACGCAGAACGGGAAGTCCTTGGCCGCATTGCCACCGTAGTCGTTGCCACGCTCGTCGCCGCCCCAGTACATCAGCACGTCGTACGGGCGCACGCCGCGCATGAACATCGCGCCGTATTCGCGGTAACTGGGCGCGAACACATCGCCCACCGCCATGGCCGCGCCGATGCCCACATGCGCCGCTTCGTGGCCCAAGCAGGCGGCGTAGGTGCCCAGCTTGCCGGTGCGCTGCAGGGCGATGGACTTGCTGTCGAAGACGCGCACATAGAGCATCTGCTTGAACAGCGGGACCAGCACCTTGGGATCCCGCAGGGAGGCGGGCAGGTCATCACGGACGAGCTTCCCGTCCGCGTCCAGGTATTGGAGATATTCGATCTTGAACTCAGCAGCAACTGTCATTGCGGACGACACCTTCGACAGGAAGTTACAAATGATATGAATTGCCATGTTAAGGACGGCATAGGAAAAAGCTGTCCTGCGGCGCAGCAAGAGTTTGCCCGTTCAGTGCGCGTGTCCCTGCGCAGAACGCCAGCAACAGCAACGTATTCAGCCGATGCTGCACAGCACCACATTACCCCTCCGGCGCGGTCAGTGGCACAGGTGGGAAGCGGTTCCACGCGCCAGTGCGCTGTATTTCACGTTCCACGCAACAGGGGCGATCACCTGGGAATGGATCGGGTGCGGTGGCGTTGCTCGTCCCAGGCCTGCGCCCTGCTACGCTTTGCGGCCTTTGACCGGTCCTGCCCCCATGTCCGTCGATAACAACCAACGCGATCTCGAAGCCGGTATCCATACGGATCTACAGGATCGGCTGACCTACGGCGGCTATCTTCGGCTGGACCAGCTGCTGGCGGCGCAACAGCCGCTGTCCAGCCCGCCGCATCACGACGAGATGCTGTTCATCATCCAGCACCAGACCTCGGAGCTGTGGCTGAAGCTGCTGGCGCACGAACTGCGTGCGGCGATCAGCTTCCTGCAGCGCGACCAGGTCTGGCAGTGCCAGAAGGTGCTCGCGCGCAGCAAGCTGGTGCTGCGCCAGCTGACCGAGCAGTGGTCGGTGCTGGAAACGCTGACGCCCTCCGAGTACATGGGGTTCCGCGACGTGCTGGGGCCGTCTTCGGGCTTCCAGTCATTGCAGTACCGCTACATCGAGTTCCTGCTGGGCAACAAGAACGCGCAGATGCTGAAGGTGTTCGAGCATGACGTGGCGGGCCAGCAGCGCCTGCGCGAGACGCTGGAGGCCCCCAGCCTGTATGAGGAATTCCTGCAGTATCTGTCCCGCTTCGGTCATGACATCCCGGCGCAGTACCTGCAGCGTGACTGGAGCCAGCCGCACGTGGCCGACGATGCACTGCACCCGGTGTTCGAGCGCATCTACCAGAACACCGATAAGTATTGGCGCGAGTACGCACTGTGCGAAGACCTGGTGGATCTGGAGACCGCCTTCCAGCTGTGGCGCTTCCGCCATATGCGCACGGTGATGCGGGTGATCGGGTTCAAGCGCGGCACCGGGGGTTCTTCCGGCGTCGGGTTCCTGGCCAAGGCGCTGGAGCTCACGTTCTTCCCGGAGCTGTTCCAGGTGCGGACAACGCTGGAGGGGTGAGCTCCAGCGCGGTGCCCGGGTGCGGTGTCAGCGGTCTGCAGGCATGTGCTGCAGACCGCGCGATTGACGCGCGCGTGCTTCGATCTGGCGCAGTTTGTCCGTGGTCGGCTGCACGGACGTGGGTGCATGCTCGCAGACATGCAGGCGTCCGGGTCGGATGCCGTCGGCCATGAACGCGGTAGTCACCCGATCAACGCACGATGAAACGCCGTTGTAGATCATTCCATGGCCTTGCAGTCCAGCGGCGTAGACGATGGAGGCGGAGGGAATGGAGGTGAACGCATTGAATGCGGTTGCGCGCGGGGTGAATGCATCGAACTCCATCTGCAGCACCATCAGGTTCCGTACTGCATTCAAACCTGCCATGTCGGGTCTTGCGGGTACTGAAACCGGCCAATACGCACAGGGTTGATGGCTTTCCGTACTGCCCCCGACCGGGTTTTCGCGCGCTTGTCGATTCCCCATATCGTCCCAGAAAGACGGCGGCTGAATGGCTTCCGAGCTGTTGCACAGAACCGTGTACTGGACGGAACTGGTCGGGTTCAGGTCGAGTGGACTGGGCGATTCCGGAGCACTGAACCAGTCGACGGCCGCATGCTGCGCGGATCGTCGAGCCGCTGCGTCCACATCGGGATCATCGCTGAAGTGATGGCCCGTGATGCGTTCATCCAGCGCCTTTGCGTCCATGTCGGGCGATTCGCGCAACCAGGATTGAAGCACGCGCGCGGCCATCAATGACTCGACGCTGCCAAGGCTGTACCTGACGGTGTCGCGGAAAACCGGCTCCAGATCGGCAAACAGGTCATCGATTGCCTGCGCATCCGTGCCCAGCCCATACACCTCGGGCCGTGCAACAGCACGCTCGACCAGGAAACGCTGGTAGATCACTTGGCGGGCGTCTGATTTGGGAATGGCGGTGTACTGGATGCCCTTGGTCCAGTCGACGTTGGAATCCAGAATCATCCGATCAACGTGGTCGGGGAACAGGAGGCCATACCATGCGCCCAGTTCGGTGCCGTAGGACACGCCCCAGTAATTGATTTTTTCCTCACCCAGCTGAGTTCGCACCAGATCCATGTCACGTGCGGTCTGCTCGGTGGTAATGAATCGCGACCACGGGTGGGCGCTGCATCCAGCGGCGATGACGGCGGCATTCTCATTGATGGCGATCAGATTTGCGCTTGAACGGTCATCCGTAATCCGGCCGTAGGGTTTCAGCACGGCCGAGGATCTACAGCGCAGTTCGCTCCCTGAGCTCAGCCCGCGGGGCTGTACCGCGATAAGGTCGTGGCGCTCGGAGATCCGGTGTTTGTCGCTCGCCCCACCTGCCTCAGCCTCCCAGTTGGCGGGCAAGCTGGCGGTGAAGAACATGGCGCCCAGTCCAGGCCCGCCGGGGTTCACCATCAGCACGCCGCGTCGCTCGGCCGGATGGGCGGCGCGCACGCGGAGCAGTTCGAGTGTCAGCGTGCCGGGCACTGACCCCGCATGATCCAGTGGGACCTGGGTTTGTGAACACTGCAGGCGGTCTCCAAGACGGGGAAAGCTGCTTGAAATATCGTCCGGGCAGGAAGTCCACTCCAGGGGAGCGGCGGACGCGGAGGCACCCATCAGGAGGGGCGCCATGGCCAGTAGCGGGGTCAATCGCTTCATGGAAAGTCCAGAAAGTAGGATGAGATGACCCTGAGCCGCACGCAGCAATCAGCGTCGTTCCTGACCCTACGTGGACCCTGCCGGGGTGTCTTTGAGCCGATGTGCGGAAGTCAGTCGGTAAAAGCGCGTGGTGATCGATGATCGATAACCGACATAGACGTGTCGTGTGTAGTGGCCAGCAATCAGGGCAGATGCGTCTGCTGCCGGTTCAGCTTCCTTGCCAGGAAGCTGAATTCGTTGCATTTGCAAGTTCAGCGAGCACGCGGCCTCTTGTTGCGATAAGCGTGTATTTGACGTGAACGCCAGAAGTCGGTGATGCTCGCGCGTTACGCCGGCACAGGGACGTGTCTGTCATCCACCGAACCAGGAATCCCGCATGAGCCTGAACGCCACTGCGAATACCCCCGAACCGGCTGTGCCGGAGTTCAAGACACTGCTAGGCCACCCGCGTCCGTTGTGGATGCTGTTCATGGCCGAGTTCTGGGAGCGCTTTGCGTTCTACGGCATCCGTTGGGCGATGGTGTTGTACATCGTGGCCCAGTTCCACGGCGGCGATGCCACCGGTGAACGGCCCGCCAGCGAGCTCTACGGCGCCTACCTGGCCCTGGTCTACGCCGGCGCGATCTTCGGTGGCTATGTCGCTGACAAGTTGATCGGGTTCCAGCGCTCCATCCTGCTGGGCGCTCTGTTCATGGCCGTCGGCCTGTTCATGCTGGCCTCGCCGACCGAGCTGCTGTTCAAGCTGGGCCTGGCCACCATCATCGTTGGCAATGGTCTGTTCAAGCCGATCATCTCCACGCTGGTCGGCAAGCTCTATCTGCAGGGCGATGCCCGCCGTGACTCCGGTTTCACCATCTTCTACATGGGCATCAACCTGGGCGCGATGATCGCCCCGGTGATCACCGGCTGGCTGGCGCGTGAGATCTTCGGCACCGACGCGATGCCGCATTACCAGATCGTCTTCATCTGCGCCGGCGTGGGCATGCTGGTGAGCCTGGTGTGGTTCTGGCTGGGCCGCAGCCAGCTGAAGGGCATCGGCGCGCCGGCACCGGGCCAGGAAAGCAATGGTCGCGTGGGCCTTGTCGCCATCGTCGGCGCCATCATCGGTGTGCCGCTGTTCTACTTCCTGCTGACCATCGACGCGCAGGCGCTGCAGATGCTGCTGATGGCGCTGTTCATCGTGCCAGCCGTGATGCTGCTGGTGGAAGGCGTGCGCACGGGCACCGTGGCGCGCGACAAGGTCATCGCGATGCTGGTGATCTTCATGTTCAACGTCCTGTTCTGGATGTTCTTCGAACAGGCCGGCAGCTCGTTCACCTTCCTGGCCGATCGCATCGTCGACCGTCAGTTCGGTGACTGGACCTTCCCGCTGGAGTGGTTCCAGTCGGTCAACTCCATCGCCATCATCACCCTGGCCCCGCTGCTGGCGTGGATGTGGGTGAAGATGGGCCGCGCCAATCCGTCCATCCCGCGCAAGTTCGGCCTGGGCCTGGTGTTCAACGGCCTGGCCTTCCTGCTGCTGATGGTGGCCTTGTCGAGCATGGTCGACGGCGCGGGCAAGATCCCGTTCTGGACGCTGTTCATGGTGTACGTCATCCAGTCCGTGGGTGAGCTGTGCCTGTCGCCGATCGGCCTGTCGATGACCACCAAGCTTGCCCCGGCACGCCTGGGCGGCATGGCGATGGGTTGCTGGTTCCTGTCCATCGCCATCGGCAACAACCTGGCGGGCATCTTCGCCGGGCGGGTCAGCGGCGAAGGTGGCATGACCGTGCAATCCGCGCATGCCGGGTATACCTTTGGTTTCTACGCGTTGGTGGGCTCGGGCGTGCTGCTGTTCCTGGTGGCACCGCTGATCCAGAAGCTGATGCACGGCGTCAAGTAAGAGGAAAGCGCATGCGCAGGACAACAGGTTGGATATCCATGGGGCTGCTGGCCGCTGCATTGGCCGCGTGCTCGCAGTCCACTCCGGAGGCCAGCCAGGCGCCCGCGCAACCGCTTGATACGCGCCCCACCGGGACACCGGCCGCTGATCCCAGCGTGCCGGTGTCCTCGGGCAACAGCCCGGCGGCGGCGGATATCGCCGCCATCGCGGCGCTGAATGCCGCATTCGATCCGGCCCGTGACCCGGCCACCGACCTGGAAATGGCCAAGGTCGAAGCACAGCGCGGCAACAAGCGCATCATCCTGGACGTGGGCGGTGAATGGTGCCCGTGGTGCCACATCCTCGACAGGTTCGTCGAAGGCGATGCGGAAGTGCGCCGCCTGCGCGATGCGAACTACATCTGGATGAAGGTCAATTACAGCGAAGACAACGAGAACAAGGTCTTCCTGTCGCAGTACCCGGAAGTGAAGGGTTACCCGCATCTGTTCGTGCTGGATGCCGAAGGCGGCCTGCTGCATTCGCAGTTCACCGGCGAGCTGGAACAAGGCAAGAGCTACGACCGGGCGAAGTTCCTCGCCTTCATGAAGGAATGGGCGCCGCGCTGATCGCGCGGGTGCCGGACTCAACTTCACCTCGCGGCCGCCGCTAACGGCAAGGTACCGACGCCACGCTGATCGTGGCGCGCGACCGGAGCGGCCGATGCACAGCGACCTTCTTGACCATCCCCCCGCCGACACCGTGGGCTTGCCGCCGGTGGCGGTGCTGATGGATGACAGCGTGGGCGACGCGGCGGTGTCTGCCGCCGCGACGGCCGTGCACACGCTGCCGATCGTCGGGCTGCCGGACAACACCGTGCTGGCGGCGGCGGTGCAGAAGCTGGTGGAACAGAAAGCACAGCTGGACCTGCTGGCACGCGATCCGAAGCTGGCCGGCCTGTTGCCGGCGGAGTGGATGGGCCCGGGTGCGCGTGCGCTGGATATCGGCAGCTTCGTGCAGAGCGTCCTGCCGTTCCTGCGCACGGCCGAGCGCGGCCAGACCGCGCCCGTCCGCCTGCCGCTGCGCCACGTGCTGGGTGACAGTGGGCGCTGGAGCAAAGCGGACGTGGCCGAGCCACAGTCGCTGGCGTGGTTCCTGGCCAGCGACGAACGCGCGATGGCCGGTAGCAAGGATCACGCCGAGGCCTATCTGGTTGGCGCACTGGGGCTGGGCTGGATGCAGGAAGGACGCAGCCGCCCGGGCTTCCTGCGTGCGATGGGCGTGGAGACGCTGGCCGCGCGCACGAGCATGTTGGATTACCCTCCGGCCGAGGAGCTGTCGCTGTACACCGCCACCGCCCATGGCCAGCCGCAGCTGTGGTGCGTGCACGGCCGTCGTCGCCTGCGCGCGCTGCCGGCGCCGTGGCTCAGCGTGCCGCTGCTGACCGCCTACGGCGTGTCGGCGCCGGTGCCGTGGCCGGCCAGCTACCCGGCGGCGGACGAAGTGGCCGGTGCGTTGGCGTTGGCCGGGCAGGGCCGGATCGCGCCGGAAGTGGACCTGCCCAAATTGGCACGCAGGATGGCTGAAGACGCGAGTGGCGAAGCATGGCAGCCGGTCAGCCTGCTGCAGTTGGGTACATGGATGCCGCGCTGGCGCTTCTTCCTGGCGGCGTTTGTCGGCCTGCCGTCGGTACTGCTGGTGACCGCCGCATTGGCGCTGCCGGGCGCCATTGAAGCGGCCACCGTGGCGGCATCGCTCGGCTTCGCCGCCGGGGCCATCGGCGCCCTGGCCGCGCCGTGGGTCTACGCCCGCCGCAAGCATCTGAGCTGAGAGCCGAGGGGTAGAGCTGAGGGTAGAGCCGACTTCAGTCGGCTGCCTTGGCTTGAAGCAGCCGGCTGGTAGAGCCGACTTCAGTCGGCTGCCTTGGCTTGAAGCAGCCGGCTGAAGCCGGCTCTACAGGGGTAGGTCGGGCTTGCAGCAGCCGGCTGAAGCCGGCTCTACAGGGGTAGGTCGGGCTTGCCGCAGCCGGCTGAAGCCGGCTCTACCGGGGTGGGTCGGGCTTGCAGCAGCCGGCTGAAGCCGGCTCTACCGGGGTGGGTCGGGCGTGCCGCAGCCGGCTGAAGCCGGCTCTACCGAGGCGGGTGGGCCCACCGGTAGCGCCGAGCCGTGCTCGGCGGCGGGGTGCATCAGCTGCGGCAGGATCGGGGTCGGGCGCGTTTTCCTGCTATTCGCCCATGCGCTGCAGGCCTTCGCCGGCCAGGCGCAGGATCAGCGTTTCCAACAGCTGCTCTTCGTCTTCGCTGAGCACGGACATCAGTTTGCGGGTGGTTTCAATCACCAGCGGCGCGATGGTCTCGTATACCTCGAAGCCGGCCGCCGACAGCGCCAACACGGAGCGGCGGCGGTCGTCGCCGTGGGTTTCGCGCTTGATGAAGCCGCGCTCCAACAGACGTGCCACGGCGCGGCTCACCGCGACCTTGTCCATCGCCGTGCGCTCGGACACTTCGCTCGCCGATGAGCCCGGGTACAGGGCCAGGATGGTGATCACACGCCACTCCGGGATCGCCAGGCCGTAACGATCGCCGTAGAGCTTGGCGATGTTGCCGCTGACCCGGTTGGAGAGCACGCTCAGCCGGTACGGCAGGAACTGCTCCAGATCGAGCAGGACGTGCGAGGCGCGCACGCTGGTAGAGGCGGTATCGACTGGACTCATGTTGCGGTGCACCTTGCTGGTGGTTTCAGGTGTAACTATAAAGGGAATGCTGACCCCGCATTGTCGCGGGTCCCTCTGTCGACCGCACCTGGTTTGTTGCGGAAAAGTTTCGGAGCTTATGCCATGAATACCACCGTCCAGACCGCCTCGCACCCCAATCTCGGCATGCAGGTGACCACGTTCGAAAATCCGATGGGCATCGATGGCTTCGAGTTCGTCGAATTCGCCGCCCCTGCTGGCCGTGGCGAGGAGCTGCACGCCTACTTCCGCAGCATGGGCTTCACCGCCGTGCTGAAGCACAAGGCGCGCCCGATCACGGTCTATCGCCAGGGCGGGGTGAACTTCCTGGTCAACGAAGACCCGGATTCGTTCGCCGCCGATTTCGCCGACAAGCACGGCCCGTGCGCCTGCGGATTCGCCATCCGCTTCCAGAAGCCGGGTGACGAGGTCTTCCAGACCGCCCTGGGCAACGGTGCCGAAGCGATCGCGTTCAAGCCGGAGTCCAAGGCCGTGGACGCGCCGGTGATCAAGGGGATCGGCGATTGCATGCTGTATCTGGTGGACCGCTATGGCACGTCCGGCAGCATTTACGGTGACGATTACGCGCCGGTGGAAGGCGCCGATCCGGCCCCGGTTGGCTTCGGCCTGACCTTCATCGACCACCTGACCCACAACCTGTACTTCGGCAACATGCAGCAGTGGTCGGACTACTACGAGCGGCTGTTCAACTTCCGCGAGATCCGCTACTTCGACATCAAGGGCCTGAAGACCGGCCTGGTGTCCAAGGCGATGACCGCGCCCGATGGCATCGTGCGCATTCCGCTGAACGAATCGTCCGATCCGAAGAGCCAGATCAACGAATACCTCGACGCCTACAAGGGCGAGGGCATCCAGCATATCGCCTGTTTCACCGACGACATCTACGCAACCGTGGAAGCGATGCGCGAACAGGGTGTGCAGTTCCTGGATACGCCGGACACCTACTTCGACGTGATCGACCAGCGTGTCCCCGGCCACGGCGAGGACGTTGCCCGGTTGGCGAAGAACAAGATCCTGATCGATGCCGACCCGGAAACCCACCAGCGCAAGCTGCTGCAGATCTTTACCTTGAACAGCATCGGGCCGATCTTCTTCGAGATCATCCAGCGCAAGGGCAATGAAGGGTTCGGCGAAGGCAACTTCACGGCACTGTTCGAAAGCATCGAGCGCGACCAGATGCGCCGCGGCGTACTGTAAGGTCGGTTCCGGCAAGGGTACGTGCCGGCCACGGGCCGGTACACAACAGGACGCTCCAGATGACCAACACGATGCAGGCACGCGGCTACCAGACGGGATTCGGCAACGAGTTCGCCAGTGAGGCCTTGGAAGGCGCGCTCCCGGTTGGACAGAATGCGCCGCAGACCGTCGCCCACGGTCTGTACGCGGAGCAGTTGTCCGGCACGGCGTTCACTGCGCCGCGTGGCGCCAATCGGCGCAGTTGGTTGTATCGGATCCGTCCTGCCGTCACCCACGGTGAGTTCACCGCATTCGCGCAGCCGCAGGTGCAGGGCAGCTTCCACGGACTGGCCGCTGCGCCGGGCCAGCTGCGCTGGAGCCCGCTGCCGATGCCTGAAACGCCGACCGATTTCATCGAAGGGCTGTACACGATGGGCGGCAACGGGGGACCGGACGCACACGCGGGCGTGGCGATCCACCTGTATGCCGCCAACCGCGACATGCAGGGTCGTTACTTCTACAACGCCGACGGCGAGCTGCTGATCGTGCCGCAGCTCGGTCGCCTGCGCCTGTTGACCGAGCTGGGCGTGGTGGAGGTCGAACCGCAGCAGATCGCGGTGGTTCCTCGCGGCATCCGCTTCCGCGTGGAGCTGCCCGATGGGCAGGCACGCGGCTATGTGTGCGAGAACTTCGGTGCGCTGCTGAAGCTGCCGGACCTGGGGCCGATCGGCTCCAATGGACTGGCCAATCCGCGTGACTTCGAGACACCGCACGCGGCGTTCGAGGACATCGACGGTGACTTCGAACTGGTGGCGAAATTCGATGGTCAGCTGTGGCGCGCGCCGATCGATCATTCACCGTTGGATGTGGTGGCCTGGCACGGCAACTACGCGCCCTACCGCTACGACCTGCGGCGTTTCAACACCATCGGTTCGATCAGCTTCGATCATCCGGATCCCTCGATCTTCCTGGTACTGCATTCGCCCAGCGATACAGCCGGCACCAGCAACATGGATTTCGCGATCTTCCCGCCGCGTTGGCTGGTGGCGCAGCATACGTTCCGCCCGCCGTGGTTCCATCGCAACGTCGCCAGCGAGTTCATGGGGCTGGTGCACGGCGCCTATGATGCAAAGGCAGAAGGGTTCGTGCCGGGCGGTGCGTCGCTGCACAACTGCATGAGTGGCCACGGACCGGATGCGCCGACCTTCGACAAGGCCTCCGTGGCGGATCTGTCCAAGCCGGACGTGATCAAGGACACGATGGCTTTCATGTTCGAGACGCGCGGCGTGATCCGGCCGACCCAGCAGGCGGTGGCTGCGGGCCACCGGCAGGCCGACTACCAGCAGTGCTGGAACGGCCTGCGGAACCACTTCCGCACCCGCTGAAGCCGTCCTGCTAAGCGGCCACGGCACCGAACGGGTTGCCGTGCTCGGTGGGCATGACTTCAAGCAGGCGCTCGCGCACGCGTTCGGCATAACCCACTGACGTCAGTGTGGGCAGCGCGAGCAGGGCCGCCTGCATGGCCAGAACCACGTCACCATCGCTGCGGGACAGCTGCAGACCGCGGAGCAGCGTGGCGGCCTGGGGATGACGCTGCATCTCCAGGATGCCCAGCAGATAGATGCGCGCAGCGGCCAGTGACCGCCGTCGCTCGGGACTGGCCGGCGGGATGTTGATCGGCACGCCTGCGTCCGCGGCAGTGGCCGGCCCTGTTGCCGACGGCGTCGCCTCGGGCGTGGTGAGCAGATAGCCCGCCTGCACCAGCTGGATCACCATCGCTGGCGTCTCTGGCCCGATCAACGCGGTCAGCGCGGCCAGATCGCGCTGGCCATCGCAGAGGATGAGCAGGCGCCTCTGGCGCATGTCCAGCGGGGCCCGATGGGCCTGTAATGCAGTGCGGGCTTGGTCTGTCTTGCGCGGGAGCATGGCGGGCGGTCAGTGCGGTGCAGGCCGAGCCTGAACCGTCGCGGTTAAGCGCTGATGACAATGCGGCGTGTGCACACTGCCCGCGTTAGCGTCTGCCCACTACCTTCCAGGAGATACCGTCATGAAGATGCTGCCCCTCGCCGGCCTGCTGGCCCTGTCACTTTCCGCCTGCAGCAAGGCCCCGGAAACCGCGCAGGCCGATGCGCCGTCCACTGCCGGAGCCGCGGCTTCGTCCGGCACCGACGCCAACCTGGCCAGCGACGCGGACATGGCGACAAAGTCGCCGGTCGATCTGCGCAGTGACAGCCCGGCACGCCTGGATGGCTACGGCGCCATCGCCCTTGGCGCCACGGTAGACGAAGTGCGCGGCCGCTTCGGTGCGCCACTGCAGGGTGAGGTGCCCGATGACGATTGCCATTACCTGCGTCCGGAAAAGGAATCGGCGGAAGGCCCGTGGCTGATGTTCGAGAGCAAGAAGCTGGTGCGCTACGACGTGCGCGGCCCGGGCGTCGTGGCACCGGGCGGTGGCCGGGTGGGTATGACCCTGGGTGAACTGCAGCAGCTGTACCCCGAGCGTGCCGACGTGGGTCCGGACAAGTACGACGCGCAGGCCCAGCACCTGCGCGTGCGGCCCGCACAGGAAGGGCAGGCCATCATGGACTTCACGGTGGCCGCGGATGGCAAGGTGGGCGCTTGGCGCGTGGGCAAGTCGCCACAGGTCGACTACGTGGAAGGCTGCGGCTGATCCCTCTCAAGGCGTAGCCGGCGTAGCCACCACAAGGCCTGATGCCGACGTAGAATCGCGGTCATCGCCTGCCGAAGGATCGCCCCATGATTGCCGCCGCTCTTGCATGGTTCCTGCTCGGCCTGTTGCTGCTGGCACTGGGCGGAGATTCAATCGTCAAGGCGGCATCCGGGCTCGCACAGCGCTTCGGCGCGTCGCCCTTCACCGCCGGGCTGGTGCTGTTGGGCCTGGCGACGTCGGTGCCGGAACTCGCCGTCAACGCCCGTGCGCTGGCGGTGGGCCAGCCTGAGCTCGCACTGGGCAACGCGGTCGGCAGCACGCTGGCCAACCTGGGCCTGACCCTCGCGGTGGCGGCACTGGCGATGCCGTTGCTGCTGCGGGCACGCGCGCTGCGCAGCTCGTGGACATGCCTGCTGCTGGGCGCAGTGCTGCTGCTGGTGTTCGGCCTGGACGGCGCACTGCAGCGCTGGGAGGGCGCGATCCTGCTGGCGGCCTTCGGTCTGGCGTTCGGTTGGTTGCTGCATGCGGGCCGGCGCGAGGCACCAGAGGTACAGGCATCGATTGCCGAGTCCGCTGTCTCACGCACGAACCTGTTGTTGAATGTCGTCCGCCTCGCGCTTGCGGCGCTGACGCTGTACTGGGGTGCCCGGCTGGTGGTCGGTGCCGCGTCGGACTTCGGCACGGCGCTGGGCTGGACGCCGCTGCTGGTCGGCCTGCTGCCGGTGGCGATCGGCACCGCGCTGCCGGAAGTGGCGGCGGCGGTGATGGCCGCGCGTCGTGGCCAGGGTGACATGGTGCTGGGCCATGTATTGGGCTCGAGCGTGGTCAACCTGCTGCTGGTGATCGGCGCGATGGCGGTGATCCAGCCGCTCGCCTTGCCGGCCTCCTTCGTGCGGCTGGAGTTGCCGGCGGTGTTGGCGTTCGCCTTGGTGCTGTACCCGATGCTGCGCGGCGACCTGCGCATCAGCCGCGTGGAAGGCGGGGTACTGCTCGCTGCCTTCGGTGCCTGGGTAGGTCTGGAACTGGCGCTGCTGGCAAGCTGACCCCGCGGTCAGCCCTCTCGTTCGTCTGTTTTGCTTTCGTTCGACGTGTAGGTGTCGTTGGTTTCTTCCACCACCTTCTCGCGCACCGGTTCCGGTGGCGGCAACTGCTCTTCTTTCGCCCGCTCGTTACCCGGCAGGGTAGGGCGGGTTTCCATCAGCAGTGACAGCGCCGCCTTGGCCATCAGATGGGCGCTGATCGGCGTGGTGATGAACAGGAAGATCGTGATCAGCAGCTCGCGCGGCTGCGGATCCTGGCCCAGGAAGATGTGATACGCCACCGATGACACCAGCACGCAGCCCACGCCCAGCGTGCTGGCCTTGGTCGGTGCATGCAGGCGCTTGAAGAAGGTGGACAGCTTCACCAGCCCCAGCGCACCGACCAGGATGAAGAAGCAGCCGAACAGCAGCACCACCGACAGCACGATCTGGATGGCCGTGATCATTCGACGATGTCCCGGCGCAGCACGAACTTGCTCAGCACCACCGTGCTGCCGAAACCGAGCATGGCGAGGATCAGCGCGGCCTCGAAGTAGATGGCCGAGTTGAGGTACATGCCGAACAGCATCAACTGGGCAATGGCGGTCACTGACAGGGTGTCCAGCGCGAGGATGCGGTCGGGAACGGTGGGGCCACGCAGCAGGCGCCAGGTGGCCAGCAGCATCGCCAGCCCCACCACGTGCATGCATACCACCAGGGTGTTCTGGATGACATCGAATCCGGTCATGGGAAGATCTCCATCAGCGGGGCCTCGTAACGGCGTTTGATCTCGGTGATCAGGTGCTGCTCATCGTCCAGGTTCAGCACATGCACCAGCAGGTATTTCCGGTCGTCACTCAGCGCGGCGGACACCGTGCCCGGGGTCAGCGTGATCATGCTGGTCAGCGCGGCGATGCCATGGACGTTGGCGATGTCCAACGGAATCCAGACGAAGCCCGGGTGGATCTTGCTTTCCTTGCCCAGCACCTGGCCGGCCACCTCGATGTTGGACACCAGGATGTCCCACAGGGTGACCGCCAGCAGCTTGGGCACGGGCCGCAGGGTCCCGATGCGGGCGAACTCGCGGTCAAGGCGCGCGGCGAACAGGGGTACGACCAGCCCGAGCAGCAGGCCCAGCGCAAGCAGGCCCACGCTGAAGCTGTCCGACATCAGCAGCCAGAACACGATGACCATGATCGTGAGTGGCAGCGAGGGAAAGATCCGGCGCAGCAGGGGACGTTTCTGGGTCATGGATTGCGGACCTCCGGCTGGGTGGCGCGGACCTGGTCAACATAGCCCGAGGGCTGCAGCAGGTCACTGGCGATCGCATCAGCGTGTCGCATCAGCGGCGCAGCAAAGACGGTCATGCCGACGCCGTACAGCAGCAGCAGGCACGCCGCCAGGAGTTCTATCCGGCGCGTCGGTGCCTTGCGCGGCTTGGGCGCGTCAGGCTCGGCGTGGGGGACACGCCAGAACAGCCGGATGCCACCCCGGGCCAGGCCCATGATGACCAGCAGGCTGCTGCCCAGCACCGCTGCCCAGACCGGTGCGGTCAGGTAGGGCGGCATGCCCTGCAGCAGCGCGGCCTTGGCGAGGAAGCCAGACAGCGGCGGCAGGCCTGCGATGGAAATAGCCGCGATCAGGAACAGCACGGCGGGCGTTTCCTTGCCCGGCATCGGCGCGATCACTTCCTTGCGGTCGCTGGCACCGCCGCGACGGCGGCGGATGAGATCGGCGATCAGGAACAGCGCCGCTGCGACGAACGTACTGTGCGGCAGGTAATACAGGCCGGCGGCGAGCACCTGCTGGTTGCCCACCGAGAAAGCGATGAACAGCGTGGCGGCCGACACCACCACCAGATACGAGATCAGCACGCGCAGGCGCACGGCGGCCAGTACGCCCAAGCCCCCCAGCACCAGCGTCACCACGCCGGCCCATAGCAGCCAGTCGCGGCCGTAGCCGGCCATCGCACCGGCTTCGTCACCGAACCACAGGCTCTGGATGCGCAGCACGGCGTACAGGCCGACCTTGGTCATGATGGCGAACAGGGCGGCAACGGCCGCCGGCGCGCGCGCATACGATTCGGGCAGCCACAGGTACAGCGGCATCAGTGCCGCCTTCGCGCAGAACACCAGCAGCAGCAAGCCCATGGTGGCCTTCAACAGCACCAGGTGCGAGGCGGGTACCTCGGCAATGCGCTGCGCGATCTCGGCCATGTTCAGTGAACCCAGCGTGGCGTACAGCAGGCCGAGCGCGATCAGGAACAGGGTGGACGCGGTCACGTTGAACACCACGTAATGCAGGCCGATGCGCATGCGCAGGCCACGGCCACCGCTGAGCAGCAGGCCATACGAAGCAATCAGCATCACTTCGAAGAATACGAACAGGTTGAAGATGTCGCCGGTCAGGAACGCGCCGTTCAAGCCAACCAGCTGGAACTGAAACAAAGCATGGAAGTGCGGTGCGCGGCGGTCCCAGCCGGAGCAGGCATGCATCAGGCAGCCGATGGCGAGCAGGGCGGTGGTCAGCACCATCCACGCCGACAGCCGGTCGGCCACCAGGGCGATGCCCAACCGGGCTGGCCAGTCGCCGAGCAGGTAGACCAGGGCGACACCGTCGGCCGTGCGCGCGAACAACAGCAGCACCGCGGCGAGCAATGCGGTGAGTGACGCCCATGCGACGGCGCGCTGGATGCGCGGCCCGAAGCGCCGGTGTTCCACGAACAACGACAGCGACGCGCCGAGCAGTGGGATCAGGATCGGCAGGATCACCAGATGGTTCATGCGTGGTCCTCGTCGCGGCGCGGCGGTGCATCGTCGTCCGGCTCGTGCGCGTCCACATGGTCACTGTGGTTGTCGCTGCGGCTGCGGATCGCCAGCACGATCGTCACCGCCGTCATCGCAAAGGCGATCACGATGGCGGTCAGCACCAGCGCCTGCGGCAGGGGATCGGTGTAGTTGCCCAGGTTCGCGTCCAGCCCTTCCTTCAATACCGGCGGCTTGCCGGCGACCAGGCGGCCCCCGGCGAAGATGAGCAGGTTGGTGGCATAGGACAGGAAGGTCATGCCCAGGATCACATCGAAGCTGCGCGCACGCAGCAGCAGGTACACGCCGAGCATCGTCAGCACGCCGATGGCGCTTGCAATGGCCAGTTCCATCAGCGCATCTCCCCGGTCAGTGCGGAACGTTTCTGCGGATCGATCTCGCCGCGGCGCGCGGTGCGGGTGCGCGACGGCTTGATGGTGCCCATCATGGAAAGCATCAGCATCGCGCCCCCGAACACCACCAGGTACACGCCGGTATCAAAGCCGATGGCGCTGGCCAGCGGCACGTCGCCGATGATCGGCAGGTGCAGGTCCAGGTGACCGCTGGTCAGGAACGGCACGCCGAACAGCATCGACGCACAACCACTCACGACCGCGATCAGCAGGCCGATGCCGATGCAGCGGATGTAGTCGAAACCAAAGCGCGACTCCACCGAGGCGGTGCCTTGGATGACGTATTGGATCAGCAGCGGCACGGCCAGGATCAACCCGGCGATGAAGCCGCCGCCGGGCGAGTTGTGGCCGCGCAGGAACATGAAGATCGACACCGTCAGCGTCAGCGGGAACATGATCTGTGCCAGGTCGGCCGGCACCGGCAGCTTGATCGGCGGGCCGGGCATGATCTGTTCCGGCGCCATCCGCGACCGCCGCAGCATGGCATGCACCACCAGGGCGGCAATGCCGAACACGGTGATCTCGCCGAAGGTATCGAAGCCGCGGAAGTCGACCAGGATCACATTGACCACGTTGCTGCCATACGCTTCAGGCAGGGCGCGGGCGAGCATCTCACCGGCCATCGTGTTCGGCGGCAGGGTCATGGCCGTGTAGGCCAGCGCGGCCAGCCCGAGGCCGGCCACCAAGGCAATGCCGGCATCGCGGTACTTGCGCAGCTTGGAGCGCTCGGTCACCGACTGCGCCGGCAGGTAGTTCATGCCCAGCAGCATCAGCACCAGGGTGACCATCTCCACCAGCAACTGGGTCAATGCCAGGTCCGGTGCGGACAGGAAGACGAAGGTCATGGCCACCATCAGGCCGACGCCGCCCACCAGCAGCACCGCCAGCAGGCGCTGCTTGTACATGCGCAGGGTGGCCATGGCGCAGGCCATCATCACCGCCCACAGCGCCCAGCCCAGCAACGGCATCGGCTGTGGCGAGGGCCAGTTCGGCCAAGCGGGCGCGGCCAGCCACGGCGCTGCACCGACGATCACCGCCACCACCACCAGGCCCAGCAGCATGCGCTGCAGGCTGCCGTTGGCGATGGCGCCAGTCAGCCGCTGGGCCAGCGCGGAGAGCAGGTCCAGTTGGTGATGGAAAGCGTCACGCCCGGGCGTGGTGTTGCGCACGGCATACAGATTGATCAGCCTGCGCAGCCCGAAATACAGCGCGATGCCGCCGAGTACGCCGGCCGCGCTCATCGCCAGCGGCAGATTGAAGCCATGCCAGATGGACAGGCTGTACTCGGGCATCCGGGCGCCCAGGATGGACGCTGCACCGGCATGCAGTACCGGCGCGATGGTCAGTGCCGGCGCAATACCCACCGCCACGCAGATCACCACCAGGATTTCTACCGGCACCTTCATCCAGCGCGGTGGCTCGTGCGGCACGCGATCCAGATCGTGCGGGCCCTTGCCGAAGAACGTGTCGTGCACGAAGCGCAGGCTGTAGGCCACGCCGAGTACGCCGGCCAGCAGCGCGGCGATGGACATGGCCAGCCGCATCGGCTCCGGGCCCCCCGCATCCAGGGCTTCGGCGAACAGCATTTCCTTGGACAGGAAGCCGTTGAGCAGGGGAATGCCGGCCATCGCCAGCGAGGCGATGATCGCCAGCGCGCTGGTGAAGGGCATCAGCTTCCTCAGCCCGCCCAGCTTGCGCATGTCGCGGGTGCCGGTTTCGTGGTCGATGATGCCGGCCGCCATGAACAGCGATGCTTTGAACGTGGCGTGGTTGAGGATATGGAACACACCGGCGACCACCGCCATCGGCGTGGACAGCCCGAACAGCATCGTGATCAGGCCCAGGTGGGAGATCGTGGAATAGGCCAGCAGACCCTTCAGGTCGTGCTGGAAAATGGCATTCCACGCGCCGATCAGCAGGGTCAGTGCGCCGATGCCACTGACCGTATAGAAGAACAGATCGGTGCCGGCCAGCGCCGGGTGCAGGCGCGCCAGCAGGAACACGCCGGCCTTCACCATGGTCGCCGAATGCAGGTAGGCGGACACCGGGGTGGGCGCGGTCATGGCCTGCGGCAGCCAGAAGTGGAACGGGAACTGCGCGCTCTTGGTGAAGATGCCGGCGAGCACGAGGAACAGCACGTACGGGTACAGCGCGCTGTCGCGGATCTGCTGGCCTGCGGCGAGTACCACGTCCAGATCGAAGCTGCCGACGATGCGGCCGATCAACAGCACGCCACCCAGCAGCGCCAAGCCACCGCCACCGGTGATGACCAACGCCATGCGCGCGCCTTCACGTGCGTCCTGGCGGTGTGACCAGAAGCCGATCAGCAGGAACGAGCTGATGCTGGTCAGTTCCCAGAAGATCATCAACAGCAGCAGGTTGCCGGACAGCACCATGCCCAGCATCGCGCCCATGAACAGCAGCAGATAGCAGAAGAAGCGGTGCGCGTTGTCCTGCGGGCTCAGGTAATAGTGGGCATACAGCACCACCAGGGCGCCGATGCCGAGCACCATCCCGGCGAACATCCAGGCCAGGCCGTCCAGGCGCAGGGTGAAATCCAGCCCGATCTGCGGCAGCCACTGGCCACTGCTGCGCAGCACCTCGCCATCCAGGACGGCCGGCGTCAGCGTGGCAAGCAGGGCGAGACCGGCCAACGGCGCGGCCGCGGCCAACCAGGCGGCCGTGCTGCGCGAACTTCGGGGTAATGCGGCGACCGCCACGGCCAACAGGAAGGGCAGGGCGAGCAGCAGGATAAGGCTTGGGATCATGCAGGGAATACGCGATTCACGAGCAGGTCATGCAGTCTAACAGGCTGCCATTTGCTGCCGATACCCACGAACAGGTCACCAATTGCACGGATCGTGTGCTTATTCATTTTTTTAACCTTTGCCGGTGTCGGGACAGCGGCGCTGCGGGAGCGCGCTGGACACTGTGCCGCATGTGTCGCGAATGGCGCGTGCAGCGCCGCATCCCCCGTACGGCAGGGGCTGCAAAGGGATGGTTGAAACCGTCAGTCGGCCGATCGGATACCGCTCTGGGAGCCAGCGCGGTCGCACACCGTCCACGTTCTGCGTGCTGAATACGCGTCGACCTCGTTCAGCAAGAGCGGGTCAATAGCGCCAATCGAACTTGCGGTAGACCTTGGCCAGCACCCAGGCCGGTCCGATCAGCAGGTAGGTCAGGTCGGTGAGGAAGCTCGGCTTGCGGCCCTCGGCCTTGTGACCGATGAATTGTGCGATCCAGGCAAGCACGAACACCACGGCAGCCAATCGGGCGAGGTTGCCCAGGCCGATCCGTGCTTCCAGCAGCCGGCAGGTGCAACCGATCACGAACAGCACCGCCAGCATGCCCAGTCCCAGCGGCCGCGACAGCCGGTTGTAGAAACACCACGCGCCGAACATCGCCAGGCCGGCCCAGATGCCGTTCTGGAACCAGGTGATCAGCGGCGGCAGGCACCAGAGCAGGGCGACGACCGACCACAGGATGGCCGGTACCGCGACCACATGGATCCGCTGGTTCAGCACATTGCGGTGGTCGTCGGAATAGCTGGCGAAGTAGCGGTCCACGGGGCGGGCAAGCGAGGTGCTGGACATGGTGCCTCCGGTCGAGCCGGCCGCGGGCCGGCAACCTTTCCTGATGGGTGGGGCGGGCTGGGCCCGCCACTACCTCAATCGACGCTGATGCCCGCCAGGCGCTGCAGGGCTTCGGCGTACTTGGCGCGGGTGCGCTCGATCACCTCGGCGGGGATGCTCGGGCCGGGGGCGGTCTTGCCCCAATCGAGCGTCTCCAGGTAATCGCGGACGAACTGCTTGTCATAGCTCGGCGGGCTGGTGCCCACTTCGTACTCGTCGGCCGGCCAGTAACGCGACGAATCCGGCGTCAGCATCTCGTCCATGATGTACAGGCGACCGTCTTCATCGGTGCCGAATTCGAACTTGGTGTCGGCCAGGATGATGCCGCGCTCGCGCGCGTAATCGGCGGCGAAGGCGTAGATGCGCAGGGTGGCGTCGCGGACGCGCTCAGCCAGGTCGGCACCCACCGTCTTCACCATCGCGTCGAAGTCGATGTTTTCGTCATGGTCGCCGACCGCGGCCTTGGTCGACGGAGTGAAGATCGGCTCGGGCAGCTTCTCGGCCTGGCGCAGGCCGTTGGGCAGTTCAATGCCGCTGACCTTGCCGGTGCGCTGGTAATCCTTCCAGCCGCTGCCGATCAGGTAGCCACGGGCGATGGCTTCCACCGGTACCGGCTTCAGCTTTTTGGTGACCACGGCGCGCTTGGCATACAGCGCCGCATCCACGCCGTCGGGCAGCACGCTGGCCACGTCGATGTCGGTCAGGTGGTTGGGCATCAGGTGAGCGGTCTTGGCGAACCAGAAATTCGACACCTGGCAGAGCATTTCGCCCTTGCCGGGAATCGGATCGGGCAGCACCACATCGAAGGCCGACAGACGGTCGGTGGCGACCATCAGCAGGTAGTCCCCCGGGGGCGTGCCAACCGGCAGGCGCTCGCGCGGAATATCGAAAACGTCACGCACCTTGCCGCGATGGCGCAAGGGCAGGCCGGGAAGATCGGATTGCAACAACGTGGTCGGCACGGGCACTCCTGGAGGCTTCGTCGATACGGCTGCCCAGGGACCCGGAGGGCCCGCCGGCCAGCGGGCGGCCTAGTGTAAAGCCGTCCGGGGCGGCTGTGACGTAAAATGGAAGCCCAATTGGCCAAATCTCCCCGGAGCGCCATGCGCTGGTACGGAAAACTGCTGGGTTTCATCGCCGGGGCCCTGCTGTTCCGGCCCAATCCGTTGTTCGGCGCGGTACTGGGGCTGCTGATCGGGCACGCCTTCGATGCGGACTGGTTCCGTCTGAACAAGGAGAACCCGTACCGCGAACTGGGCCTGACCTCGTCGGCCACCGAGTCGGAAATCGACCTGGCCTACCGCCGGCTGATGTCGCAGTACCACCCCGACAAGCTGATCGGCGCCGCCCCGGAACTGCTCAAGCAGGCCGAGGCGAAGAGCCGCCGCGTGAACGCGGCCTACGACCGCATCAAGACCCTGCGCAAGCGCTGAGTTTTTCCCTTTTCCCTCTGTTCCGAAGGCCCCGGCCATGTCCAACTGCATCATTGCCCCGTCCATCCTGTCCGCGGACTTCGCCCGCCTTGGCGAGGAGGTCGACAACGTACTCGCCGCCGGCGCGGACTGGGTCCATTTCGATGTGATGGACAACCATTACGTACCGAACCTGACCATCGGGCCGCTGGTCTGCCAGGCCCTGCGCAAGCACGGCGTGACCGCGCCGATCGACGTGCACCTGATGGTGGAGCCGGTGGACCGCATCATCCCCGACTTTGCCGAGGCCGGTGCCACCTATATCAGCTTCCATCCCGAGGCCAGCCGCCATCCGCATCGCACGATCCAGCTGATCCGCTCGCTGGGCTGCAAGCCGGGCCTGGTGCTCAATCCGGGCACCCCGGTGGACATCCTGGACTGGGTGCTGGACGACCTAGACCTGGTGCTGCTGATGTCGGTCAACCCGGGCTTTGGCGGCCAAGCGTTCATCCCCTCGGCGCTGGACAAGCTGAAGGTCGTCCGCCAGAAGATCGATGCCAGCGGCAAGGACATCCGCCTGGAGATCGACGGCGGGGTAAAGGCCGACAACATCGGCGCGATTGCCGCCGCCGGCGCCGATGCCTTCGTGGCCGGCTCGGCCATCTTCAACGCACCGGATTACCAACAGGTGATCAGCGCGATGCGCGCCAACGTCGCCGCTGCCCGCTGAGAGAAAAGGGGACGGAGGGAATTAAACTCGTTTAATTCCCTCCGTCCCCTTTTCTGCCCATGAACATTCGTCCGGCCACTGTTGCTGATGCAGGTCTGATCCTGCGTTTCATCCGCGAACTGGCGGTCTACGAGAAGGCGGAGTCGTCGGTGCAGACCGACGAGGCCGGCATCGCCGCCAGTCTGTTCGGCCCCGATGCGAGCGCGCAGGCGCTGGTCTGCGAGGTTGACGGCGAAGCGATCGGCTACGCGGTGTATTTCTACAATTACTCCACCTGGCTGGGCCGCAAGGGCATCTATCTGGAAGACCTGTATATCTGCCCGCAACGGCGCGGATCGGGTGCCGGCAAGGCGCTGCTGAAGCACATCGCCCGGCTGGCCGTGGATGCCGGCTGCGGCCGCTTTGAATGGTCGGTGCTGGACTGGAACCAACCTGCCATTGACTTCTACGTCGCCGCCGGCGCCAAGCCGCAGGACGAATGGACCGTGTACCGCCTGGAAGGCGAAGCGCTGCACGATTTCGCCCGGTAACGCCCTGGTAGAGCCGGCTTCAGCCGGCTGTGTCGCGCAGCATCCGGTAGAGCCGGCTTCAGCCGGCTGCGCCCCGCAGCATCCGGTAGAGCCGGCTTCAGCCGGCTGCGTCACGCACGATCGCAGAGTGCAGCCGGCTGAAGCCGGCTCTACCAGGGCCCGAGCGCCCCCAGATCCCAGAGCACCCACCAGTACCAAAGCACCCACCAGTACCAGAGCACCCACCAGTACCAAAGCACCCACCAGTACCAGAGCACCCACCAGTACCAGAGCACCCGCCAAAACCAGAGCGCGGGCCAGTGCCGGAATGCTCCCCCGGAAACAGAGCGGCCATCCAAAAAAAAGGCCCCGCCGCTGCCGGCGTGGCCCTGCTGAAATAATCGGAGGCTGATCCTGCCTCCATCCGTCTTCCCTGCTATGGCCTCCTATGATCCGGGCGAACGGTGACAGGCCGATGACATTCACTGCTACCGAACGCGGCACTGCTAGCCTGTGCCACCCCCCTTCTGTGAAGCCCCCATGAGCCTTTCCCGCTGGCGTTTGATCCTCAACGGAAAATCCGCCGGGGACGTCGACGTACGTGATGCGGTCAAGGTGTGGCGGGAGCGCGGTATCGACCTGGAAGTCCGCGTCACCTGGGAAGGCGGCGACGCCGAACGCTACGTGGCCGAGGCCATCGACAACGGCGTGGACGTCATCATCGCCGGTGGCGGCGACGGCACCCTGAGCGCCGTCGCGGAAACGCTGGCGCACCGCGATGAGCCCGCCGACGCGCTGCCCTCCTTGGCGCTGTTGCCGTTGGGCACGGCGAACGATTTCGCCACGGCTGCCGGGTTTCCTGAAACCCCGGCCGAGGTGTTGGCGCTGATCACCGCACAGGCGCCGCGCGCCATCGACCTGCTGCGGATCGATGCGGACGGCAAAGTCTGGTGGTGCGCCAACGTCGCCAGTGGCGGCTTCGGAACCCAGGTCACCGTGGAAACCGACGAAGGCCTGAAGAAGGTGCTGGGTGGCTTGGCTTACGTTTTGACCGGTATCTCCAAGCTGGGCCGCATCGAGCCGATCCTGGCGCGCCTGCATGGCCCTGGCTTCGAGTGGGAAGGCGGCTTCATCGCGCTCGGCATCGGCAACGGTCGCCAGGCCGGCGGCGGTCAGGCGCTCTGTCCGCAAGCACTCATCGATGACGGACAACTGGATGTCACGGTGATTCCCGAACTGACCGGTGAAGTCGGTGCAATGCTGGGGCAACTGGTCACCGGCGGCAAAGAGGCTGCGCTGGAACGCGTAGCCACGCGCGCGCGCCTGAACCGGATAGAGATCCTTGCGGAAAAGCCGCTCACTCTGAATCTGGACGGTGAACCGGTGGAAGCGCGTCACTTCCGCATCGAATGTGTGCCGCGCCGCGTGCGGATGCATTTGCCCGCAGACTGTGCGTTGCTGTCGGTCAGCAAGCGCTGAGGCTGAGCGCCGCGCTGGACGCTGTTGCAGCCGTCAACGCGTCACAGCAGCGGAATATCCTCTTCCTTGGTGGGAAATCCAAAGGCCTTGCGCTTGGCCCGTATGCCATCTGGCATGGGCGGTCGAGGGATGTTGCGCGCGATCAACCACTGCTGGCACTTTTTCTGCCAGGGAAGCAGATCGGGCGTGGTGATGCCCCAATAGATATCTTCAGCGATGAACATGCGGTCGGGCTTTCCGATCGATGACGTCAGCATCACCGTCGGGTCGGCGCCGTGTTCGAGCAGCCAGTAGACGTGCTCGAAGGCGCCTCGGCCGCTGTACCAGCTGATGACCGTGTCGGAAGGCCCGATGCTTGGCGCATTGATATCCGCCCCGTTCTCCACCAGCAACTGGACGTTCTTCCATTGGTTGCCGCTGATGAATGCTTGGAACAGCAGCGTTTCGTTGTTTGAATTCCGGGTGTCTGGATCACCGCGATGCCTCAGCAGCGCGTCGAGAAATCGTGGATCGTCCATCTTTGCTGCATAGACCATCGCATTGTTGAAGCGGATCACTTCGCCGTTCATTCTTTTGACCAGCCGGGCATCGGGATCGGCGCCGCTTTCCAGCATTGCCTCCAATCCCTGCAGGTTCTTCGCGCGCAGCGGCCAGGCAAGCAGGGGAATGCCCTCGCGGCTGGAGAACTCTTTGTCCGGATTGACGCCTTCCTGCCCTGTAAGCTGCCGAATTGCGTCCACATCCCCATTTTCACTGGCAATCGCCAGCTTGAGTGCATCGCCTTGAAAATACTGTGCAGCGCCATGGCGGGACGGGGCGGCGCAGCCACTGGTGGCAACCAGAAACAGAAGCGCCACGTATGAGAGCGCTTTTGCCGAAGAGATGTGAAGGCTGGTCCGCATGATCTACCTGATAGAAAGCCCTTGGCGGGTGACATTAGCAGAACTTTCTGTTATTCGATGATGGCCGCGACTGAGGAAAGTCGCGTGCTTTTCACTGTGCAATGGAGCTTGCCATGAGTGATCCCGAGATCGAGGCGCGTGTACGCGCCATCCACGAGCAGAACCTTCTCGTCCGGCAATTGCGCGACAGCGGCAATGACGAGCAGGCGAGCAGGCTTCAGGAAACCCACCACGCACGTGAAATGTCGGGGCTGGCCGCTGACGTCTATCTTTCGGCCAAGCACGAAGGTGAAGCACCGACCGGCTGGGTACGGGGTAGCGCTGATCCCGGCGCAGTACGTGCTGTGGGAATCGACCTGTCGGATGCGCAGCTCTCTGACCTTCTGCATCCGCGGCAGTCCGGTTTTCGCGCGGAAATCTATATTCCGGACAAGCGCGTGCTCGGAGAGGATGCGAAGCCTGTCATCGTCTTCAAGGGGTCCACGGGCGAGATCATTGACCCGTCCGCCTTGGGCGGTCGGCGTGAATCCGCGAGCGAGGACTTCCTCAATAATGGCCAGCAGGGAGTTGGCATGCGCAGCGATTATTACGATCGCGCCATGGCACTTGCGGTGCGCGTCCAACAGCAGGTGGGCGAGAACTTCGAAATCGCCGGTCACTCGCTTGGTGGCGGCATGGCGTCGGCGGCATCGGCAGTGACGGGCGCCCGCGCGACCACGTTCAACTCCGCCGGCCTGCATCCGCAGACCGCAGCACGCTATGGGGAAGACAACGGGCTGCCCACCTTCAACACCCGCGATACGGTCCACACTTATGAAACCAGCGGCGAGGTCCTCAATGACGTGCAGAACGGGCTGCAGCGGCTGAGCGATCGCCAGCGGCAGGACTTCGGCCTGCTGGCCAATGAAACCACGATGCTGCTGCGCCAGCCGATGATGCAGGGCCTGGTCACCGGCAAGCTGCAGGCGGCGCTGCCCGAGCACGCGCAAGAGGCCGCCACCCAGCTGATCGAGCGGCTGGCCACTGAACCCGGTGCGCAGGCGCTGCGCAGCGTGCCGGTTGCTGCCGGCAGGATGGAGATCCTGCTGGACCCCAAGACGCGCGACGCGCAGGGCAACCTGATCGACCGGGCGCAGGTAGCGGCTCCCAGCCAGGTGGCCGAGCTGGCCGGCCCGTTGTCGACCGTGCTGGTGGCGGGGGCACAGGGCATGCGGGGCGGGCGGCTGGCCGGCGAGCAGATCGAGCGCATGGGCGCACTGGGCGGCAAAGGGCTGGACGTGGCCGGTGATGTCATCCAGCAGGGCGCGACGATGCAGGGCAAGGCGATCGGCAGCGTGGTGGATTTCGGCGGTACCAGCCTGCGCGTGGGCGTGCAGGGCGGGGCCACGGTGATCGCGCAGGGACGCGAACTCGCCGGCCAAGTCGAGGCGATCAAGCACCGCGTGGAAGGCTATCGCGACCGCACCTTGAGCGGCTGGGGCGCCACCGTGGCGGGCTGGGTGGGCGCTGACGAGACGGCCGAGCAGCTGCGCCAGCGCGGCACACAGTCGCAGGCCGACCACGCGCTGAAGGCCGAACAGGCCACGCAGCAGGCGGCAGGCGACGCCGCCCGGATCCGGGCCGGCGGTGAGCACATCGGTGCGCAGATCCAGGCCGGGACGCAGTGGTCCTCCGATGGCCTGCGCAACGGCTATGCCCAATACGGTGCCACCCTGAACCAGGCCGCCGACTGGAGCGGGCAGCAGGTGGCCGGTGTCACCTCGTATGCGCCCGTCGTGCTCTCTTCCGTTGGCGGGGCGACCACGGCGCTGGGTTCGGCGCTGGCCACCCACACGCCCGCACTGACGATGCCGCAGAACGAACGGAACCTGGCCAGTACCACCGCGTTCACAAGCAACATCAGTGCAGCGTTCGGTGAAGCGACGGCGCGCCACGGCATGGCCGACACGGTGATTCCCAGCCTGGATGCGGAAATCCAGAAGCAGGAAGCCGCCGCCCGGACGTTGCTTGAAGTGCAGCAGCAGGCGCCGTCACCCGCGGCCCGCCCGGTGTCGATCAACGATCCGGACCATGCTGATTTCCGGTTGTTCCAGGGGGCGCAGAGCGGGGTCCACCGTATCGACGCCAGCTACAACCGCGTGCCTGACCTGCAGAGCGATCAGCTGGCCGGCGCGCTTGCCGCCAAGGCAAAGCAGGATGGCCTGCAAACCATCGAGCAGGTGATGCTGAGCGATGACCGGGCGCGCGCCTTCGCGGTGGACACGGCCGATGCCGCGTCCTTCACCAAGCGCTATGCGTATGTGGATGTCGCCTCCGGCCTGCAGCAGCCGTTGAGCGTCAGCACCGAGCAGGCGGCGGAGGTTGACCGCCAGCGGCAGGCACCGGCCATCACGCCGACGCTGACGGCAGGCATCGCTGCCGAGCAGCAGGAACAGCAGGATCACGCCCAGGAGCAGCAGCGCGCCGCCCTGCGCATGGCCTAGCGGGCGCGGGTCGGGGCACGGTGGGCGGGCCGCTGGTGGGCTTGCCCGGCTTCCGCCCGGCCCCACCCATGCGGTACAGTGGCCCGGTGTCCATTCTGACGACCCCGCATAGTCTTTCTTCCGCTCGCCGTTGGTGGCGATGGTGGCCTGTAGCCGTCGTCCGTCCCGCCACCGCCGCATCCCGGAAGGAAAGTCGTGTTGAATACCCCCGCTCAGTTCCAGCAGCAGGCCGCTGAAGGCCACACCCGCATCCCCGTCGTCCGTGAAGTGCTGTCCGACCTGGACACGCCGCTTTCGGTCTATCTGAAGCTCGCCGACGGCCCGCACACCTATCTGTTTGAATCGGTCGAGGGCGGTGAGCGCTTCGGTCGCTATTCCATCATCGGTCTGCCGGCGCGCCGCGTGTACACCTTCCGTGGGCATACGTTGTCCATCGCCGAGAACGGCGTGGAGGTCGAACGCCGCGAGGTCGCCGATCCGTTCGCCGAAGTAGAGGCGCTGCGCAGCGCGCATTCGGTGCCCAAGCTGGACGGTCTGCCGGGCTTCACCGGCGGGCTGGTGGGCTGGTTCGGATTCGAGTGCATCGGCTACATCGAGCCGCGCCTGGCACCGCCTGCGGGCCGCGATGAGCTGGGCACGCCGGACATCCTGCTCATGCACTCCGAAGAGCTGGCGGTGTTCGACAACCTCAAGGGACGGCTGTACCTGATCGTGCACGCCGATCCTCGCCAACCGGGTGCGTGGGACGAGGCACAGACGCGACTGGACGGTTTGGTGGCCAAACTGCGCGCACCGGGTGCGGGCTATCCGGCACCGTTGCACAGCGACGTGCTGGACGAAAGTGACTTCATTTCAGGCTTCACCCGCGACGGGTTCATCGACGCGGTGGAGCGCAGCAAGGATTACATCCGCTCCGGCGACATTTTCCAGGTGGTGCTGAGCCAGCGCCTGAGCGTGCCCTTCAAGGCGCGGCCGGTGGATGTCTACCGTGCGCTGCGTGCGCTCAATCCATCGCCCTACATGTACTTCCTGGATGTCGGTGACATGCAGGTCGTGGGCTCATCGCCGGAGATCCTGGTCCGCCTGCAGCACGACGCCAATGGTGTCGGCGAAGTGACCGTGCGCCCCATCGCCGGCACGCGTCCGCGTGGCGCCACCGTGGAAGAAGACAATGCGCTGGAAGTGGAGCTGCTGGCCGATCCGAAGGAGCGTGCCGAGCACCTGATGCTGATCGACCTGGGCCGCAACGACGCCGGCCGGGTATCCACGGCCGGTACGGTGGAGGTCGGCGAGCAGTTCGTGATTGAACGCTACAGCCATGTGATGCACATCGTCAGCGAAGTGACCGGCACGCTGCAGCCGGGTCTGAGTTATGCCGATGTGCTGCGCGCGACCTTCCCGGCCGGGACGGTCAGTGGCGCGCCGAAGATCCGCGCGCTGGAAGTGATACGCGAACTGGAACCGATCAAACGCAACGTGTACGCCGGCAGCATCGGCTACATCGGCTGGCACGGTGATGCAGACACGGCCATTGCGATCCGCACCGCGGTGATCAAGGACGGACGCCTGCACGTGCAGGCCGGCGCTGGCATCGTCTACGACTCCGACCCGCAGAAAGAGTGGGACGAAACGATGAACAAAGGCCGCGCGTTGTTCCGTGCGGTCGCCCAGGCGGCGAAGGGCCTGTAATCCTTGCATGCGCCGGGTGACTGCGCCGGGCGCGTTTGTGCTTTTTCCCTCCATGACAAGGAATACCGCATGAAGCTGTCGAGCGTTCTGCTGTGGTCGTCGCTGCTGGCTACGCTGGCACCTGAGGCGTTGGCGCAGGCCAACACGATCCCGGACCAGCCGCACCTGCTGGTGAAGGGCGAAGCGCGCCGTGAGGTGATGCCCGACCGCTTCACCCTGCAGTTGACGCTCGCCCAGGTCGACATGGATGCCGACACGGCGCGGGCCAAGGTGCAGGAGGATGCCGCGCGCGTGCTGGCGCTGTTCAAAAAACACGGCGCAGTGGCCGGCAGCGTGCGCGCGGACAACCTCGAGATCGGGCCGGCACACCGTTACGAGCAGGCCCGCCAGGTGTTCATTGGTACCCGCGTCAGTCGCCGCTTGAAGGGCAGCTTTGCCAGCCCGCAGGCGATGCAGGGATTCCTTGGTGCACTCAATGCCAGTGACACGCTGCAGGTCAGCAGCCTGGCGCCGGGCTACTCCGATGTTGTCGCGCTGCGCCGTGAACTGAAAAGTGAGGCCGCTGCACAGACCCGGGACTCGGCCAAGGCCTTGGCAACCGCCTATGGTGCACGCATCCGCGGCCTGTACAGCATCTCCGACGTGGCACCCAGCTTCGCCTACGGCGTGCAGGCCGGGCGGTGGCCCACCGAAGGCGAGTCCGTTATCGCCGAGACGCGACCGACGGATCTGGTCACTCCGCCCGCGCCGCCATCTCCGCAAGCGCCCTACACGCGCGAATCAATTGAAGCCGGACCCATCACGTACACCGAGAATGTGTACGCCATTTTTCTGATAAGCGACGGAACCTGATCCATGTTGTGGATGATCGACAACTACGACAGCTTCACCTACAACCTCGTGCAGTACCTGCAGACGCTGGGTGCCGAGGTCAAGGTGGTGCGCAACGATGCCATGACGGTCGATGAGATCGCCGCGCAGAGACCGGAGCGCATCGTGATTTCACCCGGGCCGTGTACACCCAACGAAGCGGGTGTGTCGCTGGAACTGATCCAGCGGCTGGGCCCGACCACGCCGATCCTCGGCGTCTGCCTGGGCCACCAGGGCATCGGCCAGGTGTACGGTGGCACGGTGATCCGTGCCGGCAACATCATGCACGGCAAGACGTCGGCCATCCGACACGAAGGCAAGGGCGTGTTCGCTGGGCTGCCCGATCGCTACCAGGCCACGCGCTACCACTCACTGGTGGTGGACAAGACGCGGCTGCCTGCATGCCTGGAAGTCACGGCCTGGACCGAGAACGACGACGGGTCGGTCGAAGAAATCATGGGGCTTCGCCACCGCGAACACCCGGTGGAAGGCGTGCAGTTCCATCCCGAATCCATCCTGACCGAACACGGTCACGCGCTGCTGCGCAACTTCCTGCAGCGTTGATCTGCAGGCTGACTCCAAGGAATCCACTGATGCACTTCTCCCCCCAGGAAGCCCTGCAGCGCACGATCGAGCATCGCGAGATCTTCTTCGACGAGATGGTCGATCTGATGCGGCAGATCATGCGCGATGAGGTATCGCCCATGATGACCGCAGCGATCCTGACCGGCCTGCGCGTCAAGAAGGAAACCGTCGACGAGATCGCGGCGGCTGCTACGGTGATGCGCGAATTCGCGCTCCCGGTGCACGTCGCCGACACGCGCCACCTGGTCGACATCGTCGGCACCGGCGGCGATGGCTCGCATACCTTCAATATCTCGACCTGCTCGATGTTCGTCGCTGCCGCCGCTGGCGCACGCGTGGCCAAGCATGGTAATCGCAGTGTCTCGTCGAAGTCCGGCAGTGCCGATGCCGTGGAGGCGCTCGGCGCGGTGATCGAGTTGCGGCCGGAGCAGGTAGCGCGCGCGATCGAGCAGACCGGCATCGGCTTCATGTTCGCGCCGATCCATCACCCATCGATGAAGGTGGTCGCACCGGTGCGGCGCGAAATGGGGGTGCGGACGATCTTCAACATCCTCGGGCCGCTGACCAATCCGGCCAGTGCGCCATCGGTATTGATGGGCGTTTTCCATTCGGACCTGGTGGGCATCCAGGCGCGCGTGCTGCGTGAGCTGGGTACCGAGCGGGCGATGGTGGTCTGGGGTCGCGACAACATGGATGAGATTTCGCTCGGCGCCGGCACGTTGGTCGGCGAGTTGCGGGATGGGAAGGTGCGCGAGTACGAGATCCATCCGGAAGATTTCGGCATCGCGATGTCGGCCAGCCGCAATCTGCGCGTAGATGGACCCGAGCAGTCCATCGCCATGTTGCGGGCCGTGCTGGACAACGAAGCGGGCCCGGCACTGGACATCGTGGCGTTGAATGCAGGCGCGGCCTTGTATGTGGCCGGCGTTGCTGACGACATCGGCGATGGCCTGGCGCGGGCACGCGCGGTGATTGCCGATGGCAGCGCCCGCGACCGTCTGCAACAGTACGTCGACATCACCCGCGTACTGGCAGGCTAGGCTGAAAAGCCGGAAACGACTTAATCCCCTCCGTCCCCTTTTTTCTGTGAGCATCATGAGCGACATCCTGCAGACGATCCTGGCCCGCAAGGCCGAAGAAGTGGCCCAGCGCCGCGCTGCCGTGCCGCTGGAACAGCTGCAGGCGCGCGTGGCGGCAGCTCCGCCGGTGCGTGGTTTCGTGCGCGCGCTGCAGGCGGCGATCGCCAACGGTGACCCGGCGGTGATCGCCGAGGTCAAGAAGGCCAGCCCGTCCAAGGGCGTGATACGGCCCGATTTCCATCCGGCTGACATCGCGGTGAGTTATGAATTCGGCGGTGCAAGCTGCCTTTCCGTGCTCACCGACGTGGATTTCTTCCAGGGCAGCGATGCGTATCTGCAGGAGGCTCGCGAGGCCTGCACGCTGCCGGTGCTGCGCAAGGACTTCGTGATCGACGCCTACCAGGTGGTCGAAGCACGCGTGCTCGGGGCTGACTGCATCCTGCTGATCGTTGCGGCATTGGACGACCGCCAGCTGGCGGAGCTGTCCAGCCTGGCGATGGAGCTGGGCATGGATGTGCTGGTGGAAGTCCACGATATCGATGAACTGGAGCGCGCCCTGCAGGTGCCGGTGCAGATGATCGGCATCAACAACCGCAACCTGCGCACGTTCGAGGTTTCGCTGCAGGCCACGCTGGACATGCGCACCGCCGTGCCGAAGGACCGTCTGTTGGTGACCGAGAGTGGCATCCTGGCACCGCAGGACGTGGCCCTGATGCGCAATGCCGGGGTCAACGCGTTCCTGGTCGGTGAGGCCTTCATGCGCGTGGAGGAGCCCGGTGAGGGCCTGCGTCAGCTATTCTTCGCTGCATGAGCACGATCTATCCAACTCCGCAGGACAGTGCGCCGCTGGTGGTGTTCGATTTCGACCACACCCTGTACGACGGTGATTCCGGCAGCCATCTGTTCGCGACGCTGATCAAGCGCAACCCGCTGCGGTTGCTTGCTGCGCTGCTGGTCACGCCGGTGGCCGGCCCCTTGGTGGCGATGCTGCCCACGCGCCGTGCCGGCATCTCGATCTACGTGTGGATCGCGACCTTCGGCATGCATCGGGCGCGCGAGTTCAACCAGGTGATCGACGCGTATGTGCTGAAGAACGAGCCCAGCCTAAGGGCCAAACTGTTGCCGCAGGCGCTGGAAGTCTTCGCTGCGCACCGGGCTAAAGGCGACCGCGTGGTCGTGGCGACGGGTGCGCCGCCTGAGCTGGCCAAGGCCATCCTGGGCTTCGTCGCCCATGTGGATGTGCCGGTGATCGGCAGTGAAGTCGGGCCGCGTTTCGGTGCCGTTGGCGCCACCCGTCACTGCCACAACGAAGAAAAGATGCGGATGCTGCGCGAGCGTGGCTACGGCAACATCGACGTCGCCTACTCCGACAGTACGGCGGATCTTCCCCTGCTGGTTGCGGCGAAAGCGCCAGTGGTGGTCAATCCGAAGCATGGCAGCGTGGACTTCTTCCGTCGCGTGCTGCCGGAAGGCACCCGCATCCTCAACTGGGGCTGCGCGGACCGCGGTGGTGAAAAGGTCTGATCGACGGCGGTCGTAGCCGGCCTGCCGAATGCGCCCAGACGAGGGTAGAGCCGACTTCAGTCGGCTGCCCTGCACGCGAAAGCAGCCGGCTGAAGCCGGCTCTACCGACAGCGCCGCATCGCCTCACACCTGTAGCGCCGAGCCGTGCTCGGCGGCATGCCGACGGCCGACCCAGTCTGCCGGACGTGGGGGTAGAGCCGACTTCAGTCGGCTGCCCTGCACGCGAAAACAGCCGGCTGAAGCCGGCTCTACCCTCGGTCCTGCGCAGGGAGCCAGCCGGCTGAAGCCGGCTCTACCGACAGGCATGCGCGGCGTTACCGGCCCAGCAGGCCGATGGCTGTGTGGCCGATCTGGTACAGACTGATCGCCAGGACCAGTACGCCAACGGCGACAAGTACCCAGCGCTCCTTGACCCGCTTCACCAACACGGCGGCCAACGGCGCGGCCATCATCCCGCCTATCAATAGTCCCGCCACGATCTGTAGGTGATGCAGGCCCATCGTCAGCAGGAAGGTTGCAGACACCGTCAGCGTCACCACGAACTCTGCTGCATTGACGGTGCCAATGGTCGTACGGGCTTGGCCGCCGCGTGCCAGCAGGGTAGAGGTGGCAACCGGACCCCATCCGCCACCGCCGGTAGCGTCGAGGAAGCCGGCGACCGCACCCAACAGAGGGACGCGCTTGATGTCGCCCTTGGGCATCAACCGGCCTGCCGCGCGCAGCAGAATGACGATCGCAAGCACCAGCAAATACAGATAAATCAATGGCCGGATGACGTCTCCGGGCAGCTGGGTGAGGCCATATGCGCCGACGGCTCCGCCGATTGCGCCAGGGATGGCCAAGCGCACGAACAATTTCCGGTCCACGTTGCCGGCCACCAGGTGCGAAACGCCGGACGCGCCGGTAGTGAATACCTCCGCCGTATGCACGCTGGCGCTGACCTGCGCCGGTGGCAGGCCCATGCTCAACATCACCGAAGACGACACCAGACCGAAGGCCATGCCCAATGCGCCGTCGACCAGCTGTGCGCCCAGGCCGATAAGGATGAACCACCAGAATTCGCTGCTCAGCTCCATGCGCGCAGCCTGCGGTGTGGAGGAATATCGGTCAAGCCACTGCCCGCCACTGCACGCGGTGAGGGTAGGCATGGGCGCGGTAGAGCCGACTTCAGTCGGCTGCCCTGCGTGGGAGGCAGCCGACTGAAGTCGGCTCTACCAGGCGTTGTGGGAGGCAGCCGACTGAAGTCGGCTCTACCAGGAGTTGTGGGAGGCAGCCGACTGAAGTCGGCTCTACCAGGCGTTGTGGGAGGCAGCCGACTGAAGTCGGCTCTACCAGGAGTTGTGGGAGGCAGCCGACTGAAGTCGGCTGTACCGGGCGTTGTGGAAGGCAGCCGACTGAAGTCGGCTCTACCAGGCGTTGTGGGAGGCAGCCGACTGAAGTCGGCTCTACCAAGCGTTGCGGAAGGCGGCCGACCGAAGTTGGGGCAACCGCGCGGCCCGCTGTACGTGGACGCGTCAGCGCGTCCCGTACAGCACCACGGTCTTGCCGCGGGCATGCAGCAGGCCGTCGACCTGCAGCTTCTTCAGCACGCGTCCGGCCATTTCGCGGGAGCAGCCGACCAGACGGGCCAGCTCCTGCCGGGACACGCGCAGTTGACTGCCCTGCGGGTGGGTCATGGCCTCCGGCTCCTCGGCCAGGTCGTGCAGGGTGCGCACGATGCGGTCCGTCACGTCCAGGAAAGCCAGGCGACTGGCCTTGCGGCTGGTATCCAGCAAGCGCTTGGATATCTGCTGGCCCAAGGCATACAGCAGGCGCGGGGCATCAGTGGACAGCGGGCCCAGGAACAGCTGGTGCAGGCGCTCGTAGCTGATTTCGGCCAGCTCACAGGCGGTCCGCGTCCGCAGGATCACCTCACGGCGGTCCGACTCCACGAACAGGCCCATTTCGCCGACGAACTCACCGGTGCCGAAGTAGCCGAGCACCAATTCACGCTCTTCATCCTCTTCAGCAATTATTGAAACGGATCCACTGATTACGTAGTACAGCGTGCCAGCCGGGTCTCCGGGGCGGAACACGTCAGTGCGGGCAGGGTAACGGCGCCGATGGCTGTGAGCCAGGAAGCGGTCGATGGTAGCAATGTCCAAAGCCAACGGACTGGTAGCAAGGCGCACGGTTGACACGATGGTGGCGCTCCCTCTGCGCATGAACGGATTCACGGGGTGTGGGAGCAGCTTAGCGGAGCGGAAATGTTAAGAGCAAACAGATTGCAGGAACCGTTCGTTCGTTCAGGCTCCCCCCGGCGGCACAATTGCCTCATAATTGTTCCTTTCCCCGCTCTTACAGGATCGACCGCCGTGGTCAAGCCGTTGCCTCGCCTGAGGTTGCAAGGTTTCAACAACCTCACCAAGGCGCTGAGCTTCAACATCTATGACGTCTGTTACGCCCGCACCGAAGAGGAGCGTCAGCGCTACATTGATTACATCGATGAAGAGTACAACGCCGACAGGCTGACTCAGATTCTCACGGACGTTGCCGAGATCATCGGCGCGAACATCCTCAACATTGCGCGCCAGGATTACGATCCGCAGGGTGCTTCGGTGACGATCCTGATCTCCGAAGAACCGGTGATCGACAAGAAGCTTGCCGGCAAGGAGTTGATCTCCGATGCCGTGGTTGCGCACATGGACAAGTCGCACATCACGGTGCACACCTATCCGGAAACGCACCCGCAGGAAGGTATTGCGACCTTCCGCGCCGATATCGACGTGGCAACCTGCGGCGTCATTTCGCCGTTGAAAGCGCTGAACTACCTGATCGAGAGTCTGGAATCGGACATCGTGATCATGGATTACCGCGTGCGTGGCTTCACCCGTGACGTAAAGGGCAAGAAGCACTACATCGATCACAAGATCAACTCCATCCAGAACTTCCTGGCGAAGAACATCAAGTCGCGCTATGAGATGTTCGACGTCAACGTCTATCAGGAAAATATCTTCCACACGAAGATGCACCTGAAGGACTTCGACCTGGATCAGTACCTGTTTGAAGAGAAGGCAAAGAACCTTTCCTTCAAGGAACGCATGAAGATCGAGGCGCTGCTGCGTCGCGAGATCGAAGAGCTGTTCCACGGCCGCAACCTGGCCGAGTAAGAAGCCGGTCTGGCGCACTGCGCCGGAACGTTATGCAGGCGGGACGCCCCGTCCCGTGAAACAGCGATCTGCGCAGATTGGTGTTCCACGGCAGAAGACCGACCCACGGCCCGGTGTGAAAGCACTGGGCCGTTTTGTTTCCGTTATAAAAGTTGAGGAGCATCCCCATGCCCTGGATCTATCTCTTGCTGGCCGGCATCTTTGAAATCGGCTTCGCCATCGGAATGAAGTACTCCAATGGTTTCACCAAGCCGTTGCCGACCGTCGCGACGGTGGTGGCTGCGCTGATCAGCCTGTATCTGATGAGTCAGGCCATGAAAACCATTCCGGTCGGCACTGCCTATGCTATCTGGACCGGTATCGGCGCGCTGGGCGTGGCCGTGTTGGGTATTTTCCTGTTCAACGACAGCGCGTCGCCGGCCCGGCTGGGTTGCGTGGCACTGATCGTGGCCGGCGTGATCGGCCTGAAGCTGGTTTCGACCCCGTAACGCAACGCGATCTGTCCGCCATCCGCCATCACCGCACGGATTCTGTAGCGCCGAGCCGTGCTCGGCGGAATGCCGGACGCGCCACGCGATCTCCCCGGTGAGGGTAGAGCCGACTTCAGTCGGCTGGCGTTGCGGAAGGAAGCAGCCGACTGAAGTCGGCTCTACCGCGAGCCGCGAGCCGCGAGCCACCAGCCGCCATCTGCCATCTGCCGCCATCTCCCGTCACCGCACGGATTCCGTAGCGCCGAGCCGTGCTCGGCGGAATGCCGGGCGCGCCACGCGATCTACCCGTTGAGGGTAGAGCCGACTTCAGTCGGCTGGCGGTGCGGAAGGAAGCAGCCGACTGAAGTCGGCTCTACCGCGAGCCGCGAGCCGCGAGCCGCGAGCCGCCGCCCGCGAGCCGCCATCTGCCGTCACCGCACGGATTCTGTAGCGCCGAGCCGTGCTCGGCGGAATGCCGGACGCGCCACGCGATCTCCCCGGTGAGGGTAGAGCCGACTTCAGTCGGCTTGCGTTGCGGAAGGAAGCAGCCGACTGAAGTCGGCTCTACCGCGAGCCGCGAGCCGCGAGCCGCGAGCCACCGCCCGCGAGCCGCCATCTGCCGTCACCGCACGGATTCTGTAGCGCCGAGCCGTGCTCGGCGGAATGCCGGACGCGCCACGCGATCTACCCGTTGAGGGTAGAGCCGACTTCAGTCGGCTGGCGGTGCGGAAGGAAGCAGCCGACTGAAGTCGGCTCTACCGCGAGCCGCGAGCCGCGAGCCGCGAGCCGCCGCCCGCGAGCCGCCATCTGCCGTCACCGCACGGATTCTGTAGCGCCGAGCCGTGCTCGGCGGAATGCCGGACGCGCCACGCGATCTCCCCGGTGAGGGTAGAGCCGACTTCAGTCGGCTTGCGTTGCGGAAGGAAGCAGCCGACTGAAGTCGGCTCTACCGCGAGCCGCGAGCCGCGAGCCGCGAGCCACCGCCCGCGAGCCGCCATCTGCCGTCACCGCACGGATTCTGTAGCGCCGAGCCGTGCTCGGCGGAATGCCGGACGCGCCACGCGATCTACCCGTTGAGGGTAGAGCCGACTTCAGTCGGCTGGCGTTGCGGAACGAAGCAGCCGACTGAAGTCGGCTCTACCGCGAGCCGCCATCTGCCGTCACCGCACGGATTCTGTAGCGCCGAGCCGTGCTCGGCGGAATGCCGGACGCGCCACGCGATCTCCCCGGTGAGGGTAGAGCCGACTTCAGTCGGCTTGCGGTGCGGAAGGAAGCAGCCGACTGAAGTCGGCTCTACCGCGAGCCGCGAGCCGCGAGCCGCGAGCCACCGCCCGCGAGCCGCCATCTGCCGTCACCGCACGGATTCTGTAGCGCCGAGCCGTGCTCGGTGGAATGCCGGACGCGCCACGCGATCTCCCCGGTGAGGGTAGAGCCGACTTCAGTCGGCTGGCGGTGCGGAAGGAAGCAGCCGACTGAAGTCGGCTCTACCGCGAGCCGCGAGCCGCGAGCCGCAAGCCGCACGCCGCAAGCCGCGAGCCGCAAACCACCAACCACCAACCACCAACCACCAACCACCAACCACCAACCACCAACCACTAACCACCAGCCACCAACCACCAGCCGCAAGCCGCAAGCCGCGAGCCGCGAGCCACCAGCCACCCACCGTCAGCCGCAAGCCAACAGCCAACAGCCAACAGCCAACAGCCAACAGCCACCAGCCACCAGCCACCCACCACCGGCCCATCAAAGGCGGTAGGCGATCGTCTTCATGATCTTCGACGCGAGCGCCATTGCCCCGGGGATCGGGAAGGGCAGGCGGCGTGCGCCGGCCTGTTCGGCGTGCTCGGCATGCCGTGCCTCGTCTTCCTTCATCACCTTGATCACTTCCCGGCTGCGCAGATCGCCTGCGGGCAGAGTGGTCAGGTGCTCGTCCAGATGCGCTTCCACCTGGCGCTCGGTCTCTACGACGAACCCCAGGTTCCAACCGTCGCCGCGCAGTCCCGCCAATGTGCCGATCGCGTAGCTGCCGGCATACCAGACGGGATTGAACAGGCTGGGGCGGCTGTCCAGTTCGCCCAGTCGAATGGCGCACCAAGCGAGGTGATCGGTTTCCTCCTGCGCGGCCTCGAGCAGGTGGGCACGGGTCGCGGGGTCGTGGGCCACGGCGGCCTGGCCGAAGTACAAGCCTTGCGCGCAAACCTCGCCTACGTGGTTGATGCGCATCAGACCGGCCGCGTGGCGTCGTTCACTGCGGTCCATGCCCGGCTCGTCAGCCTTGGCGGCAGGGTAGGGGCGCAGGGCCGGCGGATTGCCGAACACGGTGTCCAGTGCGCGCTGCGCCTCGGTCAGCAGGTGGTCCAGCGGGGTGGTCTGGCGAAGCGCGCTCATGGTGGGGCCAATGACGTCGGGGTGCCTCCGATTCTCGCCGCCAGGGCCGCTGCTGCCAAGTCTTGCTGAGCCGGGCAACTTGCACCGCAGGCAAAAGGTGGATAAAATCCCGCCCTTGCGTTTCACCTTCACAACGCGTGGCAGAGTTCCGGCCCTCCTGGCCGCAATGAGCCCGACGACCTATATAGAGTTCTTCATGAGCACTTTCACCGCTAAGAACGAGACCGTCCAGCGCGACTGGTACCTCGTTGACGCCGAGGGCAAGACCCTGGGCCGTCTCTGCACCGAGCTGGCCCGCCGTCTGCGTGGCAAGCACAAGCCGGTCTACACCCCGCACGTTGATACCGGCGACTACCTGGTCGTCATCAATGCAGAAAAGATTGTCGTCACCGGCAAGAAGCTGCAGGACAAGATGTATCACCGTTTCACCGGTTACATCGGCAACCTGAAGACCGAATCCCTGGCTCAGGCGCTTGAGCGCCACCCGGAGCGCGTGATCGAGACCGCCGTGAAGGGCATGCTGCCGAAGGGTCCGCTGGGTCGCCAGATGTACCGCAAGCTCAAGGTCTATGCAGGCACTGAGCATCCGCACGCCGCACAGCAGCCGCAGGTTCTGGATATCTAATCATGGCTATCACTCAAAACTACGGCACTGGCCGCCGCAAGTCCTCCACCGCCCGCGTGTTCCTGCGTAAGGGTTCGGGCAAGATCACCGTCAACGGCCGTCCGCTGGACGAGTTCTTTGGTCGTGAGACCGCGCGCATGATCGTGCGCCAGCCGCTCGAGCTGACCAAGAACACCGAAAGCTTCGACATCCTGGTCACCGCCGCTGGCGGCGGCACCACCGGTCAGGCCGGTGCGATCCGCCTGGGCATCGCCCGCGCGCTGGTCGAGTATGACGAAACCCTGAAGTCCGAACTGCGCAAGGCGGGCTTCATCACCCGTGACGCCCGTGAAGTCGAGCGTAAGAAGGTCGGTCTGCACAAGGCACGTCGCGCCACCCAGTTCTCCAAGCGCTGATCCACCGCGCCTGGCGTGGGGCCCTTCGGGGCTCTGCTGGGAGGAAAACAAAAACCCGGCTTCGGCCGGGTTTTTGTTGTTTTAAAGAACGGTCACATCGTCGATCAGGACCTTATCTACCCGCCTGCATCATCCCCGATGGAGTAGAGCCCCCTTGTTGTTCAAGGGGGCGCGCCAACGGCGCGGGGATAAGGTGGAATACGCGCCCAAATACTAAAAAAGGCCTGATCAACGATCAGGCCTTTTTTAGTATTTGGCTGCCCCGGATGGATTCGAACCACCGAATGCCTGAGTCAGAGTCAGGTGCCTTACCGCTTGGCGACGGGGCAAAATAGGTAAATCAATTCTCTCACTTTCCAGGTCGAAAACCAACTCCGACATGGTGGCTATGGGTGGACTCGAACCACCGACCCCAGCATTATGAGTGCTGTGCTCTAACCGGCTGAGCTACATAGCCTTGGTGAGCCGCGTATTCTGGGCATGTGTACGAAGCATGTCAATACTTTTGTGTTCCGCTTGTGGGCCGACAGGCGGCATGGGATAGTCCCTGTCAGTAGATTTCTAGGAGTCCGCATCGTGATCGATCCGGACGGCTATCGACCGAACGTCGGCATCGTGTTGATGCGCCAGGATGGTCAGGTGTTCTGGGCACGTCGTGTGCGCCGGGATGGCTGGCAGTTCCCACAGGGCGGCATGAACACGGATGAGACGCCCGTCGAGGCCATGTATCGAGAGTTGCAGGAAGAAACGGGCTTGTTGCCTGAGCACGTTGAAGTGCTGGGAGCAACGCCTGGGTGGTTGCGCTACAAGCTCCCCGCGCGGGCGATCCGCCGCAATGAGCGACAGGTGTGCATTGGCCAGAAGCAGGTCTGGTTCCTGCTGCGCCTGACCGGTGACGAGTCGCACGTACAGCTGGATCTGACCGACAGCCCCGAGTTCGACAATTGGCGTTGGGTGGATTTCTGGTACCCGGTGGAACACGTGGTGATGTTCAAGCGTGGCGTTTATGCACGTGCGCTGCGGCATCTTGCGCCCATGGCCCGCGGTGTCGACGGTGCGGATGTATCGCAGATGCCGACAGGCGCGCAGGAGGCCTGGATGCCAGGCCATGCCGCGGGGCATGATCGCCCGAGAAAGCGGGCGACCACGAAAGGGTACTGGCCGAAAAAAGTGCAGGGCGACCCTACGTAAGGCCCGCCCGATGGTTGTGGCCTGAACCATAGCGAGAATGATTCAGGGAGTTAATTGACAACCATTCGCGTTTGAAGTGGAATGACGGCAGGCCAGTCCGGCCTGCCAGCGTCAAAGCCCACTGTGTACGTCTGCATCTGCAACGGAGTAACCGATCACCAGATCCGCGCTGCCGCGAGTGATGGCTGCACGACGGTGGCCGAGCTGACCATGCGCACCGGCTGCGGTGCCACCTGCGGTTCCTGCCTGGACATGGCCGGTGACCTGCTGGCCAAGGCGATGGGCACACATGATCTGCCGTTGCCCGTACTGGGTCTGCAGGCTGCCTGACAGTGCCTTGAGCGTGCGTGCGTGATTGAGCACGATTCGCGTTCCTTCATCGCCGCGCCAAAGCCGCTACAGTGCCTGCGTTTTCAGCGTGCAGGAGCACCCCCCATGAAAGGCGACGCCACCGTCATCCAGTACCTCAACAAGGTGCTGTACAACGAGTTGACCGCGATCAACCAGTACTTCCTGCATGCAAAGATGCTGAAGAACTGGGGCATCAAGGAGCTTGCAGAGCACGAGTACAAGGAATCGATCGACGAGATGAAGCATGCCGACATGCTGTCCGATCGCATCCTGTTCCTTGAAGGACTGCCGAATTTCCAGGCACTGGGCAAGCTGCGCATCGGCGAGAACCCGACCGAGATCCTGCAGTGCGACCTGGCGCTGGAAAGCGAGGGCGTCGTGGTGTTGCGCGAGGCCGTCGCGCATGCAGATGCCGTCGGCGATTATGTCAGCCGCCAGCTGTTCACCAAGATCCTGGATTCCGAGGAAGAGCACATCGACTGGCTGGAAACGCAGCTGGATCTGATTGCCCGCATCGGCGAGCCGAAGTACCTGCTCAGCAAGCTGGAAGACTGAGCGAAACGGTGCGCCGCGCGGGGCGCTCGCCGAGCATGGCTCGGCGCTACAGAAGCAGATGCATGCGTCCGCGCGCGCCGTAGCGCCGAGCCACGCTCGGCGGCTTCTGTCAGCGCGCTGGACGCCAACCCGCCAGCGCGATCCGCGCCCGGGCAAACTCGGCCACTACCCGCGCCGCCGCGATGGTCGGCTTCTCGAGGCTCTCTGCGCGGGCTTCCAGTTCAATGCGACGTGCGGCGGTCGACAACGCCAGTGCGCCGACATTCGCGCTGGATGACTTCAGGCTGTGGGCAAGTCCGCGCAGGCGCTCGGTATCGCTGGCCTGGGCGGCGTCCTGCAGGTGCTGCACCAGCGCTGGCGTGTCATCCAGGAACGCGGTGATGATCGCCTGGGTGCTGTCACCAATCACCTCATGCAGCTCATCCAGTACCGAGGGGTCCAGCGCGGGCTGCGCGGTGTCCGCGTCACTGGCTGACAGCGTCTCGGCCAATGCATCGGCCATCGGGTCTGCTGCAACGGCACCGGTCTCCGGGTGGCCCCACCGTTCCAGCATGCCGCGCAACAGCCGCATTTCCACGGGCTTGGACACGTAGTCATCCATGCCGGCCTGCAGGCAGCGTTCTCGATCACCGGCCATGGCATTGGCGGTCATCGCGATGATGGGCAGCCGGGGCAGGTGATGGGCGGCTTCGTGTGCCCGCCAGCGTTGGGTTGCCGCATAGCCGTCCAACACCGGCATCTGGCAGTCCATCAGCACGACGTCCACGCCGCCGGCATGCAGTTCCTGCAGTGCCAGCTCGCCGTCCACTGCCGTGCGCACCGTGCACCCCAGGACCTCCAGCACGCGTTGGGCGACCAGCAGGTTGACGCCGTTGTCCTCAACCAGCAGCAGGCGCAGGCCAAGCGGCGTTGTCGGGGCTTTCGTCAGTGGGCGCAGCGACGCCTCGCCCAGCAGTGGCGCGGGCCGTGCCGAGGCGCGTACCGGCACCAACAGGGCATGCAGGGTGCTGTCGCTGACCAGTTCATCCAGCCAGTGCTGGCCGTTGCGTGACGCGGCGTTGCCGAGCTGCAGCCATAGCACCTGCGGCGCGTCGTCGCCGCGCTCCGCCAAGGCCCGCTGCAGGGAGGCGTCGCCGTTGCGCAGCAGGCGCCCATCCACCACCAGCCATGCCAGCGGCCGCGTCGCGGCGCGCAGCGGCTCAAGCGCTTCGGCCAGGGTAGTGACCGCCTGCACCTGCAATCCATGCTGCGCCCCCACGCGGTGTACGCGCTGCTGCAATGCGGGGTCCTGACTCAACAGCAGCAGGTGGCCCAGCTCCGGACCGTACCCGTTGCCCGTATCGCCGGCCGCTTTTGACAGGGGTATTTCAAACCAGAACGTGGCGCCCTGGCCGGGCTGCGATTGCACGCCGATCGTCCCTTGCATCAGTTCGATGATGCGTCGGCAGATTGCAAGGCCCAGCCCTGTGCCACCGTACATGCGGGTGGTGGACGCATCGGCTTGGCTGAAGGACTGGAACAGCCGCGGTTGCTGCTCCGGGGCGATACCGATGCCGGTGTCCACTACTTCGAAGCGCAGGGCATGGCGCCGCACGGTCTCGCCCAGCCGTCGCACCTTGACGCTTATCTTGCCGCGCGCGGTGAACTTGATGGCATTGCCCAGCAGGTTGCCCAGCACCTGCCGCAGGCGGACCGGATCGCCGCGCACGGACAAACGCACCGAAGGGTCGATCTCCAGCTCGATCCGCAGGCCTTTGGCCTCGGCAGCGCGTTGCATCAGCTGCACCACGCCCTCGAGCAGGTCACGCAGGTTGAAGGTGGTGTCCTCCAGTTCCAGCGCGTTGGCCTCCAGGCGGGAGTGGTCCAGGATGTCATCGACGATGCGCAGCAGCTGCTGCGAACTGAACGCCGCCGTCGCCAGCATCTGCCGTTGTTCGGCCTCCAGCTGCCCGCGCCCGATCAGGTCGAGCATCGGGATGATGCCGTTCAACGGCGTGCGGATTTCATGGCTCATCGTGGCAAGGAACTCGCCCTTCGCCAACGCGGCGGCTTCGGCAGCCTGCTTGGCCAGCAGCAGTTGTTGTTCCAGCTGTCCCTGCTGGTCATGCAGCCGCTGCAGGTGGTCACGCTGCTGCTGCAGATCGGTCAGTCGAAGGTCGCGTTCGCGTGCGCGTTCGTGGCGCGCGGCGAGCCGCTGCCCATGCAGGAAGAACAGGGCCACCGCCGCCGCTGCGGAAAGCGCGGCCAGCCAGGGCCACGGCCCGGCGAGCTCCAGCGCGGCCGCTATCGCCAGTGCCACGGTCGCCAGTGCGACCCCCATGGCCGGCCACCAGCTTGATGTGCCCCGCCCCTGGGCCATCGGTTACAGCACCGCGTTGAGGAAGTCGAAATCCAGGTCGCTGCCAGCGGACTGCACCATGTTGCCCTGGATGAAGTCGACACCGCCCACCCACATGGCGGCGGCCGCCTGCGGATCTTCGATCTGCTGGCCGATGATCTGCAGGTTGGCCCGGTGCGCCGCTTCGATGGCACTGCGCATCTCGTCGCGGGTCTGCGGATTGGCATGGCTGCTGGAGAAGCGTGCCGCCATGCGTACGAAGGCCAGCGGCAACTGGGTCAGCAGGGCATTGGCCTCCGCGCTGGGTTCGAACTGGCTGAGGCAGAAGCGCACGCCCAGCGTGGCTACCCGCGCGCAGAACTGCTGCAGTGTCACGGTGTGGATCAGGGCATCGGGCAGGCGCACGTCGATCACCAGCGCACTGCCCTCCAGGCGGCGCTGCTGCAGCGATTCCAGCAGCCAGTCGGCGAAGGCATCGCGGGCGAGCGTGCGCAGCGATTGCGACACGAACAAGTGCAGCGGCGGTGATGCGTGGCGGTAGTGGTCCAGCAGGCCCAGCGCGTGGTCCATGACCTGCTGGTCCAGATCGGCGATGCGCCCGGCGGCTTCGGCAGCCGGGATCACCTGGCCGGCCGTCAGCACGCTGCCATCGGCCTGGCGCAGCCGCAGCAGCACCTGGTACTGCGCGTTGCCGCCGCCGGCGACGGCGACGATCGGCTGGTAGGCCAACTCCAGCTGCCCGTCCAGCATGGCCAGATGCTCATCACTGCTGGCCTCGACATGCGGCACGTGACCGGCAACGCCGGCCGTGAGCAGGCGGGCCTGCAAGGTGGTGCGCTCGATGGCTTCCAGCGCGCTGCCGACATCGGCAAAGCCCGGCGACAACGGCGCAAAGCCGATCACCCCGCGCAGGTGCACCGATTCTTCATCGCGTATCACGAAGGCGCGCGCGGAAAGCTGTTCGCGCAGGGTCTTCGCGGTGGCGTCCAGTTGCTCTTCGTCGATGCCGCGCGCCAGGGCAAGGAAGCTGTTGTCGTTCAGCCGGGCCAGCAGGTACGGCTGCGCGGCTTCTGCCAAGCGCTGCCCTGCCTGCACCATCAGGCGCTCGAATGCGGCGTAGCCATAGCGTTCGCGCAGTCCCAGCGCGCTGGCGATCTCGATGAAGAACACGCCGCCGTGATCACGGTGGGACAGTGCGGCGGCCAACTGCTGCAGCAGGTGGTGGCGCGTCGGCAGGCCGGTCTCCGGATTGTTCAGCAGCGGTCCGCCACGCTCGCCCGATGCGCTGGCCGCCTGCGCGCGCGCACGGCGGATGCGGTTGGACACCGCCGCAATCAGGTGGCGTGGACGGATCGGCTTGCTCAGGTAGTCGTCTGCGCCGCTGTCGAGCACTTCGAACTGGCGCTCAGGGTCCGGGTCACCGCTCAGGAACACGATGGGCAGCATCTGCATGCCCGGCATCTGGCGGATCATCGCCGTCAGGCGCATGCCGTCCAGACCAGGCAGGTGCAGGTCCATCAGGATCAGGTCCGGTGCATGCTCGTGGATCGCGGGCTGCACGCTTTCCGCATCGCCGACGACCACCGCTTCCATGCCTGCGCCGTGCAGCACGCTCTGCGCGAACAGCGCCTGCGCGCGGTCATCTTCGACGACCAGCACACGGTAAGGCGCGTCACTGGGCAGCAGGTCGGACGGCGCGCCCGCCTGGGCATCCATGGCGGCAGGCAACGGCGGCGGGGTGGCTGCAGGAAGCGCGACCACGTTGTCGGCGAGGGCGGTCGGCTCGACCGGCGCCGACGCCCAGCGCTGCCAATGATCGGCCGGTGGGGTTTCAGCACGTGCGTTGCGTGGGGAATTGGGATCGTTCACGAAGTCGGCAGCGTCGAAGGTAGGGGGATTATGCGGCAGGGCCTGTGCGCGAGATATCGCGATGCCCCCCCGTCAACCAACGTACACCCTTCCACAATGCGCGCCAGACCAGCCACACCGCCAGGGCACCGGCCAGGCTGCAGGCCAGCACCACGATCAATGCCAGCCACGGATGGGCCAAGGCCAGTGCCAGACCGCCGACGACCAGGGTGTCTTCGGCCGCCGAAGCGACCCAGTTGCTGGCGGGCTCCGGCGAGGTGTTCAACAAGGCGCGGGTGCCGGCCTTGAGGCCATGGCTGGTCAACGCCACCGCTGCGCCCGCAAGCAGGGTGCCGTTGCCGAGGTCGCCATCCGGCGACAAGGTGGCTGCGGCGAGGAATGCGCCAGCAGGCACCCGCGCCAGCGTCTGCAGCAGGTCCCAGGCCGAATCCACGCCGGGAATCTTGTCGGCGAAGAATTCGGCGACGGCCAGGACGGCGGACGTGCCGAGCACCCAGTACGATTCGGTGGCCTGCAGCGCCGGCGGCAGGTCGACCCAGCCCAGCAGCCCGGCCAGACCAACGCCGAATACGGTCAGGTAGACCCGGATGCCGGCCAGCCAGGCCAGCAGGATCCCGATCACGAACAAGTGGGCGTCGGTCATGGCGCAGGCTCCAAAGGAAAGCTCGGTCAGAGCGGCGGCTGGCCACTCCGAAGGGGCCGCACGCCGGAAGGCTGCACTATCAGCGAAGGCGTCGCTGAATGCCACAGGCGGGCAGTCGGCACGGGCGGAGCGCGGCCTGCGTCCTGAACTACAATAGGCGCGACTGACTGCCTGACGCTGTGCCTGCCCTGCGCAGCGCGCAGCCCCGGAGACCTGCCATGAACCATCGACCGCCTTCGCGCGTCCAGATCCGCCTGCCGGGCCATGCCGCCCCGGGTCCCCGCCGCCCGTGGCTGCTCGTAGCGATCGGCCTTGCCGTGCTGCTGCTCGTCGGCCTGCTGGGTTTCTGGCTGGGCCGCCCCGGTGGTGAGGTCGGTGACACGCTGCAGGGGACGCAGAAACGTGCCGATGCCTTGCAGCAGGAGCTGGTGGAACTGCGCCAGCGTCAAGCCACGCTGGAAGCCTCCGATCGGATCAGCCGCGCCGCCAACAACGAAGTGCAGGCATCGCTGGCCGAGCGCGACGAGGAAATCGCGGGCCTGCGCGCCGATGTGGCCTTCTACGAGCGCCTGGTGGGGGCCACCAGCCAGCGCAAGGGACTCAATACGCATTCGATCGAGTTCCGCTCCGAAGCGGCCGGTACGTATCAGTACACGGTGGTGCTGACCCAGAACCTCAACCGGGGTGCTATCAGCCAGGGTCAGATGCGTTTTACCGTGGAAGGCGTCAAGAATGGACGTCTGGCCACGGTCAGCTGGGATGACCTGCACCAGCGCAGCAAAGTGCCCGGACAGGAGTATTCCTTCCGGTACTTCCAGCAGTTGAGCGGCAGCGTCATCCTGCCGTCGGACTTCACCCCGCAACGGGTGAAGGTCACACTGGGTAGTGGAACGGGGGGTTCCACGCAGGTATTCGACTGGAAACAGGCCGGTGCACCGGCCACGAACGGGGAGTAGGACAATGTTTGGAAGCAGCAAATCCAGCCGTGATGGGCAATTGGTCGTCGATGCATTGATCGGCAGCCAGGTAGTGATCCGCGGTGATGTGGAATTCAGTGGTGGCCTGTATGTGGAAGGACGTATCCACGGCAAGGTGATCGCACAGGAAGGCGCCAGCGCCGCCAATCTCACGCTTGCCGAGAACGGGGTCGTCGAAGGCGAGATCCGTGCCCAGGTCGTGGTGATCAGCGGCCGGATGGACGGTGACGTGCATGCGACCGAGCGCGTCGAGCTGACCCCGAGCGCGCGAGTGAACGGCAATGTGCACTATCAGGTCGTGGAAATGGCGGCGGGTGCCCAGCTGAACGGTCGGCTGATCCATTCCAGCGCCCCGATGGCCGCGCTGCCGCCGCCGGAAACCGGCAAGGATGAGGCCGCATCCGGCAAGGGCGACACCGCTGCCCGCCGCAAGCTGGCCGAGGCCATGGCTTGAAAGCCGACCCCCGCGGCCCCATGCTGAAGCCATGAGCACGTTGATCTCCCTACCCGGCACTGCCGCTGCAGCGCCGGGCTATCAGTCCCTCGACCGCCCGTTGAACTTCACCGAGTCCGCTGCGGCGAAAGTGCGCGAGCTCGTCCAGGACGAAGGCAACGCTGATCTGGCGCTGCGCGTCTATATCCAGGGCGGTGGCTGCTCCGGTTTCCAGTACGGGTTCGAGTTCGATGAGAACCGCGCCGAGGATGACCTCGCCGTGCAGACCAGCGGCGTCACCCTGCTGGTGGATCCGCTGAGCCTGCAATACCTGATGGGCGCCGAGGTTGATTACACCGAGAGCCTGACCGGCGCGCAGTTCGTGATCCGCAATCCCAATGCGAAGACCACCTGCGGCTGCGGTAGTAGTTTCAGCATGTAAGGGCACGGGGCGGCGCGTAAATGCGCTGCCGCGACTTGCCAGCCGCAGCCCATGCGTTCAGGCTTGGCAGATGCCTACCCATCTCTCGCCGCTGTCCGGTTTTTCCTTTGTCGATGAGCCGCTGGAGCGCGCTGATGCCCTGCGTGCCGATGCCGACGCCCTTGCGCGTCTTTGGCCCGATGCACGCATCCTGATCCTGGACCGCGACGGCACGGCGTTCACCGGCGCTGACGACCAGCCGTTGCCGCTGACCGGTGCCGATCTGGGCGGTGGTCCCGGGACAGCGATCTTCCTTGGCCTGCGTGGTGCGCAGGCGTGGTTCTCGGTGGAAGCGGCGGCGCTCGATGTGACCGCACCGGGGCGCATGGACCTGCGCCAGGCTGCGCTGTCGTGGTCGATGGGGGATGCGACCGCCTTCAGTTACGCGCGCGGCATGTCGTACTGGCATTCGCGCAATCGCTTCTGCGGTGTCTGTGGTGGCGAAGTGCGTTTCGAACGAGGGGGCTTCGTCGGCCGCTGCCAGCAATGCGCGGTGGAGCATTACCCGCGCGTGGACCCGGCAGTGATCGTCGCCGTGCAGAACCGCGGCCGCCTGCTGCTGGGTCGCCAGGCGAGCTGGGCGCCGCGGCGCTATTCGGTACTGGCCGGTTTCGTCGAGCCGGGCGAATCGCTGGAACAGACCGTGGTGCGCGAAGTCTTCGAAGAGAGCAAGGTCAGGGTATCGGCGTGCCAGTATCTCGGCACCCAGCCGTGGCCGTTCCCGGGTGCGCTGATGGTGGGCTTCAGCGCACAGGCCGAGGATGACGCGCCGGAAGTGGACGGTGAGCTGGAAGACGCACGTTGGTTCAGCAAGGAAGAGGTCGGTGCCGCGATCGCCCGCGACGTGCACGATGACGGTGACGGCATCCGCCTGTCACCCCCGATCTCGATCTCGCGTAGCCTGATCGAGCACTGGTACCGCCAGCAGCCCTAGGAGCGTCGCATGTTCACCACGCTGGTTGCCGTACTGGTCGCGTTGGCCCTGGGCCATGTGGTCCCCGCGTTTGCGTCACGGCTGCGGCGCTTTGAAGGCTTCCGCCACTGGCTGACATGGCTGGGTGCGCATGCGGGACCGGCATGGCGCGGCCCGGCCGGCGTGGCAGTGGCCGTCGTGCCGCCCGTGCTGCTGCTGGCCCTGCTGGCCTGGTGGCTGCATGACCGGCTGTATGGACTGCCCGGGCTTCTGCTGGGCATCGCGGTGCTGTGCTGGTGCTGGGGGCCGCGTGATCTGGATCGTGATGTCGAGACGATCATCGATGCCGATGAGGCCGCCGTGCGTCACGCCGCCTTGCAGAACCTGCAGTCGGCGGGCGGAAGCCTGCGCGACGATGTGCCTTCGCTGGTGGACGCCACGGTGTACAACGCCCTGCGTCGCTGGTTCGCGGTGCTGTTCTGGTTCCTGTTGCTGGGCCCGGCCGGTGCGTTGGGGTATCGCCTGTTGGCGCTGATGGCCATCAGCCCGATGCGCGCACGGGTGCCGCCGGACACCTTGGACGTGGCGCAGCGCGTCCTGGGCTGGCTTGAATGGCCGGTCGCTCAGGTGATGTCGCTGTCGATGGCGTTGGTTGGCAACTTCGACACGGCGTGGACCGCATGGCGTCAGGCGCATGGCGAGCGCTGGCGGCGCGATGTGGGGTTCCTCGGCGCCGTGGCGCGCGCCAGTGTCAGTGCCGAGCTGCGCGAAGAGGCCCACGATTACACCGATATGGGCTTGCTGCCCGTCTGGCAGCGTCTGCCCGAACTCCGCGACGCCATGAGCCTGGTCTGGCGGATGCTGCTGCTGTGGCTGGCCGTGTTGGCGCTGCTGGTGATCGCCGGTTGGATAACCTGACCATCAGGGCTGGCCAATCCCGGGTAGAGCCGACTTCAGTCGGCTGGGCGATTCTGGGCGATCCTAGGTAGAGCCGACTTCAGTCGGCTGGCTGTCCGATCAGCCGACTGAAGTCGGCCCTACCAGGGAATCCGGCTGTGGCTGTCCGATCAGCCGACTGAAGTCGGCTCTACCGGGGGACCGGTGCATCCGGCTCACCCGGGCGCAAGCGCCATGAACGGTGCCCACGGCAGGTTGCGCAGCACCGCATACCCCAGCAACACCACCAGCCACATCATCGGATTGGCGAGCATCCGTATCAGCGGATCAAGCACGCGCATGCGCACGCCGGCCCCATTGAGCAGCATCAGCAGCAGGAACGGCAGACTGATCACCAACAGCGGATTCATGGCCATCGCGCCGGCCAGGTCGCCGTGGACCAGAGAGTAGAGGCAGCGCGTGCTACCGCAGCCGGGGCAGTACAGTCCGGTCAGCGCGTAGAGCGGGCACGAGGGCAGGGGATTGCCATCGGCATAGGGGTTGACGTGGTGCAACACGACGGCAGCGCCAGCCGCCAGCGCAACGGCCGTGCCCAGCGGCAGCCAGCGTTGCAGAGACGGCGGTAGGACAGGCAACGGCATCGCTCGTGCAGGGAACGGGATCCGGCATGTGCCGGACCCCGTCGATCCGCTTAGTAGCCGCTGTTGCTCAGCGCGCCCATGCCGCCGAGGGCAACCACGAAGATCGCGTACAGCACCAGTACGACGACGCCGGCGATGGCAGCCCACATCGAGAACTTCTTCGCCTTGTCCGAGGCTTCGCGTGCACCGACGATGTCGCCGGCAGCAATCTTGCCGTTGACCTGTGCGGCAAAGACGATCGACACGATGCCCAGCGGCATGCAGCAGAAGAGGGTGGTCAGGATCGCCCAGACGAGGTGGTTCGGGATCTGCGGGTTGACTGCATTCATTGCATAAGCTCCTTGGGATGGTGGGTGGTGACTCAGTTACCGGAGAGGGCGCCCAGCGCAGCGATGCCGCCGAACAGTCCGAACCACAACAGCAACAGGACCGGCAGCGCAGCAGCCGAGGCCACTGCCCACCATCCCGCCCTGCGCGATGCGTCGTGTGCGCCCACGAGGTCGCCCGCAGCGCGGCGACCATCGACCTGGGCGGCATAGACGATCGACACCACGCCCAACGGCAGGCAGCAGAAAAGCGTCGACAGGATCGCCCAGACCAGATGGTTCGGGACGAAGACCGACGAAGTGCCCAGCGGTGGTGGGTGATTCAAGAGCGAGACTCCATTCCATGGTGGCCGGCAGGATCAACGGCGTGCCGGTGCGCCCCCCTGTGGCTGGGTAATCTACAGCAATGAACGACAGGTGTATGCGTCTTCGGCGTGTTTTCTGGAACCGATTACATCGATCCCGTCGCGGACAGACCCACCATGTGGATGGGGCATCACGTCGATGGCTCAGGCGTTGTCCCCGCGGAGCGCCCGCACCTGCGCTTCCAGCAGGTCGGCGTTGGTCGTTGCGCCATCCACGGCAGACGCGGCCGCGACGTCGATCGTCGCGCGGAACCGCCGTGGTACGCGCATGCGGCCAAGGCGGCTGTCGCGCCGGCTCCACATGCTGCTCCACATGCCGCGCAGCGCCATCGGCACCACCGGTACGGGACGGCGCTTGAGGATCTTCTCCACGCCACTTTTGAAGGCCGTCATGTTGCCATCCCGGGTCAGCGCACCCTCCGGAAAGATGCACACCAGTTCGCCTTCGGCGAGCGCCGCATCGATCTCGTCGAACGCGCGCTGCATCAGGGCAGGGTCCTCCTTCGCACCGGCAATCGGGATGGTCTTGGCGGTGCGGAAGATCCAGCTCATCACCGGGATGTTGAAGATGCGGTAGTACATCACGAAGCGCACCGGCCGCGGGATGCTGGCCGAAAGAATGAGCGCATCCAGATAGCTGACATGGTTGCAGACGATCAGCGCCGGGCCCTCGTCCGGCACGCTCGCTTCGATGCCGTGCGGACGCAGGCGATACAGCACGCGCACCATCAACCAGCTGAGGAAGCGCATCAGGAACTCGGGCACGATCGTGAAGATGTAGATCGCCACCAGCGCATTGGCGACGCCCAGTGCCAGGAACAGCTGCGGGATCGTGATGCCCGCGGCATGTGCCGCCAGCCCAACGCCCGCCGCGGCGACAATGAAACCCGAGTTCTGGATGTTCAGGGCAGCGAACACACGCGACATCTCCGACTTCGGCGTGCGGCTCTGTATCAGTGCGAACAAGGGCACCACGAAGAAGCCGGTGAACAGGCCGATGCCGAGCAGGTCGATGATGATGCGGGTACTGCCGGCCTGCTGGACGAACTGGATGACGGACAGTCCTTCCGCCGTGGCCTCACCGGCCCGCGCGAAGTACAGGTCGAGCAGGAAGGCGGTCATGCCGAAGGCCCCCAGCGGAACGAGTCCGATCTCCACCCGTCGCCCGGACAGCTTCTCGCAGAGTAGCGAACCGACACCGGTGCCGACGGAGAACAACGCGAGGGCGAAGATGTACAGCGTGGGCTCGCCACCGAGGTTGGTGACCGCATAGGTCGGCAACTGCGACGTCAGCACGGTGCCGACGAACCAGAACCACGACACGCCGAGGATGGCGTTGCGTACGGCCTTCTGCTTCTTCGCCATGCGCAGCACGGCCAACGACTCCGGAAGGGGATTCCAGTTGATCTTCAACGTGGGATCGCCCGCATCTACCTTGGGAATCATCCGCGCGCACAGGTTGCCGCAGACGGCGAGGGCGATCACTGCGGTTGCGGCGACCACCGGGCCGTGGCTGCCGGCAAGGGTGAAGATCAACCCGCCGACGATCATGCCCGTCAGGATCGACATCGACGTGCCCATTTCCACCAGCCCGTTGCCGCCGGTCAGCTCTTCCGGCTTCAACACCGACGGCAGTACCGAATACTTGACCGGACCGAACAGGGTGGATTGCAGGCCCGTACAGAACAGCGCCACCAGCAGCACCGGCATGCTCTGGGTCAGGAAGCCGGCCGCGGCCAGCGTCATGATCACGATCTCCATGGTGGTGGTGATCACGATCAGGCGGGATTTCTCCAGCTTGTCCGCGATCTGCCCGGCCAGCGCAGAGAACAGGAAGTACGGCAGGATGAAGATGGCCGGCGCCAGCGTGGTGTACAGCGAGCGTTCGTCGGCAGACACGCCGAGATAGAACAGCAGGCCGATGATGGCCTGGCGGTACACGTTGTCATTGAATGCGCCGAGCGACTGCACGATGAAGAACGGCAGGAAGCGGCGCTGACGGAGCAGGTTGAACTGGCTGTGGCCTGACATGGAAACTCCCTTCGGACCGGCGGAAGCCTAGCATCCGGCGCGTAACGGATGCTTGCCTGCGGCGGGTTGGACGAAGGCAAGTGCAACGTCAACGTCAACGTCAACGTCAACGTCAGCGGCTACAGGGCTGCGTGGCGGCGGGGCGGGGTGGGTTGACGGGGGACGGCAAGGGCCGCATCCATGCGGGCCTCGTTTCGTGCCATCCATGGCACTCAACGCCCCCGCCAACCCACCCCGCCCCACCCTCGACAGGTTCATGGCGGCTCTGGGTTTACATCAGTAGCGCCGACCCATGGTCGGCGAGCGCAGCGGGCCGTTGGCGGAAACATTCCGCCGAGCACGGCTCGGCGCTACCGATGACGGTATCCCGTCGGGTGGAGGGAGCCCCTGAGTCGGCGGGGGGGTGTGGGTGCTGGTGAGACGGGGCCCACGGTTTGCGCAGCAAAGCGTGGGAGCGGCAGCGCGAATGCGATGACGTGGACCCCGCATGGATGCGGCCCTTGCCGTCCCCCGCTCAGTCCCATCGCCCGGCCCAAACCCAGCGGCAGCACCATCAGCCAGCCGCGAGGGGCCCGACCCGTTCGCCGATCACGACCGCACCGGCACCCGCACCGCCTCGTTCGCCGCCGCCCGCAGCTTCGGCAGCAATCGCAACGCCAACGCTACCTGCGTGCGGATCAACTGCAGCTTCGGCGGCATCGCATCGTCGAACTGCTCCAGCTGCTCGGCAATGGCGCGGTCGTTTTCATTGTCTGCATCGCCGATCTGCTCGCGCTCTGCCAATGCACGCGCCAACTGCTGCAATCCCTGTTGCACCCGCTCACCGGCGGACAACGCCAGCGGATCCTGGGCAAAGCTGTCCACTTGGTCGCGATGTGCACCCAAGGCCGAAAGATGCCCGAGCAGCGTGTTGGACAGGGCAAGGAACCGGAAACTCGCATCCAGATTGCGGCGGACATGGCCGGGCTCGCGCAGCATGTTGGACAGCGCCGTGGACAGGGCCGCATCCGCGTTGTGCATGTCGCGGCGTGCGATGCGGTAGGCCAGATCATCGCGCATGCCGCTGCGGTACTGGCCCAGCACGGCCTCCAGATAGCGCGCAGCACTGTCCAGGACGCGCGCCAGCACCTTGTTGAGCTGGCGCCCCTGCCAGTCGGGCAGGATCAGGAACGCGGCGGCTGCGGCAATGGCGCAGCCCAGCACCGTATCGACCATGCGCGGCACGATCAGCAGGAAGCCGTCACCGATCAGGTTGAAGCAGGTCAAGGCCATCACCGTGATCGCACCGGAGGCCATCAGGTAGCGGTCGGTACGGGTGAAGAAGAACAACAGGGCGGACAGCAGTGCGATCAGCAGTTGGCTGTGCAGGTCCTGGAACAGCTGCAGCAGGGCCCACGTCAGCACCAGGCCGACCAACGTGCCGGCGATGCGTTGCGCCAGCCGCTGCCGGGTGGCGCCGAAGTTCGGCCGACAGACGAACACGATGGTCAGCAGCACCCACGATCCGTTCTGGAAGTTGAACAGGGAGATCGCAGCGAAGCCAACGACCAGGGCAATCGCCATGCGCAGACCATGGCGGAACAGCACCGAGCCGGGCGTCAGCTGCTGACGCAGCCGCGTGCCCATTTCGCGCAGCGTGTGCGGGTTGTTGTCGCGCAGGCGGGTGTCGACGTTATCCAGGGTGGCGTCGGAGTTTTCGGCATCCAGCAGGCGGCGGCCGATGCTCTGCAGGTTGTTCACCAGCAGGTCCAGCGAGGCCAGCAGGCGGCGCCACTGCGGGCGATCCTGACCACGCAGGAACGCCAGCGAATCCACCAGATCGCGCGCCGCCTGTTGGTTGCTGTCGCCGTACACGAAGGGCCGGCGGACGCGGATCGCTTCGCCCAGTCGCGCGCAGGCTTGCCCCTGCAGGTCCAGCAGGCGCTGGCAGCGGTACAGCACATCGCTGTGGAAAAACGCATCCACCAGCGCGCCATAGGGGTAGTGCGATGAGCTGGCGCGCTCGTGGAAATCCTGCGCGGTGTAGTACAGCCGCAGATACAGGCCGGAGTTCACCGCCGGCCGGCCGGAACGTCCGAAGCGGGCGAGGATCGCGGTCTTGGCGACGTTCAATGCGTCCACCACGCGGCGGTTCTGCTCGGCCAGCGCCAGCTGACGCCGTTGCAGGTCGGCCTCGCGTACCGGCTCAAACAGCGTGGCCTTCAACTGCAGGTAACGACCCAGTTCCACGTACAGACGGGCCACGCGCTCGCGCACCGGACGGTTGGCGAAAAGTGCCGTCCACAGGATCGACAGCAGGCCGTACCACGTGGCGCCTGCGAGCAGATGGCTGACGGCCTCCAATGACGTGCGCCAGTCCTGCGCACCGTGGTGCTCGAGCCCGATCATCGTGTAGATGGCCAGCGTCACGGTCGCTTGCGCGATCGACGCATAGCGCTCACCGAGGCCACCCAGCAGGGTCAGCCCGAAGGTGGACAGGGCCAGCGCGCTGATGAACAGCCACGGTACCGGGAACAACCAGACCACCGCTGCGGCGGCCAGGCAGAAGCACAGCAGTGACAGCACGACAGCCTTGGTGCGGCCCCACGCATTGTCATCCGTCTCCGCGATCGCACTGGCGATGATGCCCAGAAACACCCCGGGCAACGCCGTGAGCGCATCGAAATGCCAGCACACCGCCATCGCCGCGGTCAGGGCGATGAACACCCGCAGGCCATAACTGGCCTTCTCGTGCGCCCACAGGCGGCTCAGACGGGATTCTCGGGCAGGCATGCGGACCCAGCAACAGAAGCAGCCTCCATTATCGTGAAAAAAGGGGACGGAGGGGATTAAGTCGCATTCGGCCGCCTATGGTCGAATGCGACTTAATCCCCTCCGTCCCCTTTTTTCAGGCACGGGCGGCGCGTTTGAGCTGCTTCTTCTCGTGGCGGCGGGTGCGCCAGCTGCGCCAGCGTTCGGCCAGGCACGAGAAGATCACGTACAGCGCCGGGGTGCTGAGCAGGGTCAGGCTCTGCGAGAACAGCAGGCCGCCGATCATGGCGATGCCCAGGGGGCGACGCAGTTCGGAGCCTTCGCCGATGCCGATCGCCAGCGGTACCGCGGCCAGGATCGCCACCATGCTGGTCATCATGATCGGGCGGAAGCGCACGATGCTGGCTTCGCGGGCAGCTTCCAGCGCGCTTTTACCGTGCTCGCGCTGCGCGACGACGGCGAAGTCGATCATCATGATCGCGTTCTTCTTGACGATACCGATCAGCAACACCAGCGCGATCATCGAGATCACCGACAGTTCGGTGTTGGTGCCATACAACGCCAGCAATGCGCCCACCCCCGCAGCGGGCAGGGTGGACAGGATCGTCACCGGGTGGATCAGGCTCTCGTACAGCATGCCCAGCACCAGGTACACCGTCAGGATGGCGGCGATCACCAGCACCAGCATTTCCATCGGGTCCGAATCGAAGCTGAAACCGCCACCCTCGGCCAACCGGATGTCACCGGGCATGCGCATGCCCGCAACGGTGCTTTCGATGATCGCCTTGGCCTCGCCCATGCTGGTACCGGGCGCCAGGTTGTAGCTCAGCTCCATCGTGGTGTACTGGTTTTCATGGGTGATCTGCGAAGGCGCCAGCCCCGGTACCTGCTCGGCTACCGCGGTGATCGGCACCATCTGGCCATTGCCTGCGCGCACATAGACCTGGTCCAGCGCACCCGGGGTTGCCGTCTGTTCCGGCAGGGCGTTGACCACCACGCTGTACTGGTTGATGTCCGAGTAGATCGTGGAGATCTGGCGCTGGCCGAACGCGCCGTACAGCGCGCCGTCGATGTCGCCCACCGAAATGCCCAGGCGTGCCGCCTTGGCGCGGTCGATCACGATGTTCTGGCGCAGGCCCGCCTCGTCCACGTCGGTGCCGACGTCGGCCAGCTTGGGGTTCTTCTTCAGCACGGCCTGCAGCTTGGGCAGCCATTCCTGCAGTTGCGCCAGATCGTTGCCCTGCAGCGACACGCGGTACTGCGCGCCCTGGCTTGAACCACCGCCGTCGCCGCTGGGCAGATCCTGGATCGCACGCAGGCGCAGTTGCAGGTCCGGGTAGCGGTCGGCCTTGGCGCTGAGCCGTGCCAACGCCTGCGCGGTGGTCTCGCGGCGTCCGTCCTTGCGGGCCTTCAGCTCGATGTTGAACTGCGCGCTTGAGCCCTGCCGGCCACTGCCCAGGCGCACGCCGACGGTCTTCACCGCCGGATCGGCCATCAGCATGTCGGTAATTCGGTGCTGACGGTTGACCATGTCTTCGAACGACACCGTCGCGCTGGAGTTCGCGCGGCCCCAGATCAAGCCGGTGTCCTGCGCCGGGAATGCGCCCTTTTTCACCGCACCGAACAGGAACACCGTGGCGGCGATCAACAGCAGGGGGGTGAGCGACAGCAGCAGGGCGTGGCGCAGCGAGAAGTCCAGCATGCGGGTGTAGATCCGCAGCATGCGGTCGTGCCCGGCATCCAGCCAGCGGCCGAAGCGGCTCGGCGTGCCCGCATCCGCGTGCGGGTCGAGGAAGCGGCTGCACAGGGCGGGCGTCAGGGTGAGCGAGATGATCATCGACACCACGATGGCCGCCACCAAGGTGACGGTGAACTCGCGGAAGAACGCGCCCATCATGCCCTTGGCGAACAGCAGGGGAATGAACACCGCCACCAGCGAGGCGGTGATCGAGACGATGGTGAAGCCGATCTCGCGTGCACCGGTGAAGGCGGCCTGCATGCGCGGCATGCCCTCGTCCAGGTGGCGCATGATGTTCTCGATCACCACGATCGCATCATCGACCACGAAGCCGATGGCGATCACCAGCGCCAGCAGGCTCAGGTTGTTCAAGGTGAAGCCGAGCGCGTACATCACCAGCGCCGCACCGGCCAGTGACAACGGCACGGTGACAGCGGCGATCAGGGTCGGGGCCAGCCGGCGCAGGAACAACGCCATCGTCAACACCACCATCGCCAGCGCGATCAGCAGGGTGATCTGCACTTCATGCAGCGACCCGCGGATGGTCGGCGTGCGGTCGAAGTACGGGGTGAGCGTGGTGCCCGGCTGCAGGTAATCGCGCAGCGTGGGGATCTGCTCCTTTACCCGGTCCACGGTCTCCACGATGTTCGCCCCTGCACGGGTGAACACATACATCACCACGGCGGGTTTGTGGTTGAACCACGCAGCCTGGTACGCATCCTGCTGGCCGTCGTACACAGTGGCGACATCCTGCAGGCGGATCACCCGGCCGTCTTCGCCGGTCTTGATGATCAGATTGGCGAAGTCGGCCGCGCGTGCCACCGAATCGTTGGCGATGATCGCGGTGGTGGTGTTGCCGTCGCTCAGGAAGCCGGTGGGCGAGGTGACATTGGCAGCGCGCACGGCGTTGCGCAGGTCATCGGCCGTCAGGCCGAGGGCGTTCATCTGGCGAAGGTTGACGTCTACGCGCACCGCAGGCGTGGAGGCACCGGCGATATCCACCGACGACACGCCGGTGATCTGCCGGATGCGTTGCGCCAGCAGCGAGTCGGCCACGTTGTAGAGATCGTCGGCGGACTGGGTTTCAGAGGTCAACGCAATGGCGATGACCGGATCGTCGTTCGGGTTGGCCTTGGAGAACATCGGCGAACCCAGTCCGGACGGCAGGTCGGCCTGCGCCGAATTGATGGCGGTCTGCACGTCCAGCGCGGCCGAATCGATGTCGACGTCGCTCTGGAAGATCATGAACACCAGTGAGCTGCCTTCCGAGCTCGACGAGCGCATGCGGTCGATGCCCGGTAGCTGGCCCAGGTGGCGTTCCAGAGGCGCGGTGACCGTGGACGCCATGGTCGATGCATCGGCGCCGGCCTGGTTGGCGTGCACGAAAATTACCGGGATCTGGATGTTCGGCAGCGCCGACACACCCAGCTTCAGGTAGCAGATCAGGCCGATGATGAACAAGCCGATCGCCAGCAGGGCCGTGCCGATCGGGCGCCGGATGAAGGGGCCGGAGATGTTCAACGTGCGGCTCCCGCCGTGCGCGTCGTTGCACTCACGCCTGCGGCTCCTGCGCCGGGGGATGGCGATCGCCACGACGCAGCGCGCGCTGCTCACGACGCCGTGCGGTCCAGTCGGAGAACCGTTCCATGTAGAGGTAGATCACCGGCGTGGTGTACAGGGTCACCAGCTGCGACAGCAGCAGGCCGCCGACGATGGCGATACCCAGCGGACGACGCAGCTCCGAACCGATGCCGGTACCCAGCGCAAGGGGCAAGGCGCCGAGCATGGCGGCAGCGGTGGTCATCATGATCGGGCGGAAGCGCAGCAGGCACGCCCGACGGATTGCCTCATGCGCGTTGGCGCCGGTTCGACGCGCCTCGATGGCGAAGTCGACCATCATGATGCCGTTCTTCTTGACGATGCCGATCAGCAGCACGATGCCGACGATGCCGTCCACCGACAGGCTGAGGCCGCTCAGCATCAGGGCAAGCAGCGCGCCCACGCCCGCCGGGGGCAGGGTGGAGATGATGGTGATGGGGTGGATGTAGCTTTCATACAGCACGCCCAGCACGATGTAGATCACGACCAGCGACGCCAGCAGCAACCACACCACGTCGGTCTGGCTGCCGGTGAACTCCGCGGCCTTGCCGATGAACTGTGCATGCACCTGCGAGGGCAACTTCAGTTCGGCCTGGGTTTCTTCGATGGCCTTCACTGCGGCGGACAGCGAGTACCCGCTGGCCACGTTGAACGAGATGGTGACCGCCGGCAGCTGCTGCTGGTGGCTGACCAGCAACGGGGCACTGGTGACCTTGCTGTCGGCCAGCGCGGACAGCGGAATGATGCCGCCGCCGCCCACGGTGATGCCGGTGTTCTGGTTGCCGATGCCGGTGGCCGTGGACGAATTGGACGAGGTGACCTGGCCGAAACTGGTGGCGTTGGTGCCGGTCAGTGCACCGGTGCCATTGGACGCGACGGCCAGCTGTTCCATCAGGGCGGTGCTGGTACGGAACTCCGGCGCGACTTCCAGCACCACGCGGTACTGGTTGAGCTCGGTGAAGATGGTGGAGATCTGGCGCTGGCCGAACGCATCGTAGAGCGTGTCGTCGATGGTCTGCATCGGCACGCCGAGCACGCTGGCCTTGTCGCGGTCGATGGTCAGCTCCAGCGCGCGGCCCTGGTTGGACAGGTTGTTGTCCACGTCGGCCAGCTCGGGCCGTTTGCGCAGCGCTTCGGTCATGCGCAGCGCATGGGTCGCCACTTCGTCGGCCTGTACGTCCGACAGCACGAACTGGTAATCGGTGGCCGCGACGCGGGTATCCAGGGTCACGTCCTGCACCGGCTTCAGGTACAGCGCGATGCCGGGAATGTTCTTCACCGCGTCCTGCAGGCGCGGCAGGATCACCGCCATGCCATCGCGCTCACCCCGTTCCTTCAGCACGATCGACAGCTGGCCCTGGTTGAGCGTGGGGTTCATCGAGCCGGCGCCGATGAAGGCCGATACACCGGTCACGTCCGGATCCTGGCGCAGCGCCTCGGCCACGGCCTTGGTGCGCTGTTCCATCTGCGGGAAGGCGACGTTCTGGTCGGCCTGCACCACGGCGGTGATCATGCCGGTGTCCTGGTCCGGCAGCAGGCCCTTCGGGATCAGGATGTACAGCACCACCGTCAACACCAGTGCCGCGCCGGCCACTGCCAGGGTGATCGGCTGGTGGGCCAGCACCCAGTCCAGGCTGCGCTCGTACAGGCCCACGGTGCGGGACCATACGTTCTGCTTGCCGGCCGCGGCCGCGCGTTCGTGCGCGTCTTCGCCTTCCGGCAGTTCGTCCGGCTTGAGCAGGTAGGCGCACATCATCGGGGTCAGGGTCAGCGAGATCAGCATCGACAGCGTGACCGCGATGCTCAGCACCCAGGCGAACTCATGGAACAACCGGCCGGTGACGCCGGGCATCAGCAGCAGCGGCAGGAACACCGCGACCAGCGACACGGTCAGCGACAGCACGGTGAAGCCGATCTGGCGCGCGCCGATCTCCGCGGCTTCCTTGCCACTCTTGCCCTGCTCGATGTAGCGGACGATGTTCTCGATCATCACGATCGCATCGTCCACGACGAAGCCAGTGGCCACCACGAGGGCCATCAGTGAGAGGTTGTCCAGCGACATGCCGGCGAACGCCATCACCGCGAAGGTGCCGGCAAGCGACAGCGGCACCGCGACTGAGGGAATGATCGTGGCCCACAGGCGGCGCAGGAACAGGAAGATCACCGCGACTACCAGGCCGATGGTCAGGATCAGGGTGAACTGCACCTCATGCACCGACGCACGGATGGTTTCAGTGCGGTCGGAGAAGATCTCCAGGTGTACGTCGGCGGGCAGCACGCCCTGCAGCTGCGGCAGCAGCGCACGCACGCGTTCGACGGTCTGCACGATGTTCGCGCCGGGTTGGCGCCTCACCTCCAGCAGCACCGCTGGCTTGCCGTCGGCCCAGGCCGCCAGCTGGTCGTTCTCTACGCCATCGACCACGTTGGCGACGTCGGACAGGCGCACCGGCGCGCCATTGCGGTAGCTGATGATGGTGTCGCGGTACTCGGCGGCACTGGTCAGCTGGTCGTTGGTGCCGATGCTGTAGGACTGGGTCTTGCCATTGAGCGACCCCTTCGGTGCGCTGACGTTGGCCTGGGTCAGCGCACTGCGCAGGTTCTCCAGGGTCAGTCCCATGTTGGACAGCTGTGCCGGGTTGACCTGGATGCGGACGGCCGGGCGCACGTTGCCGGCGATCGACACCAGGCCGACGCCCTGCACCTGCGACAGGCGCTGGGCGAGGATCGAGTCAGCGTAGTTGTTGACCTCACGCAGCGGGCGCGTATCGGAGGTCAGCTTCAGCGTGACGATGGCCGCATCGGCCGGATTCACCCGGTTGTAGACCGGCTGGTAGGGCAGTGAGGAGGGCAGGGTGGCCTGGCGGATGGCGGCCTGCACGTCCTGCGCGGCGATGTCGATGTCCCGTTCCATCGAGAACTGCAGGATGATCGTGGACAGCCCCGCCGACGAATCGGACGTCATCAGTTCCAGCCCGGAGATCTGCCCGAACTGGCGCTCCAGCGGCGTGGTGACCAGCGACGCCATGGTCGTGGCGTTGGCGCCCGGGTACTGGGTGGTCACCACCAGGCTGGGTGCATCGATCTCCGGCAGTGCCGACACGGGCAGCTGGCGGTAACCGAGGATGCCGAGCAGCAGCAGCCCCGCCATCAGCAATGAGGTGGCGATCGGGCGACGGATGAAAAGGGTCGAAAAGCCCACGGGCAGATCCTTGCTGGGACATCATGACGATGCCGGCAGAGGTGCCGGCACCGATGAATCAGGCGGGGCCGCGATCAGCGCGGGCCGCCACCGGGACGGCGACCGCCGTTCTGCTGCTGTGCGGCCTTGAGTTCGGCTTCGGTCGGTGCTGCCGGGGTTTCGCCCGGCTTGAGTGCGTTGACCTTGGCACCGGGCTTGAGCCGGAACTGGCCTTCGCTGACCACCCGCTCGCCGCCCTTCAGGCCTTCGGTGACCTGCACATGGCTGTCGCCCACTTCCACGCCGCTGCGCACGGTCTGCATCTTCACCGTGTTGTCCGGCTGCACCACATAGACGTACTCGCCATCAGGCCCGCGCATCACCGCCTGGGTGGGAATGACGATGCCGCCACCAATGGTGCGCAGCTGCAGGCGGACGTTGACGAACTGACCCGGCCACAGGATGTTGTCCTGGTTGGCGAACAGGGCACGCGCGCGGAACGTGCCGCTGTCGCTGCTGATCAGGTTGTCGACCACATCCAGGGTGCCGTCGCCGCTGATCACATGGGCATCGGTGCGATCAAGCGCGGCGATCTGCACGGCACCCGCCTGCTGCGCGGTACGCACGTCACCGAGCTGGCGCTCGGGCAGGTTGAACACCACGTGGATCGGATGGACCTGGGTCAGGGTGACCAGCGCCGTGCCGGCACTGACCACGTTGCCGGCGTCGACGGCGCGGATGCCGGCCACGCCGGTGATCGGGGCGGTGACCTTGGTGTACTGCAGCTGGACCTGGGCGGCGCGCATGCTGGCCTCATTGGCCGCCACGGTGCTTTCGAACTGGGCCACCTGGTTGCGCTGCGTATCCAGGTCGGTCTTCGCTACGTACTGCTGGTATTCCGGCGCACTGGAGCGCTGGAAATTGGAGCGTGCGGTCGCCAGCTGGGCCTGGTTCTGGCGTTTGGCGGCCGCGGCTTCGTCATAGCTGGCCTGCGCGGTGCGCGGATCGATCACCGCCAGCACGTCGCCCTTCTTCACTTCCTCGCCTTCGCGGAAATTGAGGCTCATCAGTTGGCCGCCGATCTGCGGGCTGACGGTGACGGTGTTCATCGCGCTCACCGTACCGAGGGCACTGGCGTACACCGGCACGTCCTGGCGCTGGGCTTCCACCACGGTCACCGGCACCGGGCCGGTATCGGCCGGGGGGCCGCCCCGCTCGCCGCGCTCACCCGCCGCAGCGGCCTCGCCGGCAGGCGCCTCCTTGCCGCCGCCCATGAAGCGCAGGCCGACGAACACGACCACCAACACTGCCGCCACCAGCAGCACGATCTTCCACAAACGCGACATTCCAATCACTCCTGGGGGCTGGGCCGGGCGAACGCCCAGCTGGCAAGGTGCCAAGCATACCTGTGGGCCGTGTCAGTGCCTGCATGCCAAAAGGGCCGGATGCTCCGACCCTGCCAGGAGCCAAAGGTTCCCGAAAGCGACAGCTTGGCCTACATTCAACCGCAACCCTACCGTGGAGATCCCGATGCCCCGTCGCGCGCTGCTGTCATCCGCCCTGTTGCTGGCCCTGCCGGTGCTCGCCCATGCGCAGTCCGCCGAGCGCCCCGAAGTCGCTGCTGCTGCGCAGAAACTGCAGGCCCAGGTGGTGGAGTGGCGCCGTGATTTCCACGCGCATCCGGAGCTGTCCAACCGCGAAGAGCGGACCTCCGCAGAGGTCGCCAAGCGGCTGCGCGCGATGGGCCTGAAGCCGAAGACCGGCATTGCCCACCACGGCGTGGTGGCGATCATCGAAGGCGGCAAGCCGGGCCCGAAAATCGCCCTGCGTGCCGACATGGATGCGCTGCCGGTCACCGAGCAGACCGGGCTGCCGTTCGCGTCCAAGGCGACCAGCACGTACCGCGGGCAGACCGTCGGGGTGATGCACGCCTGTGGCCACGACGCGCATACCGCGACCCTGCTGGGCGTGGCGGAGGCCCTGGTGGCGATGCGCAAGGACCTGCCGGGGCAGGTGATGCTGATCTTCCAGCCCTCGGAAGAGGGCGCTCCGCCGCCGGAAGAGGGCGGTGCGGCCCTGATGCTGAAAGAAGGTGTGTTCGCTGATTTCAAGCCCGAAGCAATCTTCGGCCTGCACGTGTTCTCCAGCGTGCAGGCAGGCAAGATCGCCGTACGCGGTGGCCCGCTGATGGCGGCCTCCGATCGCTTCGGCATCAAGGTGATCGGCCGCCAGACCCACGGCTCGGCGCCGTGGAACGGGGTGGACCCGATCGTGGCCACGGCTGACCTGATCGGCACCGCGCAGACCATCGTCAGCCGCCGTACGAACCTGGCGCAGCAGCCGGCGGTGGTCACCTTCGGTGCGATCAACGGCGGCATCCGTTACAACATCATCCCGGACGAAGTGGAGATGGTGGGTACCATCCGCACCTTCGACGAGGGCATGCGCCAGCAGATATTCGCCGACCTGCGCAACGTCGCCGAGCACACCACGGCCGCGCATGGCGCCACGGCGGTGACCGAAATCTACGAAGCGGAAGGCAACCCGGCGACGGTGAACGACCCGGCGCTGACCGCCCGCATGCTGCCAAGCCTGCAGGCGGTGGTGGGCGCGGACAACGTGTACGAGCCGCCGCTGCAGATGGGCGCGGAGGACTTCTCGCTGTTCGCCAAGGAAGTGCCGGCGATGTTCTTCTTCGTCGGTTCCACCAGCGAAGGAATCGACCCGGCCAAGGCACCGGCCAACCATTCGCCCAAGTTCCTGCTGGATGAAAAGGCCTTGGACGTAGGGTTGCGCGCGTTGCTGCAGGTGAGCCTGGATTACCTGAACGGTGCGCCAGCCGAGGCCTGAGAGGGTCTGCTGCGGTCCTGCGTCTTGAAGCCACAGCCACAGCAGGAGCTGCGGGCCGCCTGTGGGCGGGGCGGGGTGGATTGGCGGGGGACGGCAAAAACTGCGTCCATGCGGGCCT
>NZ_JACYUV010000013.1:0-92235 GCF_014841935.1 Stenotrophomonas sp. CFBP 13725 | reverse complement strand
ATCGATGCGATGGTGCTGGCCCAGATGGCACACCTGTTGAAGCACACTCGATATGTACCAGCAGCGCCGTGGCAGCGAAAACTAGCTAAATTTTCACTGCGCCGGCGTCATCTGGTGCAGATGCGCAGCAGTGAAACGCAGCGCATGCGTGCATTCAGTGAACCGGCTCTCCAAGCGATGATGAGCAGCCAACTGGACTACTTGGACGAGCAGATCCGCGTGCTGAACAAGGCAATCGCCGAACAGCTCAGGAATCAGCCCAGTTGGAACAGCTTGGTGGAGATGAAAGGCGTGAGCACCGTTGTGATGACCACGCTTGCTTGTGAACTGCCAGAGCTGGGAAAGCTGAGTGGCAAGGCGATATCCGCCTTGGTCGGCGTAGCCCCCATGAACCGCGAGAGCGGCTCCTGGCAGGGGCATCGACGCATCACGGGCGGCCGCGCGGTCGTACGGCAAGCGCTCTACATGGCCGCCTTGTCAGCCTGCCGGTATGAGCCGCAATTACGTAACTTCTTTAAATCCCTGAAAGCAAAAGGCAAGCCGGGCAAAGTTGCCCTGGTTGCCGTCATGCGCAAAATGCTGGTCATCCTGAATGCCCGCAAACGCGACGCGGAGGCCATGATGGCCTCCGCCTGACAACACAGTTGCTACCAGGTCGGCTCTACCCGTCGGCTCTACCGTAGCGGTGCGTGAGCATCCCACGCACCGACGGTCCTTGGATCAGCGCGTCTCGAACACGCCGCGGGCTTCGCGCGGTTCGCAGCGCAGGTACTGCGGCGCGGGGGTCACGCTGTCACCCAACGCGGCGGCGGCATGCCACGGCCAGCGCGGGTCGTACAGGATGCCGCGGGCCAGGGCGATGGCGTCGGCATGGTTGTGGCGCAGGATCGACTCGGCCTGGTCCGGCTCGGTGATCAGGCCCACGGCGATCACCGGCATGCGGCCCTTGGCCTTGATCGCCGCAGCGAAGGGCACCTGGTAGCCCGGGCCGATCTCGATCTTCTGGCGCTCGTCCAGTCCGCCGCTGGATACGTGCAGGAAGTTGCAGCCGCGCGATTCCAGGATCATCGCCACCGTCTCGGTCTGGGTGATGTCCCAGCCGCCCGGTACCCAGTCGGTGGCGGAGATGCGCACGCCAACCGCGATCTTCGGCGACACCGCCTCACGCACCGCGTCGTACACCTCGATCAGCAGCCGCATGCGGTTGGGCAACGCGCCACCGTAGCCGTCGGTGCGCTGGTTGCTCAGCGGCGACAGGAACTGGTGCAGCAGGTAGCCGTGCGCTGCGTGCAGTTCGATCAGCTGGATGCCCAGACGCTCGGCGCGACGCGCACTTTCAGCGAACGCTTCAACGATCCCGGCGATCTCGGCTTCGGTCAGTTCATGCGGGGCCGGGTTGCCGGCGTGGAACGGACGCGGCGACGGTGCGACCGGGGTCCAGCCATTGTCATCATCGGCGGGAATCTGCTTGCCGCCTTCCCAGGGCCGCGACACCGATGCCTTGCGACCGGCGTGGCCGAGCTGGATGCCGATCGGCATCGGCGACCAGCGCCGCACCGATTCCAGCACCGTGCCCAGCGCCGCTTCGGTGGCGTCGTCCCACAGGCCCAGATCGGCATGGCTGATGCGGCCGCGCGGCTCTACGGCGGTGGCTTCCAGAATCAGCAGGCCGGCGCCGGACTGCGAGAGGTTGCCGAGGTGGATGGTGTGCCAATCCGTGGCCTGGCCGTTTTCGGCGGAGTACTGGCACATCGGCGCGATCACGATGCGGTTGGGCAGGGTCAGGGGCCCGAGAGTGACGGGCGACAGCAGCTGGCTCACGTGGGGGGATTCGCAGGGGGAAAAAGACAGGGGGCTATTGCAGCGCCGATGGGGTTTCAGATCAAGCGCTGTGTTGGATCACAGGATTGCGCGGGGGGTGGCGTGGCCTGCGTCAGGCCCCTCGATACCGGAAACAATCCGCCGAGCGTGGCTCGGCGCTACGACGCTGCGGGCAGTCCGGGAGCGCCGAGCCGTGCTCGGCGAGCGCGAAGCGCGGCCTGCGTCAGGCCTCACGCGGCGGGAGAGCATCCTGCCAGCCACGGTGCCAATGCCTCGGCACAGTCACGTTCATCCTTGAACGCCAGCAACCCGTCCGCGCGGGTGCGGCCGCGATTCAGCGCGGCCACCGGCAGGCCGGCGTTCGCCGCCGCCTGCACGAACCGGAAGCCCGAATAGACCATCAGCGACGAGCCCACCACCAGCACCGCATCGGCGCGCTGCAGATGATCGTGCACCGCGGCGACGCGATCGCGTGGAACGTTTTCACCGAAGAACACCACGTCGGGCTTCAACAAACCACCGCATTGCAGGCAGTCCGGCACGTTGAACCCAGAGAAATCGGTTTCCAGATCCGCATCGCCATCGGGCGCGATGCCGGCGTCCAACGCATCCCAGCCAGGGTTGGCCTGCAGCAGGCGATCCTGCAGGTCTTCGCGCTCAGTCCGTTGTTCGCAGCCCATGCAGCGCACCTGATCCAGCCGGCCATGCAGATCGATGACGTTTCGGCTGCCTGCGCGCTGGTGCAGCACGTCCACATTCTGGGTCAGCAGCACTTGCAACTTGCCGGTGGCCTCCAGCGCCGCGAGCGCATGGTGGGTGCCATTGGGCACGGCGTGGCCAAAGCGCGGCCAACCGACCAGGCTGCGCGCCCAGTAGCGCTGGCGCGTGGCCGGTTCGGCCATGAAGGCTTGATACGTCACCGGCGGGGTCCGTTTCCACTGGCCATCGGCGTCCCGGTAATCCGGGATGCCCGACGCGGTGCTGCAGCCGGCGCCGGTCAGGACGAACAGGCGGCGGGCGCGCGTGATGAAATCGGTCAGCGGCTGGCTCATACGCAGTCAGATGGGGGCAGCGGCGCCCCCGCGCAAGCGTCGGATCAGACGGTGGGGGAAATATCCGGCAGGGCCGGCACCGCCGTGGGATGGCCTTCGTCGTCCAGCGCGATCATCACGAAGTGGCCGCGCGTGCACAGCTGGCGCTCGCCGTTGTGCAGGTCCTCGGCGATGAGTTCCACCTGTACCTTCATCGAGCTGCGGCCCACCTCGACGATGCGGCCAATCGTTTCCACCATCTGCCCGATGCGGATCGGCAGCTTGAAATCGACCTGGTCGCTGCGCGCGGTGACCACGGTGCGGCGCGAATAGCGTGCTGCGGCCAGGAAGGCCGCTTTATCCATCCATGCCAACGCCTGGCCGCCGAACAGCGTGCCCATGTGGTTGGTGTGGTTGGGAAACACGATCTCGGCCATGCGCACTTCAATGGGCGGCAGCTCAGCAGGAAGTGACGTCATAGCGGCAACCATCGGCGAATGAGTGATTTTTTCAATGATACGGCAATGCGTGAGCCCCTTCTCTTGAGAACCAGCCGATCCGTGCAGAAACTCGGACTCCTGGACGAGGAGGGCGAAACATGAAACGACGTGCGCTACTTGCCGGCACTGCAGCTGCGTTGATCACCAGCGTGCCGTCCTCTTTTCTTCCCCGGGCGGCACAGGCACAGCCCACTCATCGTCACCGGAATGCGACCCTACCTCCGCAATGCCCGCACGACTGCAGTCTGGTCGCCGCCTTACAGGCGCATGTTGACCTGATAACCCGGGTAAATACCTGCAGGCGGCCGTTCCGTCACGCTGGACCGCGGGTCGAGGCAGAACATCTCGGCGAGAAGCTGATCATCCACAACTATGGTCATGGCGGAAGCGGCTGGTCACTGTGCTGGGGGTCCAGCCGACAGGCGCTGGGTCTGGCGCAGGCAGCGTCCTCGGGGAACGTCGATTCCATGGCGGTTGCCGGATGCGGACCGTTGGGGCTCAGTGCTGCGTTGCTTGCACAGCGTGCGGGTATCTCCGTCTGCATCTACGCCAAGGCATTGCCCCCCACCATCGCCTCCCTGGGTGCCACCGGCCTGTGGTCGCCTGACTCCCGCTTCTGTGCGTCGGACTACGGTGATGGCTGGACCCGCGCCTGGAATGACATGGCGAACTTCTCGTTCCAGGAACATTCCCAAGCAATCGCACAGCCGGGCATGTCGGTGGAATGGTTCAACGGCTACAGGCTGTCGTACAACTCATTGCGCGATGACGACCGTTCCTTCGAGGCGCTACCGTACGCAATGGACGAACCGCGTTACGCGAAGTTCGCCAGCAACTTTCTCCCCCCATCGGTTGAACTGCCTCCCGGCAGCCATCCTTTTCCATTGCCTCATGCACGCTGCTTCACGGGGATGATGTTCAATCTCCCTCTTTACGCGCAGGCATTGATGGATGAGTTCCTGGCGCGTGGGGGGCGCATCGAGATCCGTGAATTCCGCTCTCTGGGCGAGCTGGCGGCTCTGCGTGAGAACGTGGTCATCAATGCAACAGGCTACGGCGCCAGAGCATTGGTCGGGGATGAGTCCGTCATTCCCGTCAGGGGGCAAACCGTGCGTCTATCGGTACAGCCCGCCGTACGCTATGCGCTGCGTTCTGGCCGCTTTCTGGTCATGCCACGTCGTGACGGGATACTCGTGCAGAACGTCGCGGAGACAGGCGGCTTCAATAATGCAGATGACACCCCGGACCGGGCCGGAGCAGAAGCTATCGTGCGCGAGCTGCAAGCCGTTACCGATGGCATGCGATGTGCATCAACCCATCGAGCCGGACGGTGAAGTCCAGACGCACAAGGCCCCGGTCTGGTGCCGGGGCCTTGAAATCACGCAGAAACGGTCAGGTCAGAAGTTCATGTCGAAGGCGACTTCGCCCTTCACGCCGACCTGGTACGCCGAAGAACGGCGCTCGAAGAAGTTGGTCAGCTCCTGTACGTCCTGCAGTTCCATGAAGGACAGCGGGTTGCGCACGTTGTACTTCTTGTCCATGCCCAGGCGATGGAAATGGTTGTCGGCGCAGTGCTGCAGGTACTGGCGCATGTCGCGGGTGGAAATGCCCGCCACGCCGCCGGACAGCACGTCTTCGGCGAACTGCACTTCACATTCGATCGCTTCGGCCAGCATGTCGTACACCTGCTGCTTCATCGCATCGTCGAACAGATCCGGCTCTTCTTCGCGGATGACGTCCACGCACTCGAAGGCGAACTCCATGTGCGCGCTTTCATCGCGGAACACCCAGTTCGTACCCGACGCCAGGCCGTTGAGCAGGCCGCGCGAACGGAAGTAGTACACGTAGGCGAACGCAGCAAAGAAGAACAGGCCTTCGATGCAGGCGGCGAAGCAGATCTGGTTGAGCAGGAACTGACGACGCTGGTCGCGCGTTTCGATGCGGCGCAGGTCCTGGATCGAGTCGATCCACTTGAAGCAGAAGTCGGCCTTCTTCTTGATCGAGTCGATGTTCTCCACTGCGGCGAAGGCTTTGACGCGCTCGTCCGGATCCGGCAGGTAGTTGTCGAGCAGGGTCAGGTAGAACTGCACGTGCAGCGCTTCTTCATACAGCTGGCGCGACAGGTACATGCGCGCTTCGGGCGCATTGAGATGCTGGTACAGGTTCAGCACCAGATTGTTGGACACGATCGAATCGCCGGTGGCGAAGAACGCGACCAGGCGGTGGATCAGGTGGCGGTCGGCCGGCGACATCTTGCTGTGCAGGTCGCTGATGTCGATCTGGAAGTTGATCTCTTCCACCGTCCAGGTGTTCTTGATCGCGTTCCGGTACATCTCATAGAACTGCGAGTAGCGCATCGGACGCAGGGTCAATTCGAAACCTGGGTCGAGCAGCATCTGGGTGGGTTTATCGGCCATGGGTGTTTCCTGGGTTTACGGGTAAAAACGCCGAGCAGGGCTCGGCGTTACATCGGTGCTGCGTATTACTGGCACGCCTCGCAGCTTTCCGGATTCTCCAGCGAGCAGGCCACGGCATCGACCGGATCGACGGCCGCGACGTGCGTGCTGACCGTGGTCTTGGCGATCTTGGTGGCCGGACGCGAACGCAGGTAGTAGGTGGTCTTGATGCCCTGCTTCCAGGCGTACATGTACATGGAGGACATCGCGCCGATGTTCGGGCTTTCCATGAACAGGTTGAGCGAGGCGGACTGGTCGATGAAGGCACCGCGCTCGGCAGCCATGTCGATCAGCGAACGCATCGGCAGTTCCCACGCGGTGCGGTAGACGTGGCGCAGCGTTTCCGGGATCTGCATGATGCCCTGGATGGAGCCTTCGGCCAGCTTGATCGCATCGCGCATTTCCGGCGTCCAGTGGCCCAGCTTCTTCAGCTCGGTCACCAGGTAACGGTTGATCTGCAGGAAGTCGCCGGACAGCGTTTCGCGCTTGAACAGGTTGGACACCTGCGGCTCGACGCACTCGTAGCAACCGGCGATCGAGGCGATGGTGGCGGTCGGTGCAATCGCGATCATCAGCGAGTTGCGCAGGCCGTGCTCCTTGATGCGCTCACGCAGGGCATCCCAGCGTGCGGTGTCTTCCGGCACCACGTTCCATGCATCGAACTGCAGCTCGCCGCTGGCCGCACGGGTGTCGGCGAAGGACGGATGCTTGCCGCGCTCCTGCGCCAGCTCGCACGAGGTTTCCAGGGCATGGAAGTAGATGCTTTCGGCGATCTTCTTCGACAGCGCGCGGGCTTCGACACTGTCGAACGCCAGGCGCTTGCGGAAGAACACGTCCTGCAGGCCCATGCAGCCCAGGCCGACCGGACGCCAGCGCAGGTTGCCGCGGCGTGCCGATTCGATCGGGTAGAAGTTCAGGTCGATCACGCGATCCAGCTGGCGGATGGCCAGGCGCACGGTGTCGGCCAGCTTGTCGAAGTCGAACTCGCCGTGGCTGTCGAAATGGTTGCCCAGGTTGATCGAGCCCAGGTTGCACACCGCGGTCTCTTCGGCCGAGGTGACTTCCAGGATTTCGGTGCACAGGTTGGACAGGTGGATCACGTTGCCCGCACGCATGGTCTGGTTGCTGGCGCGGTTGCACTTGTCCTTGAAGGTCATCCAGCCGTTGCCGGTCTCGGCCAGGGTGCGCATCATCCGCGAGTACAGCTTGCGCGCGGAGATGGTGCGGTTGGCCTTGCCCTGCGCTTCGGCCTGCACATAGGCGGCTTCGAAGGCTTCGCCGAACAGATCGGTGAACTCCGGCACGACGCGCGGATCGAACAGCGACCATTCCTGGTCGGCCTCGACGCGCTTCATGAACAGGTCCGGGATCCAGTTGGCCAGGTTCAGATTGTGCGCACGGCGCGACTCGTCACCGGTGTTGTCACGCAGTTCGAGGAAATCCTCGATGTCGGCGTGCCAGCTTTCCAGGTACACACAGGCCGCGCCCTTGCGCTTGCCGCCCTGGTTCACGGCCGCGACCGACGAATCCATGGTCTTCAGCCACGGCACGATACCGTTGGAGTGGCCGTTGGTGGACTTGATCAGCGAGCCACGCGAACGCACGCGGGTGTAGCTGACGCCGATGCCGCCGCTGAACTTCGACAGCTGGGCGATGTCGCCGTACTTGGAATAGATGGACTCCAGCGAATCCTGCGGCGAGTCCAGCAGGAAGCACGAGGACAGCTGCTCGTGGGTGGTGCCGGAGTTGAACAGCGTCGGGCTGGACGGCAGGTAATCCAGGTTGCCCATGCGCTTGTACAGCGCCAGGGTTTCCAGCACGTCTTCGCTCAGCGCGCTGGCAATGCGCAGGAAGAACTGCTGCGGGGTCTCGATCACCTTGCGGGTGTGCGGGTGGCGCAGCAGGTACCGGTCGTACAGGGTGCGCAGGCCGAAGTAATCGAAGTGCAGGTCCAGGGTCGGATCGATGGCATCGTTGAGCTTGCGCGCGTTGGTCTGCACGAAGCCCAGCAGGCGATCATTGATAAGGCCCACTTCGTGGCCGCGGCCGACCGACTGCGAGAACGCGTGGATTTCCTGGCCGGACACTTCCTTGGCGATGTAATTGGCCAGCAGGCGCGCGGCCAAGCGGCCGTACTCCGGCTCTTCGCCGATCAGCAGCGCCGCGGTGCGGATGGACAGCTCGTCCAGCTCCTGGGTGGTCGCGCCGTTGTACAGGCCGGAAATGGTGCGGGTGGCCACGCGCATCGGGTCCACCGAATGCAGGCCCTCGGAAGAACGCTGCACCGCGCGCACGATCTTGTTCAGATCCACCAGCTCGGTCGTGCCATTGCGCTTGGTCACACTCATGGTGTTCGAAGTCGGCGGCGACGTAAGCAGGAACTCGCTTTCCTTGTCGATGGTGGCACTGGTTTCGCTGGTCACGGCGGGTGGTCCTCTGAGCGTGAGATGGGATGCACGGCGCGCCTGGGCAGGCACGTTCCGGTGCGGATCCGACAGAATGGGGTGAGGGTGTCGCAACAGGCGCGACAGTGACGGAAATGACCGCGCACCGCCCCCTGCAAAACCCGTCACACGATCAGAGATCACGCAGCCAGCGCCGCACATGTGCATGAGCGGCTGTCGGTAAAACGGAAGTGCTCCCGTAGGTACCGTTGCGGGGCAGTGCCGGGACCTCTGATGACAGGGGTTCCGGGCGTCCCGTCTGCACCGGTGACTTGGGGTCACCGGAACCGACGGCCACAAGATAGTGGGGTCCAAGGGGTGCGTCAACGCCAAATGTAGGGAATTGACCCAATCCCTTGCAGCGCAAGGACCCCTCCATTCCGGCCCCCCGGCGCGGCGGGGACCCCGCCAGAATCGGCTGCGCAGTCAAGGCCGGAAGTCGCCTTTTTGACGCGACAGCGGGGTCCAACCAACGCAACAATCCGCCCTCACGCCACGTGCACAAAGCTGGCTGTGCACCCAAAAAAGGGGACGGAGGGGATTAAGTCGCAAACGGCCGCCTTCTGGCCGTTTGCGACTTAATCCCCTCCGTCCCCTTTTTCAGGCTTTGTGCGGGGTGCCGAGGTACTCGGCGCTCTGCATTTCGATCAGGCGCGAGGCGGTGCGCTCGAAGGCGCCCTGCAGGCGGGTGCCGGTGTACAGCTCGATCGGTGAGGTGGTGGCGGTGCAGACCAAGTTGACGTGGCGGTCGTACAGTTCATCGATCAGATTGACGAAGCGGCGTGCGGCGTCTTCGTTGTTGCGGTCGAACGCCGGGATGCCGCCGAGCAGAAGGGTGTTGAACTCCTGGGCGATCTCGATGTAATCCGACGGCCCGCGCGGCCCTTCGCACAGCGCCGTGAAATCGAACCAGGCGATGCTCTTGCCACGGCCCCGCACCGGGATCTTGCGGCCTTCGATCTCGATGTTGCCGGCCTTTGCCGGCTGGCCCCCGCTGAGGTCGGCCCAGCGCGTGCCCAGCCAGTCGTCGCTGTCGGACGCCAGCGGCGCGCGGTATACCGGCGACCGGGTCAGCGCGCGCATGCGGTAGTCCTCGGTGCCTTCGGCGTACAGCTCCACGCAGTAGCGCTGCAGCAGCCCGATGGCCGGCAGGAAGCTGTCGCGCTGCAGGCCATTGAGGTACAGGTTTTCCACTGCGGTATTGGAGGTGGTCACCAGGGTTACGCCCTCGGCGAACATACGCTCCAGCAGCCGGGCCAGCAGCATGGCATCGCCGATGTCGGTGACGAAGAACTCGTCCAGCACCAGCACGCGCAGCTTGCTGCGCCATTCCTGCGCGATCTTCGCCAGCGGGTCGCTCTGCCCCTGATGCTCGCGCAGGCGCTCGTGGATGCCGCGCATGAAACGGTGGAAGTGCGTGCGGTACTTCTGCTGGATCGGCAGCCCGTCGTAGAACAGGTCGACCAGGAAGGTCTTGCCGCGCCCTACCCCACCCCAGAAGTACAGGCCTTTGACCGCCTCGGGCTTCTTGAAGAAGGAGGACAGCCGGTCCAGCCAGCCGTCGTCGGCATCTTCCAGCAGCGCCAGGTGGATGCGATCCAGCTCGGCCAGCGCTGCGTGCTGGGCCACATCGTCCTGCCACTCACCGCGCGCCACGCCGTCGGCATACCGCTGCGACGGCGTCATCACCGCCTCGCTCATGCCGCCGGTTCCGCTTGTACGGGCAGCCAGCGCTTCACCCCATGGGTTATCGCACCGCGCAGGTCGATCAGCTTGCGGTGGAAGAAGTGGCTGGTGTCCGGCATGCGCACCAGCTCGTGCGGTGCGTCCACGGTCTCCAGCCAGTCATACACGGCCTGCGGGTCGACGATTTCGTCCTGCTCGCCCTGGATCACCAGCCACTGGGCAGGCGGCTGGATGCCGCTGAAATCCCAGCGTCCGGCCGGCGGCGCGATGGAGACCAGCGCCTGCGGCTGCACGTCGGCGGTTGCTTTCAACGAAACGAAGGCGCCGAAGCTGAAGCCCACCAGCCACAGCTGGTCATCCGGGCGCTGCTCGCGCACCCAGGCCACAACGGCTTTCAGGTCGTCCTGTTCGCCATCGCCGTGGTCGAAGCTGCCGGCCGATTCGCCAACGCTGCGGAAGTTGAAGCGCACGGTGGTGACACCAAGATCGCGCAGCGTGTTGGCGGCCATGGTGACCACCTTGTTGTGCATCGTGCCGCCCTCGGTGGACAGCGGATGGCAGACAATGGCGGTCACCGGCTGGACCGGGACCTCCGGCTTGGGCAGATCGACCGCTACGTCCAGCGGACCCACTGGGCCGGCAAGGACAAGGGTGTCTGATTGCGTGGGGAAAGAGGGATTGCGCATGGCAACATGATAGCGTCCCCCACCCGTCCCCTGCGCCCGACCCCCATGCTCTTCCTCGTGTTTGCGGTGATCTGCAGCGTTCTGGTGTCGGTAGTGCTGAAACTCGCACGCCGCCGGCAGCTGGATATCAGCCAGATGGTGACCTGGAACTATCTCGTCGCTGCCAGCCTGAGCGCCCTGCTGCTGCGACCCTCGCTGGACTCGCTGACCCACGGTCATGCGCCGTGGGGCGCTCTGCTGGTCTTGGCGGTGATCCTGCCGACGATCTTCCTCGTGCTGGGCCGCGCCGTGGCGCAGGCCGGCATCGTGCGCAGTGACGTGGCGCAGCGCCTGTCACTGCTGCTGTCATTGGCGGCCGCGTTCGTCTTCTTCGGTGAACAGGCCGGTCCGTTACGGCTGGGGGGCATGGCCATCGGCCTGCTGGCCATCGCGGCGATCACCGCGCGCAGCGGCAGCGCCGACAGGCAGTCAGCCGGCAGCTGGCGCTGGTTGTTGGGGGTGTGGGTCGGCTTCGCGCTGGTGGACATTCTGTTGAAGAAGGTCGCGCTGTCCGGCACGCCCTCGATGGCGGCCCTGCTGGTGTGTTTCAGCCTCGCGTTCGTGCTGATGCTGGCGGTGCAGTCGTGGCGCCATGTCACGGGCCGCAGCCGGATGGCATGGCGCAATCCTGCCGGCGGCGCCCTGCTGGGCCTGCTGAACTTCGGCAACATCCTGTTCTATGTACGCGCGCATCAACATCTGTCGGACAGCCCGGCCACGGTATTCGCTGGCATGAACATCGGCGTGGTGGTGCTGGGCGCGCTGGTCGGTGTGTTCGTGTTCGGCGAGCGCACCAGCGGCTGGAACCGCGCAGGGTTGGCACTGGCGGTGGTGGCGATTGCGATGATCGCGCTGGGCTGAGGTACCGCGCGGCACGGCGCGGGCACGCAGGGCACGCGCATCGTGCGATCGCCGGGGACGCCGAGCGTGACTCGGCGCTACCGGGCGTTGTGCGAGGAGTCAGCCGTCGAAGCCCAACAGCAGGGGATCGTGATCCGAGCTGCGCCACGCTCCGTCCACGTTGCGCTTCTGGTACCCACTGGCATCCATCTCATCGGCATTGATGTGCCATTCCACCGCACCTTTCAGCCGCTTGGCCATGCCGGCATTCAACAACGCGTGATCCAGGCGCCCGCTGAAGCCGTTGTAGACATAGCTGTAAGGCCGCTCCACCCGCGCCACGGCAAAGGCATCCTGCCAGCCGGCGGTGCGCAGCGTGCGGATCGGGTCTTCCATCGCATAGGCATTGAAATCGCCCAGCAGGACGGCATCGCGCGTGCCGGTGCCGGTCGGGTCGCCCTTCATCCACGCATCCAGCTTCTGCGCCGACATCACCCGCGTGGCGTTCCAGCAGCCCTGGCCATCATCGCGGTCGGCATCCGGTGCCACCGCGTCCCGGCAGCCCTTCGACTTGAAGTGGTTGGCGACCACCATGAAGGGAGCCCCGCCCGCTGTAGCCCGGAAGGCCTGCGCCAGCGGCACCCGGCTGTGCTCGGCGAACGGCCCGCCTTCCAGGGTGGCCGGCTTGCCCACCGGCGTCACGCGCCCGGCGCGGTAAATGATGCCCACCCGGATCGGATTGTCACCCGGCCCCTTGCCCGCATCCACGAAGCGCCAGTCACCCGGACTGCCCGACGCCGCATTGAGCGCCTCCACCAGTGTGGAAATGGCCGAGCGTGGTCCGTAGCCGTCGTTTTCCAGTTCCATCAACGCGGCGACGTCGGCATCCAGCGGGCCGATCGTGGCGATGAGCTTCTTGAGCTGGGCCTGGTGTTCTTCCAGCGTGCGCGCACCGCGCAGCGTCGGGAAGCCACCCCCTTCCCCGTCACCGTTGAAGAAGTTTTCCAGGTTGAACGCAGCCACCTTCAAAGCGCCGTCCACCGCCGGTGCGGCCGGGCGCTGCAGCGGCGGCAGCGCCAAGGCACGCCCCAACTGGAGGCTGGGGCGACCCTGTGCATCCACGCGTACCCGACCTTCCACCCCGCGCAGCTGCATGCCGGTGCGCAGCACGGCGTCGGTGGCCAGATAGGGCACCTGCTGCGGGTCACGGGCATCGCTGCCGTCATCAAGCAGCAGGCGGCGGCGCTGGTTGTCCGCCACCACCTGGCTGTAGCCAGCCGTGCCCGGTGCGGCCACTTCCGTGGGCTGCCAGAGACGACCTTCGAAGGCCACGGTGAGCTGGCCGAAACGTTCCAGAACGTCGGTGCCCGCCAAGGTCAGGGGGGCGGCGATGCGCACGTACTTGCCGTCCAGTGCGCGCCAGTCGCTGGGAGCACGGGCAAGGGTGATCGTCGCGCCGTCCGCGCTCGCCAACTGGCCGGGCATCGCCTGCGGCACAGGCTGCGGCTGGGCAAACGCGGGAGAAACGGACAAAGCCACGGCAAGGGCAAGCAGGCAACGACGCATCGACAACGGCTCCAGACAGTTACAGCGGCAACGGAAGGGGTAGGCCGCCACTGTAACCACAAAACATGAAAGCCTGATGCGTCATGGGACCAGCGGCCACAGGCGGCATGGTCGGCCCTATTTCAGGTTGCCGATCATCCAGTCGACCGTGGCGTGCATCTGGGCTTCGGTCAGCGCCGGGTTGCCGCCCTTCGGCGGCATGATGCCGCCATCCGGGCCGGTATAGCCCTCGATGGCATGCTTGTAGAGGGTTTCCTTGCCCTGCGCGATGCGCGCATCCCAGTGCGAATGATCCAGCGTGGGGGCCAGGCCGACACCGGTGGTGTGGCAGGCCGTGCACAGGTTGTCGTAGATCACTTTGCCGTCGGTGGTGCCGCCATACGCGACCTGCGAAGCCGCCTTGGCCACGGCGGCTGCCTGCGCGGATGCCTGGGCTGCCGCGCCGGTGCTGCCCGCATACACCGCGCCCGCCGGGGCGATGCGTTGTTCGGTGCGTTTGGCCGCCGTGGGCGATACCTCCGCTGGGATCCGGGTATGCAGCCACGCGGCCAACAGGATCAATCCCAGGGTGATCATGACCAACAGGCCGATGATCATGGAAAAGCGTTTCAGGAACTCAAGATCATGATTCCGCACTCTTCGTTACCCCTGGCTGATAGTCGGTGGACCATGGCTGAGCGAATGAGCCTGCCGGCCGAGTATAGAACGCTGTTCATCGGCAACAACAGCGCAGTGCAGCAAAGCGTCGCAGGTGCGGTCGCGGGTACGGGCGCGAGGTAGAGCCGACTTCAGTCGGCTGCACCAGGCGGAACGGCGCCGCTGCGCTCGCCGAGCATGGCTCGGCGCTACCGGCTGCGGTGGGGGAACAGCGCCGCTGCGCTCGCCGAGCATGGCTCGGCGCTACCGTGGGGCAGGCGCGTTACCGACAGGAACGGGGGCACCGGCCGCGCGCAGGCAGAAGGCGCTGATCGAATCGGCCAGGGCATGTTCGTCGCGCTGCGTCTGGCGGCTGGGGGCGGTGGGGCCGACCAGGGCCTCGGTGAACGCGCCGACGATACAGGCGGCGGTGACGTCCACGTCCTGCGCAGGGAAAGCCCCGGTGGCCATGCCGTCCTGCACCAGCCGACGGAACACGTCACCGAAGCGCCGCCGCCCGCGCATGCGCTCGGCTTCAACTTCCGGGTCAACCGGTTCCACGATGAAGGCGTGCGCCAGCCCAGGTCCGGCCAGCGCGCGACGCACGAAGGCGGTGATCGCCAGCCGCAGCCGCTGCGGGGCCGGCTCAGTGCCCGCCGCGATGCCTTCGAGGATCTGGACCTCATGCTCCACCGCCGCGCTGAGCACTTCCACGAACAGTTCGGCCTTGGACGGAAAGTGCCGGTAGATCAGCCCCGTCGACACCCCCGCCTGGGTCGCCACGGCGGTCACCGGCGCGTTGCGGTAGCCGCCGGCCGCCACCAGTTCGCGGGCTGCCAGCAGGATCCGCTCGCGCGCTCCCGCCATCCGTTCTTCCATCAGCGGGGAGCGTTTGTAGGCCATGGGATGATTGTAGATTCAATTTTTGAACTTGTGTTCACTTTTTAGCCGATCGGGCGTAGGCTGGATCCATCGCCTGTGCAGGCCACCTGCCTGCTCCCCCGCCGGCGCGCCCCCTTTCCAACCGTTGTCGTGGAGTCGCCCGCATGCACGTTCCTTCCCTCAACTTCGACCTTGGCGAAGATATCGACCTGCTGCGCGAGAGCGTGGCCCAGTTCGCCGCCGCCGAGATCGCCCCGTTGGCCGCGCACGCCGATGAAACCAACCAGTTCCCGCTCGCCCTGTGGCGCAAGCTCGGCGAGCAGGGCCTGCTCGGCATGACCGTGGAAGAGGAATACGGCGGCACCGGCATGGGCTACCTGGCCCACGTGGTGGCGATGGAAGAAGTCTCGCGCGCCTCCGGCGGCATCGGCCTGTCCTACGGCGCGCACTCCAACCTGTGCGTCAACCAGCTGCGCAAGAACGGCACCGAAGCGCAGAAGCAGCGCTTCCTGCCGGGCCTGTGCAGCGGCGAACTGGTCGGTGCGCTGGCCATGAGTGAGCCGGGTGCCGGGTCGGACGTGGTGTCGATGAAGCTGCGTGCGGAAAAGCGCGGCGACCACTACGTGCTCAACGGCAACAAGATGTGGATCACCAACGGCCCGGATGCCGACGTGCTGGTGGTCTACGCGAAGACCGACATGAATGCCGGCGCGAAGGGCATCACCGCCTTCCTTGTGGAAAAGGGCATGAAGGGCTTCACCACCGCGCAGAAGCTGGACAAGCTCGGCATGCGCTCCTCACCGACCAGCGAACTGGTGTTCCAGGACTGTGAGGTACCGGTGGAGAACGTGCTCGGCCAGGAAGGCAGTGGCGTGCGCGTGCTGATGTCCGGGCTGGATTACGAACGCGTGGTGCTGTCCGGCGGCCCGCTGGGCCTGATGGCCGCGGCGATGGACGTGGTGATGCCTTACGTACACGAGCGCCACCAGTTCGGCGAAGCCATCGGCAGCTTCCAGCTGATCCAGGCCAAGATCGCCGATATGTATGTCGGTCTGGGCGCTTGTCGCGCCTACGTCTATGCGGTGGCACGCGCTTGCGACCAGGGCCGCACCACGCGCCAGGATTCGGCCGGCGCGATCCTGTATGCCGCGGAGAAGGCCACCTGGCTCACCGGCCAGGCGATCCAGATCCTGGGCGGCAACGGCTACATCAACGAATACCCGACCGGGCGCTTGTGGCGCGACGCCAAGCTGTATGAGATCGGCGCGGGCACCTCGGAAATCCGCCGCATGCTGATCGGTCGCGAACTGTTCCAGCGCACGCTGTAAGGGCCTCCCATGAGCATACTGAGCACCCAGCTGCAGGCAGGCAGCGATACCTTCGAAGGCAACCGCAGCGCCATGCAGGCGGTGGTCGATGACCTGCATGCCACCTTGGCGCGCACCGCGCTGGGCGGCAGCGAAGCGGCCCGCAACAAGCACACCGCACGCGGCAAGCTGTTGGTCCGCGATCGCATCGATGCCCTGCTCGACCCGGGCAGTGCCTTCCTGGAAATCGCCCCGCTGGCCGCGCACGGCATGTATGACGATGCGGTGCCCTGTGCCGGCGTGGTGGCTGGCATCGGCCGGGTGAGCGGCGTGGAATGCGTGATCGTGGCCAACGATGCCACGGTCAAGGGCGGCACCTATTACCCGATGACGGTAAAGAAGCACCTGCGCGCGCAGGAGATTGCCGAGCAGAACCGCCTGCCCTGCATCTACCTGGTGGACTCCGGTGGCGCCTTTTTGCCGCTGCAGGATGAGGTCTTCCCGGATCGCGATCATTTCGGCCGCATCTTCTACAACCAGGCCAACCTGTCCGCACAGGGCATTCCGCAGATCGCCTGCGTGATGGGCAGTTGCACCGCCGGCGGCGCCTATGTGCCGGCGATGAGCGATGAAACGGTGATCGTGCGCGAGCAGGGCACCATCTTCCTCGGCGGCCCGCCGCTGGTGAAGGCCGCCACCGGCGAAGTGGTGAGTGCCGAAGACCTGGGCGGTGCGGATGTGCATACCCGCCTGTCCGGCGTGGCCGACCACATGGCCGACAACGATCTGCAGGCCCTGGCGCGGGTGCGGGCGATCATTGCCCAGCTCAACTGGCGCAAGCCCGAGCCGGCCATGGCGCTGCAACCGCCCCAGGAACCGCTGTTCCCGGCACACGAGCTGTACGGGGTGATCCCGGCCGACACGCGCAAGCCGTTCGACGTGCGCGAGGTGATTGCGCGCCTGGTCGATGGCTCGCGCTTCGATGAGTTCAAGCCACGCTATGGCAGCACCCTGGTCACCGGTTTTGCACATCTGCACGGCTATCCGGTGGGCATCATCGCCAACAACGGCATCCTGTTTTCAGAGTCCGCCCTGAAAGGGGCGCACTTCATCGAGCTGTGCACCCAGCGCAACATCCCGCTGGTGTTCCTGCAGAACATCACCGGCTTCATGGTGGGACGCAAGTACGAACAAGGCGGCATCGCCAAGGATGGCGCCAAGCTGGTGATGGCCGTCGCCTGCGCCAAGGTGCCGAAGTTCACCGTGGTCATCGGCGGCTCGTTCGGTGCCGGCAACTACGGTATGTGCGGGCGCGCGTACTCGCCCAACTTCCTGTGGATGTGGCCCAACGCACGCATCGGCGTGATGGGTGGCGAGCAGGCAGCCAGCGTGCTGGCGACGGTCAAGCGCGACGGCATCGAAGCCAAGGGCGGCGCGTGGGCAGCCGAGGAAGAGGACGCCTTCAAGGCACCGATCCGCGACCAGTTCGAGCGCCAGGGTCATCCGTATTACGCCAGCGCGCGCCTGTGGGACGACGGCATCATCGATCCGGCCGACACCCGCCGCGTGCTTGCCCTGGCCCTGTCGGCCAGCCTCAACGCCCCGGCCCGCGAGACACGCTTCGGCGTGTTCCGCATGTGACCTGCGCCATGACCGAGCACTCCACCATGTTCAACAAGATCCTCATCGCCAACCGCGGCGAGATCGCCTGCCGCGTCATCGCCACCTGCCGCGCGCTGGGCATCGCCACCGTGGCGGTGTACTCCGACGCGGACCGCAACGCACGTCACGTGCGCCTGGCGGACGAGGCCGTTGCGATCGGCCCGGCGCCCGCCGCGGAGAGCTACCTGCGCGCCGAGGTGATCCTCGACGCAGCGCGGCGCACGGGCGCACAGGCAATCCACCCCGGCTACGGCTTCCTGTCCGAGAACGCCGCCTTTGCCGATGCCTGCGCAGCGGCCGGCATCGTGTTCATCGGTCCACCGGCCAGCGCGATCCGTGCAATGGGCGACAAGAGCGCGGCCAAGGCGCTGATGCAGCAGGCCGGCGTACCGCTTACCCCCGGCTACCACGGCGACAACCAGGACCCGCAGTTCCTGCGCGGGCAGGCGGATGCCATCGGCTATCCCGTGCTGATCAAGGCCAGCGCCGGCGGCGGCGGAAAGGGCATGCGCCGCGTGGACGACAGCGCAGCCTTCATCGACGCCCTGGCCAGTTGCCAGCGCGAAGCGCGCTCGGCCTTCGGCAACGAGCACGTGCTGGTTGAAAAGTACGTACTGCGCCCGCGCCACATCGAAATACAGGTGTTCGGTGACCGCCACGGCAACGTCGTCCATCTGTTCGAGCGCGACTGCTCGGTGCAGCGCCGCCACCAGAAAGTGCTGGAGGAAGCCCCTGCCCCGGGCATGACGGCGGAACGTCGCGCCGCGATGGGCAAGGCAGCCGTCGATGCAGCGCGCGCGGTGGGCTACGTCGGTGCGGGCACGGTGGAGTTCATCGCCTCGCCGGACGGCGATTTCTATTTCATGGAAATGAACACGCGCCTGCAGGTGGAGCATCCGGTCACCGAGTTCATCACCGGCACCGATCTGGTGGCATGGCAACTGCAGGTGGCCGCTGGCCAGCCCCTGCCCAAGCGCCAGGACGAGCTGGCCATCCACGGCCATGCACTGGAGGCGCGGCTGTACGCCGAAGACGCCGACAAGGGCTTCCTGCCCTCGATCGGCACGCTGCGCCACCTGCGCCTGCCCACCCCGACGGCAAACGTGCGGGTGGACACGGGCGTCGAGGAAGGCGACACCATCACCCCGTTTTACGACCCGATGATCGCCAAGCTGATCGTCTGGGACATAAACCGTGACGCGGCACTGCGCCGCATGCAGCAGGCATTGGCCGACTGCCAGGTGGTGGGCGTGACCACCAACGCCGGCTTCCTGCGACGGCTGGTGGGAACCGCATCCTTCTCGCAGGCGAAGCTGGACACCGCGCTGATCGAACGCGAGCAGGAGGCCTTGGCCGCGCCCGCGGCAGGCGACGAATCGCTCTGGGCGCTGGCTGCCATTGCTGCCGCTGTCACCACACCCACTGCACGTGTGGATGCGCGTGATGCGCAGTCACCGTGGCAGGCGCAGGATGGCTGGCGGATCGGTGAGACCGCCGCCCGCACCTTGCCGCTGCAGCAGGGCGAGCGCGAGCATGTCGTGCGCGTGACCGTGCAGCCGGGCGGCTGGCAGGTTCGGCGTGACGCAGAGCCCGCCGTGACGGTCCAGGGTTCGTTCAATGACGGCCACCTGGAGGTGGTCGTGCAGGAACAGCGCCTGCGTGTGGGCGTGCAGCGCGATGGCGTGCAGGTGTATCTGTTCACCGCGCAGGGCCAGCAGCGCTTCACCGTGCACGACCCGGTGGGGGAATCCGAACAGGCCAGCGCCGATGCCGGCAGCCTGCTGGCGCCGATGCCCGGCAAGATCGTCGCCACCCTGGTGGAGCCGGGCAGCAAGGTCACCCGCGGCACGCCCCTGGTGGTGCTGGAGGCGATGAAGATGGAGCACACCCTGGCGGCACCGGCCGATGGCACGGTGCACGGGTACCGCGCGAAGGCGGGCGAGCAGGTGGGAGACGGCGCGGTGCTGGTGGATTTCGAGGCGGCGTGATGCTCAACCGGGGCGGTGTCGCGGCGGATCGAACTCCGCCGTGACCTGCTCTGCGGCACGCCAGCCGACGCCACAGATGGCCACCGCCCCCTGACCTGCGCCATCCACCCCCAGCGCGCGGTCCACCTCTTCTTCGTTTATCGCAGCGGTGACAAACGACGCCAAACCGGCGGCGGTAGCGCTTGTATAGATCGCCTGGGAGATGTGGCCGACGTCCAGCAGAACGGCACGATACGCCTTGGCGTGATTGCGGTACTTCCAGAAGCTGCGCTCAAAGCGGGGCGCGAGGATCAGCAACGCTGGCGCGTCGGCGAACCATTCCTGACCGGACAGCATGCGGCGAGCCAGCTCAGCCAACGTTTCAGGCGCAGGCGATGGGCGTGGCAGCAACGCATGCTGCACAGGGTGGTAGTGATAGAACCCAGGTGCCAACCCTTCGACGCGCAGCGCGAGCAGCCATGTTTCGGTAGGGTGCAATCCACCACCGGATGGAACGTTCTTCTTCAGGAAGACGGTCTCCGGATCAATCCGGACCTCCGCGTGCGCCATGACGGTGCGCTGAAGCAACTGCGCCAGAAGCGGCAGTTCCAGCGGCTTGTCCTGATCAAAGTTGCGGCAGGTGGCACGATTCGCCAGCAGCTGATCAAACGCATCCGCGCCCTGCTGCGGCAGCGGCTGATACAGGCCTGCAAGTGGCAACACACTCGGTGGGGGTGGCCCCAACGTAGCACGCAGCCCCGTGGCAGTATCCAAGCCTTGGGCACGCATGTCCGACACGCTGTCCACGCCTGCCCAGCGCGAATGGCGGTGCGCGATCGCGGTGAGCGACCACCAGTTTGCATCGCGCAGGGTTTCGTCACGGTCCCGCATGCCGTGATGTCCGGTGGTATCAGCCAGCAACAACCCACATTCGACCAGTGCTGACACTGTCGCTGCATGGGGGTCAGGCTGCGGTCGTTCCGACCAACGTCGTGCACTGATCGATCCCAGCAGGTCCCGTGCCGCTTCATCTACCGCAACGGGCCCATCCAGATGGGACGCGAACGCTACCCATTCAAATCGACTGTCTGCCGCAGCACGCCCGCGGAGCAGCGCCGCGATGTCGAAAGACACCGATTCACGCGGCTCAAGCACCACATGGGTACAACGGCGGACACGCATGCCAGTTCCTGTCTACAAGGCGATGACACTCTAGAGCGGCTGGACGCGTCCATGCTTTAGCGCGGCATTGAACGTCGCTCAATTACCCGAAGCTGCCGCCGATAGAAGAGTTTCCCCTGAAGGATCACACCATGACGCAACACGCCCAAGCCAACCAGCTCACGCCCGCGCACGCCTCCCTGCTGCTTGATCGCCTGATCGGTGATTCCGCATTCCGCGCGTTGTTCACCAGCGATCCCGGCGCTGCGTTGGCGTCCATCGGCATCGACGCCTCTGGTTGCAAGGATTGCCTTGATGTCGATGTGCTGGCCTCCCCGGAAGAGCTGCAGGCGGTTCGCAGCGAGCTGGAAAGCTACCTGAGCACGTCCACCGCTGCGATGACGGTCATCTTCGCGTTCGAAGCAGGAAAGGTGGGAGAGACGATCGGCTGAGAAGGGATCAGCGGCGCCCGGCCGGATGGGCCGGCGCTGCCCATGTCGCCACGTCGTGTGCATTGAGGGCCTGCCAGACCTGCAGCGCTGCCACTTCCGCAATGGCCTGCCCCCGGTGCTGTGCAAGCCATTGCTGCTGTTGCACGATGCCACGCTCATCACGCCGTGCGCGGTGGGCCTGCAGAAGTACCACGTGCGCCTGTACCGGCTCGCTGCCATCCAGAAGCGGCGTAAGCAGGCTGATCGCCGCGTCCGGCTCACCTGTGCCGAGCATGCCCATGGCCCGCACGATCGTGCGCCATTTCGCCACGACCGGACTCTTCTGCAGATCAATCAGCGCCTGGTTCTTCTGCAGGATCTCATCGGACAACCGCCCATATCCTTGACGTTGGCCCAGATAGGCCAAGGCAAGCAACTGCAGCGTGCGATCGGTCAGGTTGGGGTTGTCACGCTCAGCGAGCAGGGGCTGCAGCTGGGCGGCCAATGCCCTCAAGGGCGCTTCATCGGCAGCGCTGCACAGCGTGGCGACAGTGGCGTGCATCAGATGCTGCTGGATCCGGTAGTCGATCAGTTCCGGCTTGGCACTGTCTGACTCCAGGGCCACGCGCATCGCATCACAATCGCCCTGATCCGCGGCGACCAGCATGCGCGCGCGCATGAACATCAGGGACTGCAGGGCATCATTGCCGTTGCCCATGCTGCGCAGCAGGGCCAGCGCTTCGTCATAGCGCCGCAGCGCCACCAGCGCGTCTACCTGGGTGTCGTCCGGTCCACGACTGCCACGCAGTTCCGCGATCTGCTTGAGCGTATGCAGGGCCCGCTCGGGCTGGTTCTCTGCGATCTGGATCCGGGCGATGTTCAGCATCGGATAGGTCCGTAGATGGTCCTGCGGAACGGCGGCGGCACGTGCGAAGGGCTCCGCTTCGCGGAAGCGGTTGTCCATCAACAGGTGCCAGGACGTGTTGGACAGGCCAGCAAAGGAATCGGGGTAGAGCTTGGCCAGCAACCGCCACTGTTCCAGCGGCCACCCACCCGGTTGCAGCTCCGCCTGCCAGCCTTTCATGTAAAGCTGCTCACGGAAGGGCAGTCGGCCTTGCAGCGCCAACGCCTTCTGCAGCTGCTCGCGTGCTTCGAGCGTGTTCGATGTGCGCGCGTGGTACTTCGCGATGCCCATGTAAGCGAGCGCGAACTCCGGATCCAGATCCAGCGCAGCCTGGTACAGGTTTCTCGCTTCGTCGAAACGACGCCGACCCATCGCCACTTCACCCAGCGCATAGGCGCGCAGTGCGCGCAGGTTCGAGGTCGTCGCCTGCGGCAGGGGCACTGATTTCTCGAGCGCTGCCAGCGGTTCGCCCAGGCCACGCCTGAGCTGCTCCACGACGTCACCGACCGCTGCCACGGCCTGGTCCGGGCTGGACGCTTGCGCATGGTAGGTCGTGACGACTTTATTGTCGGTCGGATCGACGAGATCCACACTCACGTCGTAGCGGCCTGCGTGCGGCATGACCTTGGGCAGCAGGACGGCGCGTGCACCCTCGCGACTGGCAACGTCCACCGCCCGCCTTCTATCCAGCACGGCGTCGGTCGGCTGCCGCGCCAGCTCGAGGCTCTCGCGCACCTTGCCCTCGGACAACACGTTCACGTAGGGCGACTGCTCCAGGCCAAGCAACATGGCCTGCCGCATCGAGGCATCGAAGATCGACTCGCCTGTCAGGTTGCTCACGTCGGCCAGCACGACCCAATCGCGTTCCACGAACGCCAGGGCAGGCGTAGGACGCGTGGCAAACCAGCCCCCCACCACCAGCACTATCGCGAACGTGGCCTCCGCCGCCATCGCCATCGGCCGGCGCCAGAACGGGATATCGCGCATGGCCTTCGGCGTCGCCCGAGGTCGGCCCACCGGCGGCAACTCGGGCGTCGCCACGCCATGGACGTCCATGGGCTGCGCCACGCCCTTGAAACGCCACCGGCCGTATGACTTCCACTTCAGCCCCTTGCCGACGTCACCCAGTCGATCGGTCGCGCGCCGCACCATCGACTCGGCGGTGGCCGACAGCAGGACCTGCCCCGGCCGCGCGAGCTGCATCAGGCGTGCGGCCATCGGCTTGGCCAGGCCTTCCACTTCCACCGGCTTGGAACCCAGGGCGATGGCCTCGGCGCTGTTGTCCCACAGGATCACCTCGCCCACGTGCAGGCCAGCCCGCGCGAACAGTGGGACGTTGTTGGCCTGGCCGAGCTGGCGCAGCCCCTGCTGGTAGTCCAGCGCGAATCCCAGCGCATCCACCGGGCGTTCGAACAGCAGGAACAGGCCATCGGAGCGATCGATCTGCTGGCCGTGCCAGCGCTGCTGCATGGCCAGCACCAGGCGATCGTGCTGCTGGAACAACTCTGCAGCGGCAGTGTCGCCAATGCGCTCCACCAGCGATGTGGAGTCCACCAGATCGGTGAACAACAACGCCCGCAGTTGCGGGACGTGGGGGGACGGTTCCTTGTCGCCGCGCATGGTCATTTCCGCCCTAGTCGCTGTCCGTCACATCATGCACCCATCGCAGCCGATCACCACCATCGCGCTTGGCCTGGTACAACGCGCGATCGGCGTTGGCATACCACTCACTCCAGTCGGCGGTGGCATCGACCAGGCTGGCGCCGATGCTGAGATGGCACACATGCGGCGTACCGTGGCTGCGCTCCAGCAGACCGTGCACCGCGCTGAGCACGAACTCGGCGGCGTGCTGCACGATCTGCGCATTGGCCCGGCGCAGCAGCAGGCAGAACTCATCACCGCCCAAGCGGCAGGCCAGATCGTCGGCACCGGCCATCGAGCGCAGGATGTTGGCCACGCTCTGCAGCACGCGGTCACCCGCCTGGTGGCCGAACTGGTCGTTGATCTGCTTGAAGCGGTCGCAGTCGATCAGCAGCAGTCCCTGTGCGGGCCCCTCTTCGTGTCCGCGGCATTCCTGCAGGTACAGCGCCAGTCCACGCCGGTTGTGCAGGCCGGTCAACTCGTCGGTGCGCACCAGCTCGCGGGTGTGGCTGAGCTGGTGGGTGGTGACGTAGAGGTTGTCCAGCGCTGTTTCGAGGTCGTGGTTGCGGCGGCGCAGCTGGCTGATCAGTGCCTGCTCGTTGCCCACCACGCGCATGATGGTACGACGCAGGAAATAAGCCACCAGGTCCGGCTCGCTTTCCACCAGCCGATGAAAGTCGACATGACCCAGTTCAAGAACTTCGGTATCGCAGGTCGCGCGTGCATCGGCGCTGCGCAGGTGGTCACCGATCAACAGGCCCAGCTCCCCGAAGAACTCGTTCGGGCCCAGGCGCTTCATGACCAGGTCTTCGCCGAAGTCGAGCTCGATGGCGCCTTCTGCGATGACGAACATGCTGCTGCCCCGGTGACCACGGCGGAACAGGCAATCGCCATCACGCAGGCTGCGCTGGTTGGCGAAGCTGGCAAACAGGGCGAACTCTTCGGGACTCAGGACGGCGTGCACGATCTCAGCCATCGCCGTGGTGGCAATGCCTGTCCGTGCACACGCGTCTGCGACCGCACCCCTGCCGCTCATTCCCTGCCCCAGTGATCAGACTGCCCATTCTGAGGAGCGGAGCATAGCACCGCTTTCAACCGTGCGCTGCGTCTCAGTTTAGAGGGCCGGGCCCAATGATTTCAGCTAGTTGAAAGAAGGGGTCAGGGGCCCTGCCCGGGGCGTGCCGGGCAGGGCTGACGGCCAGCGGCCGTCACGATGCCGATGGTCAGGCGGCGCGGCCGGCGCTGAACTGTTCTTCTTCGGTGGAGCCGGTCAGCGCGGTGGTCGAGGACTGGCCCTGCTGGATCGCCTGGGTGACCGCATCGAAATAACCCGTGCCCACCTCGCGCTGATGCTTGACCGCCGTGAAGCCACGGTCGGCGGCGGCGAACTCGGCCTCCTGCAGCTCCACGAAGGCGCTCATCTGGCGGCGGGCGTAGCCGTGGGCCAGGTTGAACATCGAGTAGTTGAGCGCGTGGAAGCCGGCCAGGGTGATGAACTGGAACTTGTACCCGTACTTGGCGATCTCGGTCTGGAACTTCGCGATGGTGGCGTCGTCCAGGTTCTTCTTCCAGTTGAAACTGGGCGAGCAGTTGTAGGCCAGCAACTTGCCCGGGAACCTGGCATGGATGGCTTCGGCGAACTGGCGGGCGAACTCCAGGTCCGGCTTGCCGGTCTCGCACCACACCAGGTCGGCATAGGGCGCGTAGGCCAGGCCGCGGCTGATGGCCTGATCCAGGCCGTTGCGGGTCTTGTAGAAGCCTTCGGTGGTGCGCTCGCCGGTGGCGAAGGGCTGGTCATTGGGGTCGATATCGCTGGTCAGCAGGTCGGCTGCCTCGGCATCGGTGCGGGCCACCAGCAGGGTCGGCACGCCCAGCACATCGGCCGCCAGCCGGGCCGCGTTCAATTTTTCAATGGCTTCCCGGGTCGGCACCAGCACCTTGCCGCCCATGTGGCCGCACTTCTTCACCGAGGCCAGCTGGTCTTCGAAATGCACCCCGGCAGCACCGGCTTCGATCATCGCTTTCATCAGCTCGAAGGCGTTGAGTACGCCGCCGAAGCCGGCCTCGGCGTCCGCTACGATGGGCTGCAGGAAGTCGATGTCATCCTTGCCTTCTGCGTGGTGCAGCTGGTCGGCGCGCAGCAGCGTGTTGTTGATGCGCTTGACCACTGCCGGCACCGAATCGGCCGGGTACAGCGACTGGTCCGGGTACATCTGGCCAGCGAGGTTGGCGTCGGCGGCGACCTGCCAGCCGGACAGGTAGATGGCGTTCAAACCGGCCTTCACCTGCTGCATCGCCTGGTTGCCCGTCAGCGCACCCAGCGCGTTGACGAACTCTTTTTCCTGCAGGTACGTCCACAGCTTCTCCGCCCCCAACCGCGCCAGCGAATGCTCCACGTGGACGGTGCCGCGCAGGCGCACCACGTCGGCGGCGGTGTAGTTGCGTTCAATCCCCTGCCAGCGGGGGTGGGTGTCCCAGTCGTGCTGGATCTGTTCGGCAGTGGGCAGCGTGCTCATGTCTATCTCCAGTTCGTCGGTGCTACAGCAGGAAGAAAAAACGGGCAGGCGCAGGCATCAGTCGATGCGTGCGTAGGCCGGCAGGGTCAGGAAATCGTTGAGTTCATCGGCGCGGCTCAGCTCGGACAGCAGCGCGATGGCTTCGTCCACGCGGCCGCCACCGGGCAGTGCCGCGCGGTCACCCAGGCGGGCGGGCAGCTGCGCCAACGCGCTGTCCAGCAGCGGCGGGTCGATGGCCGTGCCGTCGTCCAGCTGCTGCCCGGGCGTGTGCAGCCACTGCCACAGCTGGCTGCGGCTGATCTCGGCGGTGGCGGCGTCTTCCATCAGGTTGTGGATCGGGACGCAGCCGTTCCCATCCAGCCAGGCCGCCAGGTAGCGCACGCACACTTCCACGTTGCCGTCGAAGCCGGCACGCGTGATGGTGCCCGGCGGACGCGCGATCAACTGGTCGCGGTCCACGCGCACGTCCTGGCGCAGCACCTGCTGCTGGTTCGCGCCGGGCATGTGGTCATCGAAGATCGCCATCGCCACCGGGATCAACGCCGGGTGCGCCACCCAGGTGCCGTCATGGCCCGCCGTGACCTCGCGCAGCTTGTCTGCCCGCACGCGGGCCATCGCCTGTTCGTTGGCGGCCGCATCGTTGCCGATCGGGATCTGCGCGGCCATGCCGCCCATCGCGTGTGCACCGCGCCGGTGGCAGGTCTGGATCAACAACTCCGAATAGGCCTTCAGGAACGGCTGGGTCATGGTCACCTGGCCACGATCCGGCAGCACCTTGTCGGCATGCCGGCGGAACGTCTTCAGGTACGAGAAAATGTAATCCCAGCGGCCGCAGTTCAGGCCGACGATGCGCTCGCGCAGCGCGTGCAGGATCTCGTCCATTTCGAACACCGCCGGCAGCGTTTCGATCAGCACGGTGACCTTGATCTGCCCCTGCGGCAGGCCCAGCATGCCTTCGATGTGCGAGAGCGCGGTTTCCCACAGCGCAGCTTCTTCCATGCTCTGCAGCTTCGGCAGGTAAAAGTACGGGCCGCGGTCGTTGGCCATCAGCGTGCGGGCGTTGTGGTAGGCGAACACTGCCGCATCGAACAGCCCACCGGCCAGGCGCTGGCCATCCACCAGCACGTGCTTTTCGTCCAGGTGCCAGCCGCGCGGACGCACGATGAGCACCGCGCGTTCTTCATAGGGACGCAGTGTGTAGTGCTTGGCCGGCTTGCTGCCGCTGGCCGGGGCGGTGAACTGCAGGTCGCCGCGCACCGCGCCGATCAGCGACTGCTGGCCAGCCAGCAGGTTGCGCCAGGTCGGTGCCGTGGCGTCCTCGAAGTCGGCCATGAACACCTTGGCCCCGGAGTTCAGCGCATTGATGACCATCTTCGGGTCGGTCGGCCCGGTGATCTCCACGCGGCGGTCCAGCAGCGCCGCCGGCAGCGGTGCCACCTTCCAATCCTCGGCACGGATCGGCGCGGTATCGGCGCGGAAGTCCGGCAGACCGCCTTGGTCGAAGAACGCCTGACGCTGCACGCGGGCGGCCAGGCGGGCCTGGCGACCCGGCTCGACGGCGCGGTGCAGCGACACCAGCAGCGCCAGCAGCGGGGCGGGCAGCAGGGCGGCCTGGCCGGCCACCTGGGTGGTCAGCGAGATCCCGGGCGTCGGCTTGGCGGGCGGCGATGGGAGAGCAGTAGCAACGGCGGACATCGGGACACTCCTGGATCGAGGGACGCCCCTACCGTGCCGTGTCGGCGATGTATTTGACAAAGCAGATATTGCAATGCGTTGGATAAGTTGTGCTTATACTCATGACACGATGTCCACGCGACCACCGCCAAGCCCTCGTTTTTCCTACAAATCCGACCGGTTGAAACCGCTGCGGGCGTTTTGCCAGACGGTGCGACTCGGGTCGGTGTCACGCGCCGCGGAGGCGCTTTTCGTCAGCCAGCCGGCGATCAGCCAGCAGTTGCAGGCGCTGGAGCGCGAGCTGGGCGTGGTGCTGTTCGAGCGCAGTGGGCGGCGCCTGGTGCCCAGCCGCGAAGGCCAGTTGCTGTTCGAGATGGCCCAGCCGCTGGTGGAAGACCTGGACGGACTGGAAGCGCGGTTCCGCGACAAGGTCAGCGGCATGGACGCCGGCGAGCTGAACATCGCGGCCAACAGCTCCACCATCCTGTACCTGCTGCCGCGCATCATCGAACGCTTCCGCCAGCTGCACCCGGACGTGCGCCTGACCCTGCACAACGCCATCAGCGCCGACGGCACCGACCTGCTGCGCGACGATGCCGTCGATCTGGCCGTGGGCTCGATGACCGACGTGCCGGCCGACCTGACCTACGCCCCCGCCTACCGCTTCGAGCAGATGCTGATCACCCCGCACGACCACCCGCTGGCGCGCGGCATGCTGAGCCTGGAGGCGATCTCCCAACACCCGCTGGTCCTGCCGCCGAAGCGCCAGATCACCTACCGACTGGTGGACCAGGTATTCCAGCGCCACCGCCTGCCCTATACCGTGGCGCTGGAAGTCGGCGGCTGGGAAGTGATCAAGCAGTACGTGGCGATGGGGATGGGCATCTCCATCGTCCCGTCGCTGTGCCTGAATGATGCCGATCCCCACAAGCTGGTGGCGCGTTCGATGCGCGAGTGGTTCCCCGAGCGCAGTTATGGCGTCATCGTGCGGCGTGGCAAGGCATTGTCGGCGCAGGCGCGCGCGTTCGTGGAGATGATCCAGCCGGAGCTGTTCTCACCGCGCGAGTACGACCAGAGTGGGCATTCCGAGCGCTGATGGCGACGACGGCGGCGCTGGTGCCGCTGCGCGAGGTGCTGGCGCTGCGCTGCTCCGCACTTGGTGATGGCCCTGCGCTGCTCCGCACTTGGTGATGGCGCTGCGCTGCTCCGCGCTTGGTGCTGGCGCTGCGCTGCCCCGCACTTGGTGTCGGCGCTGCGCTGCTCCGCGCTTGGTACTGGCGCTGCGCTGCCCCGCGCTTGGTGCTGGCGCTGCGCTGCCCCGCGCTTGGTGCTGGCGCTGCGCTGCTCCGCGCTTGGTGCCGGCGCTGCTCTGCCCCGCGCTTGGTGATGGCGCTGCGCTGCTCCGCGCTTGGTGCTGGCGCCGCGCTGCTCTGCACTTGGTGCTGGCGCTGCGCTGCTCTGCACTTGGTGCTGGCGCTGCGCTGCCCCGCACTTGGTAGAGCCGACTTCAGTCGGCTGCTTTCCGGTCAGCCGACTGAAGTCGGCTCTACCATCGGCTGCTCCCCGCCAGCCGACTGAAGTCGGCTCTACCCTCGGCACCGCCTGACCGGTCTGCGGTTACCTACAATGCCCCCATGTCCATCGAACTGCGCCATCTCCGCTATTTCCTCGCCGTGGCCGACACGCTGCACTTCGGTCAGGCCGCCGAGCGGCTCGGTATGTCTCAGCCGCCGCTCAGCCAGCAGATCCGCCAGCTGGAACAGCTGCTCGGTGCGCCGTTGTTCGTGCGCAGCCATCGGCGCGTACAACTGACCGAAGCCGGCGTACTGCTGCAGGTAAAGGCGCGAGCCATCCTGCAGCAGGTGGACGTCGCAGTCGACGAGGTGCAGCGCGTACAGCGCGGCGAACAAGGCGAACTGCACATCGGCCTGACCCGCGCCACCCCCTTGGTGCCGCAGATCCCCCGCGCGATCTTCGGTTACCGGGAGCGCTTCCCGCAGGTGCGCTTGCAGCTTCGCGAAATGAATACCCTGCAGCAGATCGACGCGTTGCTGGAGAATCGACTGGACGTGGGCATCATCCGCAAGCGCGTGCTGCCGGCGGAGCTGGTGGCGCGCAGCCTGTTCACCGACCCACTGGCGCTGGTGCTGCATCGCGACCACCCTGCCCTGCGTGGACGTGACCCCGCGACGACCGTGCTGCCGCTGAAGCAGTTCGCGCACGAGCCCTTTGTAGGTTTTCACCGCAGTGTAGGTGCCGGCATCCACGATCAGATGATTGCCTTGTGTGCGGCAGCCGGGTTCACCCCGCGCATCGTGCAGGAGGCCGGTGAAGCATCAACGCTGATCAGCCTGGCCGCCGCCGGACTGGGCGCGGCGATCCTGCCTTCGTCGTGCGACCACATCCAGATTGAAGGTGCGTGTTTCGTGGCCCTCGGCGACCGCGGTGCCCATTCGGAAGTACAGTTGGTGTGGCGGCGCGAAGGCATCACCCCGTTGATCCGCAATTTCACCGCACTGCTGCAGGCGGAGTTTGGTAAGTCCGATTGACGAGGGCCGGTAGAGCCGACTTCAGTCGGCTTGCCGCATCGCGCGGCCACCCAAAAGCAGCCGACTGAAGTCGGCTCTACCAATGCAATGTGGAGCGTCGGTCGGTCCGGCTGACGACGGCCGGTAGAGCCGACTTCAGTCGGCTTGCCGCATCGCTCGATCACCCAAAGGCAGCCGACTGAAGTCGGCTCTACCAAATGCAACGTGGAGCGTCGGTCGGTCCGCTTGACGAGGGCCGGTAGAGCCGACTTCAGTCGGCTTGCCGCATCGCGCGATCACCCGAAGGCAGCCGACTGAAGTCGGCTCTACCAAATGCAACGTGGAGCGCCGGTCGGTCCGGCTGACGAGGGCCGGTAGAGCCGACTTCAGTCGGCTTGCCGCATCGCGCGGTCACCCAAAGGCAGCCGACTGAAGGCGGCTCTACCAAATGCGATGTGCAACGATGGACGGTCCGTTTGACGAGGCCGGTAGAGCCGACTTCAGTCGGCTTGCCGCATCGCTCGATCACCCAAAGGCAGCCGACTGAAGTCGGCTCTACCAAATGCAATGGAGAGCGCCGCTCAAGCCATCGCGGTGCAGCGCCACAGGCGCCAGGCAATGCCGGCGCCGATCAGCGTCAGCGCACCGGTGAAGGCGCATACGCCCACCCAGTCCCACGCTGTGTACGCCAGCCCGCCCACGGCGCCCAGCACGCTGGACCCGAGGTAGTACGAAAACAGATACAACGCAGACGCTTCGGCGCGGATCGATCCGGCGCGGCTGCCGACCCAACTGCTGGCTACCGAGTGGCCACCGAAGAAACCGAACGTCACCAGTGCGATGCCGAGCGCCATGGTCCATAGCCACGGCATCACCAGCAACACGATGCCCGCGATGATCAATGCATAGCTGATGGAAAGCACACGACCGCGGCCATGGCGTATCGCCTGCTGGCCCATCCACGCCGAGCTGAAGGTGCCGACCAGATACACGCTGAAGATCAGGCCGACGACGGTCTGGCTCAATGCATACGGCGGGGCAAGCAGGTGGTAGCCGAGATAGTTGTAGGTGGTGACGAACACGCCCATCAGCAGGAACGCGGTAGCGAACAGCCACGGCAGCCCAGGGTCCGCGAACAGCTGCCGCCAGCGTGATGGCAACTGGCGCAGCCCGCCGCGTCGGCTCTGGAAGTGCCGCGACGGCGGCAGTTGCATCCACAGCAGCAGCGTACTGGCGACGGCGATGATCGACACCACCCCGATGCCCCAGCGCCAGCCCCAGTGGTCGGCGATGATGCCGGCGATCAACCGGCCGCTCATGCCGCCAACCGCATTGCCGCCGATGTACAGCCCCATCGCCAATCCCATCGCGCGGCTGTCCATCTCTTCGACCAGATAGGTCATGGCCACGGCAGGCACGCCGCTCAGGGCGACGCCCAACAGCGCGCGTAGGATCAGCAGGGTGGTCCAGTCGTCCACCATCGCACTGGCCGCCGACAGCACGGTGGAGGCCAGCAGCGCCGTGATCATGACGTTGCGGCGGCCGATGCGGTCGGAGACAAGGCCGGCGATCAACATCATCACTGCCAGCAGGCCCGTACTGAGCGAAAGCGCCAGCGCACTGTTGGCGGCGGATACACCGAAGTGGCGGCTGAACTCCGGCAGCAGCGGCTGCACCGTGTACAGCAACCCGAAGGTCGAGAAGCCAGCCAGGAACAGCGCGACCGCGGTACGCCGGAACGCCGGGGTGCCTTGCTCGATGTGGGTAGCCTTCGCTGAAGTGGCGTCCGTGTGGGACGTGCGGTGCGCGATGGCTGCCGCGGTGTCACCGTTCATGGGATCGAAAGGCCACAGAGGCGCCCGGGGTGGGGGGAGATGACTAGGCTAGACCCCGATGACGAGTCGATCCATAACCTGATCGGTACGGATTGATACGTCTTACGTCTTGGTTAGTCGGGGCACGGGTAGGCTGGGGTAGAGCCGACTTCAGTCGGCTGCCCTGGACGCGATGGTCCGGATCCCCGCTCAAAGAGCAGCCGACTGAAGTCGGCTCTACCGTTCCCCGTTCCCCGACATCGGCATCGGCATCGGGCATCGGCATCGGGCATCCGACATCGGAATCCGGCCCAGGCCGGGGGTTGGTGGTCAAAGACGCAACCACTCCAGCCCTTCGCCGCGCCGGTAATACACCGCGACCGCACGCCCATACACCTTGTCGGCGTCGACGAAGCCGAAGAATCGCCCGTCGAAACTGTTGCCGCGGTGGTCACCCATGACCAGCAGCTTGCCGGCCGGCACCACCACGTCAGCAACATCCGGGCCGCCGCCCATGTCCAGGTCAAGTTGCGCGGTACGGGCGCCGAACTGCTCTGCGGCCGCCGTGTTGCCGAGCTGCAGCGGCACCCCGTTGATGCTCAGATGGCCGTCGTGTACATCCACCCGGTCACCGGCCACGGCGACCACGCGCTTGATCAGCCGGGTGCCATCGGCGGGCGAATCGAACACCGCCACTTCGCCACGCTGCGGGGTGCCGACGTTCACCAACGCGTGCGCGGTGAAGGGCAGCCGCAATCCATAGGCGCGCATGTCCACCACCACGCGGTCACCGGGCTCCAACGTAGGCTGCATGGAACCGCTGGGCACGACGTAGTGGTTGGCCAGCGTGTCACGGGCGGCAGCGAGCAGACCGAGCATCACCACCAGTGGCAGGGCTTCCTTCTTCAGCCAGTGCAGGGCGCGTCGGGTAACGGGGGGGCGGGCAGTGGCGTCCATGGCGAGGCTCGGGTGGGTGTGGGGGTAAGACCGCGGAAAGGCGGTTGGGTTCCCTGGCGGGTAGCGCCGACGGGTAGAGCCGACAGGTAGAGCCGACTTCAGTCGGCTGCCCTTGCCGTGCGCTGAAAGCAGCCGACTGAAGTCGGCTCTACCAAGGCAAGCCCCAGGCAAGCTGAAAGCAGCCGACTGAAGTCGGCTCTACCTGTCGGCTCTACCGGGAAACTACGAACGCTACGCAGAATTTACGCTGCTGCGCGGTGCGTGCCATGGAGGCGTTACGGGCGGCGCGCGCATTGTGTGCCTACCGCGCCGCAGGCGCACTTGCGAACAAGAGTTGCGTCATGTCGATCTTCATCATCCGGGGGCCAGAAGCAGCGGGTGCGCTGATCCGTACCGCCGAGCCGCTGCCGGGGCTGGTACTGAAAACGCTGGTACACCGCGCCGTGGATGCCGGTACCAGCGTGGCGATCCGGGCGTGCGGCTCGGAGCAGGAACTGTTGGATGCGTTGCGTGTGGCCGACCACGCGCGTGGCGAGGTGACGCTGCTGGATCCGGGCGCCTGCGCGGACAGCATGCGTCTGCAGCAGTTGCTCCCGCACCTGCATAACGCCTACGTGGAAGTGCATGACGATGGGGCGGTCGCCGAGCCCTGGTTGCCGGCGGGCATGGGGCAGCGGCTGGGGATCGCCGCAGGGTACGGTGCGCAGAGTTACGTGCTGGCGCTGGACATCGCGCTGGACCACCTGGGATTGGCTGAGCAGGCCGAGCGCGTGCACGTCGGCACGTGAGCGTGCGGAAAGGGTAGAGCCGACTTCAGTCGGCTGGCCGTTGGCCGTGCGCTGAGAGCAGCCGACTGAAGTCGGCTCTACCAAGGCAAGCTGAAAGCAGCCGACTGAAGTCGGCTCTACCAGACCGGGGGCGCAACAGCAGAACGGCGGGGTTTCCCCCGCCGTTCGTTCACCTTACTTCAGCCCGCGGAACTCAAGCAGGGGTTCCACCGACGGGTCCTTGCCGCGGAAGTCGCGGTAGAGCTGGCTCAGCTCGACGCTGTTGCCGCGCGACAGCACCTTGTCACGGAACACCTGGCCGTTTTCGGCGGTGAGGCCACCGTGCTCGGTGAACCAGGCGAAGGCATCGTGGTCCAGCACTTCGGCCCAGAAGTAGGCGTAGTAACCGGCCGAGTAGCCACCGCCCCAGATGTGGTCGAAGTAGGTGGTGCGGTAACGCGGCGGCACCTGCGCCAGATCGACGTTGAACTTCTTCAACGCGGCAGCTTCAAAGGCCGGCACATCCTGCAGCGGGGCGTCGGCCTTCTGCGTGTGCCAGGCCAGGTCAAGCAGCGCGGCCGACAGATACTCGGTCGTCGCGTAGCCCTGGTTGAAGCTGCGTGCCTTGAGGATCTTGTCGACCAGTTCCTGCGGCATCGGCTCGCCGGTCTTGTAGTTCTTCGCATAGTGGGCGAAGACCTTCGGGTCCAGCGCCCAATGCTCGTTGAACTGCGACGGGAACTCGACGAAATCGCGCGAGGTGGCGGTACCGGCGATGGACGGGTACTTCACGTTGGAGAACATGCCGTGCAGCGCGTGGCCAAACTCATGGAACAGCGTGGTGACGTCGTCGAAGCTCAGCAGCGCGGGCTGGCCGGCCGCTGGCTTGGTGAAGTTGGCCACGTTGTACACCACCGGCTTGGTGCCGGTCAGGCCATCCTGTTCGACGAACACATCCATCCATGCGCCACCGGACTTGCTGTCACGCTTGAAGTAGTCGGTGTAGAACAGCGCCAGCGAGGTGCCGTCCTTGTCGAACACTTCGTACACCTTCATGTCCGCGTGGTAGGTCGGGATGTCGGTGCGCGGCTTGAAAGTGATGCCATACAGCTGGGTGGCGGCATAGAAGACGCCGTTCTGCAGCACGTTGTCCAGTTCGAAGTACGGCTTGATCTGTGATTCGTCCAGGTCGTACTTCGCCTTGCGCACCTGCTCGGCGTAGAAGTCCCAGTCCGATGCGGCCAGCTTGAAGCTGGCGGTCTTCGATGCAGCGCTCTGTTCGTCGATCACCTTCTGGATGTCGGCGGCCTCAGCGCGCGCCTTGGCGGTAGCCGCCGGCACGGTGTCGGTCAGCAGCTTCAAGGCAGCAGCCGGCGTCTTGGCCATCTGGTCGCCCAGGTTGTAATCGGCATACGTGGCGAAGCCGAGCAGCTTGGCCTTCTGCGCACGCAGCTGGGCGAGACGCTGCACGGTCTGCTGGGTGTCGTTGGCATCACCGCGCAGGGCCCGGGTTTCCGATGCCTTCAGCACGGCCGCGCGCTGCTCGCGATCACTCAGTGAGCCCAGCACCGGCTGCTGGGTGGTGTTCTGCAACGGCAGCAGGAACTTGCCGTCCAGCTTGCGCGCAGTGGCATCGGCGGCGGCAGTGGCGATGGCATCTTCGCTCAGCCCGACCAGCTTGGCCTTGTCATCCACCACCACGGCTGCGGCGGCAGTCGCCGCCACCAGGCGGGTGTGGAACTGCGTGGACAGCGTGGTTTCTTCCACGTTGAGCTTGCGCAGGCTGGCCTTGTCGGCGTCGTTGAGCTGCGCACCGGACCGCACCAGGCCATCGTAGTAGTGCTCGACCAGACGCGTCTGCACCGGATCCAGGCCCAGCGTGGCGCGCTGGTCGTACAGCGACTTCACCCGTGCGAACAACTTCGGATCCAGGTTGATCTCATCCTGGTGGGCAGCCAGCTTGGGCGCCACTTCTTCCTGGATCTTCTGCCGCGCTTCATTGGTATCGGCCTGCACCAGGCCGAAGAAGATGCGCGAGACGCGGGTCAGCGTTTCGCCGCTGCGTTCCATCGCCACGATGGTGTTGTCGAAGGTCGCCGGTTCGCTCTTGTCGGCGATGGCGCGCACTTCAGCCAGATGCTGGCGCATGCCCTCTTCGAAGGCGGGCAGGTAGTCGCTGTCCTGGATCTTGTCGAACGGCGGTGCCTGGAAGGGCAGTGTGCTGGCGCTCAGCAGCGGGTTGGTGGAGGCATCGGCCGGCTGCTGGGCCGGGGCATTCTGTGCTTCGGACACGGGGGTGGACTCCTTGCCGGAACAGGCGGCCAGCGCCAGGCTGATGGCGGCGGCCAGGATGACGGTACGCGACATGCAAAAGGCTCCTAGAGGGGCGATCAGGACCGACCGCCAGCCTTCCAGCCTACTCCCACGCCGTCGCGCCAGCATGTGCCGGACGTGGCGCGTGCGCTGCCGGGGCGTGGCCGCTCAGACGGTGCCGCGGGTCTTGCCCACCCACGGCCGGTACCACTCGCGGATGCTGGCCATGTCAGCCGCGTCATTACCGGTGGCGCGGAACAACGGCCCGAATCCGATGGTCTTGTCCGGGTAGTGGAAATACGCCGCCAGGATCGGCACGTCCGCCATCCGCGCGATCTTCAGGAAGCCGGCCTTCCAGTTCGTCACCTTCTTGCGGGTGCCTTCCGGGGTGATGGCGTACCACATCTTTTCCGAGCGACGGATCACCGCGACGGCCTGTTCCACCGTCCCCTGCGGCGAACTGCGATCGAGCGGGATAACGCCCAGCTTGCGCAGCAACGGGCCCAGCGGCCACCAGAACAGTGAGGCTTTGCCCAGCACGCGCACGTCCAGGCCCAACGCGAGCTTCACCGCCATGCCCCAATACCCGTCCCAGTTGGACGAGTGCGGGGCGATGATCATCACCACCTTGGGCACGTCGGGCAGCGTGCCGACCACTCTCCAGCCGCGCAGGCGCAGCGCACTGCGGGCGATCCAGCGGATGAAGGCATTCGGCTTTACCTGCGGCATGTTCGGCGGAACGGGTGGCAGCAGCGGTGACGGGTGGTTCAAGGCTTACTCCCAGTTGCGGGTTGTGCGGCCGCGCTTGACCTGCGCGCGGCCTTTCTTGGCGTCCAGGCGACGCAGGGTCGACCCGTAGGTAGGTTTGGTGGCTTTACGCGGCTTGGGTACGCTGAGTCCGGCGCGGATGAACTCGGCCAGCCGCTCGCGCGCATCTTCGCGGTTGCGGTCCTGGGTACGGAAACGCTGCGCATCGATGACCAGCACGCCTTCGCCGGTCACGCGTCGGTCGCGGCGCACCAGCAAGCGCGCACGCAACGGTTCCGGCAGCGACGGCGAGCCGGCCAGGTCGAACCGCAGCTCCACCGCGGTCGATACCTTGTTGACGTTTTGGCCTCCTGCGCCACTGGCACGCACGAACCGCTCGACGAGTTCATCGTCGGGGATCACGAGCTGCGCGGAGATGACGACTGGTCCATTACCCATGTGCCCATTGTAGCGGCTGGCGGTGACGGTTGGCTGTCGGCATCGCGGGCCGTTCCACCGCGATCAGGGGCTCAACACGCCGCCTTCGCCAGATAGCCGGGTATGCTGGCCAGATCATCCATCCAGGACGTCCGCATGATCCGCTTCTCCCGCCACCTGCCACGCGCCGCCCTGTTGCTGGCCCTCGCGCTTGCCTCCCTGCCCGCGCTGGCCGCGCCGCCGTCCGATGGCGACATCAACCGCCTGCTTTCGGCCTCGCGCGCGCAGGCCATGCTTGACTCCATGCTGCCGCAGATCGAAGCGATGCAGCGCCAGCAGTTCGACCAGATCACCCAGCAGCGCCAGCTGAGCCCGCAGCAGCAGGAACAGCTGCAGCGCATCCAGGTACGCACCGGGCAGACGTTGAAGCAGGCCCTGTCCTGGCAGCAGCTGCGGCCGATGTACGTGGACCTGTACAAGCAGACCTTCAGCAAGGAAGACGTGCTGGCCATGGCGGAATTCTATGAAAGCTCCGCAGGACAGAGTCTGTTGGACAAGACCCCGGCGCTGATGCAGAACGTGATGGTGGCGATCCAGACCCGCATGCAGCCGCTGTTCGTCGACCTGCAGAAAGACCTGGAAACGATCGTCAACGAGCCGGTGCCGGCAAAGAAATAACCCCGCACGGTGTTTGACCGGTAGAGCCGACTTCAGTCGGCTGCCGCGTTACAGGTAGAGCCGACTTCAGTCGGCTGGGCCTTGAAAGGCAGCCGACTGAAGTCGGCTCTACCGATCCAATCCGATCCAATCCGATCCGATCCGATCCAACCCAATCCGTTCCGTTTCGATCCAACCGGTTTCGATCCAATCCGTTTCGATCCAATCCGTTCCGATCCGTTCCGTTCCGGTCCGATCCGTTTCCCAACCGGAAGCAGGGTGAGGACCAAGGTCGTCACCCTGTCGCGTTACTTCGCGGGCTTCACCGGGTTGCCATCGGCGTCGATCACGCTGACCTCGCCCAGCTTCAGCGCGCGCACGGCCGCCTCGGTCTGCTTCAGGTCACCGACCACCACCCATGTCAGCGCGTCCGGCTTGATCGCCGAGGCGGCCTGCTGCACCTGTGCCGGGGTCAGCGATTCGATCTCCGCCTTGCGCTGGAACACGTAATCGTCCGGCCGCTGGAACTGCACCATGCTGCCGATCGTGCCCAGTACCGAGCTCGCCGTCTCATATGCACCCGGCAGGCTCAGGGTCTGGATGTTGCGGATGCGCTGCACTTCAGCGGCGGTCGCCGGCTTGCTGCCATTAGCGAACTCGACGATCTCCTTGCGCATTTCTGCCAGTGCCGGGCCGGTCTTGTCGATCTGTACCGGCGCCATCGCCATCCACGGCCGCTGGCCGACGGTGCTGCTGGCACTGCTGCGCGCGCCGTAGGACCAATGCTTTTCCTCGCGCAGGTTCATGTTCAAGCGCGAGGTGAAGTCACCGCCAAGCACGCCGTTGGCGATATCGAAGCGGATCGAACCCGGGTCCACCGACGACGGCACGACCTGACCAGCGAACAGGTTCGCCTGCACCGCGCCCGGCTGGTCGATCAGGAACACACGGGCGGTGCTGGGCAGCGCGACATCCACGGCCGCCTTGACCTTCGGCGCCGGGCCTTCCGCTTTCCAGTCACCCAACTGACGGTTGAGCAGCGGCACGATTTCCTTCAGGGTGGTGTCGCCGACCACGATCAGCGTGCCCTCTTCCGGACGCAGCCAATCGCGGTGGAAGTCCACCAGGTCGTCGCGGGTCAGGCTGGCGATGGCCGCCTCGTCACCGCTACCGGTGAACGGAATCGCATACGGGTGACCCTTGCCGTACAGCAGCGGCGGCAGCACGCGCATCGCCGATGCGGTCGGGTTGGCCTTTTCCTGCTTGATGCCGGCAATCCAGCTGCCCTTGACCCGGTCGATCTCCGACTGGTCGAAGCGCGGCTGGCGCAGCAGCGTGGCATACAAGCCCAGCGACGGTGCCAGGTTTTCCTTCAGTGCGGACAGATCCACCGTGCTGAAGTCCAACCCGGCGGATGCGCCCAGATCCGCACCCAATGCATCGGCAGCGTCGGAGAACGCCAGCGAACCCAGCTTGCCGGCTCCCTCGCTCATCAGGCCCATGGCGAAGTTCGCGGTGCCCGGCTTGCGGTCCTGGTCGGCACTGAACCCACCCGGGAACTGGTAGCTGAACTGCACGACGGGGATTTCGTGGCGCTCGGCCAGGATGACCCGCGTGCCGTTCTTCAACGTAGCGCGCTGCAGGGCCGGGAACTTCAGCTCCGGGAACGTCTTGGTCTGCGGTACGCCCGCACTGCGATCGACCTGCGCCGGCAGCGTGCTGTACTTGGCATCCGCGGCCGGCAGCTCGAACGGCTTGGGGCTCTGCGAGGCGTCTTCTTCCAGCACCACGCGATCGCCAGGCTCGACGATCAGCGTGTGGCTGCCTTTGCCCAGCCACTTGCCACCGACGGTGCGCAGCTGCGCGACCGTGGCGCCGTCGATGTTCTTCAGCGAGTCGCGGAAACAGCCGGGGTCGCCGGTGTAGACCGTGCATTCGGCCAGGGCGTCCGCCTTGCCACCGAAGCCCCCGATGCGCTCGATGCCGCGGATGAAGCTGGCGCGGAATGCGGTCTTGGCGCGGCTCAGCTCTTCAGCGCTGGGACCCTCGGCCACCAGACGGTCGATCTCTTCGTCGATGATCGCCTCGACCTTGGCCGGGTCCACGCCCTGCTTCACCGTCGCCATGACCATGAAGTTCGAGCCCAGCTGCGAGGCGTACGCGCCGGCGCTGATGTTGTCCACCAGCTTCTCTTCGTGCTCCAGGCGCTTGGCCAGACGCGATGATTTCGCACCGCCCAGCACCTGACCGAGCAGCTGCAGCTGGTCGACGTCGGCGGTACCGACTTCGGCGACGTTCCAGGCGCGGTAGATCCGTACCTGCGGCACCTTGTCGGTCATGGTCTCGCGGGTGTCGGCAGGACGCACGGCGACGTCCACCTGCGGCTGGGCCATCGTCGGGCCGGCCGGGATGCTGCCGAAGTACTTGGCCACCTTCTCTTTGGCGGTCGCCAGATCGATGTCACCGGCCAGCACCAGCACCGCATTGTTCGGGCCGTACCAGGTGCGGAACCAGTTCTTTACGTCATCCAGCGAGGCGGCGTTGAGATCGTTCATCGATCCGATGACGCTGTGGTGGTACGGGTGCCCCTTCGGATAGAGCGCGCGGTTGAGCTGCGTCCACACTTGTCCATAAGGCTGGTTCTCGCCCTGGCGCTTTTCGTTCTGCACCACGCCACGCTGTTCATCCAGTGCGGCCTGGTCGATGGCCCCCAGCAGGTGGCCCATGCGGTCCGATTCCATCCACAGCGCCATATCCAGCGCCGTGGTGGGCACGTTCTCGAAATAGTTGGTGCGGTCGGTATTGGTCGTGCCGTTCTGGCCGGTGGCACCGACCTGCTTGAAGGGCTCGAAGTACTCGCCGTCGTGGTTTTCGCTGCGCTGGAACATCAGATGTTCAAACAGGTGGGCGAAGCCTGTGCGGCCTACCGGCTCGTCCTTGCTGCCCACGTGATACCAGACGTTGACCGCGACGATCGGCGCCTTGCGGTCGGTATGCACCACCACGCGCAGGCCATTGGGCAGGGTGAACTGCTCGAACGGAATGTCGACCTTGGCCACCGCAGCCGGCTTGGCGAACAGCGGGGCGGGCGCCAGCCCACCGAGCGCTGTGGTGAGAGCGACAGCAAGCAGTGCAGTGCGCGGGCGCAGTCGGGATGTCATTCCGGATCCTTGGTCATCTGAGTGAGGGCCGATGCTAGCGCGTTGGGCGCTACCCCGGCATCGGCCAGGCGTCACGTTCCGCTGCGGCTTAGGTAGAGCCGACTTCATTCGGCTGCGGTGTGGGGTAGAGGCAACCGGTAGAGCCGACTTCAGTCGGCTGCGGTCCAAGGCAAGCGGACTGAAGTCCGCTCTACCAGCGGACAGGTGTCCGGACGGCGGACAGCACGGCCACTCGCCAAGCCATTGAACTTGAACAACTAAAACATGGCACGGCGATTGCTGTGCCTTACCTGCACCAAACCAGCGATCAAGCTCAACCTGACTGAACGCTGAACGCAAGTAGAAAACCCGCGATTGTTCTTGCAAGCCCAGTTTTGGTGTACTACCTTACTACCACACCACCGCCCACACACACTAAACAGGCCCCGCCATGAACACCAAGATCCTCGCCATCGCCATCTCCCTGATCGCCGGTACGGCTTTTGTTTCTCCGGTGCAGGCTGCTCCCTCCATCGCGACGCTGCAGGCCGTGCAGGTTCGCCCCGACACGGAGCAGCTGGCCCAGCAGGCATGGGAACGCAGCAGCACCATCCCGACGCTCGCTGCCGTGCAGGTGCGCCCCAGTGCTGACCAGCTGGGCGAACAGAATGTCGTCGTGCTGGCCGCAGCGGTCGCCGCGCCGATCACCACGCTGGCTGCCGTCGAAGTGCGCCCCAGCCTGGAGCAGAAGGTCGCCTTGGCCGCCGAGTTGCAGGCCGAGCGTTACACCGTCGCCCTGGCCACGGCGGCCAGCGCGTTTGCCAACAACGTGATCGTCAACCTGCCGGTCGTGCAGGTGCGCCCGAGCCAGAGCGAGCTGCAGGCGCTGGCGATGGAAACCGCGATGGTGCTGGTACGTCCGTGAGTTCACCCATGATGGCTGTCGCTGCGCCTCACCGGTTGTTGATCCCCTGAAAGCCGGGCTCCCTTGACCCGAGAGGACCCGGCCAGCCGCGAAGTTCCGCGCCGCGCATTACACTGCGTCGATGAGCCAGGTCCCAACGTTCCACGTCGTGCTGTTCCAGCCTGAAATACCGCCCAACACGGGCAACATCATCCGTCTTTGCGCCAACACCGGCGCGCAGCTGCACCTGGTCGAGCCCTTGGGTTTCGCACTGGATGACAAGCAGCTCAAGCGCGCCGGCCTGGACTACCACGAGTATTCGCGGCTGCAGGTCCATCCGGATCTGGACACCGCCCTCGCGCGCATCGCCCCGAAGCGCCTGTTTGCCCTGAGCACGCGTGCAAGCGTGCGTTTCGACAGCGTGCCCTTCGCCGATGGGGATGCGTTCCTGTTCGGTCCGGAGAGCCGCGGCCTGCCGCAGGACATTCTGGATGCGCTACCGGACGGCCAACGTCTGCGCCTTCCCATGCGCCCGGACAACCGCAGCCTCAACCTGTCCAACACGGTGGCGGTGGTGATGTACGAGGCGTGGCGGCAGCACGGGTTTGCCGGCGGGGTGTGAGGTCGGTCGAACGGGTGAGACCCCCTCGCGGGTGGCGCTGACAACATGCTGCGTGTCTGGGGCCGGGCGGTGGAGCGGGGCGGGGGACGGCAAAAGCCGCTCCTGCGTGCCTCGTTTCGCGCCATCCATGGCGCTCAACGCCCCCGCCCCGCCCCACCGCCCGGCCCCCTGACGGGTTCCGTGGCCGCTCGCCGCGTATGAAAAGAGAAGAAAAGCGGTAGCGCCGACCCGTGGTCGGCGAGCGCAGCGGGCCGTTGGCGGGAGCATTCCGCCGACCATGGGTCGGCGCTACCGCAGGCGTCGTTGACGCGTCGGGCGCGCGCGAAACAGCGCGGCTGATGCTCAGAACGCGTTGAACCCGGTCAGTTCGCGGCCTATCACCAGTTGGTGCACGGTTTCGGTGCCTTCGTAGGTGATCACCGACTCCAGGTTCAAGGCGTGGCGGATGGCGGCGTGCTCGGTGGTGATGCCTGCGGCGCCCAGCAGGTCGCGGCACTCGCGGGCGATGTCGATCGCCATGCGGCAATTGTTCCACTTGGCCAGGCTGACCTGCTGCGGCTGCACGACGCCCGCTTCTTTCAGGCGACCCAGCTGCAGCGCCAGCAGCTGGGCGGTGGTGATCCGCCGCGCCATCTCCGCCAGCTTGATCTGTGCACTCTGGGTAGCCGCCAACGGGCGCCCGAACAGCTCGCGCTCCTTGGCGTAGGCGATGGCTTCGCGCAGGCATGCGATGGCTGCGCCGATCGGCCCCCAGCTGATGCCGTAGCGCGCCTGGTTCAGGCAGCCCAGCGGTCCCTTCAACCCCTTTACCCCAGCCAAGCGGTTGCCGTCCGGCACCCGCACATCATCGAAGAACAGCGCACCGGTCGATGAGGCACGCAGGCTCATCTTGCGCAGGATCTCCTGCACGCTGAACCCGGGCATGCCCTTCTCCAGCACGAAGCCCTGCACGCCTTCGTCGGTCTGCGCCCACACGATCGCCAGATCCGCGATCGGCGCGTTGGTGATCCACATCTTGCTTCCCGTCAGGCGCCAGTCGTCTCCATCACGAACCGCACGGGTCTTCATGCTGGAAGGGTCCGATCCGCCGTGGGCCTCGGTCAGTCCGAAGCATCCGATCAGCTCAGCGCGCGCCATCGCCGGCAGCCAGCGCTGACGCTGCGCCTCACTGCCGTAGGCGAAGATCGGATACATGCACAGCGAACTCTGCACCGACACGAAGCTGCGCAGCCCCGAGTCGCCACGCTCCAGCTCCTGGCAGATGAGCCCATAGGCCACCGCATCCAGGCCGCCGCCGCCCAGCTCCGTCGGCAGGGTCGCACCGAGCAGGCCGAGGCCCGCGATCTCCGGCACCAGCTCGATCGGGAATCGTGCCGCATCGAAGCAGTCACCGATGATCGGCAGCACGCGCTGGTCGACGAAGCGTGCCACGGCATCCTGCACGGCGCGCTCCTGCTCACTCAGCAGGGAACGGACATCGAACAGATCACACGGATCAAGACTCATCGAGCACACCGGCAACGTCATGGAAGCAGGCTGCATTCTGCTCGTTATCACGTGTCGCGCACCAGCATGCCATTCATGTGCGTCTCGGCCCGGACGGCTTCCGGCACGGACGATGCCGCCGCGTCCAGTTGCTGTACACGGGAGGGCAACCCACCCCGCATCAGATTCCACTGCCGACCTATGGTCGAGTTCACCTGGCCATCGCCAAAGTCGGCGATGACATCATGGCCACCGGCGATACGATCGGGATTGTGCAGGGCATGCAGCGAGCGCATCTGCTTGTCTGCGTGGGACAGCGCCTGCGCGGTCGCGTCAGCTTCCCCGCACCCCGCATGCGTCAGTGCTTCGCTACGGGCCTGCACCAGTTTGCTGCGCCAGGAAGCGCGTGCGCGGCGGGCCACCTGCGGATCACGACCTGCCGGGCTGAAGCCGGCACGCGCCTGCAGATATTCCGCCACCGTCAATGCGTTCAGGCCTGCCTGCTGGCCAGCCAACTGCCGATCCAGCTCGACAAACTTCTCCGAGGGCAAGCGTTGCGTGGAGAAACGCAGACACGTGCAGGGCATCTGCAATGCGGTTCCACACCGCAGTCGGTCATGCAGGCGCAGCAGCAGACACGCCAGCACGGCATACACCGATACCCGACGACAGTCCGCCGGCGTATCTGCTGCTGCGAGGAGGGGCGAGGCGATGTGCAGCGCATACGACGGCGATACATCGCGGACAAAGAGCTCCTGAGCCATCGCACGTCCCCCTAATCCCACTGGACATGACCAGCCTAGGAAGGAACGCTGTCGCGAGGGGCGATGCTGTGCTCAAAACGTCTGGGCTTCTGTACAAACGATCAGGTATGACAAATCGAGCCATGCGGCCTATCCCGAGGTCCTGCGCGGCGTGGCCCTGTCACCCCCGTACGATCTATTGCGCTGCAGCATTCCCACCTTGGCGCGCCCGGCTGGCCGACAGCCGCGACTACCGTTAACCTGATGGATTCAAACACCCGTTTCGCCGTGGCAGCACGCGCGTTTTCCAGGCAACCGTCGCCCCGTGTTGGAGGGCGGCCTACCCAAGAGTCAGGTTATCCATGAGCGCTGAAGCCATCGAACTGCCCGCCCGCGAAGTAATGGAATTCGACGTCGTGATCGTCGGCGCCGGACCGGCGGGATTGGCCACCGCCATCCGCCTGCGCCAGCGTGCCATCGAAGCCGGCAGCGAATTGTCCGTCTGCGTCCTGGAGAAAGGGTCCGAGCCCGGCGCGCACCTGCTCTCCGGCGCGGTGATGGATCCGCGCGCGTTGTCCGAGCTGTTCCCCGACTGGGCCGAGCGCGGCGCGCCGTTGAAGCAGAAAGTCACCCGCGACGAGTTCCTGTTCCTCAGCGAAACCGGTGCCCGCACCACACCCAAGCCGTTGCTGCCGGAATGTTTCCACAACGAAGGCAATTACATCGTCAGCCTGGGCGAAGTGGGCCGCTGGCTGGCGCAGCAGGCCGAAGCGCTGGAAGTGGCCATTTTCCCCGGCTTTGCCGCGGCCGAGGTCCTGTACGGCGATGCCGGTGAAGTGATCGGCGTGGCAACCGGTGACATGGGCATCGAGAAGGATGGCAGCCGGGGTCCGAACTTCGAACGCGGCATGGCCCTGCATGCCAAGTACACGGTCTTTGCCGAGGGGTCGCGCGGCCATCTGGGCCGCCAGCTGATCGCCCGCTACCAGCTGGACCAGGGCAAGGACCCGCAGGCCTACGGCCTGGGCATCAAGGAGCTGTGGCAGATCGATCCGGCCAAGCACGAGCCCGGGCTGGTGGTGCATGCCGCCGGCTGGCCACTGGATGGCAACACCTACGGTGGCGCCTTCCTGTATCACGCCGAGGGCGGCAAGGTCTCCATCGGCTACGTGGTCGGCCTGGATTACAAGAACCCCTGGCTGAGCCCCTTCGAAGAGTTCCAGCGCTTCAAGACCCACCCGGCCATCCGCAAGCACCTGGAAGGTGGCAAGCGCATCGGCTACGGCGCCCGCGCGATCACCGCCGGGGGCCTGCTGTCGCTGCCGAAGACCGTGTTCCCCGGCGGTGTGCTGGTCGGTTGCGAGGCCGGGTACCTCAATGCCAGCCGCATCAAGGGCAGCCACGCCGCGCTGAAGACCGGCATGCTGGCCGCGGATGTCGCCTTCGACGCGCTCACCGCGGGTCGCCAGCACGATGAACTGACTGCCTATCCGCAAGCCTTCGAATCGAGCTGGCTGCACGCCGAACTGCAGCAGTCGAAGAACTTCAAACAGTGGTTCAAGAAGGGCCAGACCGTGGCCACCTTGATGACCGGCATCGAACAATGGCTGCTGCCCAAGCTGGGCATCCGCAACGCGCCATGGACGCTGCGCCACAGCACGCCGGACCACGCCTGCCTGGAACCTGCCGCCCAGCACACCCGGATCGATTACCCGAAGCCCGATGGCGTGCTCACCTTCGACCGTCTCAGCTCGGTGTTCCTCAGCAGTACCAACCACGAGGAAGACCAGCCGAGCCATCTGACGCTGAAGGATCCGAGCATTCCGGTGCAGGTGAACCTGGCCGAATACGCAGGGCCGGAAGCACGTTACTGCCCGGCCGGCGTCTATGAGTTCGTCGGCGCGCAGGGCCAGGAGCGGCTGCAGATCAACGCGCAGAACTGCGTGCACTGCAAGACCTGCGACATCAAGGACCCCACCCAGAACATCGTATGGGTGACACCGCAGGGCGGCGGTGGCCCCAACTATTCCGGCATGTGATGCAGACCGGGTCTGGGTCCCCGCGGGGGGACCGACCCGGATTCCGCCATGCGCACCGTCTTCCTCGTCCCCTTGCTGCTGTCCCTTGCCGCGTGCGGCGCGCCGGTTCCGCAGGATCCTGCACAGGCCGCGGCGCTGGAGCGCGAACGCGCCTTTGCGCTGTGTGCGGGCTGCCATACGGTGCAGGCGGGCGGCATCCATCGCTACGGACCGAACCTGCACGGCGTACTCGGCCGACGCGCCGGCAGCCTGCCGGACTACGCGTATTCCGATGGCATGCGGGCGGCTGACATTGTGTGGAGCGCCGAAACCCTCGACGCATTCCTGCGCTCGCCCAGCACGCGCGTACCCGGTACGCGCATGTACAACGCGTTTCCCGATCCCGAACGCCGCCGGCTGGTGATCGAGTACCTGCAGCACAACGCGCAGTGACCCCGCCGCGTGCTACGTCAACCGGTTGAGCCGACGTGCGTCGGATGCTGGTCCGGAGTCGCCCTCGGTAGAGCCGACTTCAGTCGGCTGCTGGTCCACGGTGCCGACTGAAGTCGGCACTACCCGATCGGCTGCGGATCCACGGTGCCGCTTGGTAGAGCCGACTTCAGTCGGCTGCTGGTCTACGGTGCCGACTGAAGTCGGCACTACCCGGTCCGCTGCGGATCCACGGTGCCGCTTGGTAGAGCGGACTTCAGTCGGCTGCTGGTCTACGGTGCCGACTGAAGTCGGCACTACCCGGTCCGCTGCGGATCCATGGTGCCGCTTGGTAGAGCCGACTTCAGTCGGCTGACGGTCTACGGTGCCGACTGAAGTCGGCACTACCTGGTCGGCACTACCTGGTCGGCACTACCTGGTCGGCACTACCCGGTCGGCTCTACCGGGGGCGGGTCGGTAGGGTGCAGCCAGCGCAGCAGGCACTCGCGCAGGTGGGCCAGTGACAGCGGCTTGGTCAGCACTTCATCCATGCCCGCTTCGCGACAGCGGCGCAGGTCCTGCTCCAGCAGGCTGGCGGTCAGCGCCACCACCGGCAGGCGCGCCCCGCCCTGGCGCTGCTCGCGCTCGCGCAGCAGGCGGGTGAACGCGTAGCCATCCATCACCGGCATGCGGCAGTCCGTGATGACCAGGTCGAATGCTTCACCCTGTGCGGAAGCAGCCAGCATCTGCAGGGCCGCCCGTCCGTCACTGGCAACGGCATGGGCCACGCCCAGCTGCTCCAGCCGCCACGCCATCATGGCCTGCGCGGTAGGGTGATCTTCAACTACCAGCACGCGGGCCTGTTGCAGGTTGGCAGGCAACGGCGGCACGCTGCCCGGGCCCGGCAGCGCGGCGGCGATGTCGTCGTCACTGGCCACCGGCAGCTGCAGCATCACATCCACCTCGGTACCGCTGCCCAGGGTGCTGTGCACCAGCAGGCGGCCGCCCATCAGCTGCACCAGGCGCTGGCACAGCGTCAGTCCCAGCCCCGTCCCGCCCACGTCACGCGTGACCGGCACGTCCCCCGCAGCGAACGGCTGGAACACACCCTGCACCTGACCCTGGTCCATCCCCACACCGGTATCGATCACCTGCAGGCGCAGGTCCTGCAGGCTGGGCGAACTGCCTTCCAGCACCTCCACCCGCAGCAGCACCGTGCCGGTGTCGGTGAACCGGATCGCATTGGCAAGCAGGTTGCCCAGCACCTGACGCAGCCGCAGGCCGTCCACCTCATGGGCGGTGGCCAGGCGCGAGTCGATGTCCAGCCGAAGTGCCAGCCCTTTGCGGGTCGCCGCTTCATCGAACTGCCGCTGCAGCGATTCCAGCAGAGGCTGCAACGGCAACGGCAAGGGATCCAGGCGCAGCGCGCCGGCATCGATCTTGGCGTAATCCAGGATGTCATCGAGCATGCGCCGAAGCGACTGCGCGGCCTGCTCGGCCTCGGCCAGGTGGATGCGCTGCTGCGGCTGCAGCGGCGAATGAGCCAGGATCTCCAGCATGCCCAGCACGCCGCTCATCGGCGTGCGGATCTCATGGCTCATCGTCGCCAGGAAACGCGCCTTGGCATCGGCCGCCTGCTCGGCGGCGGCGTTGGCCTGGGCCAGTGCGTCGGCCTGGCGGTGGGCATCGGTGATATCCACCCAGTATCCGCTCCACGTCACCGTACCGGCATCGGTGGCATACGGCTGCGCCTGGCTGCGCACCCACCGCGAGGGCTCGGCGGTGGTGCGGAACTCCAGCGACAACGGCAGGAAATCGCGCGCCGCGTGGGCGATCGCTGCCTCCACCTGCGGCCGGTCGCGTGCGTCGATGCAGTCCAGCAGCGCCGCGGCCGACGCCATCGCCACCTCCTGCTGGATGCCGAACAAGGCCTGCATGTCGCCGGCCACGTACGGAAATCCCAACGTACCATCGGCGGTGCGGCGCATCTGGTAGACGATGGCCGGCAGGTTGCGGGTGACATCGGCCAAGCGCTGTTCCAATGCACGTCGGCCGGCGACTTCGCGCCGCAGCCGCCAGTAGCCGAGCGCATGCACCAGTAACGCCGTCAGCAGCACCAGTACGATCGGTACCGCCCAACGGGCCGCAGTGCGCCAGTCGGTCCCACTGCGGTATTCCACGGCCAGCCAATCGTTGCGCAGCGCCTCGCGTTCACGCGGGCCCATCTGTTGCAACAGGCGATCGAAGCGCGTCGCCAAGGGGGCGTACTCGCGTTTCACCGCCAGCGAAAGGTGATCGTCGAAACCTGCGGGCGCGGCCACCTGGAGCTGGCCGGGGAAACGCTCACGCAGCAGGCGATCGACGATGGCCAGGTTGCCGATGTACGCCTGCGCCTCACCATCCAGCAGCCGCTGCAGTGCCTGCTCGGCGCTGCGCGCGGCCAGGATGCGGGCCTGCGGTGCCTGCTGCAGTACCTGCGCACGCAGGCGTTCGGGATCGGACAGCAGCACGCGCTTGCCGGCGAGATCGCTCATCTGCAGCACGGTGTCGCTGCCGGGTCCGGTGACGATCACGTTCGGCACGCTGATGAAGGGCTGGCTGAACACCCAGTCGGTGCCGAGGTAATGCGAATCGGTGGGCACCCCCATCACCGCGTCGAGGCGGCCGCGGCGCATCTTCTCGCGCAGGTCGAACCAGTCATGGCTGCCCTCCACGTCCAGCGTGGCACCGGCCTGGCGCAGCCGCTGCAGGTACTCGCTGGCCAGCCCGCTGGGCGCGCCGCTGCCATCGGCGTACGACAACGGCGCGGCATTCGGCGCAAAGCCCAGCCGCAGCGGCGTGGACAGCGCGCGCCGCTCGGCCTGGTTGAGTGCCTGCCGTGCCGGATCGGACCATACCGGTACGCGCAGCCAGCGGGCCGCGCGCTCGGCGCGCAGGGAAACGGGCTGGCGGGCCATCGCCTCGTCCAGCGCTTCCACCAGCGGGGCTTTCGACAGCGGCACGCCGAAGTGCAGCGACTCCACCGGCAGATCACTGGGCCGCAGCAGGGCGACGTTGTCCAACCCATGAGCCTGGATGAGATGACCGGCGACGTAGGCGTTGCCGATGAACACATCGGCCTGGTCCTGCGCTACTTTCCGCAGCGCATCCAGGGTGGTCGGCACCGCCATCAGGCGCGCGCGGGGGAACCGTGAGCGGATCTTTTCCTGGGTCAGGAAGCCCTGCTCGCTGACCACGCGCAGACCGGACAAATCCGGGTCGTCGGATGCACGCAGATCACCGGGACGTCCCACCACGGCCAACGGTGCGTCCGCATAGGCGCCGGTGTAGGCCAGACAGCGCGCCGGGTCACTGCTCGGTGCGACGTTCATCACAATGTCGATCTCACCGCGGCAGGCCGCCTCCAGGACCTGCGCCCAACTGGGATAATGGCGGTAATGCAACGTCACCCCCAGCCCCGCAGCCAAGGAGGCCAGCACATCCGGTGCAAGGCCACGTACCTGCGCGCCCTCCACATACTCCAGCGGAGGCCAACCGCTGTCGTAGACCCCCACCGAAAGCTGGGGATGCGCTGCGATCCATGCCTGGGTATCGCTATCCGGCGAACGCGGGACGGACCACGCCGACGCCGTCAGCAGTGACAGGACGATGCCCATTCCCCACCGCCTGCCGTGAGCCAGGATCGTCCGCACCAGGTTCGTTCTCCATGAAATAGGGATATCGTCGATGCCTGCTTTCCACCCAACCCATGACACCCGGGGCCATACTAGAGCATGACGCTTCGCATCATCATCGCTGACGACCATCCGGTAGTACGGATCGGCGCCCGCTCGGTCATCCATGACAGCGGCGTCGGTGACGTCATCGCCGAAGCGGCCACCGCCCAGGATCTGCTGACCCATCTGTCGAACCTGTCCTGCGACGTACTGGTCACCGACTACTCGATGCCCGACAGCAGCGTGCCCGATGGCTTCGCCATGATCAGCATGATCCGCAGGCGTTATCCGCAGCTGCCGGTGCTGATGCTGAGTGTATCCAGCAACCTGGCGATCCTGCGCATGGTGCGCGACGCCGGCGTGCTGGGACTGGTCGATAAAGGGTCGTCGATGGACGAACTGCCGGTCGCCATCCGCACGGTTCACCGCGGCCTGCCTTACATCAGTCACTCGTTGAAGGAACGCGTGGAGATGACCGGCAGCAATGCCATGGTGGAAGGCGAGAGTCGCCCTTTGTCGCCGCGCGAGGTGGAAGTGCTGCGCCTGCTGGGCAAAGGCATGACCGTGAAAGAGATCGCCAACATGCTCCATCGCAGTGCCAGCACGATCAGCCGGCAGAAGGGCGATGCGATGTTGAAGCTGGGCTTGAACAGCGACGCCGAACTGTTCGACTACCTGCGCAACGGCCAGCTGTAAGACGCTGACCGCCGCAGGCGATGCCTGCCGGTTTCAACCTGCAGCGAAGCGCATCGGCTCGCTGCCGAATGCGGGATCACTGCTGGCGTGGCGCCCGTTCTCCGCACGCCCGGCCAACCGCTGGCGTGCCCCCTGCTGCTGCAGATGCAGGTCATACCAGCCACCGGTCGTAGTCGCCGCCCAGCGGATCTCTGTCTCTTCACCCACGGCCAGACGCAGCGTGCGCGTGGGCATGAGGTCCGCATACGCACCCCCACGCACATCCAGTGAAATCGTCTGCGGACCCGGGTTGCGCAGCTGCAGAACCATGTCATCTGCGACACGCTCGATGCGGGCTTCCACGGGCATGGCGGCCGCTGCATCACCCTGGTAGTGCCGATGGAAGCCATTCGGACCCAGCGCCCACAGGTCATAGCCCTGCACCGCGTGCAGCGGCCAGCTGCCCTGCAGGTCGCGGCCAGGGGCCACGGTATAACGGCGCGGGATCGCCTCCAGCTGCAGACGGTCGTAGACATGGATCACCGCCGCCGCGCCTTCGCTGGCCAGCGTCAGCCGCACCTCGGCTGCCACCGCATCGGTCTGGATGGCGATCGCCGGGCGATAGGGCACTGCACGCGAAGGTCTCACGCCGCGCTCCTGCCGCGCCGGCTGCAGGGCCTCGGGCAGCGACGGCAGCGTGCGACCCGGCAAGGCAGCCGCCCGCGAGGCTACCGCGGCGGTATCGGGGAGCGCGTGTACGAACGGACGCGTATCGGATTGGGTGAAATCGAATGCCTGGGTCAGGTCGCCGCATACCGCGCGCCGCCACGGCGAAAGCTCCGGCGCTGCCACGCCGAAGCGGCGCTCGATCAGGCGGATCACCGAGGTGTGGTCGTACACCTGTGAATCCACCCAGCCGCCACGGCTCCACGGCGAGATCACGTACAACGGCACACGCGGACCCAAGCCGTAAGGCCGGCCACGCAGTGCCGGTTCGTCATGCGTTTCATTGCCTGGCGAGGCATGGCGGTGATACTCACCCTCGGTGCTGATCACCGATGCACCGGCCCATCCCCCCTGCTGCGTGGCGTCCGCCGATGGCGGAGCCGGCGGTGGCACATGGTCGAAGAAGCCATCGTTCTCATCGAACATCACCAGCAGCGCGGTGCGGCTCCAGACGGCCGGATCGGCGGTCAATGCGTCCAGCACCTGCGCCGTATAGGCCGCGCCCTGAGCGGGACTGGACGGCCCCGGATGCTCGCTGCCGGCGGCATCGGCAATCAGGAAGCTGACCTGCGGCAGCCGGTTGTCCAGCACGTCCTGCCGCAACTGCGCCAGCCCGCGCGTGCTGACCCCGCGTTCGCGCAGCTGCGGATCGTGGCCCGGTGCGTCCCGCCATGCCGCGCGGAACGCCTGGAAGCCGGCGAGCGGGTTGTCGGTGAAGTTGTCCGCCATGTCCTGGTAGATCCGCCAGTCCACGCCCGCCCGCTGCAGGCGTTCGACGTAGGTGGTCCAGGTGTACGACGCCGGGTGGCCGCCCAGCTCGGGGAAGTTGTCGTGCGAGTTGGCCACCGCCGGGCCACCGCCCTGCGCCTGCGGATCGTTGTGGCCGGTCCACAGGAACAGCCGGTTGGGATTGGTGCCCGCCTGCATGGCGCAGTGGTACGCATCGCAGACGGTAAAGGCCTCTGCCAGGGCGAACTGGAACGGCAGGTCGCTGCGGCGGTAATAGCCCATCGCATGGTCCTGCTTCGCCGCGGGCCAATGCGCCATGCGGCCGTGGTCCCATGCCTTCTGTGCATCGGGCCAGGTATGCGGCGTGCCTTCCACGCGCATGTAACCGAAGTGCGCGGCGGTATCCAGCGGGAACGGGGCGATGCCGTGCGTACCGGCCGCATTGGGCTGCAGCCACAGCGTGCGATGCGGCTCGCCGGGCTGCAGGCCGGGGGCCGGCACCACGAAGCGATCACCGAAGCCGCGAACGCCCGGCAGCGTGCCGAAGTAATGATCGAACGATCGGTTTTCCTGCATCAGCACCACGATGTGCTGCAGGTCCTGCAGGCTGCGCGTGCGGGCGTCCGGTGCGATGGCCGCCGCACGCGCGATGCTCGGCATCAACGCGGCGATGCCCGCTGCCACGCCACCCTGCAACAGGCGGCGGCGGCCGATGTCGGAAGGCGGCGTCGGCGCGTGGCTCACAGATCGACCCGCACCGAGAACCCCACCGTGCGCGGCGCACCGATGAACGCGCTGTCGCTGCCGTCCACACCCGCCAGGTAGCGACGGTCGGTGAGGTTGCTGACGACGAAGCTGGCGCCCACGCCCTTCAAGCGCGGCGACAGGTTCTGCAGGTCGAAGCCGATGTTGGCGTTGAACACGGTGGCGGAGGGCAGCTTGTTGGCATTGGAGGCATCCAGGTAACGCGCACCCAGGTAACGGCCGGAAATGCCGGCATTCCAGCTGTCGCCCTGCCAATCCGCCGACACCACCAGGGTGTGGCGCGGTTGGCCGATCACCTGCGCGCCATCCACGATATCCAGCTCGGCGTCACGGGCCGCGTTGCCGCTGCCCAGGTATTCCGAACGGTTATAGGTGTACGCACCATTGACCCGCCAGCCGTTGTCCCAGCCATAGCCCAACGCGGCTTCGACGCCGGTGCTTTCCACGCCGCCGAAGTTCTCGTAGACGCCATCGGTTTCGTCCAGGTAATCGATGCCATCGGCCAACCGCGCCGGCAGATAGACGATGCGGTTGTCGAATTTGATGTTGTACAAGGTGATCGAGCCAGTCAACGGCCAGCGGCTGATGCGCAGGCCCAGTTCGATGTTGTCCGCGGTCTCCGGCTCGACGCGGGCGAAGCGCTGCGCATCGGTCTCGCCCAGCACCCCGGATGGAATGGCGGCGAAGTTCTGCGAGTAGCCACAGAAGAGCTCCAGCCCTTCCACCGGGAGCGTCCACGTTGCGCCCGCCGACAGCAGCGGGTCAGACTTCGAATCCGACCGCACGTTCTCGGCCGCACCGATACGGCGTTCCCGCTTCTGGTCGACGAAGAACTGCTTGACGCCCACGCGCGCACTGAAGGGACCAAAGCGTGCTACGTCTTCCACGTAGTACATCTGCTCGTCCACGGTGTAGCGGTCTTCGAACTGCACCCAGTACGGCACGTGGTCGAAGCTGATGTCAGTGCCCACGTTGAGCAGACGATGCCAGTCACGGCGCACGCTGCGGTCCACGTTTTCCACCCACAGGCCGGCGCGCACGGTGTTGTCGATGTCGCCGAAATCCTGCTTCCATTCCACGTCGGCGGTCAGGCCGGCGCGGTCGTTGTCGTAGTGCGAGTGGCGATACGACTGCACGCCCTGCACGCCCGCGTCGTAACAGGCCGGATCATAGTCGGCAGTGAAGCCCGCGCGCGGCGTGCAACCCGGCCGCACCTGCGCCGCGCTGCCATCGGGATTGACGAAGTAGAACTGGCCCAAGGCCGAGCCGCCGTAAACCGTATCGCCACCGCGGTATTCCGATTCCGGATTGCCCACGCCATCTGCTCGCGCCTGCACCAGATACGGCGGCAGCCAGTCACCGCGCCCCTCCATCCGGTGCGCATAGCCAGCCACCGATGCCTTGAATCCGCTGCCGCCGTCGAATGCCGCACGCAGGTAACCGAACGTGTTCTCGCGCAGCGCGCGCGAGCCGGAACGGAAGTTCTGGTCGAGGTTCGGGATGCCGGTCAGGGTGCCGACCAGGCCGTCACGTTCGGGGTTGGTGGCGAAGCTGGCGGGCGACACGCTGGTGTACTCCGGTTCGTTGGCATCGTTGTACGACGCGTACCCGGTCAACGTCCAGCGGTCCAGCTCGGTGATGAACTTGGCCGCCACGTGGTCGTTGCTGGTCCGGCCACTGCCGTCGATCCAATCGCGCACTTCAGCCGACGAGGCGCTTATCCAGGCGCGGGTGTGCCCGGCCAGCAGGCCGGTGTCGTAGCGGGCGTAATACTTGCGTGCATCGTTATCGCCGCCACCGACGACGAAGCGCACGCGCTGCTCGTGCAGCGGATCACTGGTCAGGAAGTTCAGCGTGCCACCGAGGGCTTCGTTGGAACGCGACGAAATATCCGCCGTGCCTTGGCTGACCTCCACGGTTTCAAGATCCAGCGTGTCGATGTAGCGGTTGGCCAGCGAGCCGCCGCCGTAGCCGGATCCCCCGTTGGGCAGGCCATCGATGGTGGTGCCGATCTGCTGCGTATCGCGGTTGGTGACAAAGCCGCGCATGCTGATCTGCGTACCCCAGACCGATGAACCGGTGGCGTCTGCTTCACTGACGACCACGCCGGGCAACTCGTTGAGCGCGTTGTTGACGCTGCTCAGGATGGTCTGCCGGTTGAGGGTTTCTTTGCTGACTGCGGTCTTGGCGTAGCTGGTGGCCTGGCCGATCACCTGCACCTGGTCGAGGGTACGGGCATCGTCGGCCGGTGCGGGGGCGGCATCGTTGGCGTACGCATGCAGCGCGGGCAGCAGCATGCCGGTGAGCGGAGAAGCACGGGGATAGCGGCTACGTCCGTAAGCGGGCATCGGGTCAGGTCATGGGGTGGGGTCCAGCGGAGTATTGGCGGGGGCGGTGACGTGGCTGTTACATCGTTGACCGTGCAGCCCGCGGGATCGGAGCCGTCTCGCAGGGCGAAAGACATCCAATCCCGGGCATGACGGCTCACACGATGTCAGGGCCTTCGCTGCTTGAAGCGAACGGATGCCGTGCCTGTCCTCAGCGCGCCAGCTGATCCGCCAGCCCGCGATAGATCGGCGTACGGCAGACCAACCCGGAGACACTGCGGGCGATCAGCACCGTGGCCAGGATCGGCAGCAGCATGTCGCTGGTGTTGGTGAGCTCCAGTGAAATCACCGCGGACGTCAGCGGCGCCTGGGTGACACCGGTGAGATACGCGCACATGCCCAGCAGCACGAACGCAGTGGGATCCACCCCGGGCATCAGCACGGCCAGGTTGTGGCCCAGCCCTGCACCGACTGCCAGGGCCGGCGAGAACAGCCCGCCGGGAATACCCGCAATGTACGAGGCCAGGTTGGCCATCAGCTTCATCAGGCCGAACTCGTGGCCGACCTCGGCATGCCCCTGCACCAGGCTGCGGGCCTGCTCATAGCCGGTCCCATACGCACCGTCGCCGAAGGCGAACGCGAGCAGCACCACGGTCAACCCGCACCCGGCCGCGAGCAGGATCGGATGCTGCGCGCGCAGGCGCCCCAGCCAGCGCGGCTTGCCGGCCACGGTGAGCAGCACAGCGCGCGCGAACAGGCCGCCCAACAATCCCGCCACGACCCCGCACAGCACGATCGCTGCCCAGCCCTGCCCCAGCGGCAGACGCGCGGAGACGTGGCCGAAGTAGGTGTAGTTGCCCAGCAACCCCAGCGACACCACGCCGCCGACGATGACCGCCGTCAGCAGCGTGCCGGAGAAGCGATGTTCGAAGCGGCCGCTCAGTTCTTCGATGGCGAACACGATGCCCGCCAGCGGCGTGTTGAATGCCGCCGCGATGCCTGCCGCCCCACCGGCCAACAGGAAATGCGACAGCTCGCGCGGATCCTGGAAACCGAAGCGGCGCCCGAACAGGTACATCAGGCTGGCACCCACGTGCACGGTGGGGCCCTCGCGCCCCACCGACGCCCCGCCCAGCAGCGACAGACTGGTCAACGCCAGCTTGCCGACCGACACCAACGGCGACAGGTTCACCGCGCGGAACTGCTCATCCGGCTTGTCCAGCGCCGCGATGACCTGGGGAATGCCGCTGCCGCGGGTGGGCTTGAGCACGCCGCCCGTGGCCCATGCCAGCAACGCGAAGATGCCCGGCGTCAGCAGCAGCGCCCACCAGGGCGAGTGCTGGATGATGCGCTGGAAGACCTGGAACGCCGCGTCACTGGCCTTGGCGAACACGATGGCGACCAGGGCGACGACGACCGCACCGCCCCACAGCGCCGCCCGACGACGCCAGCGCTCGCTGGTCAAGTGGGCCTGCAGCCAGTGGCGGGCCGTGTTGAATCTGGACATGGGGCCATTCTGCGCCGATGTCCAAGACGGGGACAGAGCCTGATCTGGCGGGAAGCCGCCTGCGGCAGCATCGGTCCGACGGCGTACCATGGGGCGCCGCGCGGGCAGCTCGCCGTGCGCATCATGCCCCGCGCCCGACCGATATCCATGCACACGTCCGACCACCACGTCCAAGGCCTCGACAACGACCAGGTCATCGCCGATTGGCCTGCGATCAGCGCCGCCGACGTGGCGTGGCTGAAAGGCCGGTACCCGCAACTGGCGGGCGATTGCGAGGTGGTGTGGCACAGCCCGCGTCCGTTCTCTGCCGCTGCCCTGCTGCAGAGCCCGCAGGGCCGGTTCTTCGTCAAACGCCACCACCATCACGTGCGCAGCGCAGCGGTGCTGGAAGAAGAACATAGCTTCATCGCGCACCTGGCCGACGCAGGCGTTCCGGTCGTGCACGTGCTGCCAGACCGTGCCGGCGCCACGGCGGTGGAGCACGGCGACTGGACCTTCGAACTGCATGCCGAGGCACCGGGCGAGGATGTATACCGCGATGTGCCGTCGTGGACGCCCCCGAACGATGTCGAGCAGGCCTGGCAGGCCGGGCGCATGCTGGCCACCCTGCACAACGCGGCCGACAGCTACCACGCGCCACAGCGCGGCACGCACGTGCTGGTGGCCCGCGACGAGCTGATCCGCGCCGAAGATCCGATTGCCCTGCTGAAGATGCAACTGCCGCAGCGACCGGGGCTGGCCGACTATCTGGCCGGCAGGCCATGGGAGGCAGAGCTGCAGCGCGCCATCCTGCCGTGGCACTTCGGGGTGGCGGCGCGCTTGGCGACGGTGCCGCGTCGGTGGGGACACAACGACTGGCATGTCTCCAACCTGCTCTGGCACCAGCGCGGCCGCGCCAACGCCGTGGCCGCCGTGCTGGACTTCGGCCTCGCCTCGCCCGCCAGCCACCTGTTCGACCTGGCCACGGCCATCGAGCGCAATGCCATCGCCTGGCTGGAACTGGAACGCGGCGGCGCGGCGGTACGTGGCGATATCGCGCTGGCCTTGATCGTCGGCTACCGCGATGCGCGCCCGTTGACGGCCGGGCAGGTGCATCTGCTGGCCGATCTGCTGCCACTGGTGCACCTGGATTTCGCGCTGTCCGAGGTGGAGTATTTCCACGGCATCACCGGATCCACCGCCAACGCCGACGTGGCGTATTACACGTTCCTGCTGGGCCATGCGGACTGGTTCAGAGCGGCCCACGGGCAGGCCCTGCTGGCGACGCTGCGCGCGGCGGCCTGAGCGGCTGATTCGCTTCTTCGGCCAATTTGGTGTGAAATGACACCCTGAAGCGGGGGTGCCTGGGTTGACCAGGCTGAGAGAGTCCCTTGGAACCTGATCCGGTTTGCACCGGCGTAGGGAGCTTTGAGCTGCAAGCACATGGACCCGTCGGGTCACTGCGCGCGCGCCGTCGCTTCGTCTTTCTTCCTGTTGATGACGAATCGAATGAACCGCTGCCTGCGCCCTACGCTGTTGACCGTTGCCCTCTGTGCCGCGCTGCCGCTGCACGCTGCCGAGGCCCCTGCCGATGCGGCCGACCCTACGCCAACCGAACTGGCCGCCGTGCGCGTGCAGGCCCAGCAGGCGGCTGCCGCCACCGCACCATCAAGCAGCTTCGGCGCGGGTAGCTGGAAGGACACGCCGGCATCGGTGAACGTGCTGGATCGCACGGTGTTGGACAGCCGCCACGTGCGCACGCTCAGCGAGATCGCCGCCAACGATGCTTCACTGGGCGACAGCTATGCCCCGGTGGGCTATTACCAGAACATCGCCATCCGCGGCTTCGCCCTGGATACCGCCACCGGCTACCGCTTCAACGGACTGGCCACCGCCGGCGAGCAGCGCATCGCGTTGGAGAACATCCAGCAGGTGGAGATCCTGAAGGGTGAAGCCGGGTTGGCGGCCGGGGTGATGGCGCCGGGCGGCATCATCAACTACGTCAGCAAGCGCCCCGCCGAGGTGCGCACGGTCACCTTGGGCGCGGACACCGAAGGCACGCGCTACACGGCGATGGACGTGGGCCACTGGCTGACCCCCCGCTTCGGCGTGCGCCTGAATGCCGCATGGGAAGACAGCGGTTCGTACATCGACCATGCCGACGGCCGCCGCAACTTCTACTCGGTGGCCGCCGACTGGTTGATCAGCGACCGCAGCAAGCTGGAAGTGGATGCCAACTACCAGACCAGCGCGCAGCGCTCGGCATCGGGCTATCAGCTGCTGGGGGCGACTGCGCTCCCGCGCGGCGTGGACCGCGCGAAGATGTTGGGCTACCAAGCGTGGCAGCAGCCGGTGGGCATCGCCAGCACCAACCTCACCGCCTTGCATACCTACGATATCAACGCGCGCTGGCAGTCACGCCTGTCGGCCAGCCACAGCCGCTCGGTGATCGATGACAACGTCGCGTTCGCGTACGGCTGCTACTACGCCGAACAGTGCGCCGATGGCAGCGTGCCGGGCAACTACTTCGCGCCCAATGGCGACTACGACATCTACGATTACCGCAGCCCGGACGACACCCGCGTCAACCAGGAACTGCGTGCGGAGCTGCGTGGCCGCTTCGATACCGGCCGTGTCAGCCACGAGCTCAGCATCGGCGCTGACACCTTCCGCCGCACGGTGGACAAGCGCCAGAACGTCAACGAGTACGTGGGTACCGCCAACATCGGTGACGCCCAAGTGCCGCAGTACGCGCCGTCGCCACTGATGCCCGGCGCTTCCGCGCGCCGCCTTTACAGCAAGCAGGATGCACTGTTCGCACTGGACCGCATGCGCTTCGGCGATGACTGGCAGTGGCTGGTGGGAGGCCGGATGGTCAAGCTGGATGAGCGCGCCTACGACAAGCGCGGCACTCCGGAGCGGCACAGCACCCTGTCGCGGTTCCTGCCGCAGACCGCTGTCATCTGGAATGCCACCGATCAGGTCAACGCGTACGTGAGCTACGTGCGCGGCATTTCGCTGGGCCAGGAAGCGCCGTTCTGGACGTCCAATGAAAGCACCTTCCTGCCGCCGCTGCTGTCGCGCCAGCTGGAAGTGGGCGTGAAGTACGCATCGACCGATACGTTGACCCTGGGAGCGGCGCTGTTCCGTACCTCGCAGCCCTTCCAGTATGCCATGCCCGATGACAGCGATGCAGGCTTCACCTTCGTGCAACGCGGCCAGCAGACCCACACGGGATTGGAGCTGACGGCGAACGGCAGACTGACCGAGCGCCTGCAGCTCAACGCCAGCGCCAGCGTATTGCAGGCGCGTGCGCGTGATGCGGGCACGCCGGCATACGAAGGCCACCAGCTGGTGAACGTGCCGAAGACCCGCGCCAACGTGCACGTGGATTACCAGCTCCCGTTCGCTGCAGGGCTGGGCGTTACCGGCGGCTGGCGCTATGCGTCGGCCAACGTGGCCACGGTGGATGGCAGCGTGCGTGCGCCCCGCTACAGCGTGTTCGACGCCGGACTGCGCTACCAGCATGCGCTGCGCGAACGGCCGGTGACCTGGCGGCTTTCGGTGGACAACGTATTCGACAAATTCTACTGGCGTGACACGGGCAGCAGTGCCGGCGATTACTACCTGTTCGCTGGCGCCCCGCGCCAGGCCCGCCTGTCGGTCACCGTCGCGCTATGAGCGCGGAACTGCTGGAATGGTCCGCCGCCGGGCTGAGCATGCTCGGTGTGTGGCTGATGACCCGGCGGCGGATGATCGGCTGGCCGATCGGCCTGGTGTCGGTGGCACTGTATGCCTTCGTGTTCGCCGAGGCCCGGCTGTACTCGGACACCTTGCTGCAGATCGTGTTCGGCGGCTTCCTGGTGTACGGCTGGATGAGCTGGCGGCACAGCGCGCAGGCCGATGGCCTGGTCAGCATCGTGCCGCTGCCCGCGCGGCGCCGCTTCATCGATCTGGGTGCTGGCGTCGCGGTGGGGCTGGCGCTGGGTGCGGCCATGCACACCTGGACCAACGCCGCGCTGCCGTGGCTGGATGCCATGCTGGCCGCCATGAGCCTGGTGGCGCAGTGGTGGCAGGCGCGCCGCCACGTGGCCGCGTGGTGGATGTGGATCGTGGTGGATGTGGTCTACGTGGGCCTGTACCTGTTCAAGTCGCTCAACGTGACCGCCGCGTTGTATGCGGTGTTCATCGGCCTGGCCGTGCAGGGCCTGCGCCGCTGGAGCGCGGCAAGCAATGCCCCGGTAGCGTGCCCCCGGTAGTGACGGTCGCTGGCCGTCAGCCTGCACGCACCGGTACCCCAACGCCGTTGCTACTGCCCCTGCGGCACATGCGCCTGATGGAACGCCTCGGCACTGACGGGGCGGCCGAACAGGTAGCCCTGGAACACCCGGCAGCCCATGCCGGCCAACCACTCGCGCTGCTGCTCGGTCTCCACGCCTTCGGCCACGGTGGCGATGCCCAGGATTTCCGCGATCTCGATGATCTTGCGCACCAGCTCGCGCTGGCTCGGGTCATCACCCATGCCCCGCACGAATGTCTGGTCGATCTTCAGCTCGTCCAGCGGCAGCGCCTGCAGCAGAGAGAACGAAGAGAAGCCCGTACCAAAGTCATCCAGCGACCAGGAGATGCCATCCTGGCGCAGCGCACCCATCTTCGCGGCCAGCACGGACAGATCCGTCGCCAGGGCCGATTCGGTGATCTCCAACCTTAGGCGATTCGGTGGCGCGCCCACTCTGCGCAGGGTCGCGCGCACATCGTCCACGAAGCTGTCCGAGGCCAACTGCAGCGGACTGACATTGACCGACAGCATCCAGGCATCCACACCGGGCAGGGTCGACCAGTTCTTCAGGTGCACACACGCGCGTTCCAACACCATCAGGCCGATATCGTGGATCAGGCCGGTTTCTTCGGCCAGCGGGATGAACTTGTCCGGCGACTGCAGGCCATGGCCCGGCCGATCCCAGCGCAGCAGCATTTCCGCGCCCAGCACACGCCCGTCCAGCCCGACCTGCGGCTGCAGAAAGGCGCGCAGCTCGCGCTGGGCCAGGCCACGTACCAGCGCGGCGTACTGATCCATCTGCTCGCTCAGGTCTTCACGGAAGATCGCCAGCACGCTGCAGGTCAGCACCATGGCGGTGAGGGTGTTCAGGCCGTGGCGCAGCCGTCGCACATCGTCGGTAAGCAGCTCCAGCTGCGGCCCGAGACTGACCGGGCTGATGGCCAGCACCACCAGCGCGGCGATGCACATGCCAGGAAACAGCCAGCGCAGATAGACGCGCTCGCTGCGGAACAGGAAGAAACTGGCCACGCCGATCGGCAGCAGGAACAGGTGGGTGGAACGCGCCGCCGCCGCCGTCGGGGTCTCCGCCAGGCTGACGAAGATCGTCATCACCAGCAGCACGTGCGCGATCAACACCAGCGGGATCCGGTCGCGCTTGCGGGCGATGCCCAGGCAGCCTAGACCGACCAGGATCAGGGAAAACAGCACGATGGCCAGCACGTCCATGCCGTGAGCGCCGTAGAACGCGCCCCAGATCGCCCCATGCAGCACACAGACCACACCGCTCAAGCGCAGCAGGCGTTGGATGCGCGGCCACTGCGCATGGTCCGGGAACTTGCGGCTCAGCCACTCCCGGCTGCCGCGGGCGCTTCCTGTCTCGAGCATGGAATTCCCTTTTTTCTCGCCATGGTACTGGCCGAATGCGACAAGCGCTGAAGAGTTTTCACGGGGTGGGTGAGGAAGGGATAAATACGTCTGCAGGTGCCCATCGGTGTCTCCGAAACCCCGCTTTCATCGGAATCCACCTCAGCAGGCGATCGCGGGACGCGCTCGCCTCAGGAATCCAGCGTTGAGGGTGATCTGCTCAGACCATCCCTAGCTTCGGACGAATCCAAGGAGTGGCTGCAAGTTGCCAGCGTCAGCTTCCCGTACGGCCTGCAGGTAGCTTTTCCGCACAGTGCTGTTGTGCGGTGCTGGCCCCCACGAGAAAGGCTGCTCACCGCGCGACTGCAGGAACAGGTCAGCCATCAGTCGCGAGCTGCGGCCGTTTCCGTTAGGGAACGGGTGGATGACTGTCAGCTGGTGATGGAGGCGGGCCGCCTGCTCGTCCAGCGGGTACGTCTTGAACTCTTGCCAGGCACCAACGTTGTCGAAGAGCTGCCGGAGCTGCATTGCGATTTGATGCGGCGCTACGCCGATGTTGCGCTCAGTCAGCCTGTATCGGCCCGCCCAGCCCCATACGCTGCCGAACATTTTCTCGTGCAGCTTCCGCAGGAACGCATCACTGGGCACCACCACATCCTTCTTGCGTATCTCCCGTGCCGCCCAGAGCATGCCGCTGACGACGTTTGCACCCTCAACGTCGTTGAGGTCGGCGCGCGTCGCGACCCATTTCAGCTTCAGCCCCTGCGCCTCATCCGGGTCCAGCGGTGTCTGGCCATCTTCGATCTCGAAATCGAACGCTTGGAGCTTGGCCACTAGACCCGATCCCCCCACAGCGCGCTGTCTGGGATCTCGTCGTCGGCCTGCTGGAGGAGGTGTTGGCGCAGGTCGGACGATACTGCCTGGTCCTCAAGCTCCATGTGGGCCGCTGCTCGGTTGATCGTGGCGCCGTACACCTTCAATCGCTGGCGATCGACGGTCTCTTGCAGGGGGGTGCGGGGCACCATGAGAACGACCAGCTCGCAGTCAAGGGCGTCAGCGGCTCGCCGTAGAGTTTCCACGCGCACCGTTCCGGAGCGTTCGCTCTTCTCCAGCTTGACCACAGAGCTTTGCACTACACCAAGGCGGTAAGCCAGGTCGGACTGCGACATGCCCAAGGCTTCGCGAATCGCAGCTATCCAGCCACCCCGAGGGGTAGCCCGAAGCGCCGGCAAGCTCTTCCGCAGAGTTTCCCCGCTCTTGTCCAGTTTTGAACGAGCCAGGCGACGCATCTTCGATGCGGGTGTAGTGGCCATGAATATTCCCTATTGCGAATTGCCGCGCATGCAATGTATTCCATAAAGGGCATGAAATGCAATTACAATAATCCTTATAAAGAATTATTTTGCGTCGAATTCATTCCTTACGATGAATAAATTAGATGTTGCGGGACTGCAGTCAAGGGTGCCGCCGGCGTCCTGTGGGATTCGCCGCATGGCGACGCCCTTGCGACGCGGCGATATTCTGCCCAGTGATGGCCGCCCTCACGCGTCACGCCGCTGTCGACCAGGTAGCGGGCGAGGCTGTCCCTGACTGCTTCGACACTTCCGGCGCCAATGGCACCCTTGAGTGCGTCGCTCCCCCCCCCAATGCGGCGGTGACCGCACCCGCTGCTCCGTGGACGATCGCCCGATATGTCCCGCCATCGGCCCATGCCTCGACCTGGCTACGGGACTTTTCGGCAGCAGCGACAATCCCTCTACATGCGCAGATTTCGATCGGGAACCACCACGCCCCACACGACAACCTGCCCAAGTTCCCTGAACAGGGCCTTCGTTTATGTACCAGTCAGTTCAATATTCAGGATTGATTGCGCTGGCAAACGGATAATTCACACCTGTCGAACGCGGCTTTTCAGCTTCGTACGATCTACCAAAACTAGAAACAGGTGTATCCCGATGATCAAGAATTCGCTGCTCGCTCTGGGCCTTGCCGTTGCCATGCCGTTCGCGGCCTCGGCAGCTGATGGCCTGTCGTACAACTACGTGGAAGGTGGTTACGTGAACACCGATGCCCGCGGCGGCGATGCCGACGGTTGGGGCGTCAAGGGTTCGGTTGCGGTACACCCGAACTTCCATATCTTTGGCGACTACACCGCGCAGGAAACCGAGCGCACCAATGCTGACGTCGATCAGTGGCGCCTGGGTGTCGGCTACAACTACGGCATCGCGCCGACCACCGACCTGGTGGCCCGTGTCGCGTACCAGAAGTTCGATCCGAAGCGCGGCCTGGATTTCAACGGCTACTCGACCGAAGTCGGCGTGCGCACCGCGTTCACTCCGATGATTGAAGGGTATGCGCTGGCCGGTTACGAGGATTACAGCAAGAAGCACGGCATCAATCCGGACGGCGAGTTCTACGGCCGTGTCGGCGCCACCGCCAAGTTCAACCAGAACTGGGGATTGAGTGGCGAAGTGAAGCTGGCCAAGGCCGGCGACCGCGAGTGGTTCGTGGGTCCGCGCTTCACCTGGTAAGAACGCCTGTCGTTAGTGCGTAATACGTTGTTGAAAAAATAGTAATGTGGTGCGTTACCGGTGTGTGCTCTCTCTCCCACACGCCATCGGAGCCCGGCCTTTTGGTCGGGCTTCTTTTTTTGTGCGATGAGGTGCAGCCGTCGTGCAGCGCGCTGTTGACTGGAATTACCGCCGCCCGTGCAGGGCATCCGATGCGGTCTGCGCCAGCTGGCGCCCGGCGAAATACAGTGCCTCTTCCAGGTGATCGCCCAGCTGCTGCTCTGGGCCGGCATGGCGACGGGTGCGCTGCGCGGCGTGCAGTATCTGCAGCACACCGTGCAATGCCTGCAGGCTGCGACTGGCGATGGCCAGGTCACCGCAGCGCCCGGGTCCCAGCCCCTGCTCTTCCCACAGCGTGCCGTCGGCACTTTCGCCGTGATGCATCAAGGTCAGATGCGCGAGCAGTGCCGGTGTCGGGTCCTGCATGCCCTGGGCTTCCAGGGTCTTTTCCAGCCGCTCCACCAGGTGCGCCGGGATATCCAACACGGCATCGCCGATGAGGGCGTTGAGCCGTGCGCCGGGGGGTGAGAATGCGCCCATGTACCGTTACCTCGCTGCGGCCACCCGCGGGATGCGGGTGGCGGACGGTGCGGGTTGGCATACCGGGCACTTACTGAGCCAAAAATCACCGGCGGATCCGGGGATCCCCACGCACCGCCCGCCGTAAGACCGGCAACACGATGCATTCTCCGCCGGGCCCGTACGGGCACAAACAGAGAGCTCAATAAAGTGCGAACGGGATGCCAATCCCGACTGGACCCGTTGGGTCCAGCATCTTCATCGTGGGTAAGGGCGCGCGGCTCGTCTATGAGCCGATGTGCAATGCGGCGCGTCAGTCGCCCGCCGAGCGTGGCTCGGCCCGACCGCGCGGCGGCAATTCGGTAGATGCTCTGTAGCGCCGAGCCATGCTCGGCGAGATACATCAGGCAAGGGCGTGACGGCCGGCGGCCGTCACTACCGGGTTCAACGGAACAGGGTGTCCGGGTATTCCGGCTTCTGTTCGCGGGCCAGCAGGGTACGCAGGCCTTCGGACGGGGTCTGTTCGCCGTGCAGCACGGCACGCACGCCATCGGAAATGGGCAGGTCGATGCCGTAACGGCGCGCTTGGCGCATCACTTCGTCGGCGGTCTGCACCGATTCCACCACCTGGCCTATTTCGCGGATCGCGTCCTGCAGCGTCTGCCCGCGGCCCAGGGCAAGGCCCAGGCGACGGTTACGCGACAGGTCGCCGGTGCAGGTCAGCACCAGATCGCCCAGTCCGGCCAGGCCCATCAGGGTCTCCGGCTTGGCGCCGATCGCAGCAGCCAGCCGCAGCATCTCGTTCAGGCCGCGGGTGATCAGGCCGGCACGGGCGTTGAGGCCCAGCTGCATGCCATCGGCGACACCGGTCGCGACGGCCAGCACGTTCTTCATCGCACCGCCCAGCTCGGCACCCAGCATGTCATCGCCGGTATAAGCGCGGAACGCGGGGCCATGCATGGCTTCGGCCACGGTCTGCGCAAACTCGGGCACGTCGCCGTGCACGGTGATTGCCGTCGGCAGGCCCTGGGTGACTTCCTTGGCGAACGACGGACCGGTGACCACGGCCAGCGGCACGTCATCGCCCAGGATCTCGCGCGCCACCTCATGCAGGAAGCGTCCCGAACCGGGTTCGAAGCCCTTGGTCGCCCAGGCCACGCCGGCACCGGCCGGACGCAGCGGCGCCAGCGCGGTCACCGTTTCATTGAACGCGTGCGACGGGGTGACCACGAGGATCCACGACGCGCCTTCCACGGCAGCGGCCATGTCGGTGGTCGCACGCAGCGACTCCGGCAGCGGGATGCCCGGCAGGTAACGGGTGTTCTCGTGGCGCTGGTCGATGGCTTCCACCATCGCCGCATCGCGTCCCCACAGCACGGTCTGGAGACCGTGCCGGGCGAGCAGGCTGGCCAGCGCGGTTCCCCAGGAACCGGCGCCGAGGACGGCTACTTTTTCAGCGTTATCGCTCATGCGCTGGGTCGGAACGCCGATCAGGCGTTGCCGGCCGGCTCGGAGTTGGCGAGCGACGGCGCTTCACCCTGCTCCTGGCGCTGGCGCAGGGTTTCCGCGTACAGGCCTTCGAAGTTGATCGGCTGCAGGAAGAACGGCGGGAAGCCACCCGCCTGGATCAGGTCGCTGACCAGCGAGCGCACGTACGGGAACAGGATGTTCGGGCACTGGGTGCCGAGCAGCACGTCCACCGACTGCGGGTCCAGGCCGACCAGGCCGAACACGCCGGCCTGCTTCACTTCCGCCACGTAGGCAGTGCGATCTTCGGCCTTGCAGGTCAGGGTCACGGCCAGCACGACTTCAAAGGCGTTCTCGCCCAGGCGCTGCACCTGCTGGTTCAGGTTGAGCTGCAGTTCCGGCTGTACCTGATCGTTGAAGATGGCCGGAGCATTCGGCGATTCGAAGGAAACGTCCTTGACGTAGATCTTTTCGACGGTGAACGCGGGACCGGTGGCGGCGTCGACCGGCGCAGCTGCGCCGTTGGTGTTTTCTTCGGACATTTCCTGTTGCTCCAGATGAATTCGTTGAACGTAATGTTTGGACGATATGTTGCATCAACAGCGATGGGGGCGGGGCATGCAGCGCACAACCCCCCGTTACGCGATCAGCGTCAGTGACGGCCCTTGACCAGCGGCAACTCCGCCTGCTGCCATGCAGGCAGGCCGCCGTCGAGCACGGACACCTGCTCGAATCCGGCTTTTTTCAGCGTCTTGGCGGCAGCTTCCGATGCGGTGCCCGCACGGCATACCAGCACCACGGGGCGCTGCTTGGCCGCGGCCACCAGCTTGTGCTCGGGGCCGAACTGGCTGGCCTGCACGTTCTTGCTGCCAGCAATATGGCCTTTCTCGAAATCACTGCTGGAGGACAGGTCCACGACCACGGCGTCGCCGCCGTTGATGACCTGGACCAGTTCGCCGGGCTTGAGCGACTTGTAGCCACGGAACAGGCGACGGATTTCAGTGACGATGATGGCGGCGGTCAGGCCCACCAGGGCGATCGACAACATCGGGTTTCGGCCAGCAAAGGCCACCAACTCTTCGTAATTCACGCAGGTCACGGGTCGATAAGCGGGCGCCGATTGTCGCACAAGCCGATTCGGGCAGGGATTTTGCTGGTTTGCTGTCTTTGTGGGCCGAGCCACGTTCGGCGGGAATCCCGTGCTGACGGCCCGCGGCGGTCGTTACTGGCCTTCCCATAGATCCGGCAGGCCGTTGGTCTGCCACCAGCGCTTGGCCTGGGCATCCCAGCGCCAGCGTTCGACCACACCGACGGTGCGCTCGGACTGGGTGTTGTTGTTGATCACGCCCACCAGGACGCGGCGCTCCACGGTGCCATCGGGCAACTGCGCGGTGGTGCTTTCGCGGTAGGACGACACGCGCAGCTGCGAATAGCGACGCAGCTGGAATTCGGTGGGCGGATTGGCCTTGCGCTGCGCCGGGTCCAGATAGCCCAGGGCTTCGTCCATGGTGCCCCAACGGATCGTGGACCCGTAGGAGGTCTGGATCTCTTCCAGCTGCTTGCGCTGTTTGCGGCTGATATCCGCCGCCATTGTCGCCACCGAGGCGAGCAGCAGGCCGGTCAGAATCAAGAACTGGGTCAGTCGGCGCAGGTGCGGGTTCTTCAACGGTAGGCTCCCCAAGGCATCAGGGTGCCATCCTACCCTTTGGCGAAGGCGACGAAACGGCCGCTCAGCTCGGCGGCGGGCTTGCCATCGCTGCCCGGCTGCACGGCCACCACGCCGATGCGCGCCTTGCCGCGCTGCTTGAAGGTGGCCAGGAAGGTGTCCCAGTCACTGTCCGGGGCGATTTCCGCCTGTGCGTGCAGATCGCCATACACCGGCGCGCGGTAGCGCAGCTGGCTGTCGGCTACGTAGACCTCGGCCTCGAAGCCGGCCAAGCGCAGGCGCAGGGTGACCAGCGCCCAGCCGGACAGGGTCATCGCCGAGGCCAGGCTGCCACCGAAGGCGTTGCCTTTGTCGTTGACGTTGACCGCCAAGGGCGCGCTCAGCTGCAGCTGGCCATCGGCATAGCCTTCCAGGCGGAGTTGCATGGCACGCACCGGCGGCATGCTGTCCAGCACGTCCTGCAGGACCAGCAGCGAGGATGAAACGGGTTCGGCGGACATCAGCAGTTACACCTGCAACAACGCGGGCCCGCATAATGACGGCAATGGATAAACGTACGAAACCGTGTGGTTGGACACTGGTGTCGCTGCGACCGCAGGGACAGCACGGCGCGGTGGCTGACGCCTTGGCCGATCCGTGCGCATTCATGGTCGCGCTGTCGCCGTGGCGACTGCAACGGCGGCTTGGCGACCCTGCTTTGCGGCAGCTGCAGCAGGCCTTGCAAGCCTCCCGGGTGATCTTCACCAGCCCGGCAGCGGTGGTGGCGGCTTCCGGTGCACTCCCGCTTCAGGATGCGCCATCGCGGCCTTGGCTGGCGGTCGGTGAGGGCACGCTGCGCGCGCTGCGGGCGGTCGGCATCGATCACGCCATGGCTCCGCAACGGATGGACAGCGAGGGCCTGTTGGCGCTGCCGGCGCTGGCAGCGGTGCGCGGGCAGACGGTGGGGCTGGTGACCGCGCCCGGCGGACGCGGGCTGATCGCCGCACAACTGCAGGAGCGCGGAGCGCAGCTGGTGCGCGCCGATGTGTATCAGCGGGTGCCGCTGCGGGTGCCGCCGCGGGGGTTGGCGCGGTTGGCGAGGTCGCCGCAGCCGTGGGTGCTGGCGGTGAGCAGCGGCGAGGCGCTGGAGCGTGTATGGGCGCAGCTGACGCCGGACTGGCAGGCCAGGTGGCAGGCACGGATGGGCGTGGTCGTGGCGAGCGAGCGATTGCGCGTCCAGGTGCAGGGGTTCGGTTTTGCGCACGTCGTCGTGGCGGACGGCCCCACCCCGCAGCAGATGGCGGCCGCGTGCCGTCAGCTCGCCCACCGGGCGATGCCGGACGGGGCGATGCCGGACGGGGCGATGCCGGAAGGGTAGAGCCGACTTCAGTCGGCTGCTCTCCGCCATACGTTCCGGCGGGTCCGGATCGACGTGCAGCCGGCTGAAGCCGGCTCTACCGGGGTCGGTGTGCAGCCGGCTGAAGCCGGCTCTACCGGGGTCGGTGTGCAGCCGGCTGAAGCCGGCTCTACCGGGCTGCGGCGGTGGCGGGCCGCTTGCTGCTTCTGTGTGCAACGGTGATGCTGTGCGCTGCGCCGCGTACCGTGTTGGTCGACGCGGCCGTTTGAGACCCGTGCATGAACGAAACCCCCGCTCCGCTTCCCCCGCGCCGCGCGCTGCGCTGGATCGCTCCGCTGATCATCGTGCTGCTGCTCGTCGCCGCGAGCGGCTGGGGCTGGCATGCCTGGCAGCAAGGGCAGGAACGGGCGCGTCTGCAGTCGCAGGCCGACGCGGTGCGCCTGCAGGGTCTGCTGGATACGGTCGATGCGCTGCGTCGCGATCAGCGCGCCACCAGCGCGCGCCTGCAGGATGCGGCCAGTGCCAACCGCGTGCTGCGCGATGAGGTCCTGGGACTCGGCCAGCGCAGTGCGCTGCTCGAGGAAAACCTTGCGCGGCTGGCGGAAACGACCCGCCAGGACAGCCAGGCCCTGCACCGTGACGAGGCCGAGCTGCTGCTCACCCAGGCGGCGCAGCGACTGGACGCGGCCGATGATCTGGACGGCGCCCGCCGGCTGTACGCACTGGCAGCCGCGCAACTGGATGACCTGCCGTCTGCGGACGCTTTGAACCTTCGCCAGGCCCTGATGCAGGAGCGCAATGCATTGGATGCGCTGGGTACCGGCCCGCGCGCGCAGGCCCGCCTGCGGCTGGCTGCGCTGGCAGAGGCCCTGCAGACCCTGCCGGTGCACGGGACAGCGGCGCAGGCCAGTGGCACGGCGACGGGCGATGCACGGCCGTGGTGGCAGATCGCCCTGGCCGCCTTCGTCGAAATAACGCCCAGCGCGGTCAACGGCCCGTTGACCGCTGCCGACCGTGCGGTCGCTGCCGATGCGCTGCAGCTGGAATTGACCCTTGCCCGCGCTGCTGTCGAGCGCGGGGATCGCCCCGCGTTGCGGCAGGCGTTGGACCGGATTGAACGCGGGATGACCGCACTCTGGCCAGATTCACCGGCCCTGCGCAGGCAGCGTGCTGAACTCACTGCATTGCGCTCGGCGCCGCTGCGCCTGGACGCGCCGGAACTGGGCAGCACCCTGCAGCAACTGCGCACTTTGCGAGATGGAGAGACCCCGTTATGAAGCCGTTGCAATCCTTGATCGTGCTGTTGTTGGCCGTGGCGGTGGGCGTGATCGGCGCCCAGTGGCTGGGTGCCAATGACCTCCGCCAATACGGCGAAGTGATTTTCCGTCATGGCGGCACCGACTACCGCAGCACGCTGCCGCAGGTGGTGTTGCTGACCCTGGTGGTGCTGCTGGTGCTGTGGCTGCTGTGGAGCCTGATCGCCTCACCGTTCCGCGCTTGGGGCCGCTATCGCCGCAAGCAGGGGCGCGTGCGCCTGGTCGATGGCCTGCAGGCCTATGAACATGGCCAGTGGCAACGTGCCGAGAAGCTGCTCGACGGCGCCGCGCAGGATGAAGAGGTGACCGCCATTGCGCTGACCAATGCGGCACGCAGCGCGCGTGCGCGCGGCGACGATGTGACCAGCCAGGCTTACCTGCAGCGTCTGGCGACGACCGATGCGACCAGCCAGGCCCTGCTGCGCGCAGAGCAACAGCTGGCCGACGACCTGCCGGTGGATGCGATCAACACGCTGGATGCGGCCAACCTGCAGCCGCTGCCGCCGCGCGGCCTGTGGCTGCGCAGCGAAGCGCTGGCGCGTGCCGGGCGGGCGCATGAGGCGTATGGCCAACTGGGTGCGCTGCGCCAGAGCAAGGTGCTGCCGGCCGATGCATTGACCACGCTGGAAGCCCGACTCGCCGCGCAGGCGTTGCTGGAAGCGGCGGACGTGAACGCGCTTGCGGCACAGTGGGAAACCATGCCGAAGACGCTGCGCTCGGATCCGGCGGTGGTGTCGGCGTATGCCGCCCGCGCCGTGGCGCTGGATTGGGATGAGCCTGCATTGCTCGCGTTGGAACAGGCGCTGGACCAGCGTTGGAGCGATGAGCTGGTGGAACTGTATGGCGTACTGCCGGCATCACGCCTGGCCACGCGTGACGCCAATCTGGTGCGCTGGCGCCGGACCCACGGCGATTCGTCTGCGCTGCTGCTGGCACAGGGTCGCGTCGCCTTGGCACAGGGTCGCCATGAAGAAGCCGAAGTGCTGCTGCACGAAGCGATTGCGGGCGGTGCTGGGGCGTCGGCATGGGAAGCACTGGGTGCCTCGCTGCTGGCCCGTGGCGAACCCCAGCTGGCGGCTCAGTGCCTGACCAATGCGCTGCGTGAGCAGCGTGGCGAAGACAGCGTCGCTCTGGTGCGTACCGACGCGCTGGCAAGCGCGCCGCGTGCCACCGTGGAAGAGCAGGTCATGACTCCGGTACCGCCGGTGTACGACGCCCGCGAACCACGCGACGAAGACGGGTTCCCGCGCGTTCCCTGACCCGCGCGCAGACATCTGGTAGCGCCGAGCCATGCTCGGCGTAATCCTGGATCGCGCTGCCGCTGCGCTCGCCGAGCATGGCTCGGCGCTACCAGCCGGTCAGCTCATCAGCGTTCGACGATCGCCACCACGCCCATGCCGCCGGCCGTGCAGATAGATACCAACGCGCGGCCACCGCCGCGTTCGGCAAGCTGCTTGGCTGCCGTGGCGATCACGCGGGCACCGGTGGCGGCAAACGGATGGCCCGTCGCCAGCGAAGAACCCAACGGGTTGATCTTCTCCGGGTCGATGCGACCCAGCGGGGCATCCAGGCCCAGGCGATTCCGGCAGTAATCCTCGCTCTCCCATGCGCGCAGCGTGCACAGCACCTGGGCGGCGAACGCTTCGTGGATTTCGTAGATATCGAAGTCCTGCAAGGTCAGGCCATTGCGCTTCAGCATGTCCGGCACGGCCACGGTCGGGGCCATCAACAGTCCTTCGCCGTGCACGAAATCCACGGCGGCCACCTGCGAATCGCGCAGGTAGGCCAACGGCGTGTGGCCATGCGCGCGCGCCCACTCTTCGCTCGCCAGCAATACGGCAGATGCGCCATCGGTCAGCGGCGTCGAATTGGCGGCGGTCAGCGTGCCACGGCCGGACACGCGGTCGAAGGCAGGCTTCAACGTAGCCAGCTTTTCCAGCGACGTATCGGCACGCAGGATGTTGTCACGCTCCACGCCGCGGAACGGCGCGATCAGATCGGTGAAGAAGCCGCGTTCGTACGCGGCCGCCAGCTTCTTGTGCGACGACACGGCCCACTCATCCTGCGAATCGCGCGAGATGTTCCATTCCTTGGCCATGTCTTCGCAGTGGTCGCCCATGCTCTTGCCGGTGCGCGGCTCGGCCACACCGGGAAACTCGGGCTTCAGTTCGCTGAGCTTGAAACCGCTGGTCAAGGCACGCAGCTTGTCGCCGGTGCTTTTGGCACGGTTGGCAGCCAGCAGGCGTGCACGCAGCTTCTTGCCATAGACGATCGGCACGTCCGAAGTGGTATCGGAACCGCCGCCGATGCCGGACTCGATCTGCCCGAGAGCGATCTTGTTGGCCACCGCGATGATGGTGTCCAGCGAGGTGCCGCACGCACGCTGCATGGTGATGCCGGGGGTGAGCGGGGACAGTCCGGACGAAAGCGCGGCCTCACGGCCCAGGTTCCAGTCACTGGAGTGTTTGATCACCGCTCCCATTGCTACTTCGCCGAGCTGTTGGCCGTGCAGGCCGAACCGTTCGACCAGGGCGCCGAGCGTACGTACGGACATGCCGAGGTTGCCGACGTCCGAATACGCGGTGTTCTGGCGGCAGAACGGAATACGGACGCCACCAAGGATGGCGACGGGTCGGGCGTTGGGCATGGACATACCTGGCATGGGATAGGGTGTCTGCAACATGGCCTGCACGAAGGCGCAGGCATAATGGTCCCAAGTGTAGCTGCCGCCCTGTGATGGGCCAACCGTGAAACCATGAGCAAAACCAACCCCGGCATGAACGCCCTCGGCGTGCTCGCCCTTGAGCTCGCCGACGGCGAGTCGCCCCGCCACGCCGCACTCACCGCCGAACAATCCGGTGAACTGGCCGAGCGCGTAGGTCGCGATCTGGCCAAGCTGGTGCCACAGGCCAGTGAACTCGACCTGGTGTTTGCCGCCGCCCATTTCGATCCCGCCGAAGTGCTGCGCCCGGGCTGGCCGATCCATCGGCGCCTGGAAGAACTGCAGATGCGCGCGCCCGGCCGCAGCGAGGGCCCGCGCCTGCTGGCGTTCGGCGCGGATGCAAGCGGCGACGTGCCACTGCCTTTCCAGGCGGATCCCTCCTTGGAGGGGGGTGGACTGCGGGTGGTGCCGTTCCTGCTGACGGGCAGCGATACGGCGACGACGGCCGCCGTGTCCGATGCGCTGGAGACGCTGCTGCTGGCGGAAGGAATGGCACACGCCGACACCGCGCTGCTGGCACAGAAGGCGTTCGGTGCCCGCGTGGAACACGCGCGCTATTTCACCGTGAATGACCTGGCGGCGATGATGTCGATGCAGTACGACAACCAGGGATTGGCCGCCCTGTGGCCGTTGATCGAGACGGCGATCATGGAGGCGGGCACCGATGAGTGGCTGGACGCCGCGCCGGAGCCGCTGCTGCGCTACACCCACGGCGAGGCGCGCATGGCGTTGTTCGATCCGGCCGGGTGGTGCGCGCACTATTCGCACGGCAAGAACGACTGCGAGCGGCTGAAGGGTATCTATGAGCAGTACCTGATGCGCCAGCGGCAGATGGCGGCGGTGCTGGAAGCCCACGGCGTGCCGGTGCTGTTCGTGCACTGCGAGGCAGGCCAGGACGCGCGGGCGCTGTTGGAACGTTAGTTTTTTTGCGTGCTCGCGCCTCGTTCTCAGTGGATGAGGCGGTGGGCATGCCATTGCAGGACACGCCGTGAACCCGTCCATGGGGGCTCATGTTCGGCTCCTGCCTCACAAGGTCCTGCAATGGCATGCCCACCGCCTCCTGTCAGTTAGCTGGCTGCGCACGCGGTAGGGCAGGAAGAGCAGGAGCAGAAAAGGAACGCCGGCTTTCGCCGGCGTTCCTTTTTTCGGGTTGCTGCGTTGTTACGAGAGGCTTACTGCGCCTTGATGACCGCGCAGGCCAGGCGGGCGCCGGCGTTGCCGGTTGGCTGGGTCTTGTAGTCGTCTGCATCGGCGTGGACGATCAGGCCGCGGCCGATGATGTCAAAGCCATCCCCCTTGCCGATGTTGACGTTGGTCGACACCGGTGCGTCGATGGTGGCGATGCCTTCGGCGTTGGCTTTGATGTTCGGCATGTCGCCGCCGTGATGCGGATCGCTGGCCACGCTGCCGTGATCCTGCGTGCCGGGATTGAAGTGGCCGCCGGCGCTGGCGCCGTCCGGTGCGCTGCAATCGCCCTTTTCATGGATGTGGAAGCCGTGCTCGCTGCCCGGCTTCAGGCCGCTGACCTGGCCGGTCACGTGCACGCGCCCGTCCACCACTTTGAAGCTGACCGAGCCTTTGGTTTCATTGCCCTGCGTCGGTGCCAGCTCGGCAACGGCAGTGGCCGCCGCGGCGGCTTCCATCATCGGCGGCGGTGCATCCGCCGGAGCGGCGGCGGGGGCGGTGGCTTCGGCCGGAGCAGCGGCGGCGTCCGTGGCGGTGTCGGGCTGCTTGTTGCAAGCGGTCAGGCCAAACGCGGCCAGCGCGACGAACATCGAGGTATGGATCAGGCGCATCGGGTGGTTCTCCAGAAAGGTGAGTACGAAACCTGCAGCGAAGTCCTACTTCGTGATGCGGATGATGCCGCAGGCGATACGGGCGCCGGCATTGCCAGCCGGCTGGCTGCGATGGTCGTCGGGCTGGGCGTGCACGATGAGGGCACGTCCGCCGATGTCATTGGCAGCGCCTCCCCCCAGGGTGACGCCTCGCAGATGGATGTCGACGTTGGCACGCCCCTGCGCATCGGCGCGCAGGTTGGGCATGTCACCCAGGTGATGCGGCCCCGTGCCCGGTGCGCCGTGCGGCTGCTGGGTAGGGTTGAAATGATTGCCGGCGCTGCTGGCATCCACGGCGCTGCAATCGCCACGCTCGTGTACGTGGAAGCCGGGCTGCTGCAACGGCTGCAGCCCGCCGATCATGCCGGTGACATGCACGCCGCCCGCTTCCGGCACCAAGGCCAAGCGGCCGCTGACGATGCTGGCAGAGGCCGGTGACAGATTGCTCTCGGCCATCTGCGCCGTGCTGACCACGCTGACGGACACGGGCGGCGCGGGAGGCGGGGACGGCGTGGTGCCGCAGGCCGCGAGGAACAGGCCAGCCGCAGCCGGCAGGATCAAACGGATTGAGGTCATGGTGGACTCCTTGCAGGGCACGTTACGGGCATCCCTGTCCATGGCGCATCAACGCCGCGTCGTGCGGACGCGCAGGGACGGAAAAATAAGTTCAGCTGCGGCGGCGGCCGGCACCCAGTTTGCGGGTCAATGTGTTGCGGCCCAAGCCCAATCGGGCTGCGGCTTCGGCGCGGCGGCCGTGGGTGAGCTGCAATGCGGCATCCAGCAAGGCATGGTCGACCCGCTCGCGCACCTGGGCATGCAGGCCCTCAGCGCCCTCGGCCAGACGCTGTTTGGCCCATTGCGACAACAGCACTTCCCATTGGCCTGGATCGGTGACCGCCGGGCGCGCAGCGCTGCGCGTGCCGCCCCGGTTCACGGCCATCTCCACGTCGGCCACGCCGATCGTGTCGCTCGCCGCCAGCGCCGCCATGCGCCAGCACACGTTCTCCAGTTCACGCACGTTGCCCGGCCACTCATGTTCGCGCAGCGCCTGCAGTGCCGCTGCGGTGAGCCGCTTGGGCGGACCCTCCAGCTTGTGCGTGGCGGCCGCAAGGAACGTCATCGCCAACTGCCCGATGTCGTCGCGGCGCTCGCGCAGAGGCGGCAGCTGCAAGCGCACCACATCCAGCCGGTGCAGCAGATCGGCACGGAAACGCCCTTGTGCGACCAGCCCTTCAAGATCCTGGTGGGTCGCCGCCACCACCCGCACATCGACGTGGATCAACTCGCGCCCTCCTACGCGGAAGAACTCGCCCTCCGCCAGCACGCGCAACAGCCGGGTCTGCAGGGCGAGCGGCATGTCGCCGATTTCATCGAGGAACAACGTGCCCTTGTCGGCCTGTTCGAACCGGCCGATGTGGCGGCGCTGGGCACCGGTGAACGCACCGGCTTCATGGCCGAACAGCTCGCTTTCCAGCAGCTCGGCCGGAATGGCGGCCGTGTTCAGGGCAACGAAGGGCGCACCCGCCCGTGGCGACTCACGGTGCAGCGCGCTCGCCACCAGTTCCTTGCCGGTGCCGGTTTCGCCGGTGATCAGGACCGCCAAGGGTGCCTGCGCCAGCTTGCCGATGGCACGGAACAGCGCGCGCATCGCCGGGGTATCGCCCACCAGTTGCGGAGCCTGGTCCCGGGTGGCGGCATCGGCCGGCGATGGCGTGTCGGTCAACTCGGCTTCGGCGTCGCCATCAGGCAGCACACGGCGGGCCAGCGCGACGGCGTCGTCCAGATCGAACGGCTTGGAAAGGAACTCGTGTGCGCCACCGCGGAATGCACCCGCGGTGCTGGCCACATCGGTATACGCCGACATGACGATGACCGGCAGCTGCGGGTGCGCCGCTTTCAGTTTATCCAGCAGCACCAGGCCGTCATCGCCCGGCATGCGCACGTCGGTGAACAGCAGGGCAGGCACCGTTTGCCGGTCCAACGCGTCGAGCGCGGCGGCGGCGCTGTCGAAGCTTTCGACGCGGTAGCCGGCATCGCGCAGGGCCGTGCTGAGAACGAAGCGCACGGCTCGGTCATCATCGACCACCCATACGCGGTGGCCGCCATGCGCGGTGTCAGGCAGATCAGCCATGCGCGGCGTCCTCGCGTAAAGAAGGAGTGCTGATCGGAAGCAGCAACGTAAACACGGTATGCCCGGGTCGCGAGCGATAGGTCAGCGTGCCGCGGTGCTCGCGTGCCACCTGCTGTGCCAGTGCCAAGCCCAGGCCCGTGCCTTCCGCACGCCCGCTGACCAGCGGCAGGAACAGATGCTCGGCGAGCTCCTCCGGTACGCCCCGGCCGTCGTCGGCGATTTCCAGCCGCAGCGCCATCGGGTGCAACTGCTCGGCGATGCGCACGCCATGCTCCACGCGCGTACGCAGGGTGATGCCGCCGGCACCCGCCTGCATGGCGTTGCGTACCAGGTTCCACACCGCCTGGTTGAGTCGATCGGCATCGCCACTGAACTCGGGGATGCTGGGGTCGTAGTCGCGCTGCAGGCGCACTGCCCAGCCGGCTTCACTTTCTGCCAGGCGCAGGACCTGTTCCAACGCCGCATGGATGTTCAGTGCGGCGTGTGGCGCCGCCGGCGCGGGTGACAGCAGTTGATCCAGCAGGCTGTTCAGCCGCTCGATCTCCGTGCCGATCAGCTCCACCAGTTCACGCTCATCGGCATCCCGGTGATGCACCCGGCGCGCCAGCAGCTGCGCGGCACCCTTCAATCCCGCCAAGGGGTTGCGCAGTTCGTGGGCCAGTCCTTTCAAGGCGGCGCTGAGTGCGCTCGGCAGCGCGGTGGTCGGGTCGAGACCGGGGAACTCATCCACCGGATGCGCCTCCAGCAACCACCCGCCGTCATCCAGGCGGCTCATCCAGCCTTCGGCAAAGCGTGCGCCCTCACCCGGCATGCCCAGTGCCAGACGATGCAGGCGCAGGCTGTCGCGCTCGTCACGTGACAGGAAATGCGCCAGCGCTTCGCCCTGCGTCTCCAGCGCGACCAGTGGCTTGCCGATCAACCTCCTACCACTGACCCCCAGCCAACGCGCAAACGCCGGGTTGCAACCGGTAATGCGACCTTCGGCATCCGCCCAGGCGAGGGGCGTGCCGAGTTGGTCGATAGCCGGCGCAGCTGAGGAAGCAGTCATTGCACCAATGTAGTGCATAACGGCGACGAGAGTGAACGTCAGCGCCGCCCCATCACGGCAGGAACAGCTGGGCGACCGCATCGCCGAAGTCACTCAACGAGAACGGCTTGCCGATCATGTGCATGCCCGCCTCCAGGAACTCGGATTGATCCCGCGCTGCCTCGGCATAGCCGGTCATGAACAGCACCGGCAGCGTGGGTTGGGTCTGCCGGGCGATCTCCGCGAGCTGGCGTCCGTTGAGGCCTGGCAGCCCGACATCGGTGACCAGTGCATCCACGTGCCGGGATTGCAGGACCTTCAGCGCCGCATCTCCATCCTCGACTACCGTCACCGCATAGCCCAGCTCGGTCAGCACCTCGGTCACCAGCGTGCGGACCTGTGCATCGTCTTCCACCACGAGCAGCTGCTGCCCGGCACCGGTGGGCGTGGCGGTCTCCGGCGGGGCCTGGGGTACCTCGCCGGCACCTTCGCCCGCGCTGTCGGCCACCGACTCGGGCAGGTAAAGACGGACGGTGGTGCCACAGCCTACTTCGGAATCAATGCGCACATGGCCATCGGACTGCTGCATGAAGCCGTAGATCATCGACATGCCCAGCCCGGTACCCTGCCCGATCGGCTTGGTGGTGAAAAAGGGCTCGAATATCCGTTCGATCACATCCGGCGGTATGCCCTCGCCGGTGTCAGTCACCGACAGCACGGCATAGCATCCTGCGCGCAGCCGGTCTTCCCCGGTCCCAGCCTCGTCTTCTTCCACCACTTGGCGCCGGGTGCGGATCTCCAGCTGGCCACCTAGCGGCATGGCATCGCGCGCATTGATGGTGAGGTTGAGAATGGCGCTTTCCAACTGGTTGGAATCGGCGCGTACCAGGGGCACGTCGTGGCCCAGGTCCATGCTGAGCCGGACCTTCTCGCCCAGGGTACGGCGCATCAGGTCATCGAGCGAATGGACCAGCTCATTCACCAACAGGCGCTGCGAGTTCAATGACTGGCGACGCGAAAATGCCAGCAGGCGCTGGGTCAACGCCGCGGCCCGGTGTGCCGATGCCGAGGCCACGTCGATCCAGCGCTCCACGCCATCCACGCGCCCGCTCTCGGCACGCATCCGGATCAGGTCCAGCGCCGAGATGATGCCCGTCAGCATGTTGTTGAAGTCGTGCGCGATACCACCGGTCAACTGGCCGACCGACTCCATTTTGCGCGCCTGGTGCAGGGCCGACTCCGTCGATGCGCGCGCGACCACCTGCGCCTGCAACTCGGCGGTCCGCTCGGCCACTTTCTGCTCGAGCTCTTCGGCCTGGCGCTGCACGGCCTCCAGGGCGAGGGTCTTGGCGGTGACATCGGCGACGAAGATATGGAACCCGTCGACCCGGCCCGCGCTGTCGCGGCGCGGCAGGTAGCGGATATCGCACGCGCGGCGTTCGCCGCTGCGGGTAGGCCAGTTGACGCTGAACTGCACCGCCTCGCCGGCGAGCGCGCGCTCTGCATAGGGCTTGCGTTGCTGCCACGTGGGCGCGTCGAGAATGTCGGGCAGGCGCCGTCCGACGATCTCGGCCGTAGGAGCGTCCAGCCACGCTTCGTAGGCTTTGTTGACGAACACATAGCGCAGTGACGGATCGACAAAGGCAATCAGCACCGGCAGCGCATCGGCGATCAGGCGCAGCTCCGCCTCACTGCGGGCCAGAGTTTCCTGGTTCTGGCTCAGGCGCTGTACCTGGTCACGGATGACGTACTGCTTCTGCCGGGCGCGCAACGCCGATGCGATCGTACTGATCAGGGTCGCCGCACCGACCGGCCGCTCCACCTCCACCAGATTGGGGTAGTGGCCAGGCAGGGGACGCGCCGGTGCGAGCCTGGATTTCGCCGCACGCAGCACGACCACCGGCACATCGGACCATGCCGGCTGGGCGTGCAGTGCGGCCTCCAGCATCGCCGCGTCGTCACCGAAGAGCGCTTCCTCGGTGAGCACGATGGCGCCGATGCTCGCGTCCAGCTGGGCGGCAGCATGGTCAGGTGTGGCACACCGCTTCGGCGTGGCGAGCTCTTTCTCGACCAGCTTGGCAATGGTCTCCGCGTCGCGTCCGAAGGGCGCAACGATCAGCACCGTTGGCGAATCGGAACTAGCGCTGGTCTGCATTGCTGTCCAACAGCGGTCCTGATTCACCCACGTACTGCGGCGTGCCGGTGAGGATGCCACTGAAGTCTTTCAGCGGCTCGCTCAGGCGCAGGCCTCCCGCATCGATCCGCAGCTCCCTGATGGAATCCTCGTGCGCGCCACTGCGGTTCTTGATGACGGAGATCGCCTTGCGTATGCGGCCACCTGCCTCGAAGTAGCGGAACATGATCACGGTGTCGGCCATGTAGGACACATTGAGGTTGCCGGTCGACATCGATCCGACCAATCCATTCTGCGGGTTGATGAAGAATGTCACCACGCCGCTCTGGTTGAGGTAGGAAAGCAGCTCATGCATCTGCAGCATCAGCTGCTTTTCCTGCGGCATCGAGGACAGGTAGCCATTCAGGCTGTCCAGCACGATCAACTTGCAGTCCCGCTCTTCGACGCACTCCCGGATGGCCCAGGCAAACTCGCCCGGCGACAGCTCGGCCGGGTCCATTTGACGGAGCTCCAGCAGCCCGCTGTCTATGTGCGCCTGCAGGTCCATGCCGAGCGCCTTCGCGCGCGTAAGCAGGGTGCCGGTGCGCTCGTCGAACTCGAACACACAACAGCGCTCTCCACGCTCGCAGGCGGTGGCGACGTACTTGAGCGCCACATTCGTCTTGCCACTGCCTGGCGGGCCGGTCAACAGCGTACTGGTGCCACGCAGCGGCCCGCCATCGAGCAGGGCGTCGATACCCGCAACGCCACTGGAGATCGGATCGCCGACGAAAGGCACGTGGTGTTCCGATGCGATCAACCGGGGGAAGATACGCATGCCGCCCTTCACCAGCGCCAGGTCGTGGTAGCCGGCGATGAAGTTGACGCCACGCAGCTTCTGCACCTGCATGCGGCGACGTGCTGCGCCGAAATCCAGAGTGACCCGCTCAAGGGAAATCACACCGTGACAAAGACTGTGCAGGTGCGCGTCGCGCTCACCACCGGTCAGGTCGTCCACCAGGAACACGGTGATGTTGCGCGGCGAAAAGTACTGCTTGAGCGCAAGGACCTGGCGGCGGTAGCGCAGCGAATCCTGCGCCAGCAGGCGGAGCTCGGACAGCGAATCGAATACGATCCGGGTCGGCTTCAAGCGTTCCACTTCGGCCTGGATCAGCTTGATGGTGCCGTCCAGCTCCACTTCCCACGGATGCAGCACGGATTGCTGCTGGCCATCGCCCAACACGTTCTGCGCAGCGGCCAGTTCGAACAGGTGCAACCCATCCAGTGACCACCCGTGCGAGTGCGCGACTTCGGCCAGTTCGTCTGCGGTCTCGGACAACGTAACGTAGAGGCACCTTTCACCCAGCTCTGCGCCTTTGAGGAGGAACTGCAGCGCGAGCGTGGTCTTGCCGGAACCGGGCTGCCCCTCCAGCAGGTACAGCCTGGACGCGGGCAGCCCTCCCCGAAGAATGGTATCCAGCCCGGTTGTGCCGGTAGCGACGATGCTACGGTTCATTCAGCAGCCCCTGTGCGTTTTTTGCAGTTTATGGGGCGTGATCACATTCCTGAGTGAGGAAAGTAAGACGTTGCCGAAGCCCTGTTCACGGAAATGATGACATCGTGAGAACAGGGCCCCAGTCGCCCTCGTCAGCTCATTTCGGCCGACAGCCAGCACCCTTGAAGAAGTCCTCACCCCGGAGCAGGGCCGCAGGGGTGTGCCCCCGGGAGGAAGACCAGTAATAGACCGCGTAGTTCAGCCGCGTCGGATCGGCGATACCGCGATCTGTGTAGTAGATGGTCTGCTCCGTACTGCCTTGGTTCGTGTCGTTGGGGCCGCGGAATCGGAACCATTCGCCGCTGTCCACGCTGTAACCTTCCACGAAGCTGTAATGGACGGCCGGAAAGTTCAATGGACGCTCCCAGTGCAGCTTGAAGTGGCCTTGGTCCGCGTCCCATTTGCCCAAGCAGAGATCCGTCGGCGGATACTCGGCGTTACCGGAGTTGAAGCTGCCGGTGAATGTCGCCAGCACCTGCCCACCCCGGGCGTCATACGCCGTGAGCACGTAGTCGTAATCGTGCTTGGGCGTCAACCCGTTCATCTGCTGGTTCGGGAGCCCTTCCCGCTCTGCACTTTCTCCGCTCAGCTTCACCTTGATCCAGCCGACGCGCAGGTCCCTACGCGTATTACCGAAGGAAAAGAGCAGGGCCGGCTCTCCAAGGGGCGTGGGCTTCAGCACCACCTCGGGGGCGAACACCTTCGTCAGTGGCACTGTCTGCAAGGGGGTCTGGGACACTTTGTTGTCGTTTGCCTGATACACCGTCAGTCGGTTGGCAGCCAGTTCCAGGTCTGCGGTCAGGAAGGTCTTGCGGAACGACGCTCCTGAATCGAATACAGGCGTATGGCCAACGGGCCCTCTTGCCCCAACAGCATGAGTGTGGCCATGAAATATCGCGAGCACCCGATGATCCGTGACGAGTTTTTCAAACTTCGCCTGTGCCGCCTCTGCTTCGGGGCCACTGCCAAACCACAAGGGCGGGCGGTGCATGTTGATGACGACGAATTTCCCTGCCGCCTTCGCTTTTTCAAGCACGTTCTCCAACCAGTGCAGCGAAGGGGTGATCCGGAAAAAATAGTTGCGCAGGCCTACGGTGCTCTTGAACTCGTCCTGGTACGCGTAATGGTTGTGCAGTTGGATGAAGGTGATGTCGCCGATGGTCTTGCTGTAGGCCAAGCTACCGTCGTGATAGCGGAACTTACCGGCATCGCGGGTTCTGTAGTCGAACGCGTCGAGATCCCAGTGCTTCGTTGCCGCGTCGAGGTGGTAGATCGAGTCGCGCGCGCACCCGTTGTTGAAGCAGCCCGAGCCGTCAGGCAACCTGATGTTGTTGTCGTAGTCGTGGTTGCCCAGACCCCAGTAGCGGTTCGGGATTGATCGGTGGCCTAGGTCGCGGAGCATGACCTCCCACTCGTCGCCATGCCCATAGGCGGTGACGTCGCCATTGAGAAATACAGGTGCGGCCTTCGGCTGTCGCGCCAGCCACCGGGCAATTGCCTTGCTCTGCGCTGTAAGGGTGGCCTTCGGGTCAGGGTTTTTGCCATCGTCATACCACCGGTACTGGGTATCGGAGTGGACCAGGAATGACTGATCCGCCGCACACGTGGATGCGGGGGCAAGCGAGATGAGCAGCGCAACGGCAAGGTGATGCGCTCGCGCTGTGAGAGGCTTCATGGTGATGTGTCGTGGTGCAGGGCGGAACTGCCCTGCGCCAGTCTCTTGCGTGGCCTGGCCGTGGCCCATCAGGGGATGCCGGTGGATTCACGGGGCAAGCGCGCTGATATGGGTCGGAAGGCGCTGCCAGGCGTGTGGGCGGAGTCAGGGCGGGGAGAGGGGCAGCCGACTGAAGTCGGCTCTACCTCGTCGGCTCTACCTGGTCGTGGCCTGCTGCTGCAGGGAGTGCAGGATGCGGGCGTCTTCGGTGTCGAGCACGGCCGGCAGGTCATCGCTGCCGCGGAAGCGGCGATGAAAGGCGCGTGCTGCCGCATCACGGTCGTCCAGCGGATAGCCGAAGGTGGCCAGCGCCTGCCAGGCGTCGAAGCCGGCAGGCGGCATGCCGTCGGTGTCGCGCGGCCACACACCGAAGCCGGCCTGCGCCAGTTGCTGCCACGGGAAGAAGCGGCTGGGATCCTGTTTGCGCGATGGTGCCAGGTCGGCATGGCCGATCACCTGCGACGGCGGAATGCGCAGGCGGGTACTCAGGTCCTGCAGCAGCACGATCAGCGACTGGATCTGCGCCTCGCTGAAAGGCGTATCACCGTCGTTGTCCAGCTCGATGCCGATGGAGGCCGAATTGAGGTCGGTGATGGTGCCCCAGCGCCCGGGACCTGCGTGCCAGGCGCGGCGATCGTCGGCCACCAGTTGATAGCGCGCACCATCGGCGCCGATCAGGTAATGGGCACTGACCTTGCCGCCGCTGTTGGCGCTGCGCAGCGTATCCAGGCTCTGCTGCACCGAGTGCTGGTCGGTGTGGTGCAGCACGATGACCACCGGCATGCGGGCATTGTGGTTGCTCGATGGCACCCACGTGGCCAGCGGATTGCGCTCTTCCACCGGCGCGCCGGCACAGGCGGCCAGCAGGGCGCAGGAAAGCAACAGGGCGGATGTGCGGATGAGGGTCATGCCCCGATTGTAGGGCATGAAAAAACCGGCGGCCCCCGGACCGCCGGTCACGACGCAATGCGTGCGTCATCAACAGATCAGCATGGATCAGACTTCGTAGGCGGATTCACCGTGTGAGGTGACATCCAGACCGGTACGTTCGGCTTCCTCGGTCACGCGCAGGCCGACGACCGCCTTCACCACCAGCAGGATCAGCGTCGTCACCACGGCGCACCAGACGATGGTGAATGCCACGCTGACGAACTGCACCCAGACCTGATGCCCGATATCCAGGTCGGCCTTGGTGCCGCCTAGCGACTGCGCGCTGAACACACCGGTCAGCAGCGCACCGACGATGCCGCCGATGCCATGCACGCCGAACACATCGGCGGTGTCATCCACCTTCAGCAAGCGCTTCAGGCCCGTGACGCCCCAAACGCAGAGCGCGCCGGACACCACGCCGATGACCAGTGCACCCATTGGGCCCACGGTGCCGCAGGCGGGGGTGATGCCGACCAGGCCGGCCACTGCGCCCGATGCGGCGCCCAGTGCGGAGGGCTTGCCCTTGGTGATCGCTTCCACCAGCGTCCAGCCCACTACCGCCGCGGCGGTGGCCAGGATGGTGTTGAGGAAGGCCAGCGACGCGACCGTATCGGCGGCGGCGGCAGAACCGGCGTTGAAGCCGAACCAGCCGACCCACAGCAGCATCGCGCCGATGTAGGTGAACACCACGTTGTGCGGCTTCAATGCGGTCTGGCCGTAGCCGATGCGCTTGCCGACGAAGTACGCGCCGACCAGGCCGGCCACGCCTGCGTTGATGTGCACGACGGTGCCGCCGGCAAAGTCGATCGCACCCAGCTCACCCAGGTAGCCACCGCCCCACACGATGTGTGCCATCGGAATGTAGCTCAGGGTGAACCACAGGGCCGAGAACAGGATCACCGCCTTGAACTTGATGCGTTCGGCGAACGCGCCGACGATCAGTGCGGTGGTGATGCCGGCGAAGGTCGACTGGAAGGCGACGAACAGATAGTCGGGCAGGCCGGCAATCGGCGTGTTGCCCACCGAGTCCGGGGTGAATCCTTTGAGGAAGGCGAACTGGGTGAACGAGCCGAAGAACGGGTTGCCCTCGCTGAACACCGCGCTGTAGCCGTAGGCCACCCACAGGATGATCACCAGCGAGAACACGACCAGGATCTGGCTGAGCACGGACAGCACGTTCTTCGAGCGCACCAGGCCGCCATAGAACAGGGCCAGGCCGGGCACGACCATCAGCAGCACCAGCAGCGTGGAGGTCAGCATCCAGGCCACGTCGCCATGGTCGTAGGCCGGTGCAGCCACGGTAGCCTCAGCGACCGGTGCGGCAGGTGCGTCAACGGGGAGCGGCTCGACGGCCACCTCTTCCGTCGGCACGGGCGTGACCTGTGCCTGGGCATGCGCCGTGCCCGGGAAGGCACCGACGGCCAGTGCGCTGAGCAGCATCATCAGGCACACCATATGGAACCGGGCTTGCCACCCGGCGAACAGTCGAATCTTCATGCGGGAGATCTCCGAGTGGTTACAGCGCGTCAGCGCCGATTTCGCCGGTGCGGATGCGGATGACCTGGTCGACAGGGGTGACGAAGATCTTGCCGTCGCCGATCTTTCCAGTGCCTGCCGCGTTCTGGATCGCTTCGATCACCGCGTCGGTGCGCTCGTCGGTCACCACGGTTTCGATCTTGATCTTGGGCAGGAAGTCAACGACATACTCGGCGCCGCGGTACAGCTCGGTGTGCCCCTTCTGGCGACCGAAACCTTTCACTTCGGTCACGGTGATGCCCGACACGCCTGCGTCGGAGAGGGCCTCGCGGACCTCGTCGAGCTTGAACGGTCGGATGATGGCGGAGATCAGTTTCATGCGCATATCCCGATGGTGGATGGATCCACGGCGCGTGCATGCCGTGGCGTCAGGCAACCACGGGCCATCATGCTGATGGCCGTGGCTGTTGCGCCGAACGTGGTCTGGGCCCTGGTGGCTGTGTCTCTCTCCAAACACAGCCGGTGACGCGGGAGGGAGGAAGGCCCAGGACGCGCGTCCGGTCTCTCTTGCCCCTGGACGGGTGGAACAACTTCAGCAGCATCTGCAGGCTTCACCCTTTCCGGCTCCCCAGCCGGAAAAGATGCGGCGATGACGAAGGTGGGAGGGGTATCCTCCGCCACCGCCGCGCGTGCTCAGCTGGCGTAATACAACTGGTATTCCAGCGGATGGGTCGCCGCACGGAACTTGGTGACTTCCTGCATCTTCAGCGCGATGTAGCCGTCGATGAAATCGTCATCCATCACGCCGCCGGCCTTCAGGAACTCGCGGTCCTTGTCCAGCGCTTCCAGCGCCTGGTCCAGCGAGGAACAGACCTGCGGGATCAGCTTCTCTTCTTCCGGCGGCAGGTCGTACAGATCCTTGTCGCTCGGTGCGCCGGGGTCGATCTGGTTCTTGATGCCATCCAGACCGGCCATCATCAACACGGTGAAGGTCAGGTAGCCGGACTGGATCGGATCGGGGAAGCGCATTTCAATGCGACGCGCCTTCGGATTGGTCACGAACGGAATGCGGCACGAGGCCGAACGGTTGCGTGCCGAATAGGCCAGCATCACCGGTGCTTCGAAGCCCGGCACCAGGCGCTTGTAGCTGTTGGTGCCTGCGTTGGCGAAGGCGTTGATGGCCTTGGCGTGCTTGAAGATGCCGCCGATGTACCACAGCGCCATCTGGCTCAGGCCGCCGTAGCCTTCACCGGAGAACAGGTTGGTGCCGCCCTTGGACAGCGACTGGTGCACGTGCATGCCGCTGCCGTTGTCGCCGACGATCGGCTTGGGCATGAAGGTGGCGGTCTTGCCGTTGCGGTGCGCCACGTTCTTGATCACGTACTTCATGCGCAGCAGCTCATCGGCCTTCTGCACCAGGGTGCTGAACTTGGTGCCGATTTCGCACTGGCCGGCGGTGGCGACTTCGTGGTGCTGCACTTCGACTTCGATGCCGACCTGCTCCAGCGTCTTGCACATTTCCGCGCGCAGGTCGTGCAGCGAATCGGTCGGCGGCACCGGGAAGTAGCCGCCCTTGACGCCCGGACGGTAGCCGCTGTTGGCGCCGTCGTACTTCGCGCCGCTGTTCCATGCCGCTTCCTCGGAATCGACCTGGAAGAAGGTGTGGCCCATATCGTTGGCGAAGCGCACCGAATCGAAGATGAAGAACTCCGGCTCCGGGCCGAAGAAGGCCTGCTCGGCGATGCCGCTGGACTTCAGGAAGGCTTCGGCGCGCTTGGCGATGCCGCGCGGGCAGCGGCCGTACGGCTGCATGGTGGCCGGGTCCAGGATGTCGCAGCTGATGACGATGGTCGGATCAGCGTAGAACGGATCGACATAGGCGCTGGACGGATCCGGCAGCAGGACCATGTCCGATTCATTGATGCCTTTCCAGCCGGCGATGGAGCTGCCGTCGAACATCTTGCCTTCTTCGAACAGCGACGCTTCGATGATGCTGACCGGGAACGTGACGTGCTGCTCGATGCCGCGCATGTCGACGAAACGCAGATCGACGAACTCGATCTGGTTGTCCTTGACCAGCTTCTCAACGTTTTCAACGGACATCGGGTGCAACCTCGGTTGGAATTGAATGCCTGAGGTTACCTCAGCACACACCGTGCCAACTTTTTTATCATCACAAGCCCTTGATTTACATGAGCGTGCGCCTGAAGGGTGCGTCGCATACTGCACCATCGTGGTGCGCGTGTTGGCCCGTGCACTGGGTTGGTGCGTGGGCAGATGGTCTATCCTCTTCGGCACCTTTTGCCGTCAGCCATTCCATCCCACCCCATGTCCGACCTGCTCTCCGCCCTTCTGCTGGGCATCCTCGAAGGCGTTACCGAATTCCTGCCCATCTCCAGCACCGGGCATCTGCTGATCGCCCAGCACTGGCTGGGTGCGCGCTCGGATTTCTTCAACATCATCATCCAGGCCGGCGCCATCCTGGCCATCACGCTGGTCTTCCGCCAGCGCCTGTGGACCCTGGCCACTGGCCTGCACCAGCGTGAGAACCGCGACTATGTGATGAAGCTCGGCGCGGCGTTCCTGGTCACCGCGGTGCTGGGCCTGCCGGTCCGCCTGGCCGGTTGGGAACTGCCCGAGACGGTGAGCCCGGTCGCGTGGGCGCTGATCATTGGCGGCATCTGGATGCTGTTGGTGGAGGCGTATACCGCTCGCCTGCCTGATCGCGATCAGGTGACGTGGACGGTGGCCATCGGCGTGGGCATCGCGCAGGTAGTGGCGGGCGTATTTCCGGGCACGTCGCGCTCGGCATCGGCGATCTTCCTGGCGATGCTGCTCGGGCTGAGCCGTCGTGCCGCCGCCACCGAGTTCGTGTTCCTGGTCGGCATCCCGACCATGTTCGCCGCCAGCGCATACGCGTTCCTGGAGCTGGCCAAGGAAGGCAAGCTGGCCACTGAAAACTGGACCGATGTCAGCGTGGCGTTCATTGCTGCCGTGATCACCGGCTTCGTGGTGGTGAAGTGGCTGCTGGGCTACATCAAGTCGCACAGGTTCACCGCGTTTGCGATCTATCGCATCGCGCTGGGTGCGGCGCTGCTGCTGTGGTTGCCGGCCGGCAACTGAACCCCCTCGCCTGCGCGTGACCCCGTTGGCCACGCGCATCCGTTCTGAAACAGGTCATCCAAGGAGAATCCGATGAACCGCAAGCTGATCCTGTCCCTCCCCCTGATGCTGCTGGCTGCCTGCAGCGAGAACCCGGCACCGGCCGGCAACGCCGACGACCTGGCGCGCGCGCCGGCCGCTGCGGCCGCGCTGAAGACGGCGGCGCACCTGCAGGCGCAGCGCCTGCAGGGCCAGCATTGGCGATTGAAGGACGCCACCACGGCGGAAGGCAAGCGCATCGACGCCCTGTTTGCGCAGACCGACAAGCCGGTCACGCTCGACTTCACTGACGGTCGCCTGGCGGTGTCCAACACCTGCAACCGCATGAGCGGTGGCTACACCCTGGCCGATGGCACGCTGACCTTCCAGCAGATGGCGTCCACGCGCATGGCCTGCGAACCGGCCGTGATGGCACTGGATGAAGCGCTGAGCAGCCGGCTGCAGGGAGCGGTGAAGGCCGAGGTCGCCGACAATGGCGAGCTGACCCTGCGCCCGGCGAACGGCGATGTGCTGGTCTTCCTGCCCGAGGCCAGCGCGGAGACCCGCTACGGTGGCCCGGGTGAGACGGTGTTCTTCGAAGTGGCGGCGCAGACCAAGCCGTGCCCGCACCCGCTGATCAAGGACAAGCAGTGCCTGCAGGTACGCGAAGTACGCTTCGACGACCAGGGCGTGAAGCAGGGCGAGCCGGGTGCGTTCGAGAACTTCTACGACGGCATCGAGGGGTACACGCACGAAGCGGGCATCCGCAACGTGCTGCGCGTGAAGCGCTTCAAGATCGACAACCCGCCCGCCGACGCCTCGTCGCAGGCGTACGTGCTGGACATGGTGGTGGAGTCGGCGGACGAGAAGTAAGCGAACGGGTTGGACCCCCTCGCGGTGGGCTGCAGAGCCGCAGCTGAGCTGGGGCCGGGCGGTGGGGCTGGGACGGGGGACGGCAAGAGCCGCATCCATGCGTGCCTCGTTTCGCGCCATCCATGGCACTCAACGCCCCCGCCCAGCCCCACCGCCCGGCCCCTGACAGGTTCCGTGGCCGCCCGCCGCGTATGAAAAAAGAAGAAAAGCGGTAGCGCCGACCCATGGTCGGCGAGCGCAGCGGGCCGTTGGCGGAACCATTCCGCCGACCATGGGGCGGCGCTACCGACGAGAGCAAGCCGTCGGGTGGAAGGAGCCCCTGAGTCAGGGGCGGCCGCGAAGCGGCGGGGTGTGGGTGCTGGTG
>NZ_JACYUV010000012.1:0-98564 GCF_014841935.1 Stenotrophomonas sp. CFBP 13725 | reverse complement strand
CGCCGACCATGGGTCGGCGCTACCGCTTTTCTCTTTTTTACTACGCGGCTGGCGGCCACTGAACCTGTCAGGGGGCCGGGCGGTGGGGCGGGGCGGGGGCGTTGAGTGCCATGGATGGCACGAAACGAGGCACGCAGGACGCAGTTTTTGCCGTCCCCCGACCAGCCCCACCGCCCGGCCCCCAACACGTAATCCGCTTTTCGCAGCAGCCACCCGCGAGGGGGTCTCACCCGTTCGCCGACCTACTTGCTGGAAACGTATTTCTCGCGGCGGATCTGCGGGTTGCCCAGGCCGGCTGCCTTCAGCGCGTCGACACAGGTGTCCACCATGTCCGGGTTGCCGCACAGGTAGGCGATGTCCGTGGCCGCATCCGGCGCGATGTCCGCCAGCTGCTGCTGCACATAGCCATGGCGCACGTCCGGCCCCGGCGCAGCCGGCAACTCGCGCGACAGGCACGGCACATAGCGGAAGTTCGGGTGCGCCGCCGCGAAGGCGTCGAAATCCTCGCTGTACAGCAGCTCGGCCGGCGTCCGCGCACCCTGAAGCAGCACGACCTTCACCCCGCGCTCGGCCATCGCCGTTGCCAGCAGGGGCAGCATGGAGCGGTACGGGGTGACGCCGGTGCCGGTGGCGATCAGCAGGTAGCGGCCGTTATGGTCACCCGGCTGCAGGCAGAACCGGCCGTATGGACCACTGGCGCTGAGCCGGCCGCCGATATCCAGGCCCTCGAACAGGGCGGTGGCGGCCCCGCCGGGCACGAAACTCACCGCGATATCCACCGCCTCGCCCGGCCCGAGGGCATGGTCGTGGATCGTCGCCAGCGAGTAGCTGCGCTTGGTCTCGGTGCCATCGGCGTACTGGAAGTGGACCTGGATGAACTGGCCGGGCTGGAAATCCAGCGGCTGGCCGTCATCGCGGAGGAACTGGTAATGGCCGACGGTGGGCGCCAGCATGCGGCGGTCGACCAGCTTGATGGGAAATTGGACAGGCACGGCGATGGGAACAGTGTGTAGCCGGGGCGAGCCCGTGGGGGGATCTATAATAGCCCCCCCTGAACCCCTCCATGCGCCACCTGCCGGCGCAAAGGCTTCGAGCTTGGCTTCCCTGAACAACAACGCGCCCGCCCTGCGCGTGCGCGACCTGCGCAAGACCTACGACAACGGCACCGTGGCGCTGAAGGGCGTTTCCCTGGAAGTGGCCCCGGGCGACTTCTTCGCCCTGTTGGGCCCGAACGGCGCCGGCAAGTCGACCCTGATCGGCATCGTCAGCTCGCTGGTGAATCTCAGCGATGGCCAGGTGGAGGTGTTCGGCACCGACCTGGTGCGTGAGCGCAGTGCCTCGATGCGGCTGATCGGCCTGGTCCCGCAGGAGATCAACTTCAACCTGTTCGAAAAGCCGTTCGACATCCTGGTGAACTACGCCGGCTTCTACGGCGTGGACCGGGCCGAAGCGGAAAAGCGCGCCGAGGAAGAGCTCAAGCGCGCCCATCTGTGGGGCAAGGCACAGGTGATGAGCCGCACCCTGTCCGGCGGCATGAAGCGCAGGCTGATGATCGCCCGCGCGATGATGACCCGCCCGCGCCTGCTGATCCTGGACGAGCCGACCGCCGGCGTGGACATCGAGATCCGCCGCGACATGTGGCGGGTGCTGCAGGAGATCAACGTCGCCGGTACCACCATCATCCTCACCACCCACTATCTGGAAGAAGCCGAGCACCTGTGCCGCAACCTGGCCATCATCAACCACGGCCAGATCGTCACCCAGGGCCCGATGCGTGAACTGCTGGCCAAGCTGGACGTGGAAGGCTTCCTGTTCGACATCGACGGCGTGCTGCCGGCGGAGCTGCCGCAGATCGAGGGTGCGACGCTGACCGCCACCGACGGCCACACGCTGGACATCGACATGCCACGGGCGATGGACCTCAACCGCGTGTTCGCCGCACTCAATGCGTCGGGTATCCGCGTGCGATCCATGCGCACCAAGAGCAACCGCCTGGAAGAGCTGTTCGTACGGCTCACCGGCAACCAGGAGAACGTGGCATGAGCACCACCCCGACCCCCGTACTGACCGACGGGCAACGCAACCGCATCGCGCTGGCCACCGTGGTCCGCCGCGAAGTGGCGCGCATCCTGCGCATCTGGGGCCAGACCCTGGTGCCGCCGGCAATCACCATGACCCTGTATTTCCTGATCTTCGGCGGCCTGATCGGCTCGCGCGTCGGGGAGATGGGCGGCTACAGCTACATGCAGTTCATCGTGCCGGGCCTGGTGATGATGAGCGTGATCCAGAACAGCTACGGCAACATCAGCTCGTCGTTCTTCGGCGCCAAGTTCGGCCGCCACGTGGAAGAGCTGCTGGTCAGTCCGATGCCGAACTGGGTGATCCTGTGGGGCTATGTGGCCGGTGCGGTGCTGCGCGGGCTGATGGTGGGCGTGATCGTGCTGATCATCGCCATGTTCTTCACCCCCGTGCGCATCCCGCATCCGCTGGTGACGCTGACCACGGTGCTGTTGGGCGCGACGATCTTCTCGCTGGCCGGCTTCATCAATGCCGTGTACGCGAAGAAGTTCGATGACGTGGCCATCGTGCCAACCTTCATCCTGACCCCGCTGACCTACCTGGGTGGCGTGTTCTATTCGGTGAAGCTGCTGCCGGGCTGGGCCGAAGCCGCCACGCATGCCAACCCGATCTTCTACATGGTCAACGCGTTCCGTTACGGCCTGCTGGGTACCAGCGATGTGCCGCTGTGGGTGGCCTATGCGTTGATGATCGGCTTCGTGGTCGCGCTGACCTTCGTGGCCCTGTGGCTGCTGCGCCGGGGCGTCGGCCTGCGGAGCTGACGTGATGCGGTTCAGCGACTACATCGTATTTGTCGATGAAAGTGGCGACCATGGCATGGACAGCATGGATGACGGGTACCCGTTGTTCGTGCTGTCCTGTTGTCCTAAACGTGTCGTATGAGGATGCTCGCTACAGACAGGCTGTTGATCGCGATGTGGTGAACTACCGATATCCAGTAGCCCTCAGACCTTGTCTGTGGGGAAAGCGCCAACATTGACATGACAAAGAATCCAGGAATTACCGCTGCATAGGCTATTTGCCCCGAAAGCAACATGTGAGCTGAGGCAGCCAAGAGTGCGGTAATCAAGGAGGCCATCACGTCGCTGACGATCAGCCTCTTCACGACAAGCAGTGCGCCAAGGAGAAGCAGATTCTCCAATACAGGAGCTACTGTAAGCCCATAAATCATTGCGCCTACAGTAATACCGTCTTCCACGCTGCGCCAACCCCCTTCGGGAAGCGTGTGCGCGAACAGAAATTCAATTGCGGAAACTATTCCACTTGAGGCTGCAAAAGAAATCGGCGCCAAAAGAATAGCGATTAACACCAATTTCCGGATGTCCAGTCTCGCAGCCAAGTCCTCGCACCCCGCAATTGCAAAAGAAGGATGATTACAGCGACTTCTGCCATAGCCACCAAACTCGACCGGGATGCACAAGCCGGTTGCCACGGCTACGGCGTCAAATGCTTCCCCTGAAAAGCAGAAGGCCCCAGCGAATCCGCCGAGGCCCAATGCCGACCGGGAATCCCCGATCCAGGCTTCATCATAGCAACACGGCTGCGTGCACAATAGGCCAGCCAATAATATTCATGTTTCCCGAACCTGGAGTGACCTGCAGATGCGCATCCTGATCCTCGGCGCCGGTGGTACGGGCGGCTATTTCGGCGGACGCCTGGCCCAGGCCGGCGTGGACGTCACCTTCCTGGTGCGCCCGGCGCGTGCAGCCCAGCTGCAGCGCGACGGGCTGGTGATCCGCAGCCCGCTGGGCGATGCCGCGTTCCCGGTACAGCACGTCACCGCCGAGACCCTGCCGGCGCTGGTCGCCGAGCGCTCCTTCGACCTGGTGGTGCTGAGCTGCAAGGCCTACGACCTGGACAGTGCGATCGAGGCCATCGCGCCGGCGGTCGGCACGCGCGCCAGCGTGCTGCCGATCCTCAACGGCCTGCGCCATTACGCCGCGCTGGATGCACGCTTCGGCCGCGATGCGGTGCTGGGCGGCCTGTGCTTCATCAGCGCCACCAAGGATGAAGACGGCGCCATACGGCACCTGGCCAAGGCCGCGAAGCTTACCTTCGGCGAGCGCGACGACGTCGGGCTCAGTGCGCGCGTGCTGGCGCTGGCGGCGGCCTGTGTGCAGGCCGACGTGGACCATGTCGCGAGCGAGGATATCGCCCAGGAGCAGTGGATCAAGTACACCTTCCTGACCGCGTTGGCGGCGGCCACCTGCCTGCGACGCGCCGACATCGGCACGATCGTGGCCGGCGATGGCGGCGATGCGTTTCTGCGTGGCCTGTACGCCGAGTGCGTGGCGGTCGCCGAGGCGTCCGGTGAGCCGATCCCTGCCGCCGCGCAGGAGACCGCACTGGGCGCGTTGACCCAGCCGGGCTCCGCCCTGAAGGCGTCGATGCTGCGTGACCTGGAAGCCGGACAGCAGGTGGAAGCCGATCACATCGTGGGCGACATGGTGGCGCGTGCACAGGCCTTCGGCCAGCCCGCGCCCCTGCTGGCAGAGGCGTACGCGCAGCTACAGGCCTATCAGGCCGAGCGCGCAGGCTGACGGCGATGCACGACGTGCGCGCCCTGCCCCGCCGGGTGCTGATCCTGGGCATGGGCTACAGCGGGCGGTTGCTGGCCACGCGGCTGCACTCGCTTGGGGTACAGGTCAGCGGCACGGTGCGCAATCCTACAGAAGCACCGCTGGACGGGTTGACCCGCCATGCGCTGGTCGCTGGCCGTGATCCGGACGCGGCGCTGCTGGCCGCCGTGGATCAGGCCGACGCCGTGCTGAGCAGCGTGCCGCCCGATGCCGACGGCGACCCGGCGCTGCGCGTGCTCCACGATGCCCTGCAGGCCAGTTCGGCCCTGCGCTGGGTCGGTTATCTGTCATCGACGGGCGTGTATGCCAACCGCGATGGCGGCTGGGTCGACGCGCGGTCCGAGGCCGATGGCCGCAGCAGCGCTGCGCTGCACCGACTGCGTGCTGAAGCGCAGTGGCAGGCGTTGGCCACCGCGCGCACGCTCGATTCGGCGGTATTCCGCCTGCCTGCGTTGTATGGGCGCGGCCGCAATGCACTGGTGCAGCTGGCCGAAGGCCGCGCACGGCAGGTGCTGCGACCGGGGCTGGTGTTCAACCGTCTGCACATCGAAGATCTGGCCGCCGTCATCATCGCAGCGTTGCGGCAGCCAAGCGGGCATACGTTGTACCTGCCTGCGGACGATGAACCTTCCCCACCCCAGGACGTGCTGGCCTACGCCGCACGCCTGAGCGGGCGGGCCATGCCGCCGGCGCAGGCGTGGGACGATGCCTCGGTCAGCCCGACGCTGCGCCGCTTCTACGAAAGCAACAAGCGCATCGACAGCCGCGAAACACGCGCTCTGTTGCAGTGGCAACCCTGTTTCCCCAGCTACCGGGAAGGGCTGCAGGACGCGTGGGCGCACGGCGACGGGCGTCAGTAACGCCCCGCCACGCTCGGCGGAACCTCCGCCATCACCCCGGCAAGCGGAAGAACGTCCGCGCGGCCGCCGTGGCATTCGCTGCGACGACCTCCACCGCTTCACCGCGATCCCGCGCAAGTTCTTCGACGATGTGGGCCAGATACATCGGCTCGTTGCGACGGTCCTTCGGCATCGGCTTCAGTGAACGCGGCAGAAGGTAGGGCGCGTCGGTTTCAATCATCAAGCGATTGGCCGGGATGTGCTTGACCAGATCGCGCAGGTGCGCGCCACGGCGCTCGTCGCACAGCCAGCCGGTGATGCCGATGTACCAGTCCTGGTCCAGGTAGTCGAACATTTCCTGGCGTTCGCCGGTGAAGCAGTGCACTACCGCCGCGCCGATGCGGCCCTCGAAGTTCTTCATCTGCGCCATGAAATCGTCGTGCGCATCACGCTGATGCAGGAACAGCGGCTTGCGTCCGCCGTCCGCAGCGCTGACCTCCGAGGCCAGCTGCAGCTGCCGCTCGAAGGCGCGGTGCTGCGCCGGGCGCGGTGCGAAATCGCGGAAGTAATCCAGCCCGCACTCGCCCACGGCCACGACCTCGGCGTGCGCGTGCAGCGCGCGCATCTCGGCATCGCATTCGTCGGTGTATTCCACCGCATGGTGGGGATGCACGCCGGCCGTGGCGTACAGGAAACCGGGATGCTGGCGGGCCAGCTGCAGGGCCAGCGGCGAGTGCTCGCGGCTGGCACCGGTGATGACCATCTGTGCCACGCCCGCCTCGCGCGCACGCGCCAGCACGGCATCGCGGTCACGGTCGAAGGAGTCATGGGTCAGGTTGGCGCCGATATCGATCAGTTGCATGGTCATCGCTGTGGGGAAAACGCCGCGCCATTGTACCCATGGCCCCGTGCGCCCTTATCCTTGCAGGATGAGTACCCCGCACTTCCCGATTTCGTCGCTGTTGCCGCAGGTGCTGGATGCGCTGGCGGTGCACCCCCGGCTGGTGCTGGAGGCCCCCCCCGGGGCCGGCAAGACCACCCAGGTACCGCTGGCGCTGCTTGATGCCCCGTGGCTGCAGGGCAGGAAGATCATCCTGCTGGAGCCGCGCCGCGTCGCGGCGCGCAGTGCCGCGCAGTTCATGGCGCGCCAGCGCGGCGAGGACGTCGGTGACATGGTGGGCTACCGCATCCGCTTCGACAACAAAGTGTCGGCGCGGACGCGCATCGAGGTGGTGACCGAGGGCATCCTGACCCGCATGCTGCAGGACGACCCGATGCTGGAGGGCGTCGGCGCGATCCTGTTCGACGAATTTCATGAGCGGCATCTCAGTGGTGACCTGGGCCTGGCGCTGGCGCTGGATGTGCAGGCACAGCTGCGCGAAGACCTGCGCCTGGTGGTGATGTCGGCAACGCTGGATGGCGAACGGCTTGCCCAGTTCCTCGATGCGCCGCGTCTGTCCAGCGAGGGGCGCAGCTTTCCGGTGGAGGTCAGCCATTTCCCGGCACGCCGCGACGAACTGCTGGAACTGCAGGTCCGCCGCGCGGTGCAGCAGGCGTTGGCCAGCCATCCCGGCGATGTGCTGGTGTTCCTGCCCGGACAGCGCGAAATCCAGCGCGTACTGGCGGGTCTGCAGGACAGCGTGGACAACGGCACCGAGGTGCTGCCGCTGCACGGTGAGCTGCCGGTGGAACAACAAGGGCGCGTGCTGCAGCCCGCCACCGATGGCCGACGACGCGTGGTGCTGGCCACCAACGTAGCCGAATCATCGGTCACCCTGCCCGGGGTGCGCGTGGTGATCGACAGCGGCCTCGCACGCGAGCCGCAGTACGATCCCAACAGCGGCTTCACCCGTCTGGACGTGGTGCACATCGCGCAGGCCTCGGCCGATCAGCGCGCCGGTCGCGCCGGTCGCGTCGCCAGCGGCTGGGCGTGGCGGCTGTGGCCGCAGTCGCAGCGGCTGGAGCCCCAGCGCCGGGCGGAGATCGAACAGGTGGAACTGGCCGGCCTGGCGCTGGAGCTGGCGGCGTGGGGCAGCAGCGACCTGCGCTTCGTCGACGCGCCGCCGGCCGGACCGTTGGCCGCCGCGCGGGAGCTGCTGCAGCGCCTGGGGGCGTTGTCGTCCGGCAACGCGATCACGGCGCAGGGCCGTCGCATCCTGGCATTGGGCACACACCCGCGATTGGCCTCGATGCTGCTGGCGGCCGATACGGCAGGCGAGCAGGCGCTGGCTGCCGACGTCGCCGCGCTGCTGGAGGCGCGCGATCCGCTGCGCCAGGGCGGTGACGGGCTGGCCGCGCGCTGGCGTGCCTTGGCCGCATTCCGCGCCGGCCGCGCGCCCCACGACGCGAACCGCAGTGGGCTGGCCGCCATCGATGCGGCCGCGAAGCAATGGCGCCGACGCCTGCGCTGCAATGCCGTGCCGCCCACCAGCATCGAAGCGCATCAACTGGGCGACCTGCTGGCCCATGCGTTCCCCGACCGCATCGCGTACCGACATCCCAACGACCCGCTGCGTTACCTGCTGGCCAACGGCCGCAGCGCGCGCCTGCACGAACTCAGCGACCTGCGCGGCGAGCCGTGGCTGGTGGCCAGCGAGCTGCGCTTCGAGGCACGCGGTGATGCGTTGCTGCTGCGCGCTGCACCGGTGGATGAGCAGTACCTGCGCCGTGCGTTTCCGGCGGGCTTCGTCACCGAGGACATCGTGCGCTGGGACGCCGATCGACGCGCGCTGGTCGCGCTGCGGGAAAGCCGTTTCGACCGCATCGTCTTCGACAGCCGGTCGGCGGGGCGCGTCGATCCCGCCCATGCCGCCGCCGCGCTGACCGAGGCGGTGGCCGAACTCGGGCTGCAGGCCCTGCCGTGGACCGACGGCCTGCGCCAATGGCAGGCGCGCGTGCAGGGGCTGCGCCGCTGGATGCCCGAGCTCGGCTTGCCGGATGTCGGCGATGCCGCGCTGCTGGCCAGTCGCGCCACGTGGCTGCAGCCTGCCTTCCGCGGTAAGACCCGGCTGGATGCGCTGGATGAAGCCAGCTTTGGCGAGGCACTGAAAACGCCGATGGACTGGTCGCAGCGCCAGCTGGTGGAGCGCCATGCACCAACCCGCATCCGTGTGCCGTCCGGGCAGGAGCGCGCGATCAGCTACGCCCTGGACAGCGAGACCGGTGAACCCGTGCCCCCGGTGCTGGCGGTGAAGCTGCAGGAGCTGTTTGGCTTGGCAGATACGCCACGGATGGCCGACAACCGTGTCGCCCTTACCCTGCATCTGCTGTCGCCGGGCGGACGTCCGCTGCAGGTCACCCAGGATCTGCGCAACTTCTGGGCGAACACCTATGCCGAGGTGAAAAAGGAGATGAAGGGACGGTATCCCCGGCATCCCTGGCCGGAGGACCCGTGGACGGCCACGGCAACGCACCGCGCCAAACCCCGCGGAACGTAACCCAGTCATCAGGAGGTGCGGGATTCCTGAATGGCGGCCATGGAGTCACGCCATCGGCCCGCTTGCCTGACATGCCGTTTACAGCGACCGCGCGACACTGGAGTCCGACCCGAGGCAAAGGACCCTACATGAGCAGACTGACCGTAATCACCGACCGTGCACTGGAACGCGCCCTTGACCTGGCCCACAGCGCCGGCGACGGCATCAAGCACGCAGGCGGCAACCTGGGCGGCAGCCTGCGTCATTTCGGGCCGACCGCTGCAGATTGGCTGAAGACCGGCGCCGCGCTGGGTGCCGTAAAGACCGGTGGCCGGATCGCGACCAAGGCCGTGCGCCGTAACCCCGCGGTGACGATCGCGGCAGCAGCGGTGGGCGTGGGCCTGCTGGGCTATGCGCTGTACCGCAAGCAGCAGAAGAAGAAGCTGGAAGGCGGTCATGTCGTCAACAGCCAGGCCAAGCGCGTGGCCGCCCGTGACCGTCGTGCCAACACGGTGGTGGACGAGCACAGCGATATCGGCAGCGATGCCTGAGCCGACGGGGTGGATCGATGATCCGCCTCCCGTTGTCCGCAACATCGCAGTGACGAAGGGCGTGGTGAAAACCGCGCCCTTCGTCATTTGCGCGTCAGTCCACCTGCCGCCATTGGCCAGGCTGCAGGTCATCCAGCCGATACGGCCCAATGGCCACCCGCACCAGCCGCAGGGTGGGCAGACCGACCGCTGCGGTCATCCGACGAACCTGACGGTTGCGCCCTTCGCGCAGGGTCACGGCCAGCCACGCGTCGGGCACGCTCTTGCGGAAACGTACCGGCGGATCGCGCGGCCACAGGGTGGGGGTGGGTATGGATACGGCGCTGGCAGGTAGCGACGGGCCATCATTGAGCACCACGCCACGCCGCAACTGGTCGAGCTGGTCGTCGGTCGGCTCCCCTTCCACCTGCACCCAGTAGGTCTTGTCGGCCTTGTGCCGTGGGTCGGTCAACCGATGCGCCAGGCCACCATCGTCGGTCAGCAGCAGCAGGCCTTCACTGTCATGGTCCAGGCGACCGGCGGCATATACCTGCGGCGGCAGGCCGAACCCGGCGAGGGTCGGGCGCGGCGGTACGCTGCGGTCAGTGAACTGGCAGAGCACGTTGAAAGGTTTGTTGAAAAGGATCAGGGCCATCGGTGCAGGGCTCGGTCCTGGCCGGCAGTGCGATGCGTGCCCGGACGGACAGCACATCCACCGGGCAGGCGTGGCAGGAGGAAAGTACGTCAAGTCTGACGCATGCCGTCCCATCCGTCACAGGGCCTGCCGGCGGAGTGCCGCGGGTGCCCGTGCAAGGCACCCGCCACATCGCGTCACCCTGGATCAGCTACGCGGCTTGATGAAGCGCAGCGTCATGCGGTCGCTCTCACCGATTGCCTTGTACTTCGCGGCGTCGGCGGCATCATGGTTGTTGGACGGTGGCAAGGTCCACACGCCGTTGGGATGATCCTTGGTGTCGCGCGGGTTGGCGTTGATCTCGCTGCTCGCGTCCAGCGTGAACCCTGCGGCCTTGGCCATGGCGATCACCTGCTGCTGTCCCACATAGCCGGTGTCATCGTCATCACCGACGTCGGCCTTCGCACGGTGCTCCACCACGCCCAGCACGCCACCCGGCTTCAGTACCTCGTAGAAGCCCTTGAACATGCCAGGCGCCTGGCCCGACTTGCGCCAGTTGTGCACGTTGCGGAAGGTCAGCACCACGTCGGCCGAACCCGGCTTGCCGAACACCGGGGCGGCCGGGTTGTAAGCGACCTCGGATGCCTTGTCGAACTGCGCCGGCGCGGCGCCGAACTTTTTCTGCAGGCCCTCGCGGCTGCGCTGCTGGTAGTCCCGTCCACGTCCTTCCGGTACGGACATCGGATCCACGACGGCGGCCACGTACTGGCCCTGCTGGCGCACCAGCGGCGCCAGGATCTCGCTGTACCAGCCGTTGCCCGGGGTGATTTCGATGACGGTGCTGGTCGGCGTCACCTTGAAGAACGACAGCGTCTGCGCCGGATGGCGGTAGGCGTCGCGGGTGATGTTGGCCGGATCGCGCGTAGCGGACTTCACCGCCGCCTCGATCGCCGGGGATGCCTGCATATCCGCTGCGCCGGGGTTGGCAACAGGCGACAGGGCGTGCGCCGGTGCGGCGAGCACCATGGCCAGGGCAAGGCAACAGGCAGATGCGTTCAACAGGGTTTTCATGGATCGGCTCCCGCGGATGGTGGGCGCAGACTAGCAGCCGAGGCGCCCATGGTGTTCACATAGCGTTATCGCGGCGCACGCGTGCGCAACACAGTTTTGTGGTCACTGCCGCAGCGCGGTCATGCAACACGATCTATGCTGGATGCTCGGTTATCCAGGAGACCTTCGCATGACAGCAACCCGCGAACTCGGCCGCTCCGGCCTGCAGGTGCATCCCATCGCGTTCGGCGGCAATGTATTCGGATGGAGTGCGGATGAGAAGCAGACCTTCGCCCTGCTGGATGCGTTCGTCGATGCAGGGTTCAATCTGGTCGATACCGCCGATGCCTATTCCGCGTGGGTGCCCGGCAACCAGGGCGGTGAGTCGGAGACACTGATCGGCAGGTGGTTCGCCCGCAGCGGCAAGCGCGACAACGTCGTGCTGGCCACCAAGGTGGCGAAGTGGTCCGAGCGTCCCGGTCTGTCCCCGGACAACATCAATGCCGCGGTGGAAGACTCCCTGCGCCGCCTGCAGACCGATCACATCGACCTGTACCAGGCGCACGAGGATGACGAGTCCACACCGCTGGAATCCACGCTGGGTGCGTTCGCCCGGTTGATCGAGCAGGGCAAAGTGCATGCGATCGGTGCCTCCAACTACAGTGCATCGCGCCTTGCGGACGCCCTGGAGGTCTCGGCGAACTACCACCTGCCCCGTTATGAAAGCCTGCAGCCGGAGTACAACCTGTACGACCGGGTCGGCTACGAATCGGAACTGGAAGCGCTGGTGGAGCGCGAACAGATCGGGGTGATCAGCTATTACTCACTGGCCAGTGGTTTCCTCAGTGGCAAGTACCGCCGCGCCGAGGATGCCGCCAAGAGCCCTGCCCGTGGCAAGAGCGTGGTTGAGAAGTATCTCAATCCGCGCGGCCAACGCATCCTGACGGCGCTGGATGACATTGCCAGTCGACATGCCGCGACGGCATCCCAGGTGGCACTGGCGTGGCTGATCGCACGTCCGTCGATCACCGCGCCGATCGTCAGTGCGACCAGTGTGGAGCAGCTGCACGACGTGCTGGCGGCGGCCCGCGTTGCCTTGTCCGCACAGGATGTCGCCGAGCTGGAGCAGGCCAGCGCGCAGGGCTGAAACGCCCGCTGCAGGCCATCGCACCGCAGGCGAACCGGTGCGTGGCTCATGCTGGTTCCTCGTAGCGGGGTTGAATGGCGGCGATCTCGATCATGACCATCAGGCCGTCTCCTGCGATTGGTCATCGGCGTCCGCTGAGGTCTCCGCACGGATGCGCTCGAAGCCTTCGCCTTTCAGCAGCCAGAGCACTTCATCTTCGGCGTATCGCGTGTGGGGCCGCAGGTCATTGCGTCGCGCGAAGTCAAGGGTGTCCTCATCGTTCTCTGGCGCGAGCACCAGATTGCGCGCTCTCATGCCGCTGCGCAGGAAGTAAAGCGTGCCCGGTGTTCCATCGTGATCCACGTAGCGGACCTCATCATCCGCCCATACAAAGAGGGATCGGGGCGGCGGCGCAGGGGGTGATGCCGGCCTGTCGGTAGTGGCGGGCATCAGAGCGCAGGCGATGGCTTGCCCGCTCACCTCGACGTCGTCCTGCTGTCGGCAGGGGGCGGCCATGGCGCCGGGAATCCAGCTCATGCCGCCGCGTTCAAACCGCTCGATCAGGTCCAGAAGCAGGTATTGATCGCCGTCGTGCAGGTCGTGCAGACCCATGAGGCGACGGGTGACGGCACTCTCCGGCGACCTCAGCATCACCCTTCCCGGCACCGACGTTGAGAGTTGCAGCGGTAGCGCGCCCACCTGGCCATGCTCGTCCATGTGCACCAGGATGTCAGTGCCCAATGAAAAGCTGTTCCGGTAGAGGATGGTCGGGTCGGCCTGCCCCGGCACGTGCACGCTCCTGGCGATGAAGAAGGGCAGATCGTCGTTCAGCACCTGCGGCATGTAGCGCGCATTGCCGCACCATGTGGACTGCTCGCGAACGAAGAGGTGGCGCGCGGGCACGGCCAGGTCGGCCTCTTCACTCCCGCTGGACCCAGCGGCCGGCAAGGGCGTCGCCTCGAAACGGCAGCCGGACATCTTCTGCGCACCTTCCACCAGCGCATCGAGCGAGCTGCCCGACAGGCCGAACCCTGCGACTTCATCGTGCACGGCGTACTCGCCATCGGCCGCCGCGGTCACCTCCAGGAAACCCGCCCGCGCCCCCCGACACGGCGAAGCGGCCGCGTTGATGAAAAACACAAGAAACGTTTTCTGCAGGCCGGACGGCGCGCGGTGCTGCAGCAGGCGGAAGCTGTTGCGGGCAAGCACCTGCGCAGACGTGACCTGGCGCCGCTGAAGCTCGCCATCCTTGAGCACCGATACCGTCATCAGCGCGTACAGCGCATCGTCACCGAGCGCGGTGGCGTCGCGTGGCTCGGCACGTTCGATCTGGCCCAAGCCGAAGTACTTGCTGGCCCCGGCGCGGCGCTGCGCGGCGGCCAGGTCCTCGTGCACCGCATGGAACTTCATCCAGCTTGCCGCCGCGTCGCGTGACGAGGGCGCGGCGTCGAACCCATCCAGGAAGTCCGCGCGCGTGTCGGGCGGCACGCAGAAAGCCGGCTGCAGCGGCAGGAAGCGCATCTTGCCAACCTGCAGGCGCGCCTCGTCGATGTCGTGGAAGCGCAGGCAGGAAAGGGGCTCGCCTGATGGCTCGGCGGGTGGCGCGGCGGTATCGGGTGGTGCCAGCGGCATGCTGGCGTTGGTCGGCAGGATGGCCCGCAGGCCGGCGGACGGCGGCGCAGGGGTGAGGCGCGCGTTGCGGTTCATGGCGGGATGGCCTGACTTCGTGCCATGGGCGATCGCCTGCTTGGCCACTGCCGTGCTTTCCTTTGCGTGCGGGGGCTGTTGGCCGACGACGCCCTGCGGGCGCCACGGCGGAAGCTGAGGATCGACCGCGCCGCGGCCGTCGCTGCCCAAGCGGCCATCCGGCCGCGCATGCCACCGGCGGTGGTGGGTGGTCCGGCTGCGGCCCGGAGGCGCAGCCGCACCGGTCCGGCCGCTACCCGCCTGCGACGCCGGTCGCGGTAGCTTTACCGGTACTTTCACCTTGACCTTCGCTACGCCGGCCTCGACGCCCTGCAGCGGCCAGGCACTTGCCTCGGTCCATGTCGGCGCGGCCCGCCCCCCTGCCAGCGACGGAAGGGCAGGCCAGCCCGTCGTTCCGACGCGCAGCAGGCCGGTGGCGTTGTGGTGTGCAGGGACGAACGCGACCGTCCTGCCGGCGGCCCGTGTGCGGCCAGACGCGGTGGCAGGCGGCAGTGCAGCATGCAGGCCTGCGAGCACACGCAGCCAGCCGATGCCCGCCACCAGCGCGCGTCCGGGGGCCGTCTGCGGCGGCGACATGGCGGGGCGTTGGCTGGCACACAGCAGCGCACAGACGGCCAGGCCCAGCACGATCGGTGCGATGTCGCCGTGCGCCGGCAGCCGTTCTCCCGTGATTCGGCGCAGGCTCTCCGCCAGCGCCTGGAGCACCTGCGCAGGCACCAGCGCGGAGAACGGCAGCTGCTGCAGCGCGCTCAGTATCTGTCCCCTGCCGGCCGCAGACAGCGCCGAGAACAGCTGATACGCCTGGTAGGGCAGACTGACACCGGGAATCAGCCGTTCAGCCTGCTGCACGGCACGGGAGAAACCGAGCACGGTTCCCCAGTGGATCAGTTCGCGGCCTGCGCCGTGCAACACCGCGCGCATTTCGTTCTGCAGCGCGGCGGGCAGCACCGGCAGCGGCAGGTTGCCGACGCCGGAGACCGCACGTCCTGCCAGACCGCCCAGCCCGTCGTGCAACGCGCAAGAGACGCTGAAGGTCATCTGCGAAGCGCAGCGGGCCTGCGCCAGCGGTGCTTCGGAACGCATGGGGGAACCCTGCCGTCGATCAACTGACGATGATGGTGCTCGCTGACGCGGCAGCGGACCACCAGGAATCGCGCGCGTCAGCCGGCGGTGTGGCGGGGCCGGCTGTCTTCGGTTACCAAGGCATGGTGGATGCCGACGCCGGCACGCACGCCCTCGGCGCTGGCCAGGGTGATGTTGCCGATCACGCTAGCGTCCCCGGCGGCATAGACGCCCGGGACACTGGTCTGCTTCTGCGCATCGACGTCGATCAGTACGCCCAGCGGGCTGTCGACCAACCGGCAGCCCAGTTGCTCGACCAGCGGCGTTGCCATGGCCTGCAGTGCAGGGGCGAACAGTGCCCGCTGCGCGCTGTATCGGCCGTCGGCCAGGACCAGTTCGAGCCATTTCAGTTGCTCGCCCTGCACGGCGACCACCGGCGTGGTTTCGATCTGAACGCCGCGCTGCTGCAGGCTGGCCGCCTCGTCGTCGGTGATCGGCAGGCCCTGGCTGAAGAACGTGATCGTGCCCCAGTCGGCCAGCAACGCCGCCTTTGCGGCAGCACCCTCCACGCCACCCAGTACGCCGATCGCCCCGCCGCCTACTTCGTAGCCATGGCAGTAGGGGCAGTGCAGCACGGTGCTTCCCCAGCGCTCGGCCAGGCCGGGGATGTCGGGCAGTTGGTCACTGATGCCCGTCGCAAGCAGCAGCTTGCGCGCGGTGGCGAGGGTGCCGTCTGCCAAGCCCACCTGCACGCCGTCGGCGCCGACGGCAGCCTCCACCGCTTCACCGCTGAGCCAGCGCACGCTGGGGTAATCGAGCAATTGCTGGCGCGCGGTCTTCAGCAGGTCGCTGCCGGCGATGCCATCCATCCCCAGCACGCCATGCGAATGGCTGGCAAAGCGATTGCGCGGCTTGCCAGCATCGATCACCAGCACATCGCGGCGGGCACGGGCGAGCATGAGCGCGGCGGACAGGCCGGCGAAGCTACCGCCAACGATGATGACTTCAGTCTGCATGGTGCGCTCCGTGGTGGTGGTGCTGCAGGTGGCGGGCGAATTCCGCCCCCAGCGTGTCAAGCGTGGTCGAGCGCAGGCGCGCTTCCAGCAGGCGTTGTGCCTGCACGGCGCCTTCGTGCAGCGCCTGCTCGACGAGCTGGCGGATCGGGCAGCCGATGCCCTCGTGCTGCACCTGGCCCTGCACCAGTGAGGGCGCGCCGACGGCAAGGTAGATGTCATGCAGCGAGATCGTTGCGGGCGGTCGGGCCAGCAGGCTGCCGCCGCCGTGGCCGCGCGCGCTGTGCACCAGGCCTGCCTGCTGCATCTGCGAAAGCAGCCGCCGGATCACCACCGGATGGGTGGGAAGGCACGTGGCCAGCTGCGTGGAGGTCATCGGCATGGTCTGGCCCACCAGATGGGCCATGACGTGCAGGGCGTCGGACAATGGGTTGGCGGCTTTCATGTAACTACAATAGTTACATTTAATGCTGATGTCTATGGTCTTGATTCGTTCCATAGACGCAGACTCAAGCGCTATCACGAAGCTTTCATCTCATTGAATGCAACACGAACCGTGACCGAATTGGCACTTAAGCGCGGCGCTGTTTGACCGATACCGAAATTCCCTTCCCGGATCAGACAGCTCATGCGCACCGCCAGCCCGGCTTCCTCCCTCCCTGCGCGTGGCATCCAGTTCAAGCTGGTCGGTGCCACGGCGCTGGGCCTGTTGCTCCTGGTCGCCAGTGCCCTGGCCGGCCTGGCGTCGGCCTGGTTTGACCTGGGTACCGCGATGCCTGCCTCTTATGCGGTGAACCGCGATGCGGAGAAGCTGCAGCGCGAGTTCCGCCTGCAGGTGCAGGAATGGAAGAACGTGCTGCTGCGCGGCAGCGACGATGCGCTGCGCGAGAAGCACACGGCTGCGCTGGTCGAAGAAGGCCGCAAGGTGCGCGATCTGGCGGCCACCGTTGGCCGTGCTGAAGATGCGACGACCCGCGAACAGGTGGCCGCCTTCATGGCCGATCAGGACACGCTGGAGCGCGACTACCAGAGTGCACTCCAGGCCTACATTGCATCCGGTTACGACCCGGCTGCCGGCGATGCGCCGGTGCGCGGGCGCGACCGGCCTTTGGCCCAGGCGCTGGATGCGCTCGCCGCACATACCGCAAAGGTCGCCGATGCGGCCATCGCCCAGCGCGCTACGGATGCGCGCGAACTTCTGGTAACCAGCGCCGTCGTGACCGTCATTGCCGCACTGTTGCTGCTGCTTGCCTTGGCCTGGTGGCTGCGCCGCGCCGTGGTGCGCCCGGTGGCGGCGATGGAAGCGGCCGCACGCGCGGTGGCGGCCGGCGACCTTGATTACCGGGTACCGGTGCAGGGCAATGACGAAATCGGTCGACTGGCCAAGGCGATGCAGGACGTGCAGAGCACGCTGCGTGGCGTGCTGGCCGCGCAGGCGGAGATGGCCCGTACCCACGACGCCGGGCAGATCAGCTACCGCATGCAGGCCGACGCCTTCCCCGGCGCGTATGGGCGCATGGTCGCCGACTGCAACGCACTGGTTGCGGCCCATATCCAGGTGAAGATGCGGGTGATCGACATCGTCAGCCGCTACGCGGTGGGTGACCTGTCCGAAGACATGGACCGCCTGCCGGGCGAAAAGCAGGTGATCACCGATACGCTGGATCGGGCGAAGGTGAATCTGGGCGCGATCAATGCGCAGATCAAGCAGCTTGCCGGTGCCGCGGCGTCGGGCGACTTCAGCCAGCGGGGCGACGTGGCACGCTTCGATCATGACTTCGCCGACATGGTCGCTGGCCTCAACCAGTTGATGCAGGTGACCGATGGCAATCTGGGCCAGGTGTCGACCATGCTGCGCGCCATCGCCGATGGTGACCTGCGTGCGCGCATGCATGGCGAATTCCACGGCGTGTTCGCGCGCATCGCCGGCGATGCCAACACGACGGCGGCGCAGCTGGCCACCATAGTCGCCGACATCAAGCAGGTGGCGAACAGCGTGCAGGATGCGGCCGCCGAGATCGCCACCGGCAACAACGATCTATCGCAGCGCACCGAACAGCAGGCGGCCAATCTGGAAGAAACCGCCGCCTCGATGGAGGAGCTGACGTCCACCGTTCGCCAGAACGCTGACCATGCGCGCACGGCGAACGAACTGGCACACCGCGCCGCGACGGTCGCCTCGGAGGGCGGCGATGTCGTTGGCCAGGTAGTGGCCACGATGAGCGGCATCGAAGCCGCTTCGCGGCGCATCGCCGATATCATCACGGTGATCGACGGCATCGCGTTCCAGACCAACATCCTGGCGTTGAACGCAGCCGTGGAAGCCGCGCGCGCCGGTGACCAGGGTCGCGGCTTCGCGGTGGTGGCCAGCGAAGTACGCACGCTGGCACAACGCTCCGCTGCCGCCGCGAAGGAGATCAAAGACCTGATCGCGACCTCGGTGGACACCGTGGCCGAGGGGTCCGCACTGGTGCGTCAGGCCGGCGCCACGATGGGCGACATCGTCGCATCGGTGCAGCGGGTCACCGACATCATGGCTGACATCTCCGCAGCGTCCCAGGAACAGAGTGCCGGCATCGAACAGGTCAACCAGACCATCGTGCAGATGGACGGTGCGACCCAGCAGAATGCCGCACTGGTGGAAGAGGCCTCGGCCGCCGCCCGCAGCATGGAGCAGCAGGCAGCGCGGCTGACGGACGCGGTCGGCGTGTTCACGCTGGATGCGGCGCGTCGTCCGATGGCCACCGCATAACGGCCATCGCGTCTGCTGGTCGTACGGAGGGGTCAGGCAACGGGCACGAACGGCGCCCGTTGCATTTCCGCGGCCAGCACGTCCAGGAACGAGCGTACGCGCGCTGACACCGCCGTGTTGCGGTAGTACACCGCGTGGATGGGCTGGAAGACATCAAGGGTCTGCGCCGACAACACCGGTACCAGGCTGCCGGCAGCGCGGTCGCTGTGGGTCAGGAAATCGGACAGGCAGGTGATGCCGGCGCCTTCCACCGCCAGCCGGCGCAACGTTTCGCCGCTCGACGCGGCGATGTCCGGGCGGATCCGCAGCTGCCCCTCATCATCACCGGGCACTGGCCAACGGTTGAGCGATTCAGGCTCGTTGAATCCCAGCAGGGTATGCCCCTGCAGGGCCGATAGGCTGTCCGGCATGCCGTGTCGCTGCAGATATCCCGGGCCCGCCACCAGCTGCAACCTGCACCGGCCCAGCAGGCGTGCATGCAGGGTCGAGTCGGCCAGTGGGCCGATGCGGATGGCCAGGTCGGTTCGTCGTTCCAACAGATCGATGTAGCGCTCCGAGCTGTTGACCTCCAGGGCGACGTCGGGGAACTGATCGCGATAGCGGGCCACCAAGGGGGCGATGACATGCAGCACGAAGGGCATCGCCGCGTCCACGCGCAGGCGGCCGGCCGGACGCTGGCGACGCAGCGCCATCTGCTCTTCGGCCGTCTCCACCGCCTCCACGATGTGCCGCGCCTGGCGTACGAATGCCTCGCCTTCGGCGGTCAGGTGCAGCCGCCGCGTCGTGCGGGTCAGCAGCGTGGTGCCGAGCTTTTGTTCCAGGCGCGCCAGTGCGCGGCTTACCCCTGACGTGGTCTGGCCGAGCTGCTCCGCTGCCGCACTGAGGGTGCCGCAGTCGATGACCGCCAGCAGCGCCTGCATCTCATCAAGGGTCGTCTTCATGGAGCCATTATTGACCATGGCGCAAGAGTGATTGGCGTGAAGATGGCTTCCGGCGCAAAGGTACGCGGCGCAGACTGCGCTCCTTCCTCCTCGCTGGACCCTGTCATGACCCGTGGCATTCCCCTCGCCCTTCTGGCTTTGACTCTCGGCGCCTTTGCCATCGGCACCACGGAGTTCGTCATTGTCGGGCTGCTGCCCACCATCGCCGCCGACCTGCAGGTCAGCCTGCCCTCGGCAGGCCTGTTGGTGTCCCTCTACGCATTGGGGGTAGCGATCGGTGCCCCGGTGCTTACCGCGCTCACCGGCCGCGTACCGCGCAAAACCCTCCTGGTCGCCCTGATGGTGGTGTTCACCCTTGGCAACCTGGTCGCCTTCCTGGCCCCCGGTTACAGCTCACTGATCGTCGCGCGCATCCTCACGGGCCTGGCGCATGGCGTGTTCTTCTCCATCGGCTCGATCATCGCCACCTCGGTCGTGCCGAAGGAGAAGGCCGCCAGCGCGATCGCGATCATGTTCACCGGCCTGACTGTCGCCCTGGTGACCGGCGTGCCGCTGGGCACCTTCATCGGCCAGCACATGGGATGGCGTGCGACGTTCCTTGCGGTCTCCGCGCTGGGTGTCGTGGCCCTGCTGGGCAGCCTGTTGTTCGTCCCACGCAACCTGGCACAGAGCGCGCCGGCGACGTTCCGGCAACAACTGGGGGTGCTGGCACAGCCGCGCCTGCTGCTGGTGTACGCCATGACCGCGCTGGGCTACGGCGGCACGTTCCTTTCCTTCACCTATCTCGCCCCGATCCTGCAGGATGTCACCGGCTTCTCGGCCAATGCCGTGAGCGGCGTACTGCTGGTGTATGGCATCTCGGTGGCATTCGGCAATGTGTGGGGCGGCCGACTGGCCGACCGGCTGGGCCCGATTCCCGCGCTGAAGCGAATCTTCGCGCTGCTTGCGCTGGTGCTGCTGGTGCTGACGTTCACCGCGTACAACACCTGGCTGGTCCTGCTGACCGTGCTGGCACTGGGTGCGGTGGCGTTCGGCAACGTGCCCGGCCTGCAGGTCTACGTGGTCAAGCAGGCGCAGCGTTACGCACCGCAGGCAACGGATGTGGCTTCCGGCCTGAACATCGCCGCCTTCAACATCGGTATCGCCCTCGGCGCCTCGCTGGGCGGCCTGGTGGTGGAACACGTCGGCTTGATGCACACGCCCTGGTTGGGGGCCGTGGTGGTCCTGGGCGCGCTCGGGTTGACGGCGCTGAGCGGCCGCCTGGATCGACGTGATGGCATCGATGAGCAGGCCAACGGCATTGCCGTGGCCGCGCATTGAGCACCATCCCGCTGCCACGACGCAGCGTTGCCCGCATGCACACACCCCCTGCCCTACCCTCTTTCCATCCCCTGCTGGAGTCCTCCCCCATGACCCTTCCTGCTCTCGGCCTCGGCACCTTCCGCCTGAAAGGCCAAGCGGTGATCGATTCGGTGCGCAACGCACTCGACGTCGGCTACCGCGCCATCGATACCGCGCAGATCTACGGCAATGAAGCGGAGGTCGGTCAGGCGCTCGCCGAATCCGATGTGTCGCGCGATGACGTGTACCTGACCACCAAGATCTGGATCAGCGAGTTCCAGCCCGATGCGCTGATCGCCAGCCTGGAGGCCAGCGTGCAGAAGCTGCGCACCGATCGGGTCGACCTGACCCTGATCCACTGGCCGTCGCCGGACGACGCGGTGCCGATGGAGACCTACCTGCCCGCCCTCGCTGACGCGAAGGCGCGCGGGTTGACGCGCGCCATCGGCATCTCCAACTTCACCATCGCCCAGACCCGCCGCGCCATCGGCATCCTCGGTGCGGACCAGATCGCGACCAATCAGGTGGAGATCCATCCTTACCTGCAGAACCGCCTGCTGGTGCCGTTCCTGCAGGAACAGGGCATCCACATCACCGCGTACATGAGCCTGGCCTACGGTGAGGTGATCAAGGATCCGGTGATCCAGGCCATCGCAGGGCGCCATCAGGCGACGGCTGCCCAGGTCGCGCTGGCCTGGGCCCTGCAGCAGGGCTTCGCGGTGATCCCGTCTTCGACCAAGCGCGCGAACCTGGCCGGCAACCTGGAAGCGGCCCGCCTGCGGCTGACCGACGAGGACCTGGCGCAGATCGCCAAACTGGACCGCGGTCATCGACTCGCCAATCCCGAGGGCATCGCCCCGGCGTGGGACTGATCGAGCCGGTTCGGCGGGCCCCTTTGTCGCGCTTTGGTAGCGCCGAGCCATGCTCGGCGGATTGCGTCAGTCCCGCAGCAACCACGCGCGCAGCGCCGCGCTGACCTCGGCCGGTTTCTCCATCGGCACCAGATGCCCGCTGCCAGGCACGACGACCAGCGTGGAATGCGGCACCAGCGCTTGCATTTCCTCGCTGATCGACACGGGGGTGATGCGGTCATTCGCCCCACAGACGATCAACAACGGGTCCTGATAGCCGGACAGCACATCGTGCCCGTCCACCCGCTGCAGCGCGCTCTGCTGCAGGAACACCTCCGCGCCCAGCCGGGCCGTCATCGCCCGCACGCGCTGTACCAGCGCCTCGTCATCCAGCCGCGAGGCATCGATGTAACTGCGCATCAGCGTGTCACCGAACCCATTGAACCGGCCCGGAAGACGCACGCTGGCCACCTGCGTTGCGCGCTGCGCAGCGCGTTCGGGCGAATCAGCACGAATCGAGGTGCCGATCAGGGCCAGCCGGAGAACACGCTCGGGTGCAGTGCGAACAATCTGTTGGGCGACAAAACCGCCCATCGAGAATCCGGCCAGTGCAAAACGCGGTGGCGCCTGCGCCAGTACGGCGTCGGTCACCGCCTGCATCGTATCGCCCCGGGTCAGATCGCCGACGTTGCACGCCGCGATATCCTCGAGTGCGGTCAACTGGTCGCGCCACAGCTCTGCATCATTGAGCAGGCCGGGGAGCAGCAGCAGCGGGATGCGTTCGGTCATTCGTGCATTATCGCCGGTCCGCGCATCACGCCAACAAGGTAGACGCCACCTGCTGCACCGGCAGGCTGACCATCATCACCGTGGAGTCGTCCGGGTCCAGCCGGGTAGTGAAGCCCAGGCTCTGGCACATCGCGATCATCGTACTGTTCTCGCGCAGCACCTGGCCTTCCACGGTGTCCAGGCCCAGCCACTTCGCGTACTCGATCATGATCGTCATCAGACGCCAGCCGATGCCGTGGCCCTTCAGGTCCGACCGGATCAGGATGCCGTACTCGCCGCTGTGATAATCGGCATCGGCATGCAGGCGGACCGCGCCGAGCATCTCGCCCGATCGCGGATCAAGGGCGACCAGCGCAATGGAGCGTGCGTAATCAAGCTGGGTCAGGCGCGCGATGAACTCATGGCTGAAGTGCTTCACCGACTGGAAGAAACGCAATCGCAGATCTTCGTCACTGACCCGGGCGAAGAACGCACGGAACAGCGCATCGTCCTCCGGACGGACGGGCCGCACGAAGGCGGTGCTGCCATCGGACAGCACCAGTTCGCGCTCCCATTCCTTGGGATACGGGAACACCGCGAACCGCGGGTGGCCGCGTCCCTTGTGCAGGATGCGCGATGGCGCGACGGCCACCCGGGCATCCAGTGCAAGGATGCCTTCGCGATCGGCCAGCAGGGGATTGATATCCAGGGTGCGGATCTCGGGGATGTCCGCGGCGAGCTGCGCAAGCTTGACCAGTACCAGCGCCACGGCGCGCTCGTCGGCCGCCGGGAAATCACTGTAGGGCTTGAGGATGCGCGACACGCGCGTGCGGCCGATCAGCTCGTGGGCCAGCCGTAGATCCAGCGGCGGTAGCGCCAGGGCCTTGTCATTGATCACTTCGACGGCGGTACCGCCGCGACCGAACACGATCACCGGCCCGAACGTCGCATCGTCGGCGATGCCGGCAATCAGTTCGCGCGCTTTCGGGCGCACGATGGTGGGCTGCACCAGCAGGCCGTCGATGCGAGCATCGGGACGCAGTTCGCGCGCGCGTGACAGGATGCTGATCGCTGCGGCCTGCACCGCCGCGAGGGTGGACAGATTCAGGCGTACACCGTCCACCTCGGACTTGTGCGGAATATCGGGCGACAGGATCTTCAAGGCCACGCTGGCACCCTGCTCCAGCAAGGGCTGGGCCAGGTCCATCGCCTCGTGGGCGTCGCGGGCATGCAGCACGGGTGCGGACGGAATGCCATAGGCCTTCAGCAGCGCATGCGTCGCCAAGGGGTCCAGCCAGCGCTGGCCGGCAGCCAGTGCCGCCTCGACGATCGCGCGCGCTGCGCCGGCATCGACAACGAAATCCTGCGGCAGGCTGGGCGGGGTCTCCATCAGCGCACTCTGCGCATCGCGATAGCGCACCAGGTGCTGGAAGCCGCGCACGGCCTCGGCTTCGGTGGGATAGGTCGGGACGCGCGCGGCGTTCAACGTGGCCGTGGCGCGCTCGTCGTTGCCCAGCCAGACGGCGAACACCGGCTTGTCCCGCTGATGCCGTGGCCGCAGGCCCAAGGTGCGGGTGAGTGCCTGCGCGGCGTCGGCCGATGAGGTGAACGCCGTGGGCACGTTGACCACCAGCAGGGCGTCGTTTTCGTTGTCGGCCAGCAGCGCTTCGATGGCGGCGGCATACCGATCGCCATCGGCGTCGACCACGATGTCCACCGGGTTGGAGCGTGACCACCCGCGCGGCAGCACCGCATCGAGCTGCTTGACGGTGCTGTCGGACAGGCCGGCCAGCGTGCCGCGCAGTGCCGACAATTGATCTACCGCGAGCCTGCCCACACCGCCCCCGTTGCTCAGGATGGCCAACCGGCGGCCGGGGAATGCGCCCAACCGGCCCAGGGTCTCTGCCGCGGTAAACAGCTCGTCCAGCGCGCTCACCCGCAGCAGGCCCGCGCGGTTGAACGCCGCGCCATACACATCATCGGCACGTGCCAGCGCCTGCACGTGGGTGTCATTGCCCGGCATGATCCGTTCGGCACGCCCCGACTTCACCACCATCACCGGCTTGGAGCGCGCGGCTGCACGCGCAGCAGACATGAACTTGCGCGCGTCCTTGATCTGTTCGACATACAGCAGGATCGCGCGCGTGCGGTAGTCGGTGGCGAAGTAATCCAGCAGGTCGCCAAAGTCGACGTCCATCGTGTCACCCAGCGACACCACGGCGGAGAACCCGACCGAGCGCGCCACGCCCCACTCCACCAGGGCGGCGGCGATGGCGCTGGATTCGGAGATCAAGGCAAGGTCGCCGGCCTGCGGCACGTGCGCGGCGATGCTGGCATTCAACCGTGCATGGGGCGCGATCACGCCCAGGCAGTGCGGGCCGAGGATGCGCAGGCCCTTGGCGCGCGCGCTGGCTTCGACCTGCGCCGCCAACGAACCGGGCCCCTCCCCCAGATGCGCGGTAAGGATGATGGCCGCCGCAACGCCCAGCGCCGCCGCATCGGCGATCACCTGCGGCACGATGCTGGCCGGCGCGGTCACCACCACCAGCTCCGGCACCCAGTCCAGGTCTTTGAGGCGCTTGACGGTGCGCGTGCCATCGATCTCCGCATGGCGTGGATTGACCCACGCCACCTTGCCGGCGAAGCCCGCCCCGCGCAGGTTGCGCATCACCGCACGGCCCGCCGAACGATCACGCGGACTGCCCCCGATAACGGCAACGGACTGCGGGCGGAACACGGACTGCAGGTTGTAGGTGCTCATGGCCGTAGTAGAGCAAAAAAAGGGGACGGAGGGGATTAAGTCGTAATCGGCTCGCTACGCAGCGGTCGATTACGACTTAATCCCCTCCGTCCCCTTTTTTTACAGCAGGGTGCCGTGGAGGATCGTGGCGGCAATGCTGAAGTAGATGACCAGTCCGGTGACGTCGACCAGGGTGGCGACGAACGGGGCCGAGGCGCTGGCCGGGTCGAAGCCCAGCCGCTTTAGGGCGAACGGCAGCATCGAGCCGGACAATGAGCCGAAGGTGACGATGCCGACCAGTGCTGCCGCGACGGTGAAGCCGAGCAGCAGCCAGTGTTCGCCGTAATCGTGCAGTCCGCCCAGCTGCCACACCGTGATGCGGGTCATCGCCAGCGTGCCCAGGATGACACCCAGCACGATGCCCGTGGGCAGTTCACGCAGGGCCACTTTCCACCAGTCGCGCAGGCGCAGTTCGCGCAGTGCCAGGCTGCGGATCAGCAGCGAGGTCGCCTGCGAACCGGAATTGCCGCCGGAGCTCATGATCAGCGGGATGAACAGCGTCAGCACCACCGCACGGGCGAGCTCGTGTTCGTAGTGCTGCATCGCGCTGGCGGTCAGCATCTCGCCGAGGAACAACACGCTCAGCCAGCCGCCGCGCTTGCGCAGCATCTCCAGGAAACCGATCTGCATGTACGGCTTTTCCAACGCCTCCATGCCGCCGAACTTATGCGCGTCCTCGGTGGACTCTTCGATCAGCGCATCCAGGATGTCGTCCACGGTGACGATGCCCAGCACGCGCTGCCCTGCATCCACCACCGGGATCGCCAACAGATCGTGGCGCCGGATCAGCTGCGCAACTTCTTCCTGGTCCATCTGCACGTCCACGGTGACCGGTGCGTTGACCTGCGCCACGTCGAGGATGGCGTCCTCCGCCCGGCCGGTGATCAAGCGGCGCATCGTCACCACCTGCTGCAGGCGCTGGCTGGTCGGGTCGAGCACATAGATCGCGTACACGGTCTCGCGCGTGCGCTCCACATCACGGATGTGCTGCAGGGTCTGCCCGACCGTCCACGTGGCAGGCACGCTGACGAATTCGGTCGTCATCAGTGCACCGGCGGTATGCGGTGGATAGCTCAACAGCTGCTGGATCACCTGCCGTGCGTCGGCACTGATCAGGGGCACCAGCCGGGCGCGCTCTTCTTCATCCAGCTGATGGACGATATCGGTGGCGCGGTCATCGGCCATCAACCCAAGCAGCGCGGCGGCGCGGGCCGGCGGCAATGCAGCCACGAGGTCGCCGGCGCGCTGTAGCTCCGGCGCTTCCAGTAGCTTCACCGCGCGCGGCAACGGAAGCGCGCCCAGCAGTTCCACTGCGCGGGACAGCAACAAGGTGTTGAGGTATTCGACCGCATCGGCCGTGTTGAAACCGGCCAGGGGTGCGGCAAGGGTGGCGGCGTCGGCAGCGGGACGCAGCATCTGCTTCTGGTTCATCGTGGTTCGCCTTCGTGGTTGCAAGCGCAACGCCAACGCAGGCGAACCGTCCCTGTCAGGCGGTCGCCGTCGCTGGCGTCGAACGAGGTCGACTTCTACTGTCGCTGGACATGGGGGTTGGACTCCGGAAGGGTGTGCCGACGGGCATGCCGTGGCGGGGGGCAGGATGGACCTGTCGGCAGGGTGGGTCAACCCCATCGCGGCACCGGGTAGGGTCGCACTCAGTTTCCGCGCTGCGCCGTGGGCAACACGCGGCGCATAATGACCGCCGAGGGTCCGGTGCTTCGCATCCGGCCCGTTCCCCCGCATCCCAGACGTTCCTCCCCATGCATAGCGGTGTGCTTGAACTCGCGTTGGTCCTGCTGCTTGCGGCGGTGATTGCCGTCCCCGTGTTCCGCCGCCTCGGCTTCGGGGCAGTGCTGGGCTACCTGGCCGCTGGCGTGGTGCTGGGGCCCGATGGCCTGGGCTTCGTGCAGGATGCAGACCGCATCCTCGGCGCGGCTGAGATCGGCGTGGTGATGCTGCTGTTCGTCATCGGCCTGGAACTATCGCCGTCGCGACTGAAGGTGATGCGACGTTCGGTGTTCGGCGCCGGCGCGCTGCAGGTCGCCAGTTGCGGACTCGTGCTGGGCGGCCTGCTGATGCTTGATCATTTCCAATGGAAGAGCGCGTTGGTCGTGGGCATCGCCCTGGCCCTGTCATCCACGGCGGTGGGCCTGCAGTTGTTGTCCGAGCACAAGGCGCTGAACAGCAACCATGGCCGACTGGCCTTCGCGATCCTGCTGTTCCAGGACCTCATCGCCATCCCGCTGTTGGCCGCGATTCCGCTGCTGGGCGGCGCGCGCAACCAGACCCTGCACTGGCAGGATGCCGCCATCGCGATCGGTGCGCTGGCGGTGGTCATCCTGTGCGGACGCCCGCTGCTGCGCCGCGTGTTCGGCGTGGTCGCACGCAGCCGCAGCCCGGAGGTATTCACCGCCACGGCGTTGCTGGTGGTGCTGGGCACGGCGTGGTTCATGCAGGAAGCGGGGCTGAGTGCCAGCCTTGGCGCGTTCCTGGCCGGGGTGCTGCTGTCTGATTCGGAGTTCCGGCACGAGCTGGAAGCGCAGATCGAACCCTTCAAGGGGTTGTTCCTCGGCCTGTTCTTCATTGCCGTCGGCATGGGCATCGATCTGGACCGCATCATCGCCGAGCCGGGCATGATCGCCGCCGGCGTGGGCATCCTGCTGGTGGTCAAGTTCGGCATGCTTTACGCCATCGGCCGCTTGGCCAAGCTGCCGTCGCGACAGGCGCTGCTGCTGGGCAGCGTGCTGTGGCTGGGCGGTGAGTTCGCCTTCGTCGTGTTCAACGAGGCACAGCGCGCGCAGCTGCTGGGCAGTGCCAACCATGATCGGCTGGTCGCCATCGTCGGTCTGTCGATGGCGCTGACACCGCTGCTGATGATCGTGCTCTTGCGGCTGCTGGGGCGCGAAGCCAGCACGACCACCCAGGCCCCGCCGGCTGACGACGTCGCACCGGATAATCGGCCGAAGGTGCTGATTGCCGGCATGGGACGCTTCGGCCAGGTGGTGGCGCGGCTGCTGACGGCGCAGAAGGTGCCTTTCGTCGCACTGGAAGCCAACCCGGATACCGTGGCCGACCTGAGGCGATTCGGTAACCAGCTTTACTACGGTGATCCGACCCGCCCGGAGATGCTGCGCGCAGCCGGCGGCGCCGAGATCGCGGTGTTCGTGGTGACGATGGATGATCCGGAAACCAACCTGCGCGCGACGCGGTTGATCCGCAGGCTGTATCCGGACGCGCGCGTGCTGGCGCGTGCGCGTAACCGCCAGCATGCGTGGCGCTTGATGGACATGGCCGCCGAACCGTTCCGCGAAGTCTTCGGGACCAGCCTGGAGCTCAGCGAACGGGTACTGATCGCGCTGGGCATCCCGGGCGACACGGCGAAGCGGCACGTGCAGCGTTTCCGCGAGCACGACGAGAAGCTGCTGCGTGACCAGTACCTGGTGTACGACGATGAGACCGCCGTGATCCAGACCTCGCGTGACGCCCGTGCCGATCTGATGCATCTGTTCGAGGCCGACGCAGGCCACGATGGGGACCGGTCGCGCGAGGACCAGTGACGATAGGGGCTCGTCACTGGTCAGCGGCGCAGCGCTTCATTCGCGCAGGAAACGCGCCATCGATGACACGCCCGGGACCCGGGGTGCGAACTCACCTGCCACGTCGATGAAACCGCGCATCACCGCGATCTCGCGCGGGCTGCGGTTGAGCGTGTCGCGTGCCTCGGGGTCCGCTCCTGCACGCAACAGGCGCTGGACCAGCAACGGCAGCCCATGCAATGCGGCCAGGTGCAGCGGCCCGAACCCGCGTGGATCGCGGACGTCCAGCGATACGTCTTCATCCAGCAGGCGTTCGACGCCGGCCAGCACCACCTGCTCGTCGCAGGCCGTGCCCGGTTCGGCACGCGCGCCCAGCAGCAACAGCAGCGGGGTTACGTCACCTGCAGCGGACTGATCCGGTTCGGCCCCTGCCAGCAGCAGGGTGTCGAGCAGCGCCAGCAGGCGCGAACGATCACGCGCGGAGAATCCGTACAGCGCAGCGCAATGCAGCGGCGCCAGCTGCTGTGCATCGCACGCGTGGACGTCGGCACCGGCGCTGAGCAGACGCGCCACGATGTCGGGCAGGCCCAGTGCCGAGGCCAGCATCAGCACCGTGACGCCGCCCGGCAGCCGGTGTTCCAGCTGCGCACCGGCGTCCAGCAGGGCCGACACGATGTCCATCTGGCGCATGCTGACCGCCGCTGACAACGGCGTGGCACCGCTGGCCGAGGCATGTTGCGGATCCGCCTTGCGGGCCAGCAGCAGGTCCACCACGGCCAGGTGCCCGCCGCCTGCGGCACGCAGCAGGGCGGTACAGCCCTGCGCATCGACGCTGTCGACGGCGAAACCCAGGTCGATCAGGCGACGCACGGCATCGACATCGCCGGTGGTGGCCGCCGCGGCCACGTCCGACTCGCGCAAGGTGCGGCGCGGCAGGGTCCATACCCGCCAGTCCAGCCAATCGGCCAGATCGCGGCGGCCACTGGACAGCGCCACGCCCAGCGGCGTCTGGCCGTCGGCGGCACGGGCTTCCGGCGATGCGCCATGGCGGACGAGTGTCTTCAATGCGGCTTCGCGACCCAGTGCGGTCGCCAGATGCAGGGCCGTCATGCCATGGCTGTCGCGTGCTTCGCGGTCCACGCCCAGGCTCAACAGGCCCGTCTGCAGGCGCAGCCAGCCCAAGCGCACGGCCAGCGACAGCGGCGGATCGCCTGCCGGGGACGCCGCGAACGGATCCGCGCCCCGCTCCAGCAGCTCCAGCGCCAGTTGTTCAAGTCCGCGACTGGCGTGGTCATGCTGTGCACACGCCGCCAGGAACCGTGCCAGACCGCCGGCGCCGGCGGGCGAAACGCCCTGCTCCAGCATGGCCTGCAAGGCAGGCACAGCGTCCACGCCACGCGCGAGCAACGCGAACATCGGCGTGTCGGTGCAGGCATCGAGCGCGTCATGTGAGGCGCCGTGCTGCAGCAGCCAGCTGACCGCGCGTGGATCCAGTGCCAGTTCCGGATCGTGCAGCAGCGCGCCCAGTTCGTCAGGGCGACACAGCCGGACCAGCGCGTCCAGGCCGTCCAGATTGCCAAAGCCCAAGGACTCGCGCAGCAGTTCCAACGGCGGCCGGTCAGGCAGCAGCGACGCCCCGCCTTCGCTGCCTTCGGCGGCCGCGAGGCCGTCGCTGACCGCGGCGGGCAGCGGATACGCGGGGTCGAGCATGCTGACGATGGCCCAACGGCCCGCTTCGGCAGCGCTGTCCACCGCGCGTCGTGCCACGGGATCTGCCAGGTCGGCGACCAGACCCAGGTCCAGCAGGCGACGGACCAGCTGCGGCGGGACGTCCGTCGCCATCGCGGCCAGCATCAGCGCGTTGCGGCCGTCGCCATCCACCGCCGCCAGGTCGGGCTTGTGCGGCAACAGGTGTTCCAGCACGGCGGCACGACCGCCTGCGGCAGCCTCCAGCAGCGGGGTGCGGCCCAGGGCATCACGCGCTTCCAGGTTGGCTCCGGCCGCCAACAGCGCATCGATGATGGCCGAGTGGCCTGCCAGCGCCGCTTCATGCAGCGCGCTGCGGCGCTGGGCGTCACGCGCATCGGCGCGCGCCTTGTGCTTGAGCAGCAGCTGGACGCCCGCGGGATCATCATCGTCGGTCGCCGCAGCGGCCAGCAGCACCGGAATGCCTTCCACGGGCTCGGCCCGCGCGCCGCGTTCCAGCAGGAAACGCGCCAGCCGCCAGTTGCCGACCTGACAGGCCACGGCCAACGGTGACCAGCCTTCATTGTTCAGGGCGTCGATTTCGGCGGCGGCGTCACGCAGCAGCGCGGCCACCCCGGGATCCGAACTGCGCGCGGCATGGTGCAGGGGCGTATTGCCATCGGCGTCGGTGGCGCGCGAATCCGCGCCATTGGCGAGCAATGTCATCACCGCTTCGGGACGACCGTGCCAGCTGTCACGGGTCGCCGCCAGCAGCGGCGTCATTCCCTTGTGCGGTGCATTGACGTCGACGCCACGGGCGATCAGTTCGCGCAGCAGCCGCAGGTCTGGCAGCACCGCGGCCAGCACCGGAAGATTACGTTGGTCGCGCCATTGCGGGTCCGGCGCAGCACGCGGGTCCGCGCCGGCCTGCAGCAGCTGCAGCGCGCGCTCGATGCGGCCATGTCGCGCCGCTTCGTAGAGGGCCGGGCCCAAGGCATCGGCCTGCATGGGCTCCAGCGCCGTGGGCACGGCGTCGACCCTGGGCTCGTTTGCTTCCCACGCGGTACGCAGCGCATCCGTGTGGGTCGCCGGGGCCACGCGCCCCGCGCCGGCCGGTGCGATCCGTTGCAGCATCAGGTGCAGCAGCGGCGACAGCAGCACGATGGCAGCAACGGCAGGCCAGCGCAGCGCCGCCGGCAGCAGCGCCGGCCACGCTGGCAACACGACAAGCGCACTGATCGCCAGTACCAGGGCCGCAACGGCCAGTCCGCGCCACGCGCCAAGGTCGCGGCCGGACAGGCCTGCCCCATGCCGCTGCAGGCCACCGGCCAGACGCTCCACGTCGCTCCACAACGGCCAGGTACGCCAGACCGCAAGCAACGCGACCCCCAGCAGCACCGCCAGTCCCAGCGCGGCGGCCAGGCTGCCGCTTTCACGCAGCGCAGCCAGGGGCCAGGCCATCAGCAGCGCCAGCACCGCAGGGCCGGCCAACCACAGCGCCAACAGCGCGGGAACCTCTTCGCGCAGCACCTGCGGCACGGCGCGCGGTACGCGGCTGCGACGGGCCCATGACACACCCAGCGCATACACCGGCTGCGCCAGCGCCGCCAGCACCGCGCCGGGGATACCCCCGATGGCGGCACCCAGCGACAGCAGCGCGCCCAGCCCCAGGGCGCCGTATACCTCGCGCGGCCTGCGGTCAGTCATTGTGGCGCGGCATCATGCTGGTGATGCTGGGCGGCACCTGCAGGTAGAACCCGCGACTGGCCAGCTCGGCACGCACCAGCGCCGCGTCGGCGCGGGCAAGGCGGCGATCTTCGGTCAGCGCGACTTCCATCACCAGATCGAGTTTTCCCAGCGAGGCAGCCAGCGGTGCAGGCAGCACAGCGAAGCCATCACGCTCGGCGAGATAGACGTAGGTGTCGTCTTTACGGTGGCTTTTGTAGACGTAGGCTTGCATGCTTTCAGGTTTTACCCTTTAAGACATGATTGTGTCGGAAACCCGTCACGGGCGGAAGGCGTCACAGCCCCGACAGCGCCACCGCGGCGAACTTTCGTGCACCGGGTTCATCATTGTCCGCAGGCCGTTCAGGCTGCCGAGGCGTCGAAACGCGCAAACACCAGCGACGTATTGATGCCGCCGAAGGCGAAGTTGTTGCTCATCACGTGGTCCACCTGCAACGTACGGCCGTCGCCGATGATGTGGTCCAGCGCCGCACAGCGGGGATCCGGGTCTTCCAGATTCAGGGTGGGGGCGAACCAGCCGCTGCGCATCATCTCGATGCTCACCCACGCCTCGAACGCGCCGCACGCGCCCAGCATGTGGCCGACGTAACTCTTCAGCGAACTGATCGGTACGGCGCTGCCGAATACCTCGGCGGTCGCCTGGCTTTCGGCGATGTCCCCGTGCTCGGTCGCCGTACCGTGCGCGTTGATATAGCCGATCCGTGCAGCGTCCAGCCCCGCATCCTCCAGCGCCAGGCGCATCGCCTGGGCCATGGTCGGGCTGCTGGGCTGGGTGACATGCTGGCCATCGCTGTTGCTGGCATAGCCGCGCACCTCGGCCAGGATCGTGGCACCGCGTTCAAGCGCGTGCTGCAGATCCTCCAGCACCAGGGTGCAGGCGCCTTCACCCAGCACCAGGCCATCGCGCCCGGCATCGAACGGACGCGGCGTGGTGGCTGGGGCCGCGTTGCGTACGCTGGTGGCGAACAGGGTGTCGAACACCGCCGCGGCGGTCGCATCAAGTTGTTCGGCACCGCCGGCCAGCATCACGGTCTGGCGCCCCGCGCGAATGGTTTCGTACGCTTCGCCCACCCCTTGGCTGCCGGATGTGCAGGCACTGGAAGTGGTATGGATGCGCCCGCTTAGACCGAAGAACACGCCGATGTTGACCGGCGCGGTGTGGCTCATCATCTTCAGGTAGGTGGTGGCGGTGATGCCCTCGGTGCTGAAGCTGCTGAGCATCCGGCCGAATTCGCCCACCGCTTCATGGCTGCCGGAAGACGAACCGTAGGACACCCCGGTGCGTCCACCCCGCAGCACCGGGTGGTCGATCAGTCCGGCCTGCTGCAGGGCCAGCTCGCTGGCACGCACTGCCATCAAGGCGACCCGTCCCATCGAACGGGTGGTCTTGCGGTTGTAGTGCGGTGGCAGCTCGAAAGGCGCGGCAGGCGCAGCCAGCCGGGTATTCAGCCCTTCATAGACATCCCACTCCGGCATCGCGCGTACGGCATTGCGCAGTGCGCGCAGCCGCGCGTGGATGGTCGCCCAGTCGTGGCCCAACGGACTGATGGCAGCCGCACCGGTCACCACGACGCGGCGCCCGTCACGTGCCATCAGGCAAGCCCGCCATTGACCGAGATCACCTGCCGGGTGATATAGGCAGCGTCAGGGGACAGCAGGAATGCGACGGTGGCAGCGACCTCGTCGGGCGTCCCGACACGACCGGCCGGGATGCCCTTCAAGGCGTGTTCCAGCACGCCGGCATCCAGCATGTCGGTGTCGATCAGGCCAGGGGCCACGCAGTTGACCGTGATGCGGCGGCTGGCCAGCTCGACCGCCAGCGCCTTGCTGGCGCCGATGATGCCGGCCTTGGCCGCGCTGTAATTGACCTGGCCGCGGTTGCCGATCAGGCCGGATACCGATGCCAGCGTCACGATGCGGCCGGGCTGGCGACGGCGCACCATCGGCATCACCAGCGGGTGCAGCACGTTGTAGAAGCCGTCCAGGTTGGTGTGCAGTACCTGGTCCCAGTCGTCTTCACTGAGCGCAGGGAACGCGCCATCGCGGGCGATGCCGGCATTGCAGACGACACCGTAGTAGGCGCCGTGCGCTTCGACATCGGCTTCCAGGGCGGCACGTGCTGCGGCGCGGTCGGCGATATCGAACGGGAGTACCCGCGCCTGCCGTCCCATCGCGGTTATCTCATCGGCCACGGCCTGCGCTTCGTCCACGCGGCTGCGGCAATGTACGGTCACGTCGAAGCCGTCGCGCGCGGCGCGCAGCGCGATTGCACGGCCGATGCCCCGGCTTGCGCCGGTCACCAGCACCGCCAGGTTGGCTGTCATGCGGTTCCACTCTCCAGATAGGCCTGCGCGTCAGCGGGCTCGAACACCGATACATTTGCTTCCACCCATGTCTCCCCGCCCGCGTCGATCCGGCAGGCGAACATGCCCAGGCCATTGTCACCCATCAGTTCGCGGCGCGCGTACACCTCCAGCCGGGTGCCGGCGGGAAACAGATCGCGCTGGCTGCTGTAGCGGCGGCTGCCGAGCAGGAACCCGATCTTCGGTTCGCCGCCATCACGGCGCGCACGGCAGCCGGCCCAGGCCGCGATGGCCTGCGCCATGTACTCGATGCCGATCCACGCCGGCACGCCGTCAGGCCCGGCGAATGCGCCCTCCGACGGCACCACCAGGGCGGCATGGATGCTGTCATCGTCCCAGTGCACCAGCTCGTCCAACAGCAGCAGGCTGGCCCGGTGCGGCACGACGTCCCGGATGGGATACACGGTCATGCCGCCGTACTCCGCTGCAGGGCAAGCACGGCGTTGCTGCCGCCGAAAGCAAACGAGCTGCTGAGCATCCGCTGCAGGGGGACCGGTGAACAGTCGCCCGGGGTGACCAGCCTGAGTGCCGGCAGGTCCGGATCGATATCGCCGTCATACCAGTGCGGCGGCAGGCGGTTATCGGGATTGTCGACCAGCGCGATCCAGCACAGGGCGGCTTCAATGGCACCGGAGGCACCCAGCGCGTGGCCGGTGAGTGGCTTGGTCGAGCTGGCCGGCACCGTGCTGCCCAGCACGCCGGCCACTGCCCGCGACTCCATCGCATCGTTGTGCCGCGTGGCGGTGCCATGCAGGTTGATGTAGTCCACCTCGTCCGGTGACCACCCTGCACGTTGCAATGCCTCGAGCAGCGCAGCCGTGGCGCCGGCGCCGCTGGGGTCAGGCGCGGACATGTGGTGGGCATCGGAGCTCTCCCCCCACCCGGCCAGCTGCACCGGGCCCGGCTCACGGCTGAGCAGGAACAACGCCGCCCCTTCGCCGATGTTGATGCCCGTGCGGTTGCGCGAGAACGGCAGGCAGCGCGTGGCCGAGATCGACTCCAATGCGCTGAAACCGGCGACGGTGAAGTGGCACAGCGAGTCGGCCCCACCGGCGATCACCGCATCGACGACCCCGGCGCGCAGCAGCCGCGCCGCCGAAGCCAACGCTTTCGCACTGGACGAACAGGCCGTGGACAAGGTCCATGCCGGGCCGCCGGCCCCGCTGCGATGGCGCACGAACGATGCCGCACTGCCCATCTCCTGCTGCCCGTAAGAGAAGCCGGCAGGCCATTGGCCATCAGACTGCAGCGCACGAAGCGCAGGTTCGGTCTCACCGATGCCGGATGTGCTGGTGCCGATGATCACGGCGACACGCTCGGCACCATGTTGGCTGATGGCCTGCTTCACCAGCGGTGCGATCTGCACCAGCGCCGCATCCAGCAGGGCATTGTTGCGACCACGAAGCGAGATCGGCAGCGCCGAGAGGTCTGGCAGCGCGTCCCGTACGCGCCCCAGCGCGAGGGTGCGCCCGCGCACCACGTCATCGCAGTCGGACAGCCCGCCAGGGGCCGCGGCAAACAGCCCCTTGGCCACGCTGTGGCGGTCTGCGCCCAGGGCGCACACCACGCCCAGCCCATTGAGATACACCGCGGCGGTCACGGCGGCGTCTCCTGCGCCGGTGCAGCCGCGCCATCCACCGAACGGATGGTCAATGAGTATCCTTCGCGCAGGTTGTCCAACTGCAGGCTGCCATCGGCATGGCGCTGCAGATGCAGTGCCTCCTGGCCGGCGTGCTGCAGGCGGCGATGTTCACCATCGTCGGTGACCGTCCACTCGGCCGGCAATACGGCGGCGATGGCGGCGGTGGGCCAGAGTGCGAACTGCAGATCATCCAGCACCCGTTCGGCACGCACCTGGCGTGGCAGCCACGGGGCGCGCTGTTCGTCCAGGTGCTGGCCATCCCAGCGCACGCGGAAGCCGGTCTGGCCCATCGCCTGCACCAGCAGTTGCACCTGCGCGTCGTCGGCCTCCAGCAACGCATCCAGATCACGCTCCACCCGGCCGAAGCGGAAGTGGAGTTGCTGCTGCAGTGCGAGGGTGCCCTGCAGGCTGGCCGGCGACAGCCGCAGCGGCGGCAGATCGCCACCGGTCCGCGTGGGCCGGCCGGCGCACGCGGCAAGCGCGGCGAGTACGGTCATCGCCGCCAACAGGCGCAGGGCGGGGCGAACGCAGCGTATCCAACGCATCAGGTGGACTCCTTTGTTTCATGCACACCGGCCGGCCGGAACAGCGGTGACAACAGCCAGACCAGGCCGATACCCAGCAGCAGGGTAAGGCCGAAGGCACGCAGCGCCGGCGTCGCGGACAGCCCGAGCAGTCCGAAGGACAGCCAGGTACTCGCCGCGCCCACGCAGACCGCCACCCACGCACTGGGGTCACCCCGATGCTCCAGCAGGAAGATGCCGTAATCGATGCCCATGCCCAGCAGCAGCATCAGGGCGAGCACATTGAACAGCTGCACGGGCTGGCCGAACAAGGACAGCAGGGCGACGGTAAGCGTCCCCGCCAACAACGTCGGCACCATCACCCGCCACGCATCGCGACGATAGCGCCACCACAGCGCGGCAAACACCAGTGCAGTGCCTGCCAGCAGCATGACGCTCATCAGACTGCGGTAGTGACCGAGCAAGCGCGAGAAATCATCGGTGCGATCAACCCAGCGCACGCCGTCCAGTCCCGCTCCGGCACCCTGCAGGTCGCGCAGCGCCTGCGGCTGCGACAGGTCATCCACCAGCACCACGCTGGCGACCCCGTCGCCCAGCCGGCCCAACCACAAGGGGCGGACCGGCAACGACGCCGGAGAGGCCACGAAGCCTTCGATGGTCATCGGCGCCGCAGTGAACGCCGGGCGCTCCAGCGTTTCGCCACTGACCTCCGCCACGGCCCGCAGCACGCCCGCCTCGATGCCACGCGTCAGTGCGGCATCGGCGTGCTGCTGCGCCGCTGAAGGCAACCAGTCGCTGATCGCGCGATGACTGCCGATGCGGCCGTCGTGCTCCAGCGCGCGCAGCCGCCGGGTCAGGGCCTCTTCGCGTTGCAGCAGCTGTTCGGCATCTCCCCCCTGCACCAGGAAGAACTGCGCGGGGCTGGGCATCCCCAGCAGCCGCGAGATACGGATCTGCTGCTCCATCAATGCCGGAGGCGAGGACTGCAGGCTGCGCAGGTCATCGTCCACCTTCAACCGGGTCATGCCCGCAGCGGACAGCACCACCAGACCGACCAGCACCAGCAGCAGGCGTCGCCCGGCAAGCCGTGGCCAGCGCTGCAGCGTGCCGCCAAGCCAGTGCGAAAAACCGGTCTGCCGCACTTGGCCACCGTCCAGCCACGGAAACCACAAGATCACCGTCACGAACGCCGCGGACAATCCGACCACCGAGAACAGTGCCATCTGCCGCAGCCCCGGGAACGGCGCCATGGCCAGCGCCAGGTAAGCCAGCGCACTCGTCAGCAAGGCCAGCCACAGGCCCGGCAGCAGGTGCCGCAGCAGGGTCCAACGGCTCTCACGTGGGGCCGCCTGGCGCGACGCGAACCAGTGGATGCCGTAGTCCTCGGCGACGCCCACCAGCGAGGCACCGAACACCAGCGTGAGCAGGTGCACCTTGCCGAACACCAGCACGGTCACGGCCAAGGCGACGCCACACCCCACCAGCAGCGACACCGCCACCAGCAGGATCGGTCGCAGCGAGCGGAACGCCAGCCAGACCAGCAACAGCACGGCCGCCAACGAGCCCCAGCCGATCGTATTGATCTCCCGGTTGGCCTGCACGGCGGCGGCTTCAGCATGCAACGGAACACCGGCATGCAGGATTTCCAGCCCGGGCGCCGCCCCACGTGCTGCCGTGCCCGCGCGCTCCAGCAGCGCGTCGATATGCGGCTCGCCATCCAGCTGGAAGGCGGAATCACGGGTATCGAAACGGAGCACCGCCCAGTGCTTGCCATCGGCCTGCACCAAGCCATCGTCGCCCAGGCGCAGGCCTGCCGCCTTGGCCTGCTGTTGCCACCATGCCGGCCACAGCGCCAAAGGGTCCTGCAGCCACGCCGTCAAACGCGGACCGCCCATCGGCCCGTACAGGGACGCAAGCGCCTGCCCTGCCAGATCGTCGGCGCCGGTCTGCTGCAGCTGATCGCGCTGGGCTGGCGTCAGCAGGCGATCCCGGTACGGGGCGTAGAACCCGCGTGCCTGGTCGAACCACCCGTCCATCCCACCGGCAGGCCGCAGCAGGCCGCTGTCCGCATCGTCGGCCATGGCCTGCGCGAATGCCTCCTGCGCACGCAGAGCGGCTGCGCTGTCATCGCTGCCCAGCAGCACCACCACGTCGCGCGAGTTCGCATCGGCGATGCGCCGGGTGGCATCGGACAGCAGGCGATCGTGGGCGTCCTGCGGGAGCATCGCCAGGATGTCGGTGTCGATCGGTGGCTGCTGGCGCCACTGCAGGGCCTGCTGCACACCCAGCGCCAGCAGCACCAGCAGCCACGCCAGGGCCAGCCAGCGCCAGGCGCGGTGTGGGCTGGCGGCCGCGGCCGCGCCAGGGCGCATGTCAGTCAAGGCGCGCGGCCTCTTCAGCGCTCAGCGTGGCCGGCATTTCGGTCAATGCGCTGAAGGTGATCAGGGTGCGGTCATTGCCCGCTTCCACGATCTCCACGTCACGTACGTAGCGGTCACCGCGCAGCCGCAGCGAGGTGAATGCCTTTGCCAGCATCGCCGACTTCGGCGTGAGCTGCAGCGTCCAGCCCGCCCCCTCGCGCCGCGCATCGACATTGAACTGGCTGGACAGTGCCTGCACGTCGCCGCTCATCAGCGCGAACAGCGTGGCGTTCACCGAGCGCATTGCCGGCTGCTCGCGTGCATCGAGTTCCACGCGGGTACTGCCATCGGCCTGCCGGCTGAGGATGCGGTCGGCGGTGATGACCATCTCCGAGGGGAACGGCTTCAGGGTGGACCAGATGACACCGCGCTGGTGCGCCACCACGAAGCGCCCCTGCGACTGCAATGGATTGCGGAATCCCGCCACCTGCTTCTGCTGGCTGAAGCTGCCACGCAGCACGGCAGGACGCGCGACATCCCGGGTGATCGATTCGATGACCGCGTCGGCCGCGCTGGTTGCCGACGCCAGCAGACACAGCGACACCACCGCCAACATGCGGAGCGGAGCGAACAGTTTCATGGTGCGGGTACTCCCAGCTTCTGCCACAGGATCGGGGGACACAGGTACTGCATCTCACCGCTGTCAGCGGCGACGGCGACCTGGATGGTATGGGCGCGGGTCAGGCGCTCACCGCTGAGCGCATCGAAAATCTCGTAGGTGATCTTCAAGCGGTTCTCCCACTCCACGATGCGTGCCACCACGCGCAGCGCCTGCTGGAAACGCAACGGCCGGATGTACTTGACCCGCGCGTCCACCACCGGCCACAGGAAGCCGGACGCCTGCATCTGCGGGTAGTCGTAATCATGCCGCTGCAGCAGCGCGCAGCGGGCGATCTCGAAGTACTTGAAATAGTTTCCGTGCCAGACCACCTGCATCGGGTCGCAGTCGTGGAACGCGGGCGACAGGGCGATTTCTTCCGTCAGATCATGCATCGGCATAGATCGCCCACGCGCGTCCGCGGATGTCCTGCAGCAGCTGGCGCAGCTCGCCGTCCAACGCGCGATCTTCTTCGACCAGCGCGATGCGCCCGACGAGATCGGTATTCATCGCATCCAGCGCACCCTGCAGCTGCGCCTGCAGGCCGACCCGCTGGCGCAGCGCCACCGCCTGACGCGCCGCGATCAGCATTGCCGCCACCACCTGCTCCACCAACTCGATCACGCGCAGGCAGTCACGCGCGGCGATGGTGCCCATGCTGACCTTGTCCTGGTTGTGGCATTCCGTGGAACGCGAGAACACCGAGGCAGGCAGGGTATTTTTCAGCGCCTCGGCCGTCCACGCCGAGACACTGATCTGCAGCGCCTTCAGCCCGTGGTTGATGGCCGCGCGCGGCCCCGTGGCGGCAGACAGGTTGGCCGGCAGGCCATGGCTGTAGCGTGCATCGACCAGCAGCGCCAGCTGCCGGTCCAGCAGGTCGGCGATGTTGGCCACGGTGTTCTTCAAGGTATCCATGGCCAGCGCGATGTGGCCGCCATAGAAGTGGCCACCGTGCAGCACGCGCTCTTCGTCCGGGTCGATCAGCGGGTTGTCGTTGGCGCTGTTGAGTTCGGTCTCGATCAACTGCCGCAGGAACGGCAACGTATCCTCCAATACGCCGATCACATGCGGGGCACAGCGCAACGAATAGCGATCCTGCAGTCGCTGCGCGTTGCGCGGCGGCCGCTCGCTGTGCAGGTCCGCGCGCAGGCGGGCGGCGATGCGTGCCTGGCCCGGATGCGGCTTGGCCGCGAACAGGGTCTCGTCGAAATGATGGGCGTTGCCATCACTGGCCAACACGTTGAATGCCGTCAAGCGGGTCGCCAGGCGGCTGAGATAGTCGGCACGGTGCCAGGCCAGGCAGGCCAGCCCGGTCATCACCGCAGTGCCATTCATCAACGCCAGGCCTTCCTTCGGTCGCAGCCGCAGCGGCACCATGCCGATCCGCGGCAGCACCTCGGCCGCAGGCTGCACGCGTCCTTCGAACAGGACGTCGCGCTCCCCGCACAGCACGGCCGCCACGTAGGACAGCGGGGTCAAGTCACCGCTTGCGCCGACCGATCCTTCCGCCGGGATGCGCGGCAGCACGTCGTGCTGGAGCAGCGAAGTGAGCCCTTCCAGCAGCGCCACGCTGGTGCCGGACATGCCTTGTGACAGCGAGGCGAGGCGAGCCGCCAAGACGGCCCGGGTTTCCTGTGCATCCAGGAAACGACCCAGCCCGCAGCCGTGGTAGGTGTACAGGTGATGCGGCAGCTCGGCGACCAACGAGGGCGGGATCACCGTCGTGCACGAGTCGCCGTAGCCGGTGGTGACGCCATAGATGACCCCGTCCTCGCGCAGCAGGCGGTCGAGGAAATCGGCACCGCGCTGGATGCGCGCACGGAAAGCCGGTGCATCGCTGAGCTCGGCACGTACACGCCGGTCGGCCAGCGCGACCACGTCTTCGATGGTCAGCGCAGCGGCGCCGAAGTGGCAGGAAGGGGAAAGATCAGTCGGCATCAGGTGCCTGGTCCCAGAAAGGAAAGAAGTTGAACCAATCCAGCGGTGACTGGGTCACCTGCTGTTCCAGCCACTGCGCATAGCGGTGGGCGCAGTCCTGCAGTGCGGCGTCGCGTGCCCCGCGCGGCAGGCTGATGCGCTCCGCGAACAGATCGAAGCGAACGCGATAACCGTCGCCGTGGTGCAGGCACGACAGGGTGTAGACCGGGCAACCGAGCGCCGACGCCATGACATAGCCGCCCACCGGGAAGGGCGCGCGGTGTCCCAGGAAATCGGCATGCGCCACCCGCTCGCTGTTTACCGGCACCCGGTCACCCACGATGGCGACGAAGCCACCCGCGGCGACCCGACGACCGAGCGCCATTGCCATTGCCGGGCCCACCTCGGTCACCTGCAGCAGTTCTACCGATGCCAACGGATCCAGGCGCGCCAACAGGCTGTTGAAGCGCTGCGCATGCTTGGTGTGGACCAGCACGGTGAGGTGCAGCCCCGGCACTTTTTCGGCCAATACCTGGCACAGCTCCAGGCAGCCCACGTGCGCGGTCAGGAACACGCCTCCTTCGGCACGGCCGATGCGCTGCAGCGCCGCGTTGTCATGCAACTGCAGCTGCTGCGCCGGATAACGGCGTCCCAGCGCCAGCAGCTTGTCCAGCATGGTGTCGCCGAACAGGGCGAAGTGGCGCAGGCTGTCACGCCAGCCGGGCGTGTGGCCCAATGCCCCGGTGTGGGCCTGCAGGCGCTGCAGGTACTGCATCGAGGCACGCCGCGCCAGGCCGTTTCCCAGCCAGTGGCAGGCCACCGCTGGCCATGCGCCCATCCGGTAGGGCCAGCGTCCGAGCCAGCGGTGCACCCAGCACAGCAGCAGCACGCCGCTGACGGATGTGCGCTCGCCGATGTCCGCCCAGTGCGGCGCCGGTCGGGCGGCCATCAGCGCGTGCCTCGCAGGCGGCGACGCAGCAATCGCGGCGCACGCCGCAGCATGCCGCCGAACAGCCGCGCGTGCATGCCACTGATACGCATGTTGTCGCGCCATACATCGAAATGTGAAACGCCGTCGCGTGGGTAGGTCACCGGCGTCGCCAGGTGCAGCACCGCGATGTCACGCCAATACAGCCGCACCAGGATCTCGGTATCGAAATCCATGCGGCGGCCAATGGTTTCCTCGGCCATCAGGCGGATGACAGGCGGCAGCGGGTACACCCGGAAGCCACACATCGAATCACGCAGATGCAGCGAAAGCGTGTTGATCCACACCCACACATGGGTGGCGTAGCGGCCGTACAGGCGGATCTTCGGCACCGTTTCATCGTAGGCCGGAATGCCACAGATCACGGCGTGGGGATGCGCCTGCGACAAGGCCACGAAGCGTTCGAGCTCCTTGGTGTCGTGCTGGCCATCGGCATCGATCTGCAGCACGTGGCTGTAGCCCAGCCGTGATGCCTCGCGGAAGCCGGCCAGCATGGCGCCGCCCTTGCCTTCGTTGCGCGGCAACCGCAGCAACCCCACCCCATCGCCCGCGCTGAGCGCACGCAGCACGGCGGCACAGGCGTCGTGCGAGCCGTCATCGACCAGCAGGCAAGGCAGGCCGGCAGCGCGGATGCCTGCCACCACCTCGACGATGGCGTGTTCGTGGTCGTACACCGGCACCACCACCAGCAGGGCATGGTCAATGGCAGCGGACGGGGATTCAATCGGCATCGGCGAACACTACTTTGCCACTGGCATGGATGCCGTGACCGGAGCTGAACCGGAATGCGAGCATACGGCGCGACGCGTCCCAGTCCAGTTGCAGCAGGAGGGTGTCACCCGGGCGCGCCACCCGCTGGAACTTCAGCGCGTCGATACGCACGAAGCGCGCCGGCAGGGCGAACACCGTCTGGGCCAAGCGGATCGCCCAGTCGACCTGGGCCACTCCGGGCAGCACCGGCACCCCGGGGAAGTGCCCATCGAACGCACGCAGGTCGGGTTGCAGGGTCAACTGCGCGCTGGCCGAGGCCGGTCCACGCTGCAGCCACTGCACCGGCGGCAGGTCCACCGGCTCCGGCTGCTCCGGCTGGAACAACGACAGCAGGGCGGCCTGGGTCGTCTTGCCCTGCGCATTGAGGGGCAGTGCATCGACGAAGCGCCAGCGCCGTGGCCGCGCGACGGCGTCGTGGGCATCGGCAAGGGCGTTGGACAACTGACGGCCGGCGGCACGGCGGCCGGCCTCGTCAGCCTGCAGCAGGCGGGTATCGCGCGGCACCACCACGGCCGCCAGCTGTTCGCGTTGGCCCGGCAGCAACAGCACGCGGACGTCGGCGACGGCGGGGTGGGCGCGCAGCGCATGTTCCAGCGCGTCCAGCGACACACGTCGCTCTTCCACCTTGACGATGCGGTCGGCGCGACCCAACAGGCGGAAGCCGCCCTGCGCGTCAGCCTCGGCACGATCCTCGCTGCGCCACCAGCCGCCATCGGGCAGGTGCGCGGAGGCAACCGACAACTGGCCGTCGTCGATCCGCCACTGCACGCCCGGCAGCGGCTGCCACGCGCTGGTCGATGCATCACCGCCACGCCAGGCGATGCCGCCGGTCTCACTGCTGCCGAACACCTCGATCGGCACACGGTCCAGCAGCGCGCGGACATCGACGGCCGCCTGCGCAGGTAGCGGCCCACCAGAGGAGAACACCGCGCGCAGGTGCGTGCGCGCAGCGCGCCAGTCCAGTTGCGCCGGCAGCCGTTTCAGGTGGGCAGGCGTGGCAACGAGCACGCTCGGCCCGGTCGACAGCGCCGCCACCAGGTCTTCGTGAAAGAAGCGCCGTGGCAGGATCGCCCGACCCGCCGACAAGGGCCACAACACCCGGAACAGCAGGCCGTAGATGTGTTGGTGTGACACGGTGCCGTGAACCTGCGCACCCTCCAGCAGCGTACCAAAGGCCTGCTCCAGCGCACCCACTTCGCAGGCCAGCTGGTCCAGGCGTTTCTCGATCGCGACCGGCGCCCCGGTGCTGCCGGAGGTGAACACCACCAGCCGGCAGGCGCGTTCGTCCAGCATGACCGGCGCGATGGCATCGGCCCCCACCGCAGACGGGGCCAGCGGTTGCCAGTGCAGGTCGACGTCACCGGCAACGCCGTCGACCTGCGGCCGCAGCGCCTGCAGCGTGGCCGGCAGGTTGTCGGAAGGCAGGTACACGCGCTTGCCCGCTGACCACGCGCCCAACAGGGCAGCGGCGAACGCCAGGCTGTCATCGAAGTACAGGGCCCAGTCGCGTCCTCCCGCCTGCGAGAACGCCACCCGCCACGCCGCCACCCGGGCCAGCAGCCCGGCGTGGTCGATACGATCCGCACCGGCACCGCCAATCCAGCGGTCCGGCCGCGCCGGGCCCAGCAGCTGGTGCAGCGGGATCCACTCAGCCATGGCCATGTGCCGCCTTCACCCGGCGCCTCACCGTCCACTCCACCGCATGCAGCACGCCCATCAGCAGATAGGCCAGCAGGCCGTTGTACAGCGCCCAGGTCGCATCGGACGCCCACAGCGCGGTGGCCAGCGCCAGACCGCCATTGATGACGAAGAAACCGCACCACACCTGGGTGACCCGCCGGGTGTAGACGATGGCAAACGGGGGCAGCTGGGGTTCCTGCATGCGCGCGAAGCGCTCGGCCATGCTCGGTGGCCAACGCAGGCTGGCCAGGAACACCGCCAACAGCACCGCATTGACCAGGGCCGGATACAGCTTCAGCGGCAAGGCCTGGTTGCCCAGCAACGCCACCACGGCCAGCAGCCCGGTGCCCGCAGCGGCCCACATCCACACCGCTTCACGACTGCCGAGCGCGCGCAACACGGCCAACGCGAACAGCAACAACGACAGCCAGCGCGGCTCGAAGCGCCCCATCGCGGCGTACATCAGCAGCGGGTACGCCAGCGATACGGCGACGAAGGCGACTTTGCGGAAGGAGGGCACGGCGGCGGTCCGCAGCGCGCGGTCAGGCAGCGGCCTGGTCGGGCAGCAGGCCATGAACGACATCGACCACGTCCTGCACGGTGCGCACGGCCTTGAAGGCATCGGGCTGCAGGTTGCGGCCAAGCAGTGGCTTCAGCTGCACGATCAGGTCCACCGCGTCGATGCTGTCGATGTCCAGGTCTTCATGCAGGCGGGCACCCGGCACGATGAGCGCCGGCTCGATCTCGAACCCGGCGGTCAGCAGCTGGGCGATGTGGTCGAACAGTTCGGTCTTGGTCATGGCGATACCAGAGAAGGTCACGCGCGGCTGCTGGCGACGAAGGCGGCAAGCGCCTGCACGCTGCCGAAATGGCGGCGGGTTTCTTCGGAGTCGGCAGACAGGCTGACGCCGTACTGCTTCTGCAGGGCCAGGCCCAGTTCCAGTGCATCGATCGAATCCAGGCCGAGGCCTTCGCCGAACAGCGGCGCCGTCGTATCGATGTCGTTGGCGGAGATGTCTTCCAGCGACAACGCGGAAATGATCAGCTCCTTGATCTCGTGCTCAAGTTCCTGCACGGGGCAGCTCTCCACAGGGTTGGAAGTAACGGGTGAGATGGTCGGTGACGCGGCGCGCGGCCAGGGATTCCCCTCCTGCCACAGCGACGTCGTCGACAAACGTACCGATCGGAATGTCCTCACCGACCTCCAGCGAGACATGGAAGCGACGCGGGGGCACACGATACCATTTCCCTCCCTTTTCCAGCGTCGGCGGGGTACAGCGGATCCGTACCGGGGTGATGTCCAGGCCGCCACGCACGGCGATGTTGGCCGCCCCGCGGCGCAGCTGCAGGGGGTGGCCCGGCGTGCTGCGGGTGCCTTCGGGGAAGATCACCAGGCAGCCCCCCTCCCGTACGGCATCGATGCCGGCCTGCACCAGGGCGGGCCCGTCATCGTTGACGATGTAGCCGGCGGCCCTGACCGTCCCGCGCATGAACGGGTTGCGCGCCACCGCCCGTTTGACCACGCAGTCCGCGTCCGGCAGCAGCGCCACCAGCAGCACCACGTCGATCAGGGTGGGGTGGTTCGCGAGCACCAGCAGACCCTTGCGCTGCAAGCGGTGGGCGCCGGTGACCTCGAAGGTCATCACGCCGAGGCCGCGCATGATCGCCACGTGCAGCGCGAAACTGCGCTGCACCCATGTGCGGGCCAGTCGGCGCCGACGTGCCGGGGGATGCACCAGCACCAGCAAAGCCGGCGCGACCAGGATGCCGGCGATCAGTCCACCGACGCCGAACAGGGCGAAGCTGAAGCCGGTGGCCAGCGTCCGCCATGCCCGGCCGAACAGGCCGGATCCGGGATCAGCCGACACGCTGCCAGCTCCAGCGCTGGCCATCGATCACGCGTTCATCGTGGCGCTGGCCGGACAGCAGGAAACGATGCAGGTCCAGCGCATGCGGCAACGGGCCGGGCGGATCGTCCTGGGCGGTGTCGCCCCGCCATGCCAGCCGCAGTCGGGTGCCCTCCGGCGACGCCGCAGCGATCCGCCAGCACCAGGCGTAGTAGGGCGCCGGCTCGTCGATGAACTCGGCATACAGCTCAGGCAACGGGGGATCGTAGGCAATGATGCGCACCTCTGCCGCGCCGTCGGCCAGCAGGCCAACGGCTTCCAGGCAAGCGGCTTCGACCGTCGCCTTGCCGGCGGCCAGTGCCAGATTGTTGCCGCGGTGACCGCGGGTGATCGAATACAGCGCACCAATGGCGTTGTGTACCGAGAGACCAAAGGTGGTGGGCGACAGGGCCTCATCGGCCACCAGCGAGCGCAGCAGCTCCATCGACCGCTCCACGTCACCGTGGCGGCTGGCGAAGATCAACGGCACCGTACTGTCCGCGCCCTGTTCCGGCTCACACCAGCACGCGGCCTGGATCGCCATCCGCCCCAGGCGCTCGATTCGCCGCCGCTGCATGGCGGGCACTTCGGAGAGACCCGGCGTGCCCTCGCCTTCCGGCGGCCACGGCGCCCGCGCCCAGGCCTGCCAGTCACTGCGGGTAGTCAGGCCCGGGGCCCAGGCGGCCCAGTCGACGACGGAAAACTCGATCATTGCGGAAGCGGCAGTCACACGGAGCCGCGCACGCTAGCACGCCCGCTGTCTGCAGACGGTGGCTGGGCCCCGGATCGGACGGGTTCCGGCACCGCTGCGCTCGCCGAGCATGGCTCGGCGCTACCCCGTCGGCCTGCACGGAGATCCCCTTCGGCATGCGCGGCGATGCTGGCCCCCCGGTAGCGCCGAGCCATGCTCGGCGAGCGCAGCGGCAAGAAGGCAGGCCGATGGCGACGCCTGCCCCTGCGTCAAAGTGAAGCACAGCGTCATCGGGTCGCATCCCTTCTTAACGGAAACCCACCCAGACTGGTCCGGTATCCCCACCCGCGCCCGGCAGGAGGCGTCACTTGGACGCATTGTTGTTGTCCCGTTTCCAGTTCGGATTCGTGGTCAGTTTCCACGTGCTGTTCCCCGCCTTCACCATCGGCACGGCCAGCTGGCTGGCCTTCATCGAGTGGCGCTGGCTGCGCACGCGCGATCCGATCTGGCGCGAACTTTATTTCTTCTGGCAGAAGATCTTCGCCGTGTCCTTCGGCATGGGCGTGGTCAGTGGCATCGTCATGGCCTTCCAGTTCGGCACCAACTGGCCGCGGCTGACCCAGTTCGCCGGCTCGGTGATCGGTCCGCTGCTGACCTACGAAGTGCTGACCGCCTTCTTCCTCGAGGCCAGCTTCCTCGGGGTGATGATGTTCGGCTGGGGCCGTGTATCTCCCCGCCTGCATTTCTTTTCCACCTGCATGGTGGCGCTGGGCACGCTGGTGTCCACGTTCTGGATCCTGGCATCCAACAGCTGGCTGCACACCCCGGCCGGCTATGAAATCGTCAATGGCATCGTGCACCCCAGCGACTGGTGGCAGGTGGTGTTCAATCCTTCATTCCCCTACCGCCTCGCACACATGGCGCTGGGCTCGTTCATCACCACCTGCTTCGTGATCGGCGGCATCGGTGCCTGGTACCTGCGGCGTGGCAAGCACGTCGAGGAAGGCCGCCGCATGCTGGTGGCCGCCGTGATTTTCGCGGCGATCACGGTGCCTGCGCAGATCTTCGTCGGCGACATGCACGGCCTCAACACGCTCAAACACCAGCCGATGAAGATCGCCGCCATGGAAGCGCACTGGCACCCGAGCGCGGAAGGCGAAGGCGTGCCGCTGGTGGTGTTCGCGCTGCCCAACGAAAAGGAAGAGCGCAACGATTTCGAGGTGGCCATCCCGCGCTTGGGCAGTTTCATCCTGACCCATTCGCTGGACGGCACCTTCGAGCCCCTGACGTCGGTCCCGGCCAGCGAGCGACCGCCGGTGACGCCGGTGTTCTTTGCTTTCCGCATCATGGTCGGGCTGGGCACGCTGATGCTGGTGCTGGCATGGTTGTCGGCCATCGCGCTGTGGCGCGGCAAGCTGCTGCAGTCTGCGTGGCTGCTGCGGGGCTGGAACTGGATGCTGCCGGCCGGCTTCATCGCCCTGGTATCGGGGTGGTTCGTCACCGAAATGGGGCGCCAGCCATGGGTGGTCTACGGGCTGCTGCGCACTGCTGATGCGGTGGGACCACAGAGTGCGTGGATGACCGCGCTGTCGCTCGGCGTGTACATCGTGGGCTACGCCTTCGTGTTCGGCTGGGGCATCTGGTACCTGGTGAAGATCCTGCGCCAAGGGCCCAGGCCGTACGAGGACGGGCCGGCGCTTGATGGTGGCAGCCATACCCCGGCGCGTCCGCTGTCGGCCGCTGATGAACCGCTGGAGGAGCGCTGAGATGGAGATGACAACCTGGCTGCCGGTGGCATGGTTCGCGGTGATCGGCTTCGGCGTGCTGATGTACGTGTTGCTGGACGGCTTCGTGCTGGGCATCGGCATCCTGGCCCCGTTCGCCCACAGCGAGGACGAGCTGGACCAGATGATGAACACCGCCGCGCCGATCTGGGACGGCAACGAAACGTGGCTGGTGCTGGGCGGCGCGGGTCTGCTGGCGGCGTTCCCGAAGGCCTATTCTGCGCTGCTGTCGGCGTTGTACCTGCCGGTGCTGCTGCTGGTGATGGCGCTGGTGTTCCGCGGCGTGGCGTTCGAGTTCCGCTTCAAGGCGCACCGTTCACGGCGCCTGTGGAGCGTGGCGTTTGCCGTCGGCTCGGTGCTGGCCACCTTCGCGCAGGGCGTGATCCTGGGGGCCTTGGTGCAGGGACTGGATATCGTCGATGGTGTCTACCAGGGCGGCGCGTTCGGCTGGTTGAGCCCGTTCGCGCTGGTCACCGGCGTCGCCTTGATCGCCGGGTACGCGCTGCTGGGCAGTACCTGGCTGCTGTTGAAGACCAATGGCCCGGTGCAGGCACTGGCACGGAAGATGACGCGGCCGTTGGTGGTGGCCGTGATCGTGGCCATGGGCGTGGTCAGCTGCTGGCTTCCGTTCCTGCAGTCGCGCCTGATGGCACGGTGGTTCAGTGACGGCAATTTCTGGTGGCTGTCCCCCGTGCCGCTGCTGACGCTCGGGGTCGCTTTTGCACTGTGGCGCAGCGCCATCCATCCAAAGCGGGACCTGCCGCCCTTCCTGCTCAGCATGGCGCTGTTCGTGCTCGGCTTTGCCGGGCTGGTGCTGGGCATGTGGCCCTACCTGCTGCCGCCGACGATGACCCTGTGGGATGCCGCCGCCCCCGCCTCGTCGTTGGGCTTCAGCCTGGTCGGGTTGGTGGTGTTGTTGCCGGTGATTCTGGGGTACACCGCGTGGTCGTATCGCGTGTTCCGCGGCAAGGTGGAAGCAGGCGCGGGCTACCACTGACCCGGCATCGCGCTGTCGGACACAGGCCGCGCTGCGCGCTCGCCGAGCGTGGCTCGGCGCTACCGTGCTCGCAGTATCCCGTTGCAGCGCCGAGCCACGCTCGGCGGAATCCCTCCGGGACCGCAATGCCGGACACAGGCCGCGCTGTGCGCTCGCCGAGCACGGCTCAGCGCTACCGTGCTCGCAGCATCCCGTTGTAGCGCCGAGCCACGCTCGGCGGAATCCCTCCGGCACCGCGATGCCGGACACAGCCCGCGCTGCGCGCTCGCCGAGCACGGCTCGGCGCTACCGTGCCGGCGGCAGGAAGGCTTTGCCTGCCGCGGTGGCATGACCTGTGGGCCAGCCGCCGCGGGAAGCGGGCTGCTACCCTTGGCCGGTTTTCCATCCTTGGTGCCGTCCGCCCATGTTCCGAGTGCTGCCTCTTTCCCTGTTGTTGTCCGCCGCACTCGCTGCGCCGGCGGCGTACGCCGCGCCCACCCCGATCACCATCGAACAGGCCATGGCCGATCCGGACTGGATCGGACCACCGGTCGAGCGGGCATGGTGGTCGTGGAACAGCCAGCAGGTGGAATACCAGCTCAAGCGCAAGGGCAGCGCGGTCCGCGACACCTTCCGCCAGCCGCTTGCCGGTGGCGTGGCCACGCAGGTCGCTGACGACCAGCGCGGCACCCTCGACGTCGCCAACCCGATCTACGACAGCCGCCGCACGCGCATGGCGTTCGTGCGCAACGGCGATGTGTTCGTCCGTGACCTGCGCAGTGGCGCGCTGACCCAGCTGACCCGTGGCAACGAGCGTGCCGCCGGCGTCGACTTCGCCGTCGATGGCGGCGTGATCTGGCGCACCGGGCAGAACTGGTTCCACTGGACCGCCGCCAGCGGCGTCGCCCAGGTGGCCAGCCTGAAGGCAGAGAAAAACCCGACCGATCCCCCCAAGGCCGATACCCTGCGCGAGCAGCAGCTGCGTACGCTGGAAACCCTGCGTCGCGACCGCGAACAGCGCGAAGCCCTGAAAGAACAGGACCAGCGTTGGCGCGAAGCGGACAGCACCCGCGCGCCGGGCCCGGTGTTTCTCGGGGCCGACGTGGAGATCGTCGACAGCGTGCTGTCGCCGGACCTGGTGCACCTGCTCGTGGTGACCAAGCCGAAGGATTTCGAGGAAGGCCGCACCAGCAAGATGCCGCTGTATGTGACCGAATCCGGTTACGAGGAAACCGAAGACACCCGCACCCGCGTCGGCCGCAACGATCCGCAGCCGCATACGCTCTGGCGTGTCGATGCGCGTAGCGGCAAGGTGGAAAAAGTGTCGCTGGATGCGCTTCCCGGCATCGGCACCGACCCGCTGGCTGCGCTGCGCAAGAAGGCGGGCAAGGACGCGCTGAAGGGCAACCGTGCGCTGGAGGTGATGAGCGACTTCATGGGTGGCGGCATCCGCTGGAGCGCGGATGGCCAGCAGGTTGCGATCATGCTGCGCGCCAACGACAACAAGGACCGCTGGATCGTCAGCCTGACCGCTGCCGATGGCCGCCTGCAGACCCGCGACCGGCTGACCGATGAGGCGTGGATCAACTGGGGCTTCAATGATTTCGGCTGGATGGCCGATGGCCGCACGCTGTGGCTGCTGTCCGAAGCATCCGGTTTCTCGCACCTGTACACCCAGTCCGGCAACGGCAAGCCGCAGGCACTGACCAGCGGCAAGTGGGAGACCTCCGCGCCGACGCTGTCCGCCGATGGCAAGGGGTTCTACTTCCTGTGCAACCAGCAGGCCCCGCACGATTACGAAGTGTGCAGCGTGGACGTGGCCAGCCGCCAGGTGCGCGAGCTGACCAGCCTCAACGGCGTGGAAGACTTCACGGTGTCGCCGGATGGCCAGCAGCTGCTGGTGCGTTACTCCGCAGCCTACCTGCCTGCGCAGCTGGCCGTGGTGCCGGCCGGCGGTGGCCAGCCGCGCGTACTGACCGATACCCGCAGCGCCGAGTTCAAGGCACGTGAGTGGATCCAGCCGAAGCTGGTGGCGGTGCCGTCCCAGCACGGTGCCGGCGTGGTCTGGGCGAAGTACTACGAGCCGGAGAACAAGGAACCCGGCAAGAAGTATCCGATCGTGATGTTCGTGCACGGTGCCGGCTACCTGCAGAACGTGCACCAGCGCTACCCCGCCTACTTCCGTGAGCAGATGTTCCATAACCTGCTGGTGCAGCAGGGCTACATCGTGCTGGACATGGATTACCGCGGCAGCGAAGGTTACGGCCGCGACTGGCGTACGGCGATCTATCGCAACATGGGCCACCCGGAACTGGAAGATTACAAGGATGGGCTGGATTGGCTGGTGGAAAAGCAGCAGGGCGACCGTGATCGCGCCGGCATCTACGGCGGTTCGTACGGCGGCTTCATGACCTTCATGGCGCTGTTCCGTTCGCCGGGGACGTTCAAGGCCGGTGCCGCGCTGCGCCCGGTGGTGGATTGGCACAACTACAACCACGCGTACACCGCCAACATCCTCAATACGCCGGACATCGACCCCGAGGCGTACCGCGTTTCCTCGCCCATCGAATATGCGCAGAACCTGCAGGACCACCTGCTGATCGGCCACGGCATGATGGATGACAACGTGTTCTTCCAGGATTCGGTGAACCTGAGCCAGCGCCTGATCGAACTGCACAAGGACAACTGGTCCATCGCACCGTATCCGCTCGAACGCCACGGCTACACCCGCGCCGACTCGTGGCTGGACCAGTACAAGCGCATCCTCAAGCTGTTCAACGAGAACGTGAAGTGACCCCCGCCGCGGCGACGATACGGATCGTCGCCGCGGTGATCGATGATGGGCGTGGCAACGTGCTGGTGGTGCGCAAGCACGGTGCCGCCGCCTTCATGCAGCCCGGTGGAAAGCCGGAGCCGGGAGAGACGCCGCTGCAGACGCTGGCGCGTGAACTGCGCGAGGAACTTGGCGTGCAGCTGCTCGCCGACTCCGCTATCGCGCTGGGCCAGTTCAGTGCGTGGGCAGTCAACGAGCCCGGGCAGCGTGTACAGGCCGACGTCTGGTGGGTCCGTGTGGAGGGCGTGCCGCTCGCACAGGCCGAGATCGCCGAGCTGATCTGGATTCCCCTGCACCCACCCCACGGGGTGTGCTTGGCAGCACTGAGCGAAGGCCATATCCTGCCCGCCGCACGTACCCTCTTCGCCACGCGCTGATTTCCAGCGCGCGCCTGCCGCAAGGACACCGGATGTCATCAGCCCCTCCTACCCTCGGCGCTCCCCGCATGACGCCGCCGCGCACGGATTTCGTGCGTCCGCTGGCGCTGACCACGTTGCTGGTCTGCGCGGCGATGGTGCTGTGGTTTCTGTTCCAGGCGCTGCTGGCCTGGCCGCTGGGTGCCAGCCATCCGTGGCAGCTGCTGGTGGACGCCGCGACCGAACATGACTGGCCACGCAGCCTGCGCTGGATGCTGGCACACCCTGTGTTGACCAGCCTGCTGATGGGCGCCGTATGCGTGCCTTCGCTGGTCTCCAGCTGGGGCCTTTACAAAGGCACCCGATGGGGACTGATCAGTTACGTCTGGCTGCTGGTCATCACCGGCATCGGCAATATCGGCGTGGCGTGGTGGCTTGACCGCGTGGCGGCCGCGCTGATCATGAAGCTGGGTGACGCGCCAGTGGTCGAAGAGCTGCAGGCCCAGCGCCTGCTGTTCACCTTCACCGTGCTCGGCAGCTGCGTGCTGTTCGCCGCGCTGCAGGGCTGGCTGGCGTGGCGATTGATGCGTCCGGATATCCGCTCGCGCTACTGACGCCGTTGCTGTTGCCGTTTCCTTTTCTGTTTTTTCCTGGAGTCCCCCATGTCACTGAAGACGCCTGTGCGCCTGCTGCGCGCGTTGCTCCCCTTTGCTCTGCTGGCCGCCACGGGCAGCGTCGCTGCGCAGGACTGCGCGGTGTATGACGACGCCACCTGCGGTAACCAGATGTATACCGCCGAAGCACCGCAACTGCAGCGCTGGTGCGAGCAGGGCACGATGGCCGCGTGCAGCGGGCTGCTGCGCGAGTGGACCAGTGAGGCGCGCAGTGCCGACACGCGCCCGCAGAATGACGACCCGGTGCTGCAGGAACCCGCTGTGTGCAAGGAAGCGGATCCTGCCTTCGATGAGCAGGCGTGCGAGGAGGCAGCCAAGGCGGCCCTGTCCAAGGCGATGGGGATGGCCCTTGTCGGTATCTTCGACCAGCGGCAGATCGTGCTGCCGGCTGCACGCCGGCAGACACTGCAGAAGCTCTGCCTGGCGCATCCGAAAGGGGAGTTCTGCCGCGAGGTCGCGCAGGCGCAGTGGACGGCCGGCAGCTACGACACGGCGCTGGTCGCGCTGAAAGCGGGCTGCGCGGGTGGCGACGAACGCGCCTGTGAACTGCACGCACCACTGCAGTCACTGGGCACCGCGCCGCAGCCGCTGCCTGCCACTGCGGTCCCCTGCGGCGAGTACCGCAGCGAAGGCGGCCTGCTGGACACGCTGGAGTTCGCTGATGGCGGGCTGGTGGGGTTTGGCCTCGGCGACCACGCCCGGGCCCGGCTGGAAGACGGCGCGATCCGGATCCGCCACGACAAGGGCGGCGATTTCGTGTTCAAGGTGCTGTCCGGTGGGCATCTGGTCGGCATGGACGATTGGACGCAGATGCGGGTCTACCGCCGCGTCGGCGGTGCTGCGCAGTGCAGCCCGGCCGTGGTGTTCAAGGTCGTGCCGCTGCCGCAGGACTGCCCCGGTGCGACCGCTGAGGGCGCAGCGGAGGCCTGTTGCGCGGCGGGGCGGCTGCAGGGCTGCAACGTGCTGGGGAACCAGCTGGCGCTGGATGAGCAGTGGCCGCAGGCCGCCACGCACTACCAGACGGTATGCCGTGCCGGTGTGCGCGAAGGCTGCGAGAACCTGGTCAGCGCGCAGGACAGCAGTGCCGAGGTGGACGCGCGGGCGGCCCTGGAGCACCTGTGCAAGGCGGATGCCAGCGGCACGGCCGTGGCCTGCGACGTTCTGGCCACGACCAACTGGGACATGATCGCGATGGGCCGGATGCTGCAGGAAGCAGCCGACGACGTGGCCGAACCCGAGGCGCCTGCGCGCACCCGCAACCATAAGCGGTGAGCCACCTGCGGCGATGCAGGTCGGTAGCGCCGAGCCACGCTCGGCGATGCGCGCAGCGCGGCCTGCGTCGGGCACCGCGGGGCCTGAGCCACTCCGCCGAGCATGGCTCGGCGCTACCGTCAGGATGCGGGCCTGCGTCGGGCACCGCAGGGCCTGAGCCACTCCGCCGAGCATGGCTCGGCGCTACCGTCAGGACGCCGGCCTGCAGGGGGTGACGGGCACCGGCTAAACTGCACGGCATGAACGAATTCGACCGCGTACGCGCCTACCTCACCGACCTGCAGGACCGCATCTGCGCCGCCATCGAGGGCGCCGACGGCCAGGCCCGATTCCAGGAAGACCAGTGGCAGCGCGCCGAGGGGGGCGGTGGCCGCACCCGTATCCTGCGCGATGGCGCGGTGTTCGAGCAGGCCGGCATCGGCTTTTCCGACGTGGCCGGCAGCCGCCTGCCGCCTTCCGCATCGGCCAACCGTCCGGAGCTGGCGGGCGCCACCTGGCGGGCCACTGGCGTGTCGCTGGTGTTCCATCCGCTCAACCCCATGGTGCCCACCACCCACGCCAACGTGCGCTTCTTCCAGGCGCAGCGTGATGGTGAGACGGTAGCCAGCTGGTTTGGCGGCGGCTTCGACCTGACGCCGTTCTACCCCTTCGACGAGGACGTGCAGCACTGGCACGGCACCGCCCGCGACCTGTGCGCGCCCTTCGGGCCGGAGCGGTATCCCGCCCACAAGCGCTGGTGCGATGAATATTTCTTCCTGCGCCACCGCAACGAGACGCGTGGCGTCGGCGGGCTGTTCTTCGATGACCTGCACGGCGACTTCGAGCGGGACTTCGATTACCTGCGTGCGGTCGGTGATGGCTTCCTCGATGCCTACCTGCCGATCGTGCAGCGCCGCAAGGACACCGTGCATGGCGAGCGCGAGCGCGAGTTCCAGCTGTACCGCCGGGGCCGCTACGTGGAGTTCAACCTGGTCTACGACCGCGGCACGTTGTTCGGGCTGCAGAGCGGTGGGCGCAGCGAGAGCATCCTGATGAGCCTGCCGCCGCGCGTACGCTGGGAGTACGGGTTCGAGCCGGAGGCGGGCAGTGCCGAGGCGCGGCTGGCGGATTACCTGGTGCCGCGCGACTGGGTGTGAGGCAGGGGGAAGACAGCCGAGGACAGCCGACTGAAGTCGGCTCTACCAGTCGGCTCTACCAGTCGGCTCTACCGGTCGGCGCCATCAGTCGGCGCCACCGGTCGGGGCTGCGTACCGGGGCTGGAAATAAAAAGCCCCGCTGACCAGGGGGAGGTCAACGGGGCCGGGGAACGGGTGCTTGGGGAGGAGCCCCCGTTCCAAGATCTTCTCCAGGGGATGGGAGAGATCCACAACAGGCGTTGCGCCTGTCGATGGCTATAAAAGCACTACGAACATTGATGAATCGTGAAGGCGGCCCATTTAGCCTTTGCTGCCCCGTGCAATATTCATCGTTTAGTCAGACTGTCGGCGCAGCAGGCGTATTCAGGCTTCAATGCGCCTCGTCCCAGTTGAGTCCATGGCCCGTGTCGACCACCAGCGGAACCCGCAACTGAGCTGCTTGCGACATGTGTTTGACGACCTCGGTACGCAGCTCGTCGATGTAGCTCGCCTCGCATTCGAAGACGAGTTCATCGTGCACCTGCAGGATCATCTTCGCCGGCGCGGCCGACTCGCGAAGCCAGGTATCCACCTTCACCATCGCCTTTTTGATGATGTCCGCCGCCGTGCCCTGCATCGGCGCATTGATCGCGGCACGTTCCGCGCCTGCCCGCAGCCCCTGGTTGCGTGCGTTGATGTCGTTCAGGTATAGGCGTCGGCCGAACAGGGTTTCCACGTAGCCCTGCTCACGCGCCTGTTGCCGCATCCTCTCCATGAAATCGCGCACGCCGGGGTAGCGGCTGAAGTACAGCGCCACGTAGTCCTGCGCCTGCCCGCGGTCGATGCCCAGGTTGCGCGCCAATCCGAAGGCGCTCATGCCGTACATCAGGCCGAAGTTGATCGCCTTCGCCGCACGTCGCTCGTTGCTGGTGACTTCCTCCAGGGAACGACCGAACACTTCTGCCGCGGTGGCGCGGTGCACGTCCGCGCCCTGTTCGAATGCCCCCACCAGACCAGGGTCGCCAGACAGGTGCGCCATGATCCGCAGTTCGATCTGCGAGTAATCGGCCGCCAACAACAGCTTGCCCTCCGGCGCGATGAATGCACGGCGGATACGGCGGCCGTCCTCCGTGCGGATCGGGATGTTCTGCAGGTTCGGGTCCGATGACGACAGGCGGCCCGTGGCGGCGCCTGACTGGTGATAGCTGGTGTGTACGCGGCCGGTATCGGCGTTGATCATTTCCGGCAGCTTGTCGGTGTAGGTGCTGCGCAGCTTGGCCAGCCCGCGGTACTCCAGGATCACCCGCGGCAGTTCATGCTGCTCGGCGATGGCTTCCAGTGCCTCTTCGTTGGTGCTCGGCTGACCCTTGGGCGTCTTCACCAGCGCAGGCAGCTTCAGCTCGTCGAACAACACCGCCTGCAGCTGCTTGGGCGAATCCAGGTTGAAGCTGCGGCCGGCCAGCTCGGTGGCCTTCTGCTGGGCGGCCAGCATGCGCGTGGACAAGTCCTGGCTCTGTCGGCGCAGCTCGGCCATGTCCACCTGCACGCCATGGGCCTCGATGCGGGTCAGCACCGGTACCAGCGGCATCTCGATGTCGCGGTACACCTCGTCCAGGCTCGGCACGGCCGCCAGCTGCGGGCGCAGCGCGTGGTGCAGGCGCAAGGTCACGTCGGCGTCCTCTGCAGCGTAGCGGCTGGCTTCGTCGATCCCCACCTGCGAGAACGAAATCTGCTTGGCGCCCTTGCCGGCTACGTCTTCGAACTTGATCGTCGTGTAGCCCAGGTAGCGCTGGGCCAGCGAATCCATGTCGTGGCGGGTGGCCGTGGAGTTCAGCACGAAACTCTCCAGCATGGTGTCGTCGTGGTAGCCCTGCACCGCGATGCCGTGGCGACGCAGCACATGCAGGTCGTACTTGCCGTGCTGGCCCAGCTTCTTCTTCGATGCGTCTTCCAGCGCCGGACGCAACGCATCGAGCACCTGCTGCATCGGCAACTGCGCCGGCGCGCCAGGGTAGTCATGACCCAGCGGGATGTAGGCCGCCTTGCCCGGCTCCACGGCCAGGCTGATGCCCACCAGCCGCGCGCGCATGGCGTCCAGCGCATCGGTTTCGGTGTCGAAGCTGATCAGCTCCGCCTGCTGCAGCCGCTCCACCCAGGCCTGCAGCTGCTGTGGCTCGAGCACGGTCTCATACTCGCCGGGCACCGACAGCGACGGGTCCACGTCAGCGACTGCGGCCTGTTCGCCCGCGCCACGCGCGAAACCCGCCGCGGTGCCGCGCAGGCTTGGCACCACCTCGCTGACGGTAGGCGGCAAGCCCGCGCTGCCTTCCAGTTCCTTCAGTGCCTGGGTGAAGCCGTACCGTGCGTAAAGCTCGCGCAGGTCGTCAACATGGCGCTCGCGCAGCGGCAGGTCCTGCGGGCCGGCATCCAGGGCGACGTCGGTGCGGATGGTCACCAGTTCGCGGTTCAGTGGCAGTCGCTCCAGTGCCGCACGCAGGTTCTCGCCGATCTTGCCCTTCATGCCAGTCGCTGCGGCCATCACGCCGTCCAGGTGCTGGTACTCGGCCAGCCATTTCGCTGCGGTCTTGGGTCCGCACTTGTCCACGCCGGGCACGTTGTCCACGGTATCGCCCATCAACGCCAGCAGGTCGACGATCTGGTCGGCGCGTACGCCGAACTTTTCCATCACCGCCGCGTCGGAATCCATCCGGCTGCCGGTCATGGTGTTGACCAGTTCGATACCCGGCCGCACCAGCTGGGCGAAGTCCTTGTCGCCGGTGGAGATGGTCACCGACAGATCGCGCGCGACGCCCTGCAGGGCAAGCGTGCCGATCACATCGTCGGCTTCCACGCCGGGAATGCGCAGGATGCTGATGCCGAGCGCCTCGACGATCCGGCACATCGGCTCGATCTGGCTGCGCAGCTCATCAGGCATCGGCGGGCGGTTGGCCTTGTACTGGTCGTACAGGTCGTCGCGGAAGGTCTTGCCGGGCGCATCGACAACGAACGCCACGAACGCGGGGCGCTCTTTCAATGTCGACCGCAGCATGTTGACCACGCCGAACAGCGCACCTGTGGGTTCACCCTGCGGATTGGACAGGGGCGGCAGCGCGTGGAACGCGCGATACAGGTAACTGGACCCGTCGATAAGGACTAATCTGCTCATGCGACGATTCTACGCGCCCGTGGCATGCACGGCGCCCACACCGGGTGGGGCATAATCACCGTCCCCGTCCGGTCCAGGAGTCCCGTCCATGAAACGCATGATGCCTGCCACCCCGCTGGTCCTGGCGCTCCTGCTTGCAGGCTGCGCGACGTCCGGCGGTGCCGGCATGCCGCCGGTCGACGTGGCCGGTGCCGAGGTTGCCCAGCGCACGCTGGACAATGGCGACGTGGTGGAGGAATACCGCGTGTCCGGCCAGTTGCGCATGGTCAAGGTAACCCCGGCACGTGGCGCGCCGTATTACATGTACGACCAGAACGGCGATGGCCGAATGGATAATTCCAAGGACGGGGTGTCCCCTGTGTACTGGAAGCTCTACAGCTGGTGATGCCTGCTTTCCTGCGATGAGTACCGCCGACCGCCGCAACGCTGCCCTCGACCAGGTCGCCCTTCGCCAAGGGCTGACCGGCGAACAGCTGGCCGCAGTACAGACCCTTGAGCATTTCGGCTGGCAGCTGCGTTTCGTGCGCCGGCCGTTGTTCCGCGAACCCATCCCGGTGCTGTTCGATCGCAGCGGTGAGCGCTATGTGGTGCTGCAGGGTGACGGCAGCCTGGATGAATCGCAGACCCTGAAACTTCGCGACTGAATCGGTGCAGCGACGCACCGTGACCTTTGTCCTGTTGCGGATATATAACAGCGCTTATACATTCACTGCATGTCATTGCCCTCCGCCACCCTCGGTACCCTGGTCCGCCATCTGATCGAGCTGCTCGACGGTGAGGTGGAGTCGGCCTACGTGGCGGCCGGGCTGGATTGGCGGCCCCGCTACACCCCGCTGCTGCGTGCACTGATGCGGTTGGGCCCGGTATCGATCAAAACGCTGGCGCTGCAGATCGGGATCAGCCATTCGGCCGTCAGCCAGACCGTTGCACAGATGCGCGCGGCCCGCCTGCTGGCCCTGAGGCCCGGAGTCGATGCGCGCGAGCGGATCGTCGCGTTGACACCCAAGGCAGTGAAGATGATCCCGGCGCTGCAGCGCCAGTGGGCGGCCACCAATGCAGCCGCCGCCCAGCTGGACGCCGAGCTGTCTTCGCCGTTGTCCGTGCTGCTCGACGAAGCCATCACGGCCCTGCACCAGCGCCCCTATGGCGAGCGCATCGCGGCTGCCGCGGCGACGCTGCCGGACGACGCTTCCACAATTCCCTGACTCAACCGCACCCGAGGATGTACCTGATGGCGATCTCTCTCTGTTCCCGCGTGCACCCGATCCAGCTGGGCGACCAGCGCGTGCTGCGGCCCGGCCGCTTCCGCTGGTTGCGCGCACTCGCCTGGGTGGTGGCGCTGTTCGTACTGGTGGTGATGAGCTCGATGTCCACCGGCCAACTGCTGGGTACCTTGCTACCGAAGACAAGCGGGCCAGCGCAACTGCTGGGCTATGTCGGCTCGGTGCTGGTCGGATTGGGAATCTATGCCTTGGCGGTGCGGTTCGGTGAGGGGCGCCGCCCGTCGGAGATCGCGCTGCGGTCGTTGCTGCCCGAGGTGCTGCTGGGACTGCTGCTCGGTGCGGCGATGTTCGCCGCGGTGATGGCGATCATGGCCGTATGCAGCCTGTACGACATCACGTTTACCGGCCCTGCGCCGGCCTGGATCGCCGCCGGCAAAGCGCTGCAGGCGGGGGTCATCGAAGAGTTGATGCTGCGCGCCATCCTGCTGCGTCTGGTCTGGCGCGCCTTTGGACCTTGGATCGCCTTTGCCGTCTCTGCAGCGCTGTTCGGCTTCGGCCACATGCCCAATCCGAACGCCACCGTCTTTGCTGCGGTCTGCATCGCGCTGGAGGCGGGCATCATGCTGGCTGCGTTCTACGCCCTGACCGGGCGTATCTGGATGTCGATCGGCGTGCACGCCGCTTGGAACTTCACGCAGGGCTATGTCTTCGGTGCCGCCGTATCGGGCAGCGAACTGGGTCCAGCGATCGCACGCAGCACGGCCGTTCCAGGTATGCCGGAATGGCTCACCGGCGGTGCCTTCGGCCCAGAGGCCTCGCTGCCCGGCCTGGCCGTCTGCCTTGCCATCGGCGCGCTGGTCATGTGGCGGGCGTGGCGGATGGGCCGCTTCGCACGATAAAGCCGACGTCAGCTGACGGACCCCGGTCCGTTGGCGATCAACGGATGACCAGTACCGGCACCGAACTACGGGCCAGTACCTCGGCCGTCTGGCTGCCCAGCAGCACACGTGTCACGCCGCGTCGCCCATGCGAGGTCATCACGATCAGATCGGTGCTGCGCTCGTCAGCAATATCGATCACGCCATCGGCGGCGTAGCGGTCCAGCACGTGCACGGCATTCGCGCGCACCCCGTAGGCTTCCGCCTTGGCGACGGCCGGCTGCAGGATCTTCTGCGCGCTTTCTTCGCGATCCGCCTTGTACTCGGGACTGTTCATGTAGCCCACGCTCCAGCCCATGGCGTCGTACATGCCGACGGCCCATGGTTCGGACACGGTCACGATGTCCACTTCGGCGGACAGGTCCTTGGCCAGTTCGAGCCCTTTCATAAGGCCTTTCTCAGCCAGCTCCGAACCATCGGTGGCGATCAGGATGCGTTTGTACATGGCGGGACTCCTTGCGGGATGGGCCAGGTGGGAATATCACCATTACACAGATAATGTGCAGGCCGCGCCTTGAGCTGGATCAGTGCAGTGCAGCATGCCTGCCCGGCAGGCCGTGGCATGATCGGCCGCATGCGACGAGCTCTGCTGTGGTGTCTGTGTCTCGTGCTGTTGCCGCTACCGGCCGCAGCCGCCGACGCGATCCTGGTGTTCACCCGCACCGCCAAATTTCGCCATGAGTCGATCCCGGTCGCCGTGCAGACGCTGCGCCAGCTGGCGAGTGACCAGCACCTGCGTACCGACCACAGCGAAGACAGTAGGATCTTCACTGCGGCCACCCTCGCCCCGTACAAGGCGGTGGTGTTCGCCAATACCACCGGTGATGTGCTCGATGCCCCCCAGCAGGCGGCGTTGCAGGCCTACATCGAAGGCGGCGGCGGGTATCTCGGGCTGCATTCGGCCGCTGACACCGAGTACGACTGGCCCTGGTATGGCGAACTGGTCGGCGCCTGGTTCGACAAGCATCCACCTGGCCTGCAGACGACACACGTCATCCTGGAAGGGGACGCTGTCGAACCCGTGCAATGGACCCTGACCGACGAAATCTACAACTACCGCCGCAATCCGCGGCCTTTCGTGCAGGTGCTGGCGACGGTGGATGAATCCCGCTACGAGGGCGGCAGCATGGGCGAGGACCACCCCATCGCCTGGTGCAGGGCGATGGGCAAGGGCCGCAGCTGGTACACCGGCTTCGGCCACGATGCGGCGGTATACGCCGATGCCAACGTGCAGGCCCTGCTGCGGCGGGGTCTGGCGTACGCCACCGGCATGACGCCTCGCTGCTGACGCTTGGCTATTTCTTCTCGCGCAGCGCACTGCGGGTACGCCCAGCCGATGCGCCTGCCGCCGCAGGTGCGTCACGCAGTGCCCGCAGGCGTGCTTCCAGTGGCGCGTTCAGGCGATCGTCCTGCAGTGCGGTCAGGCGCTGCGCGATCTGCGCGGTGGTCTGTCGCGACGAGGACGCTACGCCCTGCGCATCCGGCGCGCGCAGCATGGCCAGGCGGGTCTTCACTTCGTCCTGGAACTGGCTGTTGCTTATCGCCGCGTCGCGCGCCGCACGCGATGCGGCTTCATGTGCCGCTTTGTCCGCAGCGTGTTTCTGCGCGGCCTTGGCCGCCGCTGCCTGCGCATGCGCCGCCACGGCAGTCGCCGCCAAGGACGGCACCGCCTTCTTCGCCTGCTCCGCTGCGTGGGACTGCGCCGACTGTTTTGCCTGCTGGCTCGCCTGCGCGGCCGCCTGTTTCTGCGCTTGGCTCTGGGCCTGTTCCGCTGCCTGAACCGCCGCAGCCTCACTGGCTTGGCGGGCCGCGTGTGTGTGCACCTGCGATGCGATGGAGGCGGTCTCCACCTGCGGAACGATGGGAATCTCGCGACCGCTCACCATAGAACCGATCTCATCTGCGGCCTGCTCGATGCACTGTTTCCACGCCAGGCCCCGCTCACTGCGGGTCATCTGCGGCTGCGCCAGCACCTGCGCTTCATAGCGCTTCCACGCACCCTGGATCCGGGTGGAGGCAGGGCCATGACGGTCCGCCTGCATCTGCTCGGTATACCCTCGCGCGGCCTCTTGTTGCTGCTGCTCCAACAAGCTTGCAGGCACAGGGACCCCGCGTAGCGCCGGATACTTGCGCAGCGCATCCCTCCATGCCTCTCCAACCGCGTCGGTCACGGCGTGATCGAGGGAATTCAACTCGTCATAAGAGACCAGTGTGACTTTAGAGAGAACGTCCTGCCGGAACAGCTTGGACTCCAGCAGCAACTGCTTGGCCGGGCAATAAGCGAGGTCTACTTCCTCGACAAGCTGCTGAAGCTCCATCTTGGCGCGCACCACCGAGAAATTGGTCTCGCCAAGGGACGTATCACTGCCCAGCACTGCGTTTCGCAGCTTGAGCATGCCGGACCTCACCTTGAACATGTTGGCTGCGTGCGGCGACCTGTGCTCGCTTACCTCGGCCGATGACGGCCACAACTGCGAAGCCTTGAGGCGGTTGATCCAGCCTTGCGCCGCGTCGGACTGCAGCAGTGCCGAAAAGTAGTTGGCTGTCCCGGGCTGCTTGGCTTTCAGCAGCTGAGCGCGCATCACCTCGCGCGTCACGCCGTTGGGGGCTTCAATCAGCGCATCCAGCAACTGGATGAAGGCCATGCCTACCTCAGGACGGTCGGCAGTATGAAAACCGACGCTGGCGGGATAGGCAGCGAACTCTATCGGCGTCATCAGCAACGCTAGCACCGCATTCGCATCGACTCTCTGCTCTTGCACCAGCTTGCGCATCAGCAGCAGCCAGTCCTGGTTGGCGGTGAACGCAGCGACTGTATGTGGCTGGTAGCCAGGCCCAAAATCCAGACTCTGCAGCAGTGACTGATACACATCTGGTGACATGAGCTCGGCGGCGGCAGCGCTGATCACCTTGCTGTTACCTGCATCCAGCCCTTCGCGCAACTGCCTCACTGCATTGTGGAACGCCTGCAACGAACGTATTTCGCGATGCTTGCTGTTGAGCATCGGCACTGCGCCGCGCTCGATCGTGCGTAGCAGCGCTTCATGTCGGGCTGCGATCAAGCGTTCTGCGTCATGGTCCGTTGACGCCTGTATCAGGGGCTGCATCGCCTTGGCCATTTCAGTTCTCACCCGCTGCGCACGCTCGGGATCTTCCTGGACCCAGTGCCCCAGCTGCGTGCTGTCTACTCGCTTCAGCATCGCGTCACGGCGCTCGCCCAACAGCACGGCGAGTACTGATGGCGCGGGCCATGCATTGGGACGCGCCTGCGCAGGAGGTTGCCAGTACATTTCGGTCACCGCGCAGATGGCCTCATCGGGAATCAACGAGAGCCTGTATCCCATTTCCGCCAAGGTATCGGAAACCGCCGAATCGAGGGGCACTGACGGACGTATCAGCTCGGCAATGGTTTCAGACTGGAAACCGTACGGCCAACGCTCTGTTTCATGCAGTGGGCCGGGATCACAGTCCATTGCATCGAATTTATACGCGAAGATCTTGAATTCAGGTGGCATCGGGAACAGTGACGGCGGTCGCTGGCAGATCGCCACGTCCTTGCTCGCCTCCTTGGGCATCATCGCGCCGGTGCGCATGTTGCGGAAACCCAGCGGTCCGCAGGCACCGAAGTCCAGGCTCATTCCCACCGGCTCACCATTACGCATCACGTAGCCGAAATTCTCCATCCGGTAATTCAGTTGATCCCAGTTCGCCACCCAGCGAGAGACAACATAGTGGCGCAGCTGTTCACAGCGCAGCGCAAGGGGCAGCATGCGGTTCATCTGTTCCAGCGCGTTGAAGCGTGCCTGATCAATCTTGGCATGTGCCGCATGCAGCTCAGGGGGTAACTCCCATGGCTGGGCAACCTTGGCCTGTGCAAGCAGCTGACTACATGCAGCGGTCGCATCCTGATGCGCGAGCTGCAGTGCAGAGTAACGCTGCGCAGCTTGCGGATCCTTCTCGCCTACCCGTGCCAGCGCGTGCTCCGTGGTGAGAAATTTGCCGAGGTCATAGAACGTTTCCTCAAAGCGAGACGCGACGCCCGGCGCGGTACCCGCCTGCGTGCTCAGCGGGCTGGCCAGCGCGGTTTCCGGCACAGGCAGGCCGGTCAGCTGGAACAGCTTGGCCATGGTGACTTCCTGCGCACTGCAATCGGTCTGCTTTACCCGCCACTGTTCGCGATTGAGTTCGACCAGCATCGCCGCTCCACTACCGGCGCCCTGCCACTTGATGGCGTGCGCACCGGATAGATCGAGGATGGGCAGTGCGTTTCGTGGCAGCGCCGCCGCATTGGCCACCTGATGGGGAGCCGATGAGGGGCCTGCGGTCGGCTCTTGCCCCTGTCTCACAGACGGGTGGGGAGCATGAGCAGCCGCTGCGGCGCAGGTGGGCGATAGCATGGACAGTTCCGGTATTTACGGCGGGACACAATGCAGGTGTGAATCGCCACCGGCTTTCACAAACGTAGCCTTCGATTCATCCAATGAATCCACCGGGCCGCTACGCAGGTGTCATGCCGCCGTCAGATTCGCATACGCCATCACCAACCACTTGCTACCGGCGTCAGCGAACTCCACCTGCACGCGCGCGTGCGAACCGCTGCCCTCGTAATCAGTGACCATGCCTTCGCCGAACTTCGGATGCGTGACCAGCGTGCCCAGCTTCATCGGCGGCACGTCCAGCGACGCGTGGCCGGCAGTGCGGCTGGCGCCCAGCGAAGAAGGCCGCGACACCTGCACCTTCGGCCGCACTTCATGGAGCAATTCACGCGGGATCTCGCGCAGGAACCGCGAGGGCACGCCGTAGTTGTCCTGGCCATGGATGCGCCGTGATTCGGCGTAGCAGAGCACCAGCTTCTGCCGTGCGCGGGTGATGCCCACATAGGCAAGCCGACGCTCTTCTTCCAGGCGCCCGCTTTCTTCCAGCGAGCGCGCACTCGGGAACAAGCCATCTTCCATGCCAGCCAGGAACACCAGCGGGAATTCCAGCCCCTTGGCCGAGTGCAGCGTCATCAGCTGTACGCCGTCTTCATTGGCCTGTGCCTGGCCTTCACCGGCCTCCAGAGCGGCGTAGGCGAGGAAGGCGACCAGCTCGTCCATGTCTTCGACTTCCTCGACATCATCGGCACGACGCACGAAGCGCGACGCCACTGAAACCAGTTCGTCGAGGTTGTCGGTGCGGGACTCCGAATCCAGTGCGTTGCGGCTTTCCTTGCTCCAGTGTTCGCGAAGCAGCGAGCGCGACAGCACGTGGTCGATGCGCTCGGCGAGCGTCATCTCTGCGGTCTGCGCCTGCAGTTCGTTGACCAGCATCAGAAAACCGGCCAGTGCGTTGCGTGCACGCCCGGCCAGCGCGCTGCCCTGGGTGACCAGCATGGTGGCTTCCCAGAGCGAAATACCCTGCGCGCGCGCTTCGCGGCGCACTTCGTCGAGAGTGCGATCGCCGATGCCGCGCGTGGGCGTGTTGACCGCGCGCTCGAACGCTGCGTCGTCGTTGCGATTGGACAGCAGCCGCAGGTAAGACAACGCGTCCTTGATTTCCGCACGCTCGAAGAAGCGCATGCCACCGTAAACGCGGTAAGGCACCTGCTCGCTCAGCAGGACTTCTTCCAGCGCGCGCGACTGCGCGTTGCTGCGGTAGAGCACCGCCACTTCGCCGTGGCTGCCGCCATCGCGCACCCACTGACGTGCGCGTTCGACGATGTAGCGCGCCTCGTCCATTTCGTTGTAGGCCGCGTACAGATCGATCGGATCACCGTCGCCGCTGTCGGTCCACAGCTCCTTGCCGATGCGGTCCGGGTTGTGCGCGATGACCGCGTTGGCGGCGCCGAGGATGTTGGCGGTGGATCGGTAGTTCTGCTCCAGGCGGATGGTCTGCGCGCCGGGGAAATCACGCAGGAACCCCTGCACGTTTTCCACCTTCGCACCGCGCCAGCCGTAGATCGCCTGGTCATCGTCACCGACCACGAAGACGTGGCCGGTGTCGCCCGCCAGCACCCGCACGAAGGCGTACTGGATGGAGTTGGTGTCCTGGAATTCGTCGACCAGGATCTCGCGGAAGCGGGCGCGGTAGTGGGCCAGCAGGGCCGGGTTGTCACGCAGCAGCTCGTGGGCGCGCAGCAGCAGCTCGGCGAAGTCGACCAGGCCGGCGCGGTCGCAGCGCGCCTGGTACTCGATGTAGGCCTGGCGCATGGTGTCCAGCCACGCGTCATGCGGCTCGGGCTGGATGTGCTGCGGCCGCCGGCCCTCGTCCTTCTGCTCGTTGATCCACCAGGCGATCTGCTTGGGCGGGTACTTGCCATCATCCAGTTCAAGCGCCTGCACGACCCGCTTGACCAGCCGCAGCTGGTCATCCGAATCCATCACCTGGAAGGAATCGGGCAGCTTGGCGTCCGCCCAATGCAGGCGCAGCAGGCGGTTGGCCAGTCCGTGGAAGGTGCCGATCCAAGCGCCGCGACTGCCATGGGGCAGCTGCGCGTCGATGCGGTGCCGCATCTCGCCGGCGGCCTTGTTGGTGAAGGTCACCGCGAAGATGCCATGGGTCGGCACGCCGAATACTTCGTGCAGCCACGCAATGCGGTGGGTCAGTACGCGCGTCTTGCCGGAGCCGGCACCGGCCAGCACCAGGTGGTGGCCGGGAGGGGCGGAAACGGCATCGCGCTGGGCCGGGTTCAGGCCATCAAGCAAGTGGGAGACATCCATGCCCCCATTTTACGGCATCGCTGCTTCGAGCTCCTGCACGGCGTGACGCGCGGCGTTCTGCGCTTGCTGACGCAGTTCAGGCACGGCCAGGCTCTCCCACAGGGTGCCGATACGCAGGCTGCCGAGCACGGCGATATCCGCGTGGGCCGTTCCGTCTGCATCGAGCAGCCGGTCACCCTGCGGCGCACTGTCCACGCCCAGTCCGTGCGGACCGGGCCGCGCCAACCCCTCGGCGAGCAGCTGCCGCAGCAGGGGATTGCGCAGGCCACCGGCACGCGTCTCCACGCCCGTGGCGTTGACCAGGGCACCAAGGTGCCAATGCCGCAGCGTGTCCTGGGCGCTGTGCGCCGCCAGCTGCAGGCCGTCTTCGGTTTCCACCACGCCCTGCAGGCGCGCACGGTGCTGCTGCAGGCGCCCGTCGCGCATCGCGTCGCGCAGGTGGGCGTGTACATCGGGATCGATCCGGTGCCGATGCACGTCCCACTGCCGCGCAACGTGGCGCAGGAAGCGGCGCTGGTCGGCGGCATCCAGGCTTTGCCACAGCGCTTGGCCGAGCGGACGGATGCGTTCCATCACGCTCTGCCAGGGAATGCCCCGCGCGGCCGCATCGCGGGCGTGCTGGCGCAGAGCGCGCATGCGGCCGCGCAGCGACAGGGCGAGCAAGGGCTGCGGGTCGAACTCCGCTGGGGCGCCGTGTGCATGCGGCAGGGGCAGCAGGCCGTGGCGGGAGAACACATGGATCACACCGGTCTGCCCCGCCGCCGACAGGGCCAGCACGCTGTCCACCATGCTCAGCCCGGAGCCGATGATGCCGATCGCGTCGTCACCCGCCAACAGGCGCACGCCATCGTAGTCCCAGGCTTCTGCGACCTGCTCGTGCGGCAGGGCATCGGCACCGGCCACGGGCATCGGGCGGACGCTGTTGCCGCAGGCCAGGACAACCTGCCGCGCGCTCGCCGTACGCCCGTCGCCGAACTGCAGCTGGAGCCCATCGTCGGCACGACGCAGCGCAAGTATCGGCTGCTGTACCACCGCAAGCTGCGCGACGCTGGTCTGTTGCGCCTCGGACAGACGCTGCCGCAGGTAGGCCGCGTAGTGATGACGCGAGACGAAGCGGGTGGCGAGGGTTGCGTCGTCATCCTGTGGATAGGCCGCCACCGCGCGCAGATACGCGATGAAGTCCGCCGGCTGGTCCGGCAGCGCGCTCATCCGCCCGGCCGGTACGTTGAGCAGGTGCTGCGGCACACGGGTGGCGTAGGCGATGCCTTCGGCCAGCGTGGAAGCGGGCTCGAACAACTGCAGCTGCAGCGGGTGGCGCGCATGACGGAGCGCCTGCAGGGCGACCATCACGCCGGCGGCGCCGCCCCCGATGATGGCCAGGTCGATGCGGTGTGGATGCGCTTGATCGTTCATGACTCGATTGTAGGCGATGGGCAGCGGGCTGCCTTTACATGAGCGCGTCGGCGAGGCGGGCGATGCCTTCACGGCTGCGACGCCAGGCGGCACGTCTGCGCCACTGGTCCAGTTCCAGTGGGCGGGAGTGGCGCAGGTATTCCGCTTCGATGTCCAGCAGCTGGCGGACGATCTTGCGGTCGTAGCACAGCAGGCCGATCTCGGCATTCAGCGCGAACGAACGGATATCGAGATTGATCGACCCCAGCAAGGCGATGTCCTCGTCAACGCTCAAGTGCTTGGCATGCAGGAAGTGGGGTTCGTACAACGCGATGCGCACGCCACTGCGCAGCAGTTCATCGTAGTACGCCTCCTGCGCCCAGGCGGTCAGCACGGCATTGCTGCTGGCCGATACGATCAGCTGCACATCCACGCCGGACAGCGCTGCGATGCGCAGGGCACTGAGCGTGGCTTCATCAGGGACGAAGTACGGCGTTACCAGCACGATGCGGCGGCGGGCGAGGTGGATCAGCGCGTTGACCGCATCGCGTGCGTTGCTGAACGGATACGCCGGTCCGCTGGGCAGCAGCTGGGTGGCGATGTCCTCGGTGCATACCGGCACATCGGCCATCACGTCCAGGCGCTGGCCGGTTTCCATGTACCAGTCGCTGGCGAACACCGCTTCCAGATGGGCCACGGCGGGGCCGCGCACGCGCGCCACCAGTTCCCGGTTCGGGTGGCCCGGCACGAAACCGGCATCGGCCAGGTTCTGCGAGCCGATGTAGCCGACCTTGTTGTCGATCACCGCGATCTTGCGGTGGTTGCGCAGATCCATGCGTCCGCTGCGGCGCCAACGCAGGCCACCCGGCAACATCGCGCGCACGTCGATGTCGCGCGCCAGCAGGCGCTTGCGGTACGCGCGCAGGCCGCGTTTGGCACCCACCGCGTCCAGCAGCAACCGGCAGTGCACGCCACGCGCGGCGGCACGCTGCAGCGCTTCGACGATGGCCTCGCCGACCTGATCGTCGAACATCAGGTAGTACAGCAGGTGCACGCGTTCCTCGGCCTGGTCGATGTCGGCGATCAGATGGGCCAGCGACTCGTCATACCCGGTCAGCAGGTCAAGCGCATTGCCATGGACCGGCATGAAGTCGCCCTGGCGCTCCACCAGCGGCACCACCTCGGCCACCGCGGTGTCCGGGCAGGGTTGCCAGCGCAGCGCGGCCTGCAGCGCCTGTTCCTCGCGGATCACCTGCGAGGCCTCGGCCTGACGCCGCACGCGTTCGGCGGACAGCCACGGATGGCCGAACAGCAGGTACAGGGGCAGGCCCAGCAACGGCACGAAGCCCACCAGCAGCAGCCAACTGCGCGCTGCGCCCGGGGTGGTGCGGGTGGGGATCCAGAACAGCGCGGCCAGCCGGATCAACCAGTCCAGCAGCAACAACCATGACCCCAGCATCCACTCGAACAGCATCGCATCGCCCGTCGGAACATCGACCTGCATTCTGGCACGGGCGGTATGGAGGCAAAAAAAAACCCGCCTCGCGGCGGGTTCTTTCTTCGGGAAGACCCGTAATCCGCAAGGATTACTTGATCTTGCCTTCCTTGTACGGGACATGCTTGCGCACGACCGGATCGTACTTCAGGAATTCCATCTTCCCGGGGGTGTTCTTCTTGTTCTTGTCCGTCGTGTAGAAGTGGCCGGTACCGGCCGTCGAAATCAGACGGATCTTGTCGCGCTTGCCTGCCATGATTTACTCCTCAGACCTTTTCGCCGCGCGCACGCAGCTCAGCCAGAACGGAGTCGATACCGTTCTTGTCGATGGTGCGCAGTGCATGCGCGGAAACACGAAGCTTGACCCAGCGGTTCTCGCTGGCAACCCAGAAGCGGCGCTCGTGCAGGTTGGGCAGGAAACGACGACGGGTCTTGTTGTTGGCGTGCGAGACGTTGTTACCCGTCTGCACTCGCTTGCCGGAAACTTGGCATACGCGGGACATTGCGCACCTCGATAGTAGTTGTTGTCAGCCCGTAGCCCGGGCGACGGCGGCCTCGATGGTTGCCCACCACACGTCAAGAGAATCAAAGGGTTACGCTGACCTGGGCGGACCGGAGGACGTGTTCCCGGCCCCGCCGCCCGGAATCAACCGGACACAGCGAGCCGCGAAGTATGCCGCGAACGAGCCCTTGGCGCAAGCGCGCTCCGGGCCACCCCGCAGGGGGCCGGCCGGTACACAGCGCCCTGCCCCGGCGCCTGCTACACAGAGCCCCATGAAACTGCTCGCACTTACCTACGGTACCGAAGGCGATACCCGCCCGCTGACCCTGCTCTGCCGTGGCCTGATGGACGCCGGCCACGAGGTGATGCTGCTCGCGGATGGCAGCACGCTGGGCAGCGCACGTCAGCTGGGTGTGCCGCATGCGGCACTCGACGGCGACATCCACGAAGAAGTGGTGGCGCTGCTCGCCCGCGGCAACAGCCCGCGCGCCGCCAGCCGCGGACTGGCACGCATGGCCCAGCGCCATGTCGCGGCCTGGATGCGTCAGGCCGATGGAGTGGCCAAGGAGTGTGATGCCGTGCTTACCGGCGGGCTGGCGGCCTTCGTCGGCATGAGCGTGGCGGAACACCATGGCCTTCCCCTGATCGGCACCGGCATGATCCCGATCACGCCCACCGGCGCGTTTCCTTCACCGTTCCTGCCACCGGGCTGGACCCCGGCGCTGCTCAACCGGGCGAGCTATCGGCTGGTCAACCAGCTGATCTGGCGGCAGTTCCGCGGCCCGATCAACGACGCGCGCCGGGCAGTGCTGGATAGGCCTCCACGACGCAGCCCGTGGACGGACGTGCCGATGCTCTATGGTATTTCCCCCAGTCTGGTGCCGGCTCCGCCGGACTGGCCGTCCGACCATCGGATCTGCGGGCAATGGCGGATGCCGGAGACGCTGGAATGGGCGCCGGATCCGGCCTTGCAGGCGTTTCTCGATGACGGCGAGCGTCCGGTGTATGTCGGCTTCGGCAGCATGACCGGCTTTGATCGTGAGGCCGTGCTGACCGCGCTGTTGCGCATGTTGGAGGGGCGACGCGTGCTGTTGTCGCCTGGCTGGTCCGGCATGCCACAGGTGGCGTTGCCGTCCAGCGTCCATGTGATCGACGCGGTGCCCCACGAGAAGCTGTTTCCGCTCACCTCGCTGGCGATTCACCACGGCGGCAGCGGCACCACACACTCGGCCTGCCGGGCGGGCGTGCCGTCGATGGTGATGCCCTTCGCGGCCGACCAGTTCTTCTGGGCAGATCGCCTGCACCGCCTGCGCGTGGCCCCACGCGCGCTGTCGCCGAAGCGACTGGCCGCTGCATCGCTGGCGGAAGCGTTGGCCTTCGTCGAGCAGGCCGAAACGCGCACACGGGCCGCTGCGTTGGGCCAGCGCATGGCAGGCGAAGACGGCGTGGCCCACGCGGTGGCCGCGATACAGGCGGCCCTCCCCACGGCCCGGTAGCGCCGAGCCGTGCTCGGCGAGCGCGCAGCGCGGGCTGTATCCGACATCGCGGCGTCGGACCGATTCCGCCGAGCGTGGCTCGGCGCTACAAAGATGTGCCGCCAGCCCGGTAGCGCCGAGCCATGCTCGGCGAGCGCGCAGCGCGGCCTGTATCCGACATCGCACCGCCGGGCGCATCCGCCGAGCGTGGCTCGGCGCTACAAAGATATGCCACCAGCCCGGTAGCGCCGAGCCATGCTCGGCGAGCGCGCAGCGCGGCCTGTATCCGACATCGCACCGCCGGGCCGATTCCGCAGAGCGTGGCTCGGCGCCAGAAGCGAGCACCGTGTTCACCGGCTCATGGCGGCGGCGGCTTCACCGAGTTGGTCGGCCAGCGCAGGATCGGTGGCATGCAGTGCGACGAAATCCCGTGCACAGGCCGCGAACTCTCCCGCAGCGGCCTGTGCCGCGTCCACGGCTTGCTGGTGGTACTGAATCAACAGCGCGGGCAGTCCGGGCGTGTCCCTGGTGCGCAACGAAAGCCACAGCGCCCCGATCAAGCGCGCGCGGCGACTGCACAGGTCCTGATGATTGAGCTGGAAGAACGCGATGGTCACCAGTGCGCGTTCGAAATCCCGTCCCCGGTCATGCCGCGGCACAGCCAGCACACCCGCAAAACGGATCAGGCTCGCCGGATCGACATCCAGATGGCCGAGGGGATAAATCAGCAGCGGATCTTCGGCCATTGCGGTGTCCGGATGGGCAGCGCGCGTGCTGCGCGCCCGGCGGACCGGGAAGTAATCCGCCTTCAAGGTCGAGTTGCAGCGCGTGCAGGCGATGACGTAGTTCAACGGATGGTAGGCGAGCAGGTAGTAGCCACGTCGGCTGGCCCGCCCCAACCGGCACGGCGGCACGAAGCCCACGGCGCCCTTACCTGTCGCCGGCGGCCACGTCTTCACCCGCGACTTGGGCCTGAAGTGCTCTACCTCATGCACTTTGCTGCTCAGCTCCCTGCCGGCCAGACGGGTCTCGCAGTAGGCGCATTTCTCGTGCTGCAGTTCGATGTAGATGTCTTTTATCTCGCCCCAGAAGTCCTGCCCTTCCACGTAGCGTCCTGTACGCCGATACATCGCTTTCCGGCTCTTGGCCCTGGCCAGCCACGACGGCCGATGGGCGGCAATGGCAGCGTACAGGACGTCGGTTTCGGTCTCGATCCGTATCATGCTCACAGCGCTCCGGAAGACAGCAGGTGCAGATAGTCGGCCGCAGCGCGCAGATCCCCCGCCTCGCTTGCGCGCCTCAACTGTTCCAGCCGGTCCGCCACGCCCGGTGCGCGGGTGGACGCCAAGCCGAAGTAGGGGCTGAGCAGCACCTGTTCCGCACTGCGCCCGTGCACCTGTTCGGGCAGGCGGCGGCACTGGGCGCCGTCGTCATCGCTTTCATCAAGGACCAGCAGGTTCTGCGGCTGCAACGAGCCGACCACCAAGGGGCTGTGCGTCGTGACGATGAACTGGATGTTGGGCAGGGCGCGCGACAGCGTGGGCAGCAACGAGCGTTGCCAATCCGGATGCAGGTGCAGGTCGATCTCGTCGATCAGCACCACCCCGCGGTTGTCCACCAGCTTGCGGCCTGAGGGCGCACCCATGCACAGGTGGTACAGCATGTCGCCGATCCAGCCGATATACGCGCGATAGCCGTCCGACAGCGCGCGGAATGGCACGTGGACGCCGTGCATGCTGAAGCCAGGCGCTTCCGTATCGCCCCTGTTTTCTCCGGTCGCGTGCATGCGGCACGATTCGGGCAACAACCGGTTCATCAGGTTGATCACCTGCTTGCCGCGGCCTGGATTCTGCGTGGCATACGCGGGCCACCAGGCAGACAACGGCACCATGCTGTGATGGTCTTCGAACAAGCCCGCCACGCGCTCATAGCGCGGGGCGCGGGTCTTGAAACGCTGCGCCGGGTCTGCATCGTGATCGTGTTCAACACGCCGGGTCGCACCGTAGCCCACCAGAAAGAAGGCACTGGTCTGCCGCGTGTCCTGGAGCTCACGAACCTCGCGTGCCACGTGCGGGTCGTCAGGGGGAATCCACTGCAGCACTTCCGAGTCACCGACCTGCTCGACCTTCGCCTGCATCGTCAACGCCACGCTCGCCGAATCGCCGCCGAGTGCGCCATCCTGCGCGTCAACCCACACCGCCGTATCCAGCGTGGCCACCAGCGGTGCACGGCATGGGACGCCTGCCTTGGCGTCCGTGCCTGCGCGCAGGGTCCGCACCAGGCCATCGGCAAAGAACCCTGCGCCGCGTTCAAGCACCGGGGCGAGCACACTCAATGCGATGGCGCGCAGGACACTCGACTTGCCGGCGCCGTTCACCCCCAGCAGAACGTTGACGTTGGCCAGCGCTGTCCCGTCCGGTGCATCACCCGGCCCGAGCAATGAAACGCTGATGTCCTGGATGGAACGGAAATTGCGGATGCGGAGGGACTGGATGTGCATGTGCGTGCCGATGCAGGGTGCCGACCCAGCATGGCAACCCACCGCAGCCGCTGCAGCAGGCAAACCCGTCGAGGTCGCCGTGCGGCGCTGCGATGGCGGTCGGATGCGTGCATCGCTGTCGCACCGCACGCGCGAGCAGCACGGAAGGCAGGAGGCAACGCCTCCCGTCAGTTCAGTCCGTCGTGCCGGGTGCCATCATCTGCGTCACCCATTCGATGAACACGCGCAGGCGGTGACTGACGTGCCGGTTGGGCGGAAACATCACATGCATCGGTATCGCCTGCAGGTGCCAGTCGTCGAACACGCGCACGAGTTCAGCACGTCCTTCATGAGGGGCCGCCATGTAGACGGGCACGCAGACGATGCCCAGACCCGCCAGGCCGGCAGCGAGATACGCATCGCCATCATCCAGGGCGATCACGTGACGGCCCTGCACGTCCATCCGTTCATCACCGCGCTGCAGGATGAAACGGCGGGTGCGTCCGGTGCGCGGGCGCAGGAAGCCGACGGTGAGGTGGTGCGGCCCGTCGAGGTCCCGCGGATGCGTCGGGGTGCCATGGCCTTGCAGGTAGTCCGGACTGGCATACACCGCCAAGGGCAGCGCACCGAGGGGGCGGGCGACCAGCGACAGGTCGTCCGGCGTGCCGCCGCGGATCACGCAGTCCACGCTGTCACCGATCAGGTCCACCTCGCGGTCACTGACCCCGATATGCAGCTCGATGTCCGGATAGCGCGCATGAAAGTCCGGCAGCGCCGGTACCAGCAGCAGCCGGGCGAACGGGCTGGGCACGTCGATACGCAGCCGTCCGCGCGGTGCCGCCGTGGCGGTGGAGAGACTCCCCTCGACCGCCTCCAGTTCAGCCAGCAGGCCGACCACGCGAGGGTAGTACGCCTCCCCTTCCGCGGTCAGGTTGAGCCGCCGGGTGGTGCGGTTGAGCAGGCGCACGCGCAGGTGCGTTTCCAGCTGCTGCACCAGTTCGGTGACCCGGGTACGCCCCACCTGCAGGGTGTGCGCTGCCTTGGTGAAGCTGCCGGTTTCGACCACCCGGGCGAAGGCGCGCATTGCGTCGAAACGGTCCATGGCGGCCTGTATCTGTCGGTTATGCCGAACAATCTAGGCGTGATTGGACGGTTTATCCAGCACACGAAGCGGTCCAGCATGCAGGCATCCCCGCTGCGCCGTGCAGCGATCCTGATGGAGCCCTTCCATGATCCGTGATGTCGTCTTTCCCGCTGGCCGCCAGGCCCTTTACGACCGTAATCGTTACTCCCCTGCCGTACGCGCCAATGGCTTCCTGTTCGTGTCTGGCCAGGTGGGCAGCCGCGAGGACGGCTCACCCGAGCCCGTGTTGGAAGATCAGGTGCGCCGCGCCTTCGACAACCTCAATGCCGTGCTGTCTGCGGCCGGGTGCACCTTTGATGACGTAGTCGACGTGACGGTGTTCATCGTCGACCCGGAAAAGAACTTCGAAAAAGCCTGGGCGATCGTGCCGGAGTATTGGGGCGAGGCGCCCTACCCCACCCTGACAGGGATCGGCGTGACCTGGCTGTATGGCTTCCAGTTTGAAATCAAGGTGATCGCCAGGGTGCCGGACAGCCAGCCCGCGCGTTGAAGCGCGCGGAACCGACTGGAACGGGTAGAGGCGACTTCAGTCGGCTGCACTTTGGGAAGCCGACTGAAGTCGGCTCTACCCTGCATTTTTAGAAGCCGACTGAAGTCGGCTCTACCTTCGGGTCACTACCGTTCGTTGCGGTGCAGCCAGCGGTACAGCACCGGCAACAGCAGCAGGGTCAGCAGCGTGGACGACACGATGCCACCGATCACCACGGTGGCCAGCGGACGCTGCACTTCCGAACCGGCACCCACATTGAAGGCCATCGGCACGAAACCCAGCGAGGCCACCAGCGCCGTCATCAGCACCGGTCGCAGGCGTCCCAGAGCGCCTTCGCGTACGGCCTCGCTCAGCGGCATGCCCTGCGCGCGCAACTGGCGAACGAAGCTGATCATCACCAGACCGTTCAGCACCGCCACGCCGGACAGCGCGATGAAGCCGACGCCCGCGGAAATCGACATCGGCATCCCCCGTGCGGCCAACGCCAGCACACCGCCGGTCAACGCCAGCGGTACGCCACTGAACACCACCACGGCATCGCGACCCGAACCGAACGCCCAGAACAGCATCGCGAAGATCAGTACCAGGGTGACCGGCACCACCACCGCCAGGCGCTGGCTGGCCGATATGAGCTGCTCGAAACTGCCGCCGTAGTCGATCCAGTACCCGGTCGGCAGCGGCACCTGCGCGGTGACCGCGGCCTGCAGATCGGCGACGAAACTGCCCAGGTCACGATCGCGCACGTTGGCCGTCACCACGATGCGTCGCTTGCCATTCTCACGATTGATCTGGTTCGGTCCCTCACTGGTCTCGATGCGCGCCAGCTCCCGCAGCGGCACGGTCCGTGGCCCGCCACCGGCAGCACCGACACCCCGGCTCAGCTCATCCGCGTTGCCGCCAGCGAGTGCGGCCTCCAGGGATATGGGCAGATCGGCGAGGGCAGCCGGGTCCTGCCGCAACGCTTCCGGAAGCCGCACGACGATGTCGAAGCGGCGGTCACCTTCGAACAGTTGGCCGGCCACCTGGCCACCTACCGCCGTCGCCACGGTGGACTGCACCTGCCCAGGATTCAGCCCATACCCCGCCAGCGCCTGACGATCGGGCAGTACGGTCAGCAACGGCAAGCCACTGGTCTCTTCCAGACGTACATCCGCTGCCCCCGGTACCGCTGCAACCTGCTTCTCGATGCGTTTCCCGAGCTGCACCAGCGTGTCCAGGTCATCGCCGTAGACCATCACGGCCACATCCGCGCGCACCCCCGAGATCAGCTCGTTCATGCGCATCTGGATGGGCTGGGTGAACTCGTAGTTGTTGCCCGGCAGCTGTTCCACCGCCGCTTCCAGTTCGCCCAGCAGGGCGGCCCGCGATTTGCGCGGGTCGGGCCATTCGCTCCGGTCTTTCATCATCACGAAGGTATCGGCCACCGACGGAGGCATCGGATCGGACGCGACTTCGGGGGTACCGATCTTCGAGAACACCTTCTCCACTTCTGCGAACTGCAGCAGGCGCGTTTCGATCTGCACCTGCATCTGCACGGACTGGCTCAGGCTGGTACCCGGTATGCGCATGGCATGCATCGCGACATCGCCTTCGTCGAGGCTGGGTACGAACTCGCTCCCCAGCCGGGTCGCCAGCACGCCACATCCCACGATCAGCACCAACGCACCGGCCATCACCCAGCGCGCGTGCTGCAGCACCCGGTCCAGCAGGGGGTGGTAGCGTCGCCGCAACCAGGCCATCACCCGGTTCTCTTTTTCCTGGACCCTTCCGCCCAGGAACAGCGCGATGGCCGCCGGTACGAAGCTCAGGCACAGCAGCATCGCCCCGGTCAGTGCCAGCACCACGGTGATCGCCATCGGGTGGAACATTTTTCCTTCGACGCCGGTCAGGGCGAAGATCGGCAGGTACACGGCGGTGATGATGCCCAGGCCGAACAGGCTGGGGCGGATGACCTCGGCGGTAGCGCGTGCGGTCTCGTCGAAACGCTCGGCGGCGGTCATGTCGCGGCCCAGCGCGTGCTGGCGTTCGCCGAAACGGCGCAGGCAGTTTTCGATGATGATCACGGCACCATCGACGATCAAACCGAAGTCCAGCGCGCCCAGGCTCATCAGGTTCGCGGACACACCGCCGCGGGCCATGCCGGTCAGGGTGAACAGCATCGACAGCGGAATCACCGCCGCGGTGATCAGCGCGGCCCGGAAGTTGCCGAGCAGCAGGAACAGCACCACGATGACCAGCAACGCGCCTTCCAGCAGATTCTTCGCCACGGTATGGATGGTGCGGTCCACCAGCGCGGTGCGATCATAGCTGGCGGTCACGGTGACCCCATCAGGCAGGCTGCGTTGTGCCTGCGACAGCTTCGCCGCAGCGGCCTGCGCCACGTCACGGCTGTTGCCGCCGACCAGCATCACCACGGTTCCCATCACGACTTCGTGGCCGTTCTGGGTGGCCGCACCACTGCGCAGCTCTGCGCCTTCGGCCACGCGCGCCACGTCATGCACATGGATCGGCACGCCTTCCCGGCGGTCCAGCACGATGTCGCCGATCTCGTCCAGGTTGGCGACCTGCCCCGGTATGCGCACCAGGAACTGCTGGCCATTGCGCTCGATGTAGCCAGCACCGACGTTCTGGTTGTTGGCCTGCACGGCGGCGACCACGTCGTCCATGGTGAAGCCCAGCGCGCGCAGGCGCGCGGGATCCGGGGTGACGTGGACCTGACGCTGGAAACCGCCGATGGTGTTGACCTCGGTGACGCCCGGCACGTTGCGCAGCTGCGGCCGGATCACCCAGTCCTGCAGGGTGCGCAGATCGGTGGCGGTGTACGCCGTCCCATCAGGCTTGCGGGCCGTGGGCGCCGCATCCAGGGTGTACATGAAAATCTCGCCCAGGCCCGTGGCGATCGGACCCAGCTGCGGATCCACTCCTTCCGGCAGCTGCGACTTGACCTGTTGCAGACGTTCGGCCACCTGCTGGCGGGCGAAGTACAGATCAGTGCCGTCTTCGAATACCACGGTGACTTGGGACAGCCCATAGCGCGACAACGAGCGCACCTGGTCCAGTGCCGGCAAGCCGGCCATCGCGGTTTCGACGGCATAGGTGATGCGCTGCTCGCTCTCCAGCGGCGAATAGCCCGGCGCGGCCGTGTTGACCTGCACCTGTACGTTGGTGATGTCCGGGGTGGCATCAATCGGCAGCCTGCTGAAGCTCCACGTTCCGACCAGCACCAAGGCCAGGGTGAGCCCCATCATCAGCCAGCGCTGGGCAATGGCGCCGCGGACCAGGCGCTCCAGCAGGCCGTGCGGGGTGCCATCGAGAGACGGTTCAATGCTCATGGGCCGCCCCCGCCTTGCCGATGTCCGCCTTCACCGTGTAGCTCTGCTCGACCACGACCTGCTCGCCTGCGCGCAGTCCATCGGTCACCGCGACCTGGCGGGCATCGCGCGCGCCCAGCTGCACGGGGCGTGCGGTGTAGGTGTCGCCGTCGCGCACGAATACCACGTCGCCACCGTCCAGCGTCTGCAGCGCGGTCAGCGGTACGACGATGGGCGCCGGGGTGCTCGCCACCACGATGCGCGCCCGCACGGCCGCGCCGGGCCGCCACAGGCCGTCCGCGTTGTCGATCAGGGCGCGGGCGACCGTGCTCTGGCTGGCGGTCGCGGTGCCGGGCAGCACCCGTTCCAGGGTGACGGTCTGGCTGGCACCGTCGGTCATGCGGGTCACCGTGACCGGCACGCCCGCGGTGATGTGCTGCGTGTCGGAACCGAGGATGTGGAGGTCCACCCACAGCTGCGACAGGTCGCCGATATCGAACAGGACCTGGCCCTCGGCCGCGACGGCACCGAGCTGCACCTGGCGTGACAGCACGACGCCGGAAATGGGGGCGGCTACGCTGTAGGTCGACAGGCTGAGGTTGCTTTCGATGCTGGCCAGCGGCTGTCCGGCGCGTACGCGGTCGCCGACATTCGCCCGTAGTGCGCGCACTGGACCGGGGAAGCGTGCAGTGACCTGGGCGCTGCGTCCGTCGACGGGTGCCAGCAGGCCCTGCACTTCGTGCTCATCGGCAATGGTGCCCGCCGCAGCGGGCGCGGTGACGATGCCCGCTGCACTCGCCTGTGACGCGGCGATGTGGGTGGTGGCCGGTGCCTCTTCTTCGTCATGTGCTTCCGCTGCGTCATGGTCCACCGCGGGCTTGCCCGCACCCGGGGCCCCGTTGTCCACCTTGCCGGTGCACGCGGCAAGCGCGGAAAGCAGCAGCAAGGACAACGCGCTGCGCGCCAACATCGTGAGGGTCAGGGTCATGGTGCGGTTCCTTGGATGGCAGGGGCAACCAGCGGTTGCCCGGTGAGCCTCTGGATTTCAATGAGAGCGGCCTGTCCGGCCAGGGCCGCATCCAGCTGGCGCTGCCGCGCTTCGATGCGCATGGCCTGCAGCTGCGACCATTCGAGGTAGCTGATGGCACCCGCGCGCCATGCGGTTTCGGCGGCCTTTTCGGCACGGCGCAACTGCGGCACGACGTCGCTGTCCATCCGCGTGACCTCCAGCCTGGCGGTGCCGTAGCGTCCATGTGCCTCCGCCAAGGTGGCGTGCAGCTGCAGCGCGCGCCCTTGACGTTCCAGCGCGCTCATCGCCAGTTCGCTGCGTGCCGCCCGGATCTCCGGCTCGGCCCGCCGTGCAGCGCCCAGCGGGATGCTGAAGCCGCCCACCAGCGATGCATCGCGGCTGGCCCGGTCGTGGCGCACGCCGAGCTGCCAGGACATGTCACCGCGCAGTTGGGTACTCGCCAAGTGCAGCTGTGCCTCACGCACACGTTGTTCGCCGGCGATCACCGCAAGTTCGGGTGTGCGCTCGAGCAGATCGGCCAGTTGGGCGAAATCCTGCAACGCAGGCAGCTGCAGCGGATCGCCGCTGACCACATCGAACGCAACGCTGCGCTCGTTCCACAACGCGGCCAACGAAAGCCGCGCTGCCTGGGCCTCCTGCAGGGCACGGTCACGGTCCAGCTCTGCCTGCGCCAAGGCGGCCTGTGCGGTCATCAGGGTCGATGCCGGTGACGCACCGGCGGTCAGGCGCCGCTGTGCTGCGTCCACCGCGCGCCGACGCTGTTCGATGTCATCCCGGGCAATCCGCTCGCGGGCGGCGGCGGCGGTGATGGCCAGGTAGCGGCGTGCCACCTCCGCCATCATGTCCAGGCGGGTGATCTCCCGCTGCGGGGCCAGTGCATCGAGGTTGGCCTGCGCGACCGCACGGCGCGCATCCAGCTTGCCTCCTCGCTCCAGCACGCCGGCCAACGACACGGTGGTCTCCAGTGAGCGGACACCGCGGCTGTCACCGGTGCCGAGGGCGTTCTCGACGTCTGCGCCGAACACCAGCGGCGGTGCGAGCCCGGCGGCATCGCGTCGTGCCTGCGCGGCATCCTGCTGCAAGGGCAGAAGTCGCAGGTCAGGATGGGTGTGCGCAACACGCTCGATGGCGGCATCGAGTGTCAACGGGACAGGGGGCGGCGTCACCTGTGCAGGGGCGCACGGTGCCATCGCCAAGGCCGCCAAGGCGGCCAGGCATTTCCACATGGGGTCTCTCCGAAGGACGTATCAGGGATCAGATCACCGGCTGCGGGCCGGCGGTGGATCAGCCCTGGATCGGAGGACGCAGCAGACTATCGGGCATCATCGATGTCCCGTTGGCGTCGTACACCGCGTCAAGCAGAACGACGCCGGGAGACAAGCTGCACCAGCCAGCGTGCCCCATCGGCAGCTGCCCGCCCTGCCCGTGACAATGGCCACAATGCACCAGCGCATGCAGCAGCCGGTCGCCGACATCTTCATCGTCGTGACCGCTATCGCTTTCCAGACTGCCATGCGGCACGGCCGGATGATCCGCGTGCGACAGCTCGTGCAGGTCACCCAATGCCGATGCCAGCGCGCCGCCGGCGGTACCCAGCGCCACCACCACCAGCATCAGCAGGCGGAGCAGGAACAAGCGGCGGTGGCGGGGTGGACGGATCATCACCCGCAGGGTAGCGGGCGCATCGGGCGTTACACAATCGCAGCGACCGCATGCGCCGCTACAGATGGGTCGCCTCGATATCGCAAAGCGACGCGCCGGTCACCTCCTTCATACCGGGAGGGAGCGCCGCTTTCAGCGCGTCCAGACTGGAGAAGTGCACATCGCGTACGCCATTCCATGCCGGGCGAGCTGTCTCCGGTACATGAAGGCGCCAGCCCTGTGCCGAAAACTCCAGCGGCGTACGCACCAGCGGCACCAGTGCACCTGCCCCCGCAGCCGGCCGCGGACGATGCACCAGTACGAAGCTACCCGCCTCATCACGACGCACGCAGAAGCTGCCCGGCTCGCACAACTGCCGGTAGGTCAGGTGAGCCTCGGCCTGGTCCGGGCGCACCGCGATGATGCGCTCCGGATCGGCGAGTGCGGAAGAATGTACGGCGTAATCCAGGTAGAGGGTACTGCGCTCCGCGTGGGTCAACAGGTCCATGACACTGGTGCGCAGCCCATGCTGGTAGCACGGCATGCCGCACATTGTCGTGGTGGTGGTCATTGCTGGCGCGTTGGTCACCGAGAGCGGCGCCCATGCCGGTGGCTCGCCCGAGGGCTGCACGACCCCCTGCGATACGCTGAAGGTTCGCCACTGAATGGAGAAATCATCCGGAACGTTGTTCATGCGGCAGCCTTTTGGAGGTGACCCCCCAAGGCTGCCGCATCCCTGCTGCGGCGCTACCGTGGATCGCTCATGCGCGCTTGCGCTCTGCAATGAACGCCTGGATCTGCTGCTCAAGCACCGGCAACGGCACTGAGCCCTGTTCCAGCACGGCGTCGTGGAAGGCCTTGATGTCGAACTTTTCGCCCAGCTCCCGTTCGGCCTGTGCGCGGAGCCGGACGATGGCGATCTCACCCAGCTTGTAGCTCAGGGCCTGTCCCGGCCAGGAGATGTAGCGGTCGACTTCGGTGGTGACCTCATGCTCGCTCAGCGCCGTGTGGTCACGCAGGTAGGCAATGGCCTTGTCACGTGACCAGCCCTTGCTGTGCACGCCGGTATCGATCACCAGACGCGCCGCACGCCACATTTCGTAGGTCAGGCGGCCGAAGTCTTCGTAAGGGGTCTCATAGATGCCCATCTCGATGCCGAGCTTTTCGCAGTACAGCCCCCAGCCTTCACCGTAGGCGGAGATATAGCTGGTGCGACGGAACGCCGGCAGGTCACCCTGTTCGGCCGCCAACGCACCCTGCAGCGCATGGCCGGGATCTGATTCGTGCAGGGTCAGTGCGGGCAGGTTGTAGAGCGGGCGCGCCGGCAGGTTGTAGGTATTCAGCCAGTAGGTGCCCATGCCACCGCGGCCGGCGGTCCAGAACGGCGCGATGTCCGGCGGCACCGGCACGATGGTGAAGCGCGCACGCGGCAGCGTCATGTACTTGCCGATCACCCCGTCCACGCGCTTGGAGATCCACGCTGCACGATGCAGCAGCTCATCCGGGGTCTTCGCGTAGAACTGCGGATCGGTGCGCAGGAAGGTCAGGAACTCATCGAAGCTGCCCTTGAAACCGACCTGCTGGATGATGGCGTTCATTTCCTTCTGGATGCGTGCCACCTCATCCAGCCCGATGCGATGGATCGCATCCGGGGTCAGGTCCAGCGTCGTGTATTCGTGGATCTGCTGCTTGTAGAACGCCTTGCCATCGGGCATGGCTTCGGCCGCCAGCGTAGTGCGCGCCTGCGGCACGTAGTCCTGCAGGAAGAACGTACGCAGTTGCTGGAACGCCGGGATGACCTTGCCGCTGATCGCCTCGCGTGCCTGCGCCTGCAACGCGGCCTGGTCCGCCTGCGGCATGCTGGCGGGCAGCTTCTTGAACGGTGCGTACAGCGGGGATTCGGTCGGATCCTTCAGGTCGGCAACGTTGGAAATGGCCACCTCACGTCCATCCAGCACCGCGCGCGGCACGCTGAAGCCGCGCTTCAGGCCGGCTCGCATGTTGTCGGTCTGCTGGCCGAAGTAGCGCGGTACGTCATTCAAGCGGGCGATGTAGTTGCGGTAGTCCTGCGCGGTCTTCATCTCGCGCCGTGCCATGAAGGACAGGTTGGACCAGAACGACGAGTCGGAGTTGAACGGCATCTCGTAGGTCCGCAGGCGCACCTCCTGGGCCAGGTTGAAGACCTGGTCGCGATAGATCGCGAAGTTCACCTGGTTCACCGGAGACAGCGCCTTGACGTCGGTGCGGTCCAGCTGCGCAAGCACCTCGTCCCAGACCTTCAGCCGGTCCTGCTGCGCGGCGGGGCCCACGTCGGGCAGCCGTGCCGCGCCGGCCGGCGCATCGCCGTCTTCGCTGGCTTCACCGCCGCCCTCCTGGCGCCAGGCCCATTCCTTTTCATAGATAGCGCGGAACGCGGCATCGGCAGCGCGTTCGTTGGCGACGCTGGCCGGCGCGGTCGTGGCAGTGGGCACGGCGGCATGGACGGCCAACGGCGAGGAAAGGGCAAGCAGCAGGGCAACGGCAAGACGGTTTTTCACGAGCGACAGGTTCCCGGGAAGGCAGACCACCGATCATGGCACCGTTGGCTGCCTGCGACATGGGTCGAATGTCCTGCCCGTGCCGGGCAATGGCCTCGATCGCGTCTATGCAGGGGCGGCGGATGCAGGGGTGTGCGTCGCCCCGTCAGTGCGCGGCTTTGTCGCGCTTCCAGCCGCGGTGGTCGATATCCAGTTTCAGGCTGTACAGGGCAGTGAACGCCGGGAACAGATTCTGCAGCACACCGACGGAGTCCTGCTTGGCCGAGAACAGAAAGTAGCTCAGCGTCATCAGGCTGCCGACCACGCTCATGTACCAGAACAGGCGCGGGATCACCGGTTTGCCGGCACGCCGCGAGGCGACGAACTGGACCAGCCAGCGGCCCCCGAACATCAGCGCGCCGGTATAGCCGATCAGCTTCCAACCCGTCACATGCAGCCCGGTCCAGTACAACCAGGTCAGCGGCTGGTCCAGCCAGTGCAGTTCCATCAGGCTTCTTCCACGACAGTACGGCGGCTGCGGGTGATCAGCCAGGCCACGCCGCGCAGGTCGCGGATGCCGACCAGCGCGCGGCCCAGGTTGGTGTACTTGGACACGCCCGTGGTGCGATGGCGGTGGTTGACCGGCACGCTGGTGGTCTGCCAGCCGGCACGCTGCATCAAGGCCGGCAGGTAGCGATGCATGTGATCGAAGTACGGCAGGTCCAGGAAGGCCTCGCGCTCGAACAGCTTGATGCCGCAGCCCGTGTCCGGCGTGTCATCGCGCAGCATGCGCGCACGGATCGCATTGGCCCAGCGGCTGGCCCAGCGCTTGCTGCCGCTGTCCTTGCGGTTGACCCGCCAACCGGCGAAGAGCTTGACGCTGGCATCAGCCCGCGCACGCGCGTCGAGCAGCCCGGGAATATCGGCTGGATCATTCTGGCCGTCACCGTCCAGGGTCGCGATCCACGCGCCCCGCGCATGTTTGACCCCGTTGCGCACGGCCGTGCTTTGCCCGCTCTGGCTGACATGGTGCAGCACGCGCAGTTCCGGCGTCTGGGACTTCAGCGCCCGCAGCACCGCCAGCGTGTCGTCGCGTGACTGGTCGTCGACGTAGACGATTTCAAAGGCGATGCGTCCCCGCAGGGCGGCGGTGATTTCAGCCACCAGCGGCGCGACATTATCGCGTTCGTTGAACACCGGGACCACAACAGACAGCTCGGGATGGCTCATGGGGCACTCGGCCGGGGTGAAAACAAAGAGCGCGCATTCTCCGCTGCCGAGGTTAGCCGAAGATGAACCCGGCTGCCCAGCAACGGTGGATCAGGCACGATCGCCGAAATAGTCGCGGCACCATGCCACCACCGGGGGCAGGCCCTGCTCGATCGGCAGGGCCGGCTCATAGCCGAATGCGTCATGGGCGCGACGCGTATCGGCCATGGTGCGGACCATGTCGCCCGGTTGCATGGGCTTGTAGATCTTGGTGGCGGGGCGGCCTGCGGCCTGCTCGATCACACTGATGAACCGCTCCAGCTCCACGGGGGTGTGGTTGCCGAGGTTGAACACCCGGTGCGGCACAGGACCGTCGCCGGGATGTGCGAGCGCGCCGAGAATACCGGCGACGATGTCGGAAACATGTGTGAAGTCACGCTGCATGTGCCCTTCGTTGAACACGTCGATCGATCGGCCCGCCAGCACCGCACGCGAGAACAACAGCGGCGCCATGTCCGGTCGCCCCCATGGCCCGTACACGGTGAAGAACCGCAGGCCGGTGGCCTTCAGCCCGAACAGCTGTGCGTAGGTATAGGCCATCAGCTCGTTGGCTGCCTTGGTGGCCGCATACAACGAACGCGGCTGGTCCACGCGCTGGTCTTCGGAAAAGGGCGGCGTTGCCGAGTCGCCGTACACCGAACTGCTGCTGGCATAGACCAGATGCTGCACGTTGTGGTGGCGGCACAGTTCCAGGATGTTGACGAACCCGCTGATGTTGCTGTCGACGTAGGCGTGCGGATTCTCAAGCGAATAGCGCACGCCCGCCTGCGCTGCCAGGTGGATGACCGCGGTGGGCCGCACCTCGTCGAACAGCGCGCCCAGGCCGTCGCGATCGGTGAGATCCAGCGTGCGCAGGTCGAGCTGCGGACACAGCGCGGCGACCCGATCACGTTTGAGCTGTGGATCGTAATAGTCGTTGAAGTTGTCCAGCCCGACCACGGGGCGACCGGCCTGCAGCAGGGCCTGCGCGGTATACGCACCGATGAAGCCGGCCGCGCCGGTAAGCAGGATCGTCATGAGTGCAGGCCGTAATGCGTTGCGCCGACGTTGAGCCGGAAGGGCTCGATGATGTCGCTGATGCCTTTGGCGCTGAAGCGGGCCAGCAAGGCTTCCGCATCGTCTTCCAGCTTCAATGCCATCTCTTCGGGATACACCGGCACCACCGCCATGAAGCCGATCAGCGTGCCATCGTCAGTGGTCAGGTGGGCGAAGGCGTCGGGTGCACTGGCAGGCGGCAGGATCAACGCCCCTTGGAACCCTACCGTCGTCGCATAGGGTTCGGCAGGCATGCCGTTGGGAATGCTGTGGCCAAAGCCCAGCCAGGTATCGTACTTGTGCGGCAGCCGCGCCAGGGTCTTCAACAGCCGCAACGGCCAATAGCTGCGTTCGTCGGCAAGCGCCGTCTCACTGAGCGGCCATGTGCCGGGAAGGGTCACCATCAACTCGAGACGGTCAGGCGATTCGGCGCCTTCCGGCACATCCATCGGCAGATCGCTCATGCCCGAGGTGACGATGCGCAGGAAAGGGAACGCATCCGTGGCCGCCACGACATGCAGGTCGATGCGCACCGTGTCGGAGATGATCTCGTGGTACACACCCGCAACCGGCCCCAGATGCTGCGCGATGTGTGCCGCGATCGCGGCAACGTTGGGGCCCTCGGATGCGGCGGTGAAGGCGTTCTCGTCACGGTGCCGATGGATCGGACTGCCGCCCGGACTGACCTCGTCGTAGTCGTTGCTCATGGACGGCTCCTGGCCAGGCGTGCGCTGTCGAACGCTCACGCGCGCTGGGCGCGCAGCCGTTCGAGCACGCCGTCCAGCGTATCCAGGTCAGAGTAATGGATGATCAGCTTGCCCTTGCCACCGCGGCCGTGGGTGATCGCCACCTTGGCGCCCAACGACTCGCTCAGTTCGGTTTCCAGCGATGCGATGTCGGCCTGCGGCGCGGTCTTCGCTGCCGCCTGCGGCCGGTTGCTGGGCACCTTGCCGGCCGCGAAGGCCTGCGCACGGCGCTCCACCTCGCGCACCGACCAACCTTCGTCTGCCGCCTCCTGCGCAAGCTTGCTGGCCAGTTCCGGCGCCAGCGTCAGCAATGCACGCGCATGCCCCATCTCCAGGCGGCGCGACTCCAGCAGCACGCGGATGGCGATCGGCAGTTCCAGCAGGCGCAGCAGGTTGGACACCGCCGCACGCGAGCGGCCAACCGCCTCGGCCGCTTCGGCATGGGTCAGGGTGAACTCGCTGATCAGCCGCTGCAGGGCTTCGGCTTCCTCCAGCGGGTTGAGGTCTTCGCGCTGGATGTTTTCGATCAGCGCCATCGCGATGACGGTGCGGTCTTCCAGCTCGCGCACCACCACCGGCACTTCATCCAGCCCGGCCAGCTTCGATGCACGCCAGCGGCGTTCGCCGGCGACGATTTCGTAGTTGCCGCCCGGCAGCTGACGCGCAAGGATCGGCTGGATCACGCCCTGCGAGCGGATCGAATCGGCCAGTTCGGCAAGCTTGGTCTCGTCCATCTCGCGCCGCGGCTGGTACTTGCCCGGCTGCAGCTGGCCGATGGGCAACCTGCGCAGCACTTCGCCCGGCAACGGCTCGATCACCGCGGTGGCCTGCACCTGGCTGACCGATGCCTTCGGTCCCAGCAGGGCATCCAGGCCGCGGCCGAGGCCACGCTTCTTCCCTGCTGCGGGCTTGGTGCTCATCAGACGGTCTCCACGGCCGCGACGGCCTTGTTGCGTTCGTTGTTGCGTCGAATGATCTCGCCAGCCAGGCCGAGGTAGGCCACGCCGCCGCGCGAAGCGCGGTCATAGCCGACGATGCTCTGCCCATGGCTGGGCGCCTCGGCCAGGCGCACGTTGCGCGGCACGATGGTGCGGAACACGAGGTCGCCGAAGTGTTCGGTGAGCTCGCCGGACACGGCATTGGCCAGGTTGTTGCGCACATCGAACATGGTGCGCAGCACGCCTTCGATTTCCAGCGTCGGATTGAGGTTGCCACGCAGCGCTTCGATGGTTTCCACCAGCGCGCTCAGGCCTTCAAGGGCGTAGTACTCGCACTGCATCGGCACCAGGATCGAATCGGCGGCCGCCAGTGCGTTCAACGTCAGCAGCGAAAGCGCCGGCGGGCAGTCGATCAGGATGTAGTCGTACTCATCGCGGATCGGTGCCAACGCGCGCTTGAGGCGTTGCTCGCGCTCGCCCTGGCCCATCAACTGGATTTCGGCGGCGGTCAGGTCGATGTTGCCGGGCAGCAGGTCGTAGCCCTCGGCCGCTTTCAGCCGAACTTCCACGGCCGTGCTTTCGCCCAGCAGCAGATCGCAGGTGGACGCTTCCAGCTCGCGCTTGTCGACGCCGCTGCCCATCGTCGCGTTGCCCTGCGAATCGAGGTCGACCAACAACACCCGCTTGGGCGCGTTGGCCAGGGCGGCGGCCAGGTTGACGGCGGTCGTGGTCTTGCCGACGCCACCCTTCTGGTTGGCGATGGCGATGATGCGGGCCATGCGGGTGAGCCTCGTCGACGGTTGCTGGGGCTGGTCATTATGCGTACAACCGGCCCCGGGCGGAAATCGGGCTTCATCCCGGCCTTGTCCAGCAGGCAAGCGCGGCGCCCTTCAGGGGCCGCCAACGCTGACCAGATGGCGCTCTCCCGCCAAGCCGGGCACTTTCAGCGCCACGACCTCGCGCACCTGCCAACCCGCGGGCAGCGCGGCGATCTCATCGTGCGGGTGGACCCCTTTCATCGCCAGCAGCACGCCGCCGGGGCGCAACAGATGGCCGCCGACGCGCACGATGCCTTCCAGCGTGTCCATCGCACGCGCGGTCAACTGATCGTACTGGCCGGGCTCATCCAGCGCCTCTGCCCGCGACTCGGCGACCCGCGCGTTGGTCAGTCCCAGCTGGCGCACGACTTCACGCATGAAGCGCGCTTTCTTGCCGTTGCTCTCCACCAGGGTGACCTGCAGGCCGGGGCAGGCAATGGCCAACGGAATGCCTGGCAGGCCGGGACCGGTACCGAGATCGGCCAGCGACCCGTCCACCACATGCGGTCGCATGGCCAGCGAGTCGAGCAGGTGGCGGGTCACCATCTCCTGCGGATCGCGGATCGCGGTGAGGTTGTAGGTCTGGTTCCAGCGGTGCAGCAGGGCCAGGTAACGCAGCAGGGGCGGCGCCACATCGGCCGCCAGGCCCATGTCGGCCAGGCCACGCTGCAGCGTGTCGGCGACGGCAGGTGGAAGGGTAAGTTCGCTCATGTGGGCATTATCGCCGGTTTCCTGCTGCGGTAAGCAGGTCAGGCGACATGCCACGCCAGCGCGGCGCGGAAGTTGGCGCTGGCCTGCCACTCGTGCAGGTGCCAGCGCGCGGCGTGGCCCAACGCCGGATCGCACCATTGCAGCTGCAGCGTGCCGTCGTCGGCCGGGCCGAACTGCAGGCGGTGCAGGCCGAAGGAAATGCCCTGCCCGTCCGCTTTCAGCATCGCTTCCTTCGCACACCACACGCGGAAGAACCACTGCACGCGGGCTTCCTCGGCAAGGCCCTCCAGCCACGCGATCTCTGCAGGATGGAAGAACCGGCGGATGATCTCCACCATGCGCGGGCGCGGGCGCAGGAGCTCCAGGTCAACGCCGAGCCGGACCCCTTCGCCCAGCGCGACCAGCAGGACATCGCCGCTGTGGCTCCAGCCCGTGCCGAAGCGCGACAACGCAGCCGACAGTTCCGGGCGGCCACGGGGGTCGCGAACCAGCGGCAAGGCCAGCGGATCGCCCCCCAAGGCCTGCGCCAGCACCTGTCGTGCCTGCGGCTCACCGCGCTGGCCGGGCACGTGCGGGCGACGCCACACCGTGACGGGACCGAACCGCCACCTTTCCTGCCCTGACATCCCCGCGCTCATGCCAGCGCCCCGTCAACGCCACTGCACAGCGGTTTCACGGCCATACGCGTCAACTGGAATCTCTTTGAGATAGGAGATGGGGCAATGGGCATCATTATCTGGTTGATCGTCGGCGGCATCGTAGGCTGGCTTGCCAGCATCATCATGGGACGCAATGCCCAGCAGGGCATCATCCTCAACGTGGTGGTCGGCATCGTCGGTGCACTGATCGCCGGGTTCCTGTTCGGCGGCGGCATCAACGAAGCGATCACGGTACGCACGTTCCTGTTCTCGCTGATCGGTGCGGTGATCCTGCTGGCCATCGTCAACCTGTTTACCCGCAAGAGCATCCGCTGACGCTGCGGTAAGGTCGGCCGCTGGCCGGCAGAGACATCAGGACGGGGCCCGGCCAAGGTCGGGCCTCGTCGATTCAACCCAGCTGCACCCATGCCGGTGCATGGTCGCTGGGACGCTCCCAGGTCCGCGGCTCGCGGTCGATGCCCGACGCAACGGCGGATGCCTTGAGGGCATCAGACACCAGGGTCAGGTCGATCCGCAGGCCGAGATTGCGGCGGAATCCCGCGGCGCGATAGTCCCACCAACTGAAGATCCCGGCCTCGTCGCTGTGCAGGCGGAACGCGTCGTGCAACCCCAGTTGCAGGAGCTTGTTCAACGCCCCGCGCTCGGCGGTCGAGGTCAGGATGTGGTTCTCGTTCCACACCAGCGGATCGTTCACGTCGCGCTCGTCCGGGGCGATGTTGAAGTCCCCCATCACGATCAGTTTCGGGTACTTCTGCAGTTCGGTTTCGATCCACGCATGCACCGCCTCCAGCCAGCGCAGCTTGTAGGCGTATTTGTCCGTGCCGATGTCCTGGCCGTTGACCACGTAGAGATTGATTACCCGCAGGTCGCCGAAGGTGCCCGCGATCACCCGCTTCTGTTCGTCCTCGAAGCCGGGGATGCCGATCTGCACGTCCTCGGCCGGTTCACGCGACAACAGCGCCACGCCGTTATAGGTTTTCTGCCCGGCGAACACGCTGCGGTAGCCGGCGCTGGCCAGCGCGGCATCCGGGAATTTGTGGTCTTCCAGCTTGGTTTCCTGGATGCCGACGATGTCCGGACCGGCATCCTTGAGCCACTGCTCCAGGTGCGGCAGGCGGACGTTGAGGGAGTTGACGTTCCACGAGGCGATTTTCATGGCGGGAATTGTACCTGCCCTGCCCGCCACCCTCCCGTTCGTGCTACCCGACCAGCCGCTTGAGCAGCCCCTGTATCCGCGCGTACGGCGGCCGCAGGAAATCGGTCGCGGCCCAGCGGGATTGCCACAGCACCGGCATCGGCCGACTCATGGCATCAAAGCCGGCGCGTGCGTGGTACGCGCCCATGCCGCTGGCACCCACACCACCGAACGGCAGGCCATCGGCAGCGAAATGCAGCAGCGTGTCGTTCACCGTCACTCCGCCAGCCACCACCGTAGCGAGGATGCGATCCACCTTGGCGTGGTCATGGCTGAAGGGATACAGCGCCAGCGGCCGATCCCGTGCCACCACATCGGCCAAGGCGGCATCCAGGTCCGCATAGGCGCGCACCGGCAGGATCGGGCCGAAGATTTCCTGCTGCATCAGGTCCAGGTCGTCCGGTGGATCCAGTACCACGGTAGGCACCAGCAACCGTTCGCGGGCTGCACGCAGCGGATCGATGGTGGCCAACGGAATGACCTCCACGTTGCGGTCGCGCGCCTGCTGCAGATAACCGAGCAGCCGCTGGTACTGCCCTTCATTGATGATCCGGGTGTAATCGGTAGCGTCGCTGAAATCCCCGTAGCGCTGGACGACCTGCTCCTGCAGTGCCTGCACGAACGCGCGTTGGCGCGGGCCATCAACCAGCACGTAGTCCGGTGCGATGCAGGTCTGTCCGGCATTGAACCATTTACCGGTAGACAACCTCGCCGCCGCTTTCTGCAGGGGATAGTCGCTGCACACGATGGCCGGCGACTTTCCGCCCAGTTCCAGGGTCAACGGCACCAGGTGTTCGGCCGCCGCCGCCATGACCTTCCGGCCGATGGCTGTGGACCCGGTAAACACCAGGTGGTCCAGCGCCAGACTGGCCACCGCCGACGCCACGTCCGCACCGCCCTGCACCACCGTTACGCGTGCGGCGGGGAACACGCTGGCAAGCAGCTCCGCCAGGAAAGCGCTGCTTCGCGGCGTGTGCTCTGAGGGCTTGAGCAGCACGTGGTTGCCGGCCGCGATGGCCGTGGCCAGCGGCACCAACGCCAAGGTGATCGGATAGTTCCAAGGCGAGATGACGCCGACCACGCCCAGCGGGGTCGGGCGCAGCTGCGCACGCGCTGGCCACAGCTTCCAGCCCGCACTGGCACGCCGTGGCCGCGACCACCGACGCAGGTGCTTGAGCAGATGATCGATGGCCGACAGCACGCTCATGCCGTCGGCGATGCGCGATTCGGCGTGCGAGCGGTGGCCGAAATCCGCGGCAATGGCGGTGGCCATGTCGTCCATCCGCGCTTTCAATGCCGTACGCAGGCGACGCAGGTCGTCCTCGCGCTGGTTGATCGAGGGACGCTGCGCCTGCCACGCGATCCGCAGTGTCTGCAGCAGGGCAGGAAGGTCGGCGGGGTCGGTATCTGCTGTCATGCCCCACTATAAAGGGCCTGACGGCCAGCGGCCGTCACTACCGGGAGCACATGGGAATGCGTGGTAGCGCCGAGCCATGCTCGGCGGCGGTTTGCCGAAGGCGACGGATACACTCCGCCGAGCATGGCTCGGCGCTACGGGCTACCGACGCTCAGGCGGACGGCACGGCCCAGCCGAACAAGTCCAGCGCCTTCTGGAACTCACGGTCCAGCGGGGCGCGCGCGTCGACCACGCCGCCTTCCGGATGCGGAAAACGCAGCCGCTCGGCGTGCAGCAGCATGCGGTGCACGCCCTGCATGCGGAATATCCGGTTGTGCCGCCCGTCGCCGTGGCTGGTGTCACCGATCATGTGGTGAGACAGGTGCTTGAGATGCCGACGGATCTGCCGGAAGCGCCCGGTCTGCGGCTGGCAGCGCAGCATCGCATAGCGTGAGGTGGTGAACTCCCCGCTCGGCACGCCCAGCTCGCCGGTCTGCAACCGCTGGAAATCGGTGACGGCCTGCTTTTTCACCGGCTTGCCCGGGCCGCCATCCAGATCGTGGTCCACGCGCCAGGCCGCTTCGGCCGGCCAGCCACGGCAGACCGTCAGGTAATCCTTCATCACCTCGCCGCCCATCAGCGACTTGCCCAGCGCGCTCGCGGTATCGCGATCAAAGGCCAGCAGCAGGCACCCACTGGTCGCGCGATCCAACCGGTGGACCAGGAAGATCTGACGGCCCAGCTGCTCACGCAGTCGATCCGCGAGGAAATCATCCTCGCCGCGCGCCAGCTTGCTGTCATGGACCATCAACCCGGCGGGCTTGTTGACCACGGCCAGGCGCTCGTCCTGATGCAGCAGTTGCAGCGGCGGCGATGCGACAGCCGCCACGGCCTCATCGGCCACCGATTCGCCCACCATCATCGCCACCATGCCCGCGCCAACGCGAACGCACCCAGTGCACCGGAGACCCAGCTCCACACCGGCATGTCGCCGATGTACCAGCCCGGTGGCTGCAGGACATACATCAGCGCGGCGATCGCCAACAGGCCGACACCGGTGATCGCGCCCACGGCGTGCTTCTGCAGGCGCTGCACACTGACATCCAGCGCGGCCAGGTCGCGTGAGCGCATCGACAGTTCATGCCGGCCTTCGACCTGCTGGCTCAGCCAGGCATGCACCAGGCGCGGCATGTCCGGGGCGTGGGTCATGATCTCCGGCACCCGCTTGCCGATCTCGCGCAGCACCCGGCGCGGGCTGTAGCGCTCGCGCAGGATCTTCGACAGCACCGGCTTGGCCACTGCCCAGATATCGATCTGCGGATCGAGCTGTCGGCCGACGCCTTCGATGTTCAGCAGGGTCTTCTGCAGCAGGATCAGCTGCGGCTGCAGGGTCAACTGGTAGCGCTGCGCCACGCGGAACAGCTTCATCAGCACTTCGGCCAGCGAAATCTGCGACAACGGACGGGTGAAATAGGGCTCGCACACCGAGCGTACCGCCGCTTCCAGATCGTCGATGCGCACGTGGTCCGGCATCCAGCGTGCCTGTACGTGCAGCTCGGCGATGCGCCGATAATCGCGGTTGAAGATGGCCATGAAGTTCTCGGCGAGGTAGTACTGATCCTCCTGCGAGAGCTGGCCCATGATGCCGAAGTCCAGCGCGATGAAGCGCGGATTCGCCCGCCGTGCCGGATCGACGTCGACCCAGATGTTGCCGGCGTGGGCGTCGGCATGGAAGAAATTGTCCCGGAACACCTGGGTGTAGAACACCCTTACTCCCTTGGCCGCCAGCGCCACGCGGTCGATGCCGGCGCGGTCCAGCGCCTCGATGTCATCGGAGGGAATGCCCCAGACGCGCTCCAGCGTCAGCGCGCGTTCGGCGGTGTGGCTCCAGATCACTTCCGGCACGTACAGATCGTCAGAGTGCTCCCAGAACCGGCGCAGCACGCTGGCATTGGCGCCTTCGCGCTGCAGGTCCAGTTCGGCCGACAACGTGTTCTCGATCTCGGCCACCACTTCGCGCGGACGGATCTTGTCCGCACGCGGGTGGGTGCGCTCGACCAGTGTGGCGAGCGAATTGAGCAACGCGATGTCGGCGACGATCTGCTTTTCGATGTTCGGCCGCAGCACCTTGACCACGACCTGGCGTCCGTCGCCCAACGTCGCCGCGTGGACCTGCGCGATCGACGCCGAGGCCAGCGGCTCGGTATCGAAGCTGGCGAAGGCTTCGCTGACCGGCATGCCCAGTGTCTCTTCGACGATGCGGCGCGCGGTCTCACCGTCGAACGGCTTGACCCGGTCCTGCAACAGGGTCAGCTCGACCGCGATGTCCGGCGGCACCAGGTCACGGCGCGTGGACAGGATCTGGCCGAACTTGACGAAGATCGGACCCAGATCCTGCAGCGCCAGGCGGAGCCGGGCACCACGCGACTGTGCGGCGATGTCGGCCGACGCACGCGGCACGAAAGGCTTGGCCAGGCGCAGCCAGCGTTCGGCCGGCGTGTCCTGCAGCAGGTCATCCAGGCGATAGCGCAGGATGATGCGACCAATGCGGCTGGCCCGCAGCAGGGCCTTCATGCGGCACCCCGCAGGCGCTGCACGCGCGCCGACAGACGCTCGACGTCGTCGCGCAGCACGTCCACGTCGTCATGGAACGCGTCCAGCTCGCCACGCGGTACCACGTCGCGCGACTCCTCGGTCACGTACTCCGCCGCCGTATGGGCCAGATCGGAGACGCCGCGGCGTGCGTGCTGCAGCGCGCTGCGCAGTGCGTTGGCCACCTGCACGCCCAGCACCTCGCCGAAGACGCGCACGAACGGCAGCTGCCAGTCCGGATCAAAGCCTTTGGCCAGTTGCTGCAGACGGCGGGCCAGTTCGGCATCCCCGGCCACCCGTACGCGGCCTGCCGGGTCGCCCTGTTCGCTGCGCGACCTGGCCAGCAACGGCAACTGGGCCAGCACACCGGCCAGGCTGCTGCGCACCGCCAGATCGGCTTCGCGGTGGTCGACCGGGCCGACCTCAAGCTGCTCGCCATGCACACTGATGCGCATGGCCAGCGCAGGGGCGTCCAGGGTCAGGTCGATATGTCGGCCATCCAGCGCGGTCAACGCCTGACGGGTATCGGGATCCAGCGCCAGCGCACGATTCAGCGCGGCTTGCAGGGCGCGGCCGGCGACCGGCTTGAGCGACTTGAGCAGGGAAAGAGGCATGGTGCGCATTCTACCTGCCTGGTGGCAGATCGCTGCGGAATCCTGTCCGCGCGGCGCGCTCGCCGAGCGTGGCTCGGCGCTACATGCCCCGCTCGGTAGCGCCGAGCCGTGCTCGGCGGAATCCTGCCGTTGCCGCGACGGCGGACGC